>NZ_JAUEYW010000001.1:0-813363 GCF_032489875.1 Bradyrhizobium sp. SZCCHNR1015
CAGCGACGGGCGGTTGGTCAGAACCGCCCGTTCGCACATTCTGGCAGGTTTCGAACACACAAGAGCGCGAAGTAAGCGTGAAGACCATCGCGCAGGGAATGCCGGATGTCGGCTGGACCTGTGGTGACTGCCGCCTGCTTTTTTTCTGCAGGCGGGCCATGGGTTGCGGCCTGCAGCCCGGCATTCCCTGCGCCCTCCGACTTCGAGGGTGAACGACAGCAGCATCACTCGGGCTCACCGTGCCGCGAGAACAATTTCGCATGAGTGGACGTCGTGATTGCGAGCGCAGCAACTCAGAATTTTTCCGCGGGGGGACTCCGCTTATGCGCGGTGATCGAGAAGCGGAGTTTTCGTCTTTGCGAATTCCTCGTGCCTCTCTCACCGCCTCAAGCCTGTATGAGCTTCGATCCAGCGCCGCCCTCCGCTGTCGTCCCGGGCAAGTCACGACGCCGCGCCAGCGGCGGCGGGGCGCCGACCCGGGATCCATAGCCACAGGGAGATGTTTTGCGCACGATATCGAACGAGTCTTGCCAGATCATGGCTGCCGGTGGCTATGGCCCCTGCGTTCGCAGGGGCGACAGCGGAGGTTGTGGCGGAGTTGCGGGCCCGAGCCTCGTTGATACGCCGCCGCCGGCCATGACGCGTCCTTCCGACAAGCGCCTAGATCCCCAGCGCCTCCAGCGCCGCGGCGACATCGGCTGTCGAGCGCACCAGCACCGCATTCAGCCCGCTGGCCCGCGCGCCCTCGACGTTTTCGGCGAGATCGTCGAAGAACACGATCCGCTCGGCGGGCACGCCGATCGCTCGCACCACGTGATCATACGCCTCGGCATCCGGCTTGCGCAGGCCGATCGACGACGACAGGAAGATCTCGCGAAAGTGACCGAGCAGATCGGCGTAAACAGGCGAGAAGTGATCGATGTGCGGCTGGTTGGTGTTGGAGAAGGCGTAGGGCGGCAGCTTTTCCGCCGCGCGTGCGAGCAGCGCGGCGATGCCCGGCATCGCGCCGACGAAGATCGCGTTCCAGCCCTCGAGAAACTGCGCGTCGGTGATGTCGATGCCGAGCTGCTGGCGCAGGTTGGCGAAGAACGCGGCGTCGGAAACGGTGCCACGCTCATGGCCGTGATAGATCTCGTCGCGCACGAAGCGCGCCGCGATCTGCTCGGGCGGACAGCCGGCATGCGCCGCCCAGCGCGAGACCACCTGGACGAAATCGATGTCGATGACGACGCGGCCGAGATCGAACAGCAGCGCATCGGCCGCGCCGGGGTGGAGAGCGGAGGAGGGCATGGACAGCGGCGGCGGTGCCTGGTGTGGAAGCGACGGAGCGCCTCCTTAATAGCGATAGGGCTCGATGTCGACCAGCGGAAACGCGCTGACCACGCTCGGCAGGTTGGTGGCGGTCGCCGGATGCAGATAGGATGCGTTCAGCTCCGCGAACGAGGTGACGCCGAGCAGGCCGAGCGCGCGGATGACCTCGTCCTCCAGCAGCTCGAGCATGCGCAGGATGCCGTCCTCGCCGGCGGCCGCCAGCGCCCAGCATTGCAGCCGGCCAATGCCGACGAGATCGGCGCCGGAGGCGATCGCCTTGACGATGTCGGTGCCGCGGCAGAAGCCGCCGTCGACCATGATCCTGGCCCGGCCCTTCACCGCCGCGACGATCTCCGGCAGCACGTGCATCGCGCCGCGGCCATGATCGAGCTGGCGGCCGCCATGGTTGGAGACGTAGATCCAGTCGACGCCGTGATCGACCGCGATCTGCGCGTCCTCGGCGGTCGCGATGCCCTTGATGATCAGCGGCAGCTTGAACTTGTCCTTGATCAGCTTGACGGTGTGCCAGCTCAGCGCCTTCTGATGATCGCCGCCGGTCGCGCGCAGCCGGCTTTCGCGCACATAGCGCTTGGCGATGTCGCGCTCGCGCCGGCTGTAGTGGGCGGTGTCGACGGTGAGGCAGAACGCCGTGTAGCTGTTGGCGACGGCGCGGCTCACATAGTCCTCGACGAAGGCGTCGTCGCCGCGGACATAGAGCTGGAAGATGCGCAGCGCGTCGGGAGCGGCCTCGGCGGTCTTCTCCAGCCCGGGCTCGGACACCGAGCTCAGCATATGCGCGGCCCCGAATCGTCCGGCGCCCCGAGCGACGCTGGCGGCCCCTGCCGGATCGAAGATTTCGAGCGCGCCGACCGGGGCCAGAACCACCGGCAGGCGCAGCCTGCGGCCGAAGGTTTCGACCGAGGCATCGACCCTGGAGACGTCGCGCAGCACGCGCGGACGGAACGCGATCTCGTCGAGCGCCATCCGGTTCCGGCGCAGCGTGGTCTCGGTTTCGGCGCCGCCGATGATGTAGTCCCAGGCATTCTGGTTGAGCTGGGCGCGGGCCTTGCGGATGAACTCGTGCAGGTTCTGGAACTTCTCGTCGCTCGAGCCGAGCTCGACGTTCCGCCACCCGGCCTCGATCGGGGTCTGTTGGTTCATGGTTGCCTCCCAGCGACTGTCATGTTTCCCGGTTTTGCCGCGGAGCATCGCCCATCGTGCGGTCCGGGTGCAAGCCATTCCGAACTGGAGCTCGCCGGGCGTGCAAAGGCGGTCGCCGCAGCCGCCGGCGGTCAAATCGCGTCATCTTCCGCGGCTCGTCGAAATGTGATGAGGGGTGCCCGTGAAAGACCGGATATGTGCAGTCGGTCCCTGGAGGACAGGCGCAGCCCTGATCTTGATTTCAGCCTGCGAACGTCCATTTCGGATGCGGGCGCCGGCGGTCGGGCTCCGGTACGGCGGCGCAATATCGGCCTTGAAGAAACCGGAAATGTGGTGTGAGTTCGCAACACAAATCGCGCCGGCGACGCGTGCGGACCCTGTGAATCGACCGGCCATCCAACAAACGCTCGGGAAGCAAACAATGCGGAAAAACTGGCTGTTCTTGGCGGGCACGATGACCGGCGTCGGTCTGACCCTGATGGTGACGGGTCCCGACGGCGCGCAACTCGTGGCGAAGGCCAAGGCCGCGGCCGGCATGGCCGACACCTATTCGCAGCTCAATTTGTTCGGTGCGGTGTTCGAGCGTGTCCGCGCCGACTATGTCGAGAAGCCCAGCGATCCCGCGCTGATCGAAGGCGCCATCAACGGCATGGTGTCGTCGCTCGATCCGCACTCGCGCTACATGAATGACAAGTCCTGGCGCGACATGCAGGAGACGACGTCCGGCGAGTTCGGCGGACTCGGTCTCGAGGTCACCATGGAAGAGGGCCTGGTCAAGGTCGTCGCGCCGATCGATGACACGCCCGCGTCCAAGGCCGGCATTCTCTCCGGCGATCTCATCGCCAAGATCGACGGCGAAGCCGTGCAGGGACTGACGCTCGAGCAGGCCGTCGCCAAGATGAAGGGCGGCGTCAACACCAAGACCAAGCTCACGATCATGCGCAAGGGCAAGGAGTCGCCGCTCGACGTCACGCTGACGCGCGAGATCATCAAGGTGCGCCCGGTACGCTATCACACCGAAGGCGGCGACATCGGCTATATCCGCATCACATCCTTCAACGAGCAGACCACCGAGAGCCTGCGCAAGGCCGTCGCCACCATCTCCAAGGAGATCCCGCAGGAGAAGCTCGCCGGCTACGTGGTCGACCTGCGCAACAATCCGGGCGGCCTGCTCGACCAGGCGGTGTCGGTCTCCAGCACGTTCCTGCCGCGCGGCGAGGTGGTTTCCACCCGCGGCCGCAATCCGGAAGAGACGCAGCGCTTCACCGCCCGCGGCGGCGATCTCACCAAGGGCAAGCCGCTCGTGGTGTTGATCAATGGCGGCTCGGCCTCGGCCTCGGAGATCGTGGCCGGCGCGCTGCACGATCACAAGCGTGCGACGCTGGTCGGCACGCGCTCGTTCGGCAAGGGCTCGGTGCAGACCATCATTCCGCTCGGCGCCGGCAATGGCGCGCTGGCGCTGACCACGGCGCGCTACTACACGCCGTCGGGCCGCTCGATCCAGGCGCAGGGCATCGCGCCGGACATCGAGGTCAAGCAGGACGTGCCGGACGAATTCAAGGATCGCGGCGATCTCAAGGGGGAGGCCGGCATGCGCGGCCATCTCTCGGCCGCCGACGGCACCGAGCAGACCGGGTCGCAGTCCTACGTTCCGCCGGACGAGAAGGACGACAAGGCGCTGCACGCCGCATTCAACGTGCTGCGGGGCGTCACGGTGAACGCCGATGTCCGCGCCAAGGCGGCGGTGCCGAACTGATCTGCGAAGTGGGCGGGTGCGCGGCTTGCGACGCTCGATGCTCACACCCGACGGGGCGGCCCTGAGGCCGTCCCGCCGTGGTTTTCGACCAGCGTGTACTGGCGGACACGGAGCATGTCCGTCTGTGTCCGATAGATCATGGCGGAGCTGTGGACTTCAAGCGGCGAACGGGACGACTGGTCGGCAGGGTTTGAATCTGGCTTGCGGAAACGCCTCAAATTGCAACGGTATTTATCGGTTCGGAACCGGCTCAGGCGGCGTCCGAGCGCGAACGGCGGCCGGATGAGCGATTGGTGCGCTGCGCGGCGAACAATTGCCGCACGTCGGCCGCCGGCTTCGGAGGGCTGAAGAGATAGCCCTGCATCTCCGAGCAGCCGAGCCGTTTCAGCACCTGGCGCTGCGCCTCGGTCTCGACGCCCTCGGCGGTCGTCGACATCTTGCGGATGGCGGCAATGTTGACCACGGCCTGCACGATCGCCGCGGAGCCCTCGCTCTCGGTGATGTCCTGGACGAAGCAGCGGTCGATTTTGATCTTGTCGAACGGAATGCGCTGCAGATAGCTGAGGCTCGAATAGCCGGTGCCGAAATCGTCGAGCGCGATGCGGACGCCGAGCGCGCGCAACTGGTGCAGGGTGTCGAGCGCGTCGTCGTCGCGGATCAGCACTGCTTCGGTGATCTCGAGCTCCAGCCGATGCGGCGGCAGGCCGGAGGTCGCAAGGGCATTGGCGACCTTGAGCGCCAGGGTGCCGCTCTTGAACTGCACGGGCGAGACGTTGACGGCGAGCCGGATGTCGTCCGGCCAGCTCACCGCCTCGGTGCAGGCGACCTGGAGGACGCGTTCGCCGAGCAGGTTGATGAGGCCGGTGTCCTCGGCGATCGGAATGAACTCGGCCGGCGAGACGCTGCCGCGCACCGGATGCTTCCAGCGCACCAGTGCCTCGCAGCCGACGATGCGGTCGTCCTGCAGGCTCAGGCAAGGCTGGTAGTAGACCTCGAGCCGATCGTCGGCGATGGCTTGGCGCAGGTCGACCTCGAGCTGGTGGCGCGCCTTGACCTGGGCGTCCATCTCGGGCTCGAAGAAGCGCCAGGTGCGCCGTCCCGCGCCCTTGGCGGCGTACATTGCCAGATCGGCGTTCTTCATGATCTGGTCGAGATCGGTGCCGTGCTCGGGGATCAGCGCCACGCCGATCGAGGCGTCGGCGGTGAGCTGATGGCCGAGGCAGTCGCGCGGCGCGCGGATCGCGCCGAGAATGTCCTCGATCAGCTGTTCGACGTCCTCGCGGTTGCGGATCGCCGTCTGAACCACGGCGAACTCGTCGCCGCCGAGGCGGGCGACGAATCCCGTGGTGCCGACACAGGCGCTCAGGCTCGCCGCGACGGACTTCAACAGCTCGTCGCCGACGAGATGGCCGAGCGAATCGTTGACGCCCTTGAACTCGTCGATGTCGATGTAATGCAGCGCGAGGCGCCGGCCTTGGGGGACGCCGGTCAGCTCCTCCTTGAGGCGCTCGTGGAACAGGGTGCGGTTCGGCAGATCCGTCAGGGCGTCGTAGTGCGCCAGATGCGTGATCTGCTCCTCGGACCGTTTGCGCTCGGTAATGTCCTCGTGGGTGGCGAGCCAGCCGCCGCCCGCGATCGGCTCGTTGACGATCTGGATCCAGCGACCGTCCGTGGTCTCGATGATCTGCGAGGTCTTGCGGCCGATGTCGCGCAGCACCGCATCGGCATATTCGCCGTCGTCGCCCGCGAGCGAGCCGGTCGCCTTGCGGTGCGCGATCAACTCGCGGAACGTGCAGCCTGGTTTCACGACGTCGGCCGACAGGCCGTACATGTCGACGTAGCGCTGGTTGCTGATGACCAGGCGCTCCGATGCGTCGAACAGCAGGAGGCCCTGGGTCATGTTGTTGACGGCCTTGTCGAGCCGTTCCTTCTCCAGCGTCAAGCGGCGGCTCGAAACGTCGTGGTCGCTGATCAGCCGGCGCACCACGACGTAGAGCATGCCGGCGATCAGCAGCACCGATGTCACGCCGACGGCGATCAGGAAGCGCATCTGCTCGCGCCAGTCAGCGAGCGCCGCCGAGACCGTTGTCGTCGCGGTCACGATCAAGGGATAGCTCGTCAGCCGGTGCGATGCGCCGATGCGGTGCTCGCCGTCGACGGGGCTGCTGAAAATGCCCGTGGTGTTGCCATCGCCGGCCAGGATCTGGCGGAAGATCGGCGCGTTCTTGTAGTTCTGGTTCTGCATGCCCTCATGGCGTGGATGGCGGGCCAGAAGGGTTCCGTCGCGATGCATCATCGAGATCGCCGCGTCGGGCCCGAGCGCAACGGAGGCGAAGAACCGCTCGACATTGATGGGTTCGAGACTGCGGCTGATGATGCCCAGGAACTCGCCGCTGGGACTGGTCAGTTTCAGGGCGATGACCGCGACATAGGTGCCGGTGATCCGGCCCACGACCGGTTCGATCAGCAGTTGCGGCGCAGTCGGATCGGATTTCAGCCGCTTGAAAAATGTGCGATCGGCAATGTTGACGGGCGGTACCGGCCAAGCCGCTCCGGAGTTGATCAGGTTGCCCTCGGAGTCGAAGATGTTCAAACCGCCGACATAGGTCACCGCGCTCAGCTTGTCCTTCAGCATGGCATTGACGGCGGCACTTCCCATCTGCTCCTTGAAGCGGGCGCCGGTGTCGATGTGGTTCTGTCGGACGTAGTTGGCGAGATCGCGCTGGATCGCGCCGAGATCCTCCATCTGCTGATCGAAATGACGCGCCAGCAAAAGGACGGTGTTCTCCAGCTCGCGCGTCGCGCTGTTCAGCGCGCGTTCCCGGAAACTGTCGGCCATGATGGTCGTGCCGATCGCGATGGCTGCAATCAGCACGAGGCCTCCGCCGACCAGCCAGCGGATCGGTCCACCGCGGTCGGTCGAAGCTCTGAGGGCATTCCGTGGACTGGCGTTGGTCGTCATCGGCCCCTGAATACGCTGCGATAGGCGCTTCGGGATGGACCGCTACGACGTCCCTCCCACAACCATTGCTATAGGCCCGCTATGGAAGTGAGGTTAGGAAGTTGAGTTAGCGAACAATTAATTCGAAGTTGTATTTGACTTGGTAATCTCTTCAGGCGCGATAGTGCCCGGACTTGCCGCCGATCTTCTCGGTCAAGTGGATACCTTCGATGCGTACGCCGCGCTCGGCCGCCTTGATCATGTCGTAAATGGTCAGGCAGGCGACGGACACGGCCGTTAGGGCTTCCATTTCCACGCCGGTCGGCCCGGTCACCTTGACGGTGGCGCTGACGATGCAGCCGGGTAGCGCGGCATCGGGCGTGATGTCGATGGTCACCTTGGACAGCGCCAGCGGGTGGCACAGGGGAATCAGCTCGGAGGTCCGCTTGGCGGCCATGATGCCCGCGATGCGGGCAGTGCCGAGCACGTCGCCCTTCTTGGCGTTGCCGGACAGGATGAGCTCGAGCGTCGCCGGGCTCATGACGACGCGGCCCTCGGCGGTCGCGGTTCGCTCGGTCGCGGCCTTGTCCGACACGTCGACCATGCGGGCTTCGCCGCGGGCGTCGATGTGGGTGAGGGCGGGAGCGTCGGGCGACTTGTCGGACATGGTCACTCAGCCGCGCTGGCGGAGGCGGCATTGCGCGCGAGCAGCGCGCGCGTCGCCGCCGTGACGTCCGCCTGCCGCATCAGGCTCTCGCCGACCAGGAAGGTCTGGATGCCGACGCGCGCCAGGCGCGCGAGGTCTGCGGGCGTGAAGATGCCGCTCTCGCCGACCAGCAGGCGCTCCTTCGGCACCAGCGGCGCCAGCGCCTCGGAGGTCGCCAGCGTGGTCTCGAAGGTGCGCAGGTTGCGGTTGTTGATGCCGATCATCGGCGAGCGCAGCTTCAGCGCGCGATCGAGCTCGGCGCGATCATGGATTTCGATCAGCACATCCATGCCGTGGGCGAGCGCGGCAGCCTCGATGTCCGCAGCGGCGGCATCGTCCAGCGCGGCCATGATGATGAGGATGCAGTCGGCGCCGTGAGCACGCGCTTCGATCACCTGGTAGGTGTCGAACATGAAGTCCTTGCGCAGCACGGGCAGGGCGGTCGCGGCCCGCGCGGCGACCATGAAGTCGAGATGGCCCTGGAACGATGGCGTGTCGGTCAGCACCGACAGGCAGGCCGCGCCGCCGGCCTCGTAGGCCTTTGCGAGCACCGGCGGATCGAAATCGGCGCGGATCAGTCCCTTGGACGGCGAGGCCTTCTTCACCTCGGCGATCAGCGCGTAGTCGCCGTTTACGTGCTTGGCTCGGATCGCCGTCACGAAGCCACGCGGCGGCGAAGCGACGCGCGCGCGGGCCTCGAGTTCGGGCAGCGCGCATGCCCTCTTGGCTGCCGCGATCTCCTCGCGCTTATACGCTTCGATCTTGGTCAGGATGTCCGACATGGCACGCTCCGGTGGATCAGCTGTTGGAGACCTCGATCAGCTGCTTCAGCCGCGCCGCCGCGGCGCCGCTGTCGAGCGAATCGCGGCCGATTGCGACCCCGTCCTTCAGCGTCTTGGCACGGCCGGAGACGACCAGCGCCGCCGCAGCGTTCAGCAGAGCGACGTCGCGATAGGGGCTCGGCAGGCCGTCCAGCACGCTCTGCAGCGCCACCGCATTGGCCGCAGCGTCGCCGCCCTTCAGACCGTCGCTGCCGCACAGGCCAAGCCCGGCCTCCTCGGGCGAGACCTCGAAGGTGCGGATATGGCCGTTCTCCAGCGCGGCGACGAAGGTCGGGCCGGTCAAGGTGATCTCGTCGAGCCCGTCGGAGCCGTGCACGACCCAGGCGGCCTCCGAGCCGAGATTCTTCAACACGTGGGCCAATGGCTCGACCCATTGCCGCGAGAACACGCCGACCATCTGGCGCCTGACGCCGGCCGGATTGGACAGGGGACCGAGCAGATTGAAGATCGTGCGGGTGGCGAGCTCGACCCGGGTCGGTCCGACGTTCTTCATCGCCGGATGATGCGCGGGCGCGAACATGAAGCCGATACCGGCCTCATGCACGCATCGTCCGACCTGGTCCGGCTTCAGGTCGATCTTGACGCCGAGCGCGGCGAGCACGTCGGCGGCGCCAGAGCGGGACGACAGTGCGCGGTTGCCGTGCTTGGCGACCGGCACGCCGGCGCCGGCCACGATGAAGGAGGCGCAGGTCGAGACGTTGACCGAGCCGGAGCCGTCGCCGCCGGTGCCGACGATGTCGACCGCGCTCGCCGGCGCATCGACGCGCAGCATCTTCGCCCGCATCACGCTGACGGCGCCGGTGATCTCCTCGATCGTCTCGCCGCGCACGCGCAGCGCCATCAGCAGCGCGCCCATCTGCGACGGCGTCGCCTCGCCCGACATCATGCTGTCGAAGGCGGACGCCGCCTCCTCGCGGGACAGCGGCGCACCGGTCGCGACCTTGCCAATGATCGACTTGAGATCGTCCATCACGCGTGCCCCTAGCAAACCGTCACTGATTGTTGCCGCCGACCACCTGGGCCACGGCGGTCTCGTTGATCGTCGTCCCGATGTCCTTCTCGAGCTTCATGACGTAGGCCGTGCCTTGCTCGTCGGCGAGCGCGCGCTGCAACTGGTCCTTCAGCTTCTTGGTGTCCTCGGACGCGAGGTCGACCTTCGGATCGATGATGTCGGTGACACGGAACACAATCCACTGCCGGCCGCCATCAGCCTCGGTCTGGCCGACGCCGTCCTTGGCGGTGCGGAATGCGGCGGTGATCGCTCCGGTGGGGACGCCGGGCACCGAGGCGTCGCGCTTGAACGCGCTGGCCGTCTCGACCTTCACGCCCAGCGATGTCGCCTCATCGGCGAGCTTGCCCCCCTCGTTGAGCTTCTTGACCAGCTCGGTGGCTTTGGCGCGCAGCTTCGCTGCGACCTCGTCGTCGCGCCAGCGCGCGGCGACCTGATCCTTGACCTCGTCGAGGGCGCGATCGCGCGGCGGGGTGATGCCGAGAACCTCGAACCAGACATAGCCGCCGCGGAACGAGATCGGCTCGTTGTCGACACCGACGTCGCTGGTGAAGGCCTGCGCAACGACATCGAGGCCAAGCGGGATGTTCGAAACGGGCTGGCCGTTGGGTTGCTTGCCGGACCTGTCGACCGCTTCGAGCGTAACGGCATTGAGACCGAGCTTCTTGGCGGCCTCGGCCACGCTGGCGCCGCCGCCGCGCTCATCTTCCATCTTGTCGCGAAGATTGGCGACTTGCGACTTGGCGCGGTCGGCTGCGATCTCTTTCTTGATCTCGGCAGCGACGCTCTCATATTCGGGCTGCTGGCCCGGCTGAATCGCGCTGACCTTGACCAGCGCCACGTTGAACGCGCCCTTGACCGGCTGGCTGACCTCGCCGGTCGGCAGCGAGAAGGCGGTATCGGCAACGACAGGGTCGAGAATCGCCGATTTCGTCACCAGACCGAGATCGAGATCGGCCGGGTTGAGGTTGCGCTCCTTGGCGAGCTCGTCGAACGTGACTTCACCCGCGGCGATCCGGGCGCGCGCCGCCTGTGCCTCCTCCATGGTGGGGAAGGTCATCTGCTGGACCTGGCGCTTCTCCGGCGTGCCCATCAGCGCCTTGCGCTGGTCGAACAGCTTCCTGGCGTCCTCGTCAGAAACGTCGGTCGACTTGCCGATCTCTTCGGGTGTCACCACGACGAACGAGATCTTGCGATATTCCGGCGCCTTGAACTGGGCTTTGTGCTCATCGAAATAGGACGCGAGAACCTCGGGCGAGGGCGCATCGATGGTGCCGGCCTGCGCCGCGTCGAGCTTGATGTAATCGATCGAGCGCTGCTCGTTCTGGAAGCGGCTCAGCGCCTCGAGCATCGTGTTGGACGGCTCCAGCCCGGCCGCGATCGTGCCGGTGATCTGCCGCCGCAGCGACTGCCGTCGCTGGTCAGCCAGATAGCGCTGCTCGGTGAAGCCGAAATTGCGGATGATGGCCTGGAAACGCTGCGGGTCGAATGCCCCGTTCGGGCCCTTGAAGTTGGGATCGCTGAGGATCACCCGCATGGTCTCCGCATCGGACTGGGCGAGACCGAGACGGCGAGCCTGCTCGTCGAGGGCGGCTTCCGCAATCGTCTGCTGCAGCACGGAGCGGTCGAGCCCGAACATGTGGGCCTGCTCGGTGGTCAGCGGACGGCCGAGCTGGCGGCCGATCTGCTGCAGCCGGTCGGTATAGATCTGCCGGAACTCGTTGATCGAGATCTCCGTGCGTCCCACGGTTGCAGCCGTCGACTGCCCGAAGCCGCGGAAGATGTCGGCAATGCCCCAGATGCCGAAACTGACGATCAAAACGCCCATGACCACCGCCATGATGGTCTTGCCGAGCCAGTTTGATGAGGCCTTGCGTAATCCTCGAAGCATGGGTCCAGTCTGTCTGCAGGAAAAAGGATGAAGAGGCCGCGCCTTAAAGCAGATTCCGCGAAAGGCCGTCGCCGAGTTGAAACGGCTTATAAAGAGGCAGCCGCCCGGTCGCAACCTCGGCCCTGAGGCCGATTGAAGCGGTGAGAAGACGGCTCCCGCTCTGGTGCTCCTCGAAGGGCTCTGCTAGCCGATGTCCGTCACAACATTTGCTGGAATCCCGCCATGACCGACCGCATCCGGCCGCTGATCGCCGGCAACTGGAAAATGAACGGCCTGAAGGCCTCGACCACCGAGTTCGACGCCATGCTGGCCGGAGCCGCCGAGGTCACCGGCAAGGCCGACCTGCTGGTCTGTCCTCCCGCCACCCTGGTGGCAGGCTTCGCCGAGCGGGCGCGCGGCACCCACGCGATCGCGATCGGCGCGCAGGACTGCCACCCTAAGGCCTCAGGAGCCCATACCGGGGACATTTCGGCGGAGATGCTGGCCGATGCTGGCGCCAGCGCCATCATCGTCGGCCATTCCGAGCGGCGTGCCGATCATGGCGAAAGCGATGTTGTGGTGCACCAGAAGACCGAGGCGGTGTGGCGCGCCGGGCTGGTCGCGATCGTTTGCGTGGGCGAAACCCAGCAGCAGCGCGATGCCGGACAGACGCTCGACATCCTGCGCGGCCAGCTCAACCTCAGCCTGCCGCAGGACTCACGGGCCGACAACCTGGTCGTGGCCTATGAGCCGGTTTGGGCGATCGGCACCGGCCTCACGCCGACCGCCAAGGATGTCGAGCAGATTCATGCCTTTATTCGGCAATTGCTGATCGACCGCTTCAAGGAGCAGGGGGCGCGCATGCGTATCCTCTATGGTGGCTCGGTCAAGCCCTCCAATGCGGCCGAGCTGATGGCGGTCGCCAACGTCAACGGGGCGCTGGTCGGCGGCGCTAGCCTGAAAGCGGCTGATTTTCTCGCAATTGCGAAGGGCTGTTGAGAGCCGAGCTGAGCCGGGCGCTCTGATACCCTGCGCCTCATGCCGCTTCTCCAATCCGCTTCCAATAGATCATCGTGCCGGTGAGGCCGCCATGCGGCTTCACGGCATAGTCTGGAATGATGCCGCTCAGCTGGAAGCCGACGCCTTCATAGAGTGATGAGGCGCCGCCATCTTCGGCGGTGTCGAGCACGAGCATCGTGCGGCCGTGCCCGCGCGCGAGGGTTTCTGCCGCATCCAGCAGAGCACGTGCGACGCCGCGCTTACGATGGCTCACGCGGGTCATCATCTTGGCGATCTCGGCGCGATGTGGCTGGTTCGGCGGCAGCTTCAGCTGCAGCGTCACCGTCCCGATCAGGTCCTGCCCGTCAAAGGCCCCCAGCACGATTCGTTCGCCGCGCTCCGCGGCCGCGAGCGAGTCCTGCCAGAAAGCATCGGCATCGCCGGAGCTGAGCGGGTGCATGAAGCTGACGGACCCGCCATGGGCCACTGTTTCGATCAGCATCGCGCTCAGCGCCGCGCGAATGGCCGGCGTGTCGGACAAGGCTGCGATTCGCGGTAACATGCTCAACTCCGGGCAAGCGCCACGACGTAGACGCAGGGTGCGTCCGATTCGTTGGCAAAGGTGGTGTCGATCGGTGGGCCGAAGCCGAGGCAGTCGCCGGGGCCGAGGACGTGGCGGTCCGCGCCTTCCGTGATGGTCAATTGTCCGCTCTGCACCCAGAGAAGCTGGCGGATGTGGATGTATGAAGAGGCCGGCAAGGTCACGCTGCGGTGCGCCGGCATCTCGACCGTCACCAACTCGATCGGATGATCCGGCCTGAGAAAGACCTGGCGCCTGACATAGCCCGTCTCCGGATCGCGCCAGACCGGCTGCTCGGCCGCCTTGGACAGGCGCTCCGACTGGGCTTCGGCGCGGAGCATCAGGCCGGCCAGCGTGAGGTCGAACGCGCTTGCGAGCTTCACCAGGATGACCGCGGTCGGGCTGACCTCGGCACGCTCGATCTTGCTGATGGTTGCCTTCGACACGCCGGAGCGTTCGGCGAGGTCGGCCAGCGACCACCCGCGGGCGTCGCGTTCCAGCAGCAGGCGGCGCGCGAGCCGCTGGCTGAAATCGTCCATTATTTGATCCATTCGTCTCTGATAATGGATATCGAGGCGGACGGCAAGGGGCGACCCCGAGGGCTACGCCGGCGCTTGTGCGAAGCGCGCTTGCGATTATCTGCGGGGTGGCGTTGCTCGACACGATCGTGTAACACCGCGCAAATTTCCGAATAGCCCGCGAAGCTCTCGCGATCCCGGCCTCCGGCCGGGGCCTGCGAGGGCTTGTGACGGAAGGTCACCATGCAGACTGTCTTGATCGTCATTCACCTCATGATCGTCGCCGTCCTGATCGGCGCGGTGCTGTTGCAGAAGTCCGAAGGCGGCGGCCTCGGCATGGGCGGCGGCGCCGGCTTCATGTCGAGCCGCGGCACGGCGAACCTGCTGACGCGCACCACGGCGATCCTGGCGGTCGGCTTCTTCCTCACCAGCCTGGCCCTGACCTGGCTGGCAGGATACGATCGCAAGCCGGCCTCGATCCTCGGCACCGTGCCTGGGCAGACCCAATCGGGCGGGGCGACCCCGGTGGCGCCGACCAGCGGTGGCGTGCTCGACCAGCTCAAGAAGGCCGACGAGCAGCAGGCCCCCGCGGCACCGAGCGCGCCGCAGGCCCCGCAGTCGCAATAAAGCGGGCAAGCCATGCAGGAACGCAGTTGGCGTCCTGCATCATAAAGCGGTCTCAAGTCCCTGGGACCATTCATATTTTGACGTCACCCACAGGCCCGCGACGACGTTGCGGGCCGACCACGATTCGTTTTGGCGAATCGAGCGCGCGGCATTAAAGGTAGGGTCCCATGGCGCGGTACATCTTCATCACCGGCGGCGTGGTTTCCTCGCTCGGAAAGGGTCTGGCTTCAGCCGCGTTAGGCGCGCTGCTGCAGGCCCGCGGCTACAAGGTCCGGCTTCGCAAGCTCGACCCCTATCTCAACCTCGATCCAGGCACGATGTCGCCGTATCAGCACGGCGAAGTGTTCGTGACCGACGACGGCGCCGAGACCGATCTCGATCTCGGCCATTACGAACGCTTCACCGGGCGGCCCGCGACCAAGGCCGACAACATCACCACCGGGCGGATCTATCAGGACATCCTGACCAAGGAGCGCCGCGGCGACTATCTCGGCGCGACCATCCAGGTCGTTCCGCACGTGACGAATGCGATCAAGGATTTCGTCCTGTCCGGGAATGACGAGTACGATTTCGTGCTGGTCGAGATCGGCGGCACCGTCGGCGACATCGAGGGTCTGCCGTTCTTCGAAGCGATCCGCCAGCTCGGCAATGAGCTGCCGCGCCATCACGCGATCTACATCCATCTCACGCTGCTCCCGTACATCCCGAGCGCCGGCGAGTTGAAGACCAAGCCGACGCAGCATTCGGTCAAGGAGCTGCGCTCGATCGGCATCCAGCCGGACATCCTGCTGTGCCGCACCGACCGCCCGATCCCGAAGGAGGAACGGCGCAAGCTCGGCCTGTTCTGCAACGTGCGCGAAAGCGCCGTCATCGAGGCGCGCGACGTCGACAACATCTATGCCGTGCCCGAGGCGTATCACGCCGCGGGTCTCGACGACGAGGTGCTGGCCGCGTTCGGCATCGAGCCGCGGGTGCCGCCGGCGCTGGCGAGCTGGCACACGATCAACGAGCGCGTCCGCAACCCGGAAGGCGACGTGACGATCGCGATCGTCGGCAAGTACACGGGCATGAAGGATGCCTACAAGTCGCTGATCGAGGCGCTGTCGCATGGCGGCATCGCCAACAAGGTCCGCGTCAAGCTCGACTGGATCGAGAGCGAGGTGTTCGAGAACGAGGACCCGGCGCCGTTCCTCGAGCACGTCAACGGCATCCTGGTGCCCGGCGGCTTCGGCCAGCGCGGCGCCGAGGGCAAGATCCGCGCGGCGCAGTTCGCCAGGGAGCGCGACGTGCCGTATTTCGGCATCTGCTTCGGCATGCAGATGGCGGTCATCGAGGCCGCGCGCAATCTGGTCGGGATCACCGAGGCCAACTCGACCGAGTTCGGTCCGACGAAGGAGCCGCTGGTCGGTCTGATGACCGAGTGGCTGCGCGGCAACGAGCTGGAGAAGCGCTCCAAGAGCGGCGATCTCGGCGGCACGATGCGGCTCGGCGCCTATCCCGCGGCGCTCAAGCGCGGCAGCCGCGTCTCCGAGGTCTATGGCGGCGCGACCGAGATCTCCGAGCGCCATCGCCACCGCTACGAGGTCAACACCGCCTACAAGGACCGGCTCGAGCAGCATGGCCTGAAGTTCTCCGGCCTGTCGCCGGACGGCGTGCTGCCGGAGATCGTGGAGTACGAGGACCATCCGTGGTTCATCGGCGTCCAGTTCCACCCCGAGCTGAAGTCGCGCCCGTTCGAGCCGCATCCGCTGTTCGCGTCCTTCATCCAGGCGGCGGTGGTGCAGAGCCGGCTGGTCTGAGCCAGACGCGAGGGGCGAGCGATCACCCCTCTCCATAAGCACGCTGCTCATGGCCAATGAGCAGCGCCGATTTCGGAGCCGGACCCTCATGGTGAGGAGCGTCGCCCTCTGTGACGCGTCTCGAACCATGAGGCCACAGTACGGGCCTCGCCCTTCGAGACGACCGCCTGCGGCGGTCTCCTCAGGGTGAGGGTCGAACAACGTTCCAAGTGGCGCAAATCTCTCTCCACGAGCAAACCGCCTATCGCCAAAGCGCAGCGGCAGGAGACGCGTTGAGCCATCTCCAACCCTGCGGCCACAGCGGTCACTCCGCCTTTGACGACCGCAGCGATTGTTGCGACAACGCTCCCTGTTCACGCGAAGCAAGAACAGATCAGGGAGGATCACATGATCTATGAGAGCCGCATCTATCGCTGCATTCCCGGCCGGCTGCCGGCGCTGCTCAAGCGCTTCGAGACGACCACGCTGAAGCTGTGGGAGAAACATGGCATCCGCCCGGTCGGCTTCTTCACCACCCTGATCGGCGAATCCAACCAGGACCTGACCTATTTCCTCGCCTGGGAATCGCTCGCCGAGCGCGAGACCAAATGGACCGCCTTCATGACCAATCCGGACTGGATCGCCGCCCGCGCCAAGAGCGAGGAGGACGGCCAGATCGTCGCCAACATCACCAGCCAGTTCCTGGTGCCGACCGCATTCTCGGCGCTGAAATAGAGGCCGGGGAGGGGCGGGGATGACCGATCCCCGCAACCCTGCTATTCGCGGGCGCGCGCCGGGTTGATCCGGATGCCCGCGCCGGGCCATGGTCGCGCGCTCAAAGAGGATGAAGTCGTGAACGCTCCGATCTCTGCCGCGCCGGTCGTCAGCCTCGGCTCCGTCAAGTTTGGCAATCAGCTGCCGCTCGCGGTCATCGCCGGGCCGTGCCAGCTCGAGAGCCGCGCCCACGCGCTCGAGGTCGCCTCGGCGCTGAAGGAGATCGCGACGCGCCTGAACATCGGCCTCGTCTACAAGACCTCGTTCGACAAGGCCAACCGCACCAGCGGCTCCGCCGCGCGCGGGCTTGGCCTCCAGCAGTCGCTGCCGATCTTCGCGGAGATCCGCGCCTCGCTCGGCCTTCCCGTGCTGACCGATGTCCATGACGCGAGCCAGTGCGCCGAGGTGGCGCAGGCCGTCGACATCCTGCAGATCCCCGCCTTCCTGTGCCGCCAGACCGACCTGCTGCTCGCGGCCGCCGCGACCGGCAAGGTGATCAACGTCAAGAAGGGCCAGTTCCTGGCGCCGTGGGATATGGCCAACGTCGTTGCCAAGATCACCGGCGCCGGCAATCCGAACGTGCTGGCGACCGAGCGCGGCGTCTCGTTCGGCTACAACACGCTGGTCTCGGACATGCGCGCGCTCCCGATCATGGCGAAGACCACCGGCGCGCCGGTCATCTTCGATGCCACGCACTCGGTGCAGCAGCCGGGCGGGCAGGGCACCTCGTCGGGCGGCCAGCGCGAATTCGTGCCGGTGCTCGCACGCGCGGCGGTCGCGGTCGGCGTCGCCGGCGTGTTCATCGAGACCCATCCCGATCCGGATCATGCGCCCTCCGATGGACCGAACATGGTGCCGCTCGCACAGTTCGAGGCCTTGTTGAAGACGCTGATGGACTTCGACCGGCTCGCCAAGGCGCAGACGGCAGACGCCATCAGCTGATGCACCAGCCCGTCGCCAAGCCCGCAGACAACAAGTTTCCGCCAGCCGTGAACATCATCGCGCTGGCGGGCTTCTCGGCGGCGCTGTCGACGCGGGCGCTCGATCCGGTGCTGCCGCATGTCGCCGAGGATTTTTCGATCAGCATTGCGACGGCGGCCGGCATCGCCGCCGGCTATGCGCTGATCTATGCGCTGATCCAGCCGGCGATCGGCGCCGCCGCCGATCTGTTCGGCAAGGCGCGCCTGATGACGCTGTGCCTCGCGCTGCTCGGCGTCGCCAGCATCCTTGGCGCGCTCGCCACCTCGTTTCCGCTGCTGTTCGCCTCGCGCATTCTCGCTGGCGTTGCCTCGGGCGGCGTGTTCCCGGTCGCGCTCGGATTGACCAGCGATCTCGTCGCGCCCGACAAGCGCCAGGTTGCGATCGGCCGGACGCTGGCGGGATCGATGGCCGGCAACCTGCTCGGCGCCACGGCCTCCGGTATCATCGGCGACTTCATCGGCTGGCGCGGCGTGCTCGCGATCCTCGGCGCGCTCGGACTGATCGCCTCGCTCGCGGTGGCGGCCGGTTTCCGCGGCGCCAAGGTCACCCACGTGCCGACCACGGATCTCGCCGCGCTGAGGAAGGGCTACCGCACCAT
The DNA here is from genome assembly GCF_032489875.1 of Bradyrhizobium sp. SZCCHNR1015. NCBI lineage: Bacteria > Pseudomonadati > Pseudomonadota > Alphaproteobacteria > Hyphomicrobiales > Nitrobacteraceae > Bradyrhizobium > Bradyrhizobium sp. SZCCHNR1015. Next base: position 18,452 of record NZ_JAUEYW010000001.1, read on the forward strand.
CTTCACCAACCCCAATGCGCGCTTCTGCTTTCCGGCGGTGTTCGTCGAAGGCTGCTGCGTATTCGGGCTGTTTCCGTTCATCGCCTCGTTCCTGTTCGACCTCGGCGAAACCTCGCTGTCGATCGCCGGCATCGTCATCGCGGGTTTTGCGGTCGGCGGCCTGTTCTACACCTTCACGGTGTCGAGCTTCCTGCCGCGGCTCGGCGTCAAGGGCATGATGATCGTGGGCGCGGGACTGGTCGGCCTGCAACTCGCTGCGCTCGCCTTCGGCCCCGGCTGGAAGCTGCAGTTCGCCTGCATGCTGATGATGGGCTGGGGCTTCTACATGATCCACGGCTGCCTGCAGGTGTTCGCCAGCGAGCTGTCGATCGGCGCCCGCGCGACCGCGATGTCGCTGCACTCGTTCTTCTTCTTCCTCGGCCAGACCGTCGGCCCCATCGCCTACGGCTTTGGCGTCGTCCATGGCGGCAAGCAGCCGACGCTGCTCGCCGCCGCCGTCCTGATGGTCGCGCTCGGCTTCGCCTGTGCCGCGCTGCTGCGGCAGCGGCCGCCGGCGGATGCGGCGACGAGCTGACCGCCCTGTCGGGCACAGGTGCATGCTCATTGCATCTGAAGACACCGAGCCATAGCCGCAGGAACGCCTGCTCATTTGTTGCTCCGTCATGGCCGGGCTTGTCCCGGCCATCCACGTCGTCCGGCACGCCGAGAAGGACGTGGATGCCCGGGACAAGCCCGGGCATGACGACGTGGAGACAGGCGAGCGCATAAAGGCCCATCGTTTGCTGCTTTAGCCCTGGGCGCACACCGCCGCCATCTCGCGGCGCATCTGCGTCCGAGCTTTGCCTTTGGACATGCCCTATTTCCGAAAAGAGGGCACGGGGAATGCCGGGAGCTGGCCGCCCCCATGGCCCGCCTGCTAACAAGAATGCAGGCGGCAGGAACCACAGGTTCAGCCGAGACATCCCGGCATTCCCCGCGCGATGGTTGGGCGGCTTATACGTAATCTCCCCGGGGACCGGGCTGTCTTGCCCCCGTGACCGGCGGATCATCACCACCAGCGTAGCCTCAGCGTCGGGAGGCCAGGACCATACGATTTCGCCGGCGCATCAGGCTCGTTCGTCCGCATGACTGAGCACGCTGCGAACCTGACACACCCACCGCATCCCGCCTCAACGTCCGTGACGACCGCGAAGCGCCCCTCTGATCGAGACGGGACGCGCATAATAGAGCACGGTTTCGGAAAAAATGAAAGAGAAAACTTTCGGCTGCGTACCTTGGAATGTGTCCCAAGTCGAAATCCGGCATTCAGGCGGATACGAGCGTCACATGGTGGTCCTTTTTGAAATAGTAGGATTTCGACGACTGCCTTAAAGTCTACCCTGACGGGAGAGTTGAGATGCTGAAAAAAATTCGGGCGATTGATGGTCGCGATCACTGTTCTTATCCAATTGACCCGTGGCAATCGATTCAATGAGCGAGTTGAGGTGAGAGTGATGAGGTCGTTCGTTAGCTGTTTGGTTTGCGCTGTCTTGATTGGGACGACGACGATCGTGACCGCAGCAGCCAGTGGCCTGCGGACTTACTTTTCGGAAGAGTTGCCTGTCGAAATAACCAAGCCCCAGTCCCTGTCATCCATGGATCAAATCGTTGTGGCCAGGGTACGGGTCCTAGGTGGGCCTGCAGGTCTCTATGGTTTCGAGCAATCCGCGCGTCCGGGCGAAGCTTTCCACGAGGACTATTCAGCTTGGTTACAGGTGCTTGCCGTTCTCCGTGGCAAGCGACCAGAGCTAGAGCGCATAAACGTGACGTTCGGCAGCGGCCATAGCTACGCTCAAGGTCCCACTACACCGCGTCAGCTCCAACAGGAATATTTCGTCGCGATGTACGAAGACCTTTCCGGGTTTCATCTGATCGGTGTTCCCATCGAAGCCGCCAAGTATACCGAGTGGCAGCAAGAGATCGGAGTGTTTGAGCGAGAGCGCGTCAAGTCGCTCCCGAAATAGTCGGCTCATGTCATCCATCTGAAAAACGTAAATGGCTTGGGGGTTGCGTGGAAGTGCTCGGCAGTAACTGTGACCCTGGCTTAGCCGCGATTTGGTATTGCAACATGATCGATCAAGAACGACCAAGATTCGTCCTCCGTATTCTGAGCGGCCCAGCAGTGAATGGTGCGAAGGCCGAGGCCACTCCTTCCGAAGAGACCGTCGCACGAAGGTTCATTCGATCACGCGAGGAGTTGAGGCCTCTGGCGATCGAGCTTGTCCGAAATGCAGAGCTGGTGAAGCGGTTTTGGGTCGTGCGTGGAAGCGACAATGAGGAGCTTGCGAGTCAATTTATAGATGAAGTGGCTCAGAGGGCGCAGAAGATAGACTCGAACGTTACGTACGCGGACGCCGCGAGAATAACGGTGATCCTCATGGAAATCCTGGCAGGTTCGGGTAATGAGGAAAGATGACGACGACCGTACCTCGAAGTGAGGTGCAGACAACGTCTGTGACGGGCATTCAAGAATCGCCTGTGAAGGAGCAGATGCAAAACAATCTCGAGATTCCGGTTCAAGGCCGCGGCCTTGCCCCGGAATGACCGTGACGATCACGCTATTGCCGAGCGTTCGCCTCGTTAACCCCGCCCGCGATACGGCGCCACGCCTTGCTCCGGGACCCACAGGCCCTTCGGCAGCTTGCCCGTCTGCCAGAACACGTCGATCGGGATGCCGCCGCGGGGGTACCAGTAGCCGCCGATGCGCAGCCATTTCGGCTTGAGCTCGGCGGCGAGGCGCTTGCCGATCGCGACCGTGCAGTCCTCGTGGAAGGCGCCGTGGTTGCGGAAGCTCGCGAGGTACAGCTTCAGCGACTTGGATTCGACCAGCCAGGGACCGGGGGCGTAATCGATGACGAGATGCGCGAAGTCCGGCTGTCCCGTCACGGGGCAGAGCGAGGTGAATTCCGGCACCGTAAAGCGGGCCAGATAATCCGTGTCCTTCTGCGGGTTGGGAACGCGGTCGAGCTTGGCCGTCTCCGGGCTGTCCGGCTGGGTGACCGGGCGGCCGAGCTGGAGCTCGGCTGATGTGTCGGATTTTGTGGATCTTTTCGCCATGTCTCGGGCCAGGGATGAGGTTGGGCGCCGTCTTAGCCAATCCGGCCGCCGCCGTCACTCGCCGCGTCGGGCAGCCGCCTCGTCATTTGGCCGCGACTTCTGCCCGACTTCTGTCCGACTTGGCCTTTTCGCCCTCCCGTCCCTGCGGTAGAAGCGGCGCAGCAACGCCCACCAGAAGCCCGTAAGAGGACCTCATGACCGCCATCGTCGACATCATCGGCCGCGAAATCCTGGACAGCCGCGGCAATCCCACGGTCGAGGTCGACGTCGTGCTGGAGGACGGCTCGGTCGGCCGCGCCGCCGTGCCGTCCGGCGCCTCCACCGGCGCCCATGAGGCGGTCGAGCTGCGCGACGGCGACAAGCACCGCTATCTCGGCAAGGGCGTGCTGAAGGCCGTCGAAGCCATCAACGACGAGGTCTATGAGGCGCTCAGCGACATGTCGGTGCAGGACCAGGTCCAGATCGACCAGATCCTGATCGAGCTCGACGGCACCGAGAACAAGAGCCGGATCGGCGCCAACGCCATTCTCGGCGTGTCGCTCGCCTGCGCCAAGGCGGCGGCGATCTCCTACGACATGCCGCTGTATCGCTATGTCGGCGGCACCTCGGCGCGCACTTTGCCGGTGCCGATGATGAACATCGTCAATGGCGGCGTCCACGCCGACAACCCGATCGACTTCCAGGAATTCATGATCATGCCGGTGGGCGCACCGAGCTTTGCGGAAGCGCTGCGCTGCGGCTCGGAGATCTTCCATACGCTGAAGGCCGAGCTGAAGAAGGCCGGTCACAACACCAATGTCGGCGACGAGGGTGGCTTCGCGCCGAACCTGCCGTCGGCGGATGCCGCGCTCGACTTCGTCATGGCCGCGATCGGCAAGGCCGGCTACACCGCGGGCGAGGACGTCATGCTGGCGCTCGACTGCGCCGCGACCGAGTTCTTCAAGGACGGCAAGTACGTCTACGAGGGCGAGAACAAGTCGCGCTCGCGTTCGGAGCAGGCCAAATATCTCGCCGACCTCGTCGCGCGCTATCCGATCGCCTCGATCGAGGACGGCATGTCGGAGGACGACATGGACGGCTGGAAGGAGCTGACCGATCTGATCGGCCACAAGTGCCAGCTCGTCGGCGACGACCTGTTCGTGACCAACGTGAACCGTCTGGAGGACGGCATCCGTAACGGCCGCGCCAACTCGATCCTGATCAAGGTCAACCAGATCGGCACGCTGACCGAGACGCTCGCCGCGGTCGAGATGGCCTACAAGGCCGGCTACACCGCCGTGATGTCGCACCGATCCGGCGAGACCGAGGATTCGACGATCGCCGATCTGGCGGTCGCCACCAATTGCGGGCAGATCAAGACCGGCTCGCTGGCGCGCGCCGACCGCACCGCCAAGTACAACCAGCTGCTGCGCATCGAGCAGGAGCTGGATGCGCAGGCCAAATATGCGGGCAGGGCGGCGCTGAAGGCGCTGGCCTGATCGCGCGCTGAATAAACAACGAAGAGGAAGAGGGGAGGCACGCATGAGCGTCGAGACACAAGGCCTGCAGCTGCGGACGCTGATCAAGCGCAGCGGTGAGCTCGAGCTCTCGCTGGTCGACGTGCCGACCCCCGAGCCGGGCCCGGACGAGGTCGTGGTGCGGATCGAGGCGGCGCCGATCAACCCGTCCGATCTCGGCCTGCTCGTTGGCGCTGCCGACCTCACGACCATGCAGGCATCCGGCACCAAGGACCGTCCGGTCATCATCGCGAAGGTGCCGGAGGCGGGGATGCGGGCGATGGCCGCCCGGGTCGACGAGTCCATGCCTGTTGGCAACGAGGGGGCGGGCGTCGTGGTCAAGACCGGATCCTCCGACGCCGCCAAGGCGCTGATGGGCCGCACGGTCGCGGCGATCGGCGGGGCGATGTACAGCCAGTATCGCTGCCTGAAGCTCTCCGAATGCCTGCCGCTGCCGGCGGGCACCACACCCGCCGAGGGTGCCTCCTGCTTCGTCAATCCGCTGACCTCGCTCGGCATGACCGAGACGATGCGGCGCGAGGGCCATACCGCGCTGGTGCATACAGCGGCCGCGTCCAATCTCGGGCAGATGCTGAACAAGATCTGCCTCAAGGACGGCATCCCGCTCGTCAACATCGTGCGCAGTGCGGCGCAGGCCGAGATCCTGCGCGGCCTCGGCGCCAAGCACGTCGTGGATTCGACCTCGCCCACCTTCATGGACGATCTGATCGCGGCGCTGGTCGAGACCGGCGCGACCATCGCCTTCGATGCGATCGGCGGCGGCAAGCTTGCGGGCCAGATCCTCAACGCGATGGAAGCTGCGATCAATAAGTCCGGCAAGCACCCCTACAGCCGCTACGGCTCCAGCGTGCACAAGCAGGTCTACATCTACGGCAGCCTCGACGTCAGGCCGACCGAGATCACGCGCGGCTTCGGCATGACCTGGAGCGTCGGCGGCTGGCTGCTGTTTCCGTTCCTGATGAAGATCGGCAAGGCGGATACCGAGCGGCTGCGCCAGCGCGTCGTCGACGAGCTGAAGACGACCTTTGCCAGCCACTACACCAAGGTCGTTTCCTTGTCCGAGGCGCTCGATCCGGCCAACCTCGCCGTGTACGCCAAACGGGCCACCGGCGAAAAATTCCTCATCGACCCCAACAAAGATAAGTGACCTAACGTCGCTCCTCGGACGTTGCTGACGGGCTTGCGTTTGGCCCGCATGCGGAGACAATCCGCCCCGTTTGTCTGGGGGGCGGCGTCAGCCGCATGAAGCACTGAGGAGAGATTTGTCATGACCCGATTGGATCGCCGTCGATTTCTGGCTGGTGCGGCCCTCGCCGGAGCTGCAACCGCCTTGCCGCCGCTGGCCGGACAGGCACGCGCGGCGGTTGCGCCCGCCGGCGCGCAGGCCCCCGGCTTCTACCGCTACAAGGTCGGCGACTACGAGTGCACCTCCGTCAATGACGGCGCGCGCACCTTCCCGATGCCCGACAAGTTCGTCGTCAACACCGCCAAGGACGACGCGCTCGCGGCTGCCGAAAGCGCCTACATGCCGAAGGGCATGATCACGATCCCCTTCAATCCGCAACTGATCAACACCGGCTCCAAGCTGGTCCTGATCGATACCGGCAACGGCGCCGGGGCCTTCGAGGCCAGCAAGGGCGCGGTCGGGCGCACCCTGCAGAATCTCGCTGCCGCCGGCGTCGATCCGAAGAGCATCGACGTCGTCGTGCTCTCCCACATGCACGGCGACCACATCAACGGCCTCAAGCTCGCGGACGGCTCGCTGGCATTTCCGAACGCCGAGCTGAAGGTGCCGGCCAAGGAGTGGGCGTTCTGGGCCAGCGACGAGAACGCCGCCAAGGCGCAGACCGACTTGATGAAGGGCAATTTCGCCAACTTCAAGAAGGTGTTCGGCGGGCTCGAAAGCAAGGTCACGCAGTACGAGTGGGACAAGGAGGTCGCGCCCGGCATCACCGCGCTCGGCACGCCCGGTCACACGCCGGGACACACCTCGTTCGCGGTCGCTTCCGGTAATGCCAGGGTCCTGATCCAGGCCGACGTCACCAACGTCCCCGAACTGTTCCTGCGCAACCCCGACTGGCACGTGATGTTCGACACCGATGCCGCGATGGCCCAGGAGACGCGGCACAAGTTCTACGACATGGCCGCCGCCGAGAAGGCCAAGGTGATCGGCTTCCACTTCTCGTTCCCCTCGGTGGGCTATGTCGAGAAGGACGGCGCCAAGTACCGGCTGATCCCGGCGCCGTGGAATCCGGTGATCTGATTTCGCTTTAACCGGCGTCATTGCGAGCGAAGCGACGCAATCCAGGGGCTCGGTCGGGACTCTGGATTGCGTCGTCGCTTCGCTCCTCGCAATGACGGGGATGGAGTGTGCCAGGCCGTCTTTCGATGCGGCCTGCTTGTTTTGCATATGCGAAATGCCGGGCTTCCCGCCGCTCCGGCGAACGCCTATGTCAGGCGTTCCTGGGACTCCGCAGGGCCTTGCATGTCGATCGACCTCTCTCCCACCACCGCCGATCTCTCCAACTGGCGCACTGCGCCGTTCAGCCGCTGGGCCTTTCACAACATCCGCGCGATCCTGCCGGTCGCCGACGTCGAGAGCGCGCCCGGCAGCGCCTGGCCGCTGCCGGCGAGCCCGGTTGCGTTCGAGGATTTCAGCGTGCGGCTGCCCAAGGGCGGCACGCTCGATCTCGACGGTTTCCTGAAGGCGACGGCGACCGACGGGCTGCTGATCCTGCATGACGGCCGCATCGTCTTCGAGCGCTATGACGGCGGCACCGACCGCGACACGCCGCACATCCTGATGTCGGCGACCAAGTCGATCACCGGCCTCATGGTCGGCATCCTGTCCGGTCGCGGCGAGATCGACATCGACGCCGAGGTCACGCGCTACGTGCCGGAGGTGGCCGCCACGGCCTATCGCGGCGCCACGATCCGGCAGCTTCTCGACATGCGTGCGGGCGTCGTGTTCGATGGCGCCGGCCTGCAGGCCTATGCCGACGCCAGCGGCTGGGAGCCGGTCGCGCCGGGCACGACGCCGAACCTGCACGATTTCTTCGCGACGATGCGCGCCCAGTCGGCGCCGCATGGCGGCGCCTTCAGCTACGTCTCCTCCAACACCGATTTGCTGGGCTGGGCGATCGAGCGCGCCACCGGCCGCAGCTTCGCGAGCCTCGTCGGCACCTTGCTGTGGAAGCCGATGGGGGCGAGCGGCGAGGCCTTCATCACTCTCGACCGCAAGGGCGCGCCGCGCTGCACTGGCGGCTTCTGCGCGACGCTGCGCGACTTCGCCCGGCTCGGCCAACTCGTGCTGTCGGGCGGCCGGCGCGGCTCGCAGACGATCGTCCCCGAGGGCTGGCTCGACGACGTCAGGCACAATGGCGATGTGCAGGCCTGGCGCGACGGCCACTGGCGCGACAGTTTCGCCGCGATCAGCCGCAACATGCACTACCGCAGCGGCTGGTACGTCATCAACGATCAGCCGCAGCTGATGTTCGCGATGGGCATTCACGGCCAGAACCTGTTCGTCGATGCCGCCAACGGCATCGTGATCGCCAAGCTGTCGAGCTGGGCTCAGCCGGTCGACGGGCAGGCGATCTGGCTGACGCATCAGGCGGTGGCTGAATTTGCCCGCAGCCTCAAAGCCACGGCTTGAGCTCGCCGCGGCGAAGGTCTGGAACATTGGAGCCCTGCTCGCGATGAAACGCTGAGTTTCGCGACACGCTGTTTTCATGCACTTGCATGGTCTTGCCCATGTGTCTTAAGTGCACCCCTCACGTTCCCCTGCAAAGGATGCCCTATGCCTGCTCCGTACGCCATCGTCGCCCTCGTCGGCAGTCTCCGCAAGGAGAGCTTCACCCTGAAGATCGCCAATGCGCTCGCCAAGCTGGCGCCGGCCAGCCTGAAGATCGACGTCACCACGCTCAACGGCCTGTCGTTCTTCAACCAGGATCTCGAAGCCAATCCGCCGGCCGACTGGCTCGCCCTGCGCGACAAGCTGAAGGCCTCGAACGGCGTGCTGATCCTCACGCCCGAATACAACCGCTCGATCCCCGGTGTGCTGAAGAACGCGATCGACATCGCCTCGCGCCCCTATGGGCAGAGCTCGTTCCTGGGCAAGCCGGTCGGCCTCATCTCCAATTCGCCGGGCCCGCTTGGCGGCGTGGCGGCGGCCAAGCACCTGCAGAACATCATGCCGGGCATCTCGGGCCCGATCATGGGGCAGCCGGAAATCTACCTGAATGGCGTCGGCGACGCGTTCGACGCCCAGGGTGAGCTGGTCAAGGATTCGCTCAAGACGGTGCTGCAGCAATATCTGGATGCGTTCGCCGCCTTCGTGGCCAAGCAGAACGGCTGACCTTGGTCGTCGCCGTGCGGCGGTCGCCAACTGCATGACGGGTATGATGCGGGCAGGGCGTTGACGCGCCTTGCCCGATCCGTTTCAAGGCCATGCCGGACCAGCGCAAGGATGCGCATTGCCAAGGAAGCATGATGGCCCATTCGTTCACACCCGCGTCGTCGTCGAGGCCCGGCCCGAACCAGCCGGATCTCGACTCGGAGGCCGTCTGGCAGGCGCGGATCGACCTCGCGGCGTGCTTCCGGATGGCGGCGCGGCACGGGCTCGAAGAGGGCATCTGCAACCACTTCTCGGCGCTGGTGCCCGGCTATGACGACCTCTTCATCGTCAATCCCTACGGCTATGCCTTTCGTGAGCTGACGGCCTCGAAGCTGCTGGTGTGCGATTTCGACGGCAACGTCATTGCCGGCGATGGCCGCCCGGAAGCGACTGCCTTCTACATCCATGCCCGCATCCACAAGGCGTTGCCGCGGGCCAAGGTCGCGTTCCACACCCACATGCCCTACGCCACCGCGCTGTCGATGACCGAAGGCGACCCGCTGATCTTCGCCGGGCAGACGGCGCTGAAATTCTACGGACGAACCGCGGTCGACGCGAACTACAACGGGCTGGCGCTCGACGCGCGGGAGGGCGACCGCATCGCCGGGGCGGTCGGCAACGCCGACATCGTCTTCATGAAGCATCATGGCGTCATGGTTCTGGCGCCGACCATCGCTGAAGCCTGGGACGATCTCTATTATCTCGAGCGCGCCTGCCAGGTGCAGTGCCTGGCGCTGTCGACCGGCCGCAAGGTCACCGCCGTCGCGCCGGCAATCGCGGAAGCCGCCTCTCGCCAGATGCGCGAAGGAGATGCGGAATCGGCTCGGTTGCACCTCGAGGCCGTCAAACGCATGCTCGACCTCGAGGAGCCGGTCTACCGGAGCTGAGGACTGATCGTCTGGAGGCTGGTGCGATGTCCAGATTGGAGCTTTCTGCCGAGCAGCGCGCAGCGCTGGATCGTCCCGTCTGGTCAGCCCTGACCACCGGGCACCGGGCGCTTGCGGAAGGCACCGCGCATGCTCGTCGCTATCCTGCGGCGATTGCACCATTTGCCGCCATGTCGGACGACAGCGATGCCGCATGGTCGGAGCTCGCCGACTTCGCCAAGAAGGACGTAGTTGCGATCGTGACTCCCGCTCCTCCGGGCGACCTGCACGGCCTTGCCGCCTGGTTCAGCGCCAGCGTCCGCCAGATGGTTGCGGTCGAGGCCGAGGCCCCTGTTGGGGATGCCGTGATCGAAACGCTCGACCAGCGTGACATTCCGGCGATGCTGGAGCTGACGGCGCTGACCAAGCCCGGCCCGTTCCTGGCCAGGACCCACGAGCTGGGCCGCTATATCGGCATCCGCGACGGGCAGCGCCTGGCTGCGATGGCCGGGGAGCGCATGCGCCTCGACGGGTTCACGGAAATCAGCGCGGTCTGTGTCCATCCGGACTCTCGCGGCCGTGGCTATGCCCAAAGGCTCGTAACAGCCCTGATGACGGCCATCAGGGGCAGGGGCGAGACGCCGTTTCTCCACGTCATAGAGGACAATCATGCCGCGATCGCGCTGTATGAGCGTCTCGGCTTCGTGTCGCGAGCCACCTTGTGTTTCACGGTGCTTCGGCGATCCGTCAGCCCGTGACGGGTGGTGCGACCTTCGTAAAGAAGCCTCGCGGGGCGGATTAGCAGATCCTTAACCAAGGCGCCCCATCTTCCGGCCATGGTCTCCCGCGCGCGGCTCAAATCGTTCCTGACCGGGCTCGCCCTCTACACGATGGCGGCCGCCATCATCGGCTATTTCGGCATCAACGCCTATACCGGCCGCTACGGCCTGACCGCGCGCCAGGAGCTCGACCAGGAGATCATTGCGCTGACCTCCGAGCTCGCCCGGCTGAAGCAGGAGCGGGCGGAGGGTGAGAAGCGCGTGTCGCTGCTGCGCTCCGACCGGGTCGATCCCGACATGCTCGATGAGCGCGCCCGCTTCCAGCTCGGCTACGCCAATCCGCGTGATCTGATCCGGATCAATCGGCCAAACTGAGCGAGCCGGTCTCCGCGAGGCATCCGTTGGGAGACTGGCCTCGCGTCTGCGTAACGAACGCGTGCACGACAAGCCCATGACGAGGAAGACCCGCGCTGCGCGCGGGCCTTCGACGATCGCTGATGCGCTGCTCTTTATGCGGCCCGCACGGTGGCGAGGAACCTGTGGACCTCGGCCTTCAGGCGGTTGCTGTCCTGGGACAGTGACTGCACGGCGTTGAGCACCTGGGACGAAGCCGTCCCCGTCTCGGTTGCTTCGCGCTGGACGTCGGCAACATTCGCGGAAACCTCTTTCGTGCCGCTGGCGGCTTGCTGGATGTTGCGCGAGATTTCCTGGGTTGCGGCGCCCTGTTCTTCGACAGCGGCTGCGATGGTGGCGGCGATTTCCGACATCCGGCCGATCGTGTCGCCGATTTCCTTGATGGCGGTGACCGAATGCTGGGTGGCGGTCTGGATGGCGCCAATCTGCTGGCTGATCTCTCCGGTCGCCTTGGCGGTCTGCTCGGCGAGCGCCTTGACCTCCGAGGCGACGACAGCGAAGCCGCGGCCGGCTTCACCCGCCCGCGCCGCCTCGATGGTGGCGTTCAAGGCCAGCAGGTTGGTCTGGCCGGCGATGGTGTTGATGAGCTCCACCACGTCGCCGATGCGAGCCGCCGCTTGCGACAATTCGCCCACGCGTTCATTGGTCTTGCGGGCCTGCTCGACGGCTTCACTGGCGATCGCCGAAGACTGCTGCACCTGCCGGCTGATCTCGTTCACGGAGGAGGACATTTCCTCGGTGGCGGCGGCGACCGACTGGACGTTGTTGGAGGCGGCGCCTGAGGCGCCGGCTACGACGGTGGCGAGACCCTTCGAGCGTTCGGCAGTCGCGCTGAGCGACTGGGCCGATGACTCCAGATCGGTCGCTGCCGACGACACGGTCTCGATGATCTGGCCGACCGCTGTCTCGAAATCGTTCGCAAGGCGCATCGTATCGATCTTGCGCTGCTCGGCCTGGCGCGCCTCCAGCTCGTTCTGCTCGGCTTCGAGCCGCTGGCGGGCGACGGCATTGACCTTGAACACCTCGACGGCACGGGCCATCTCGCCGACCTCGTCGCGCCGTTCCGAGCTCGGTATCTGCACAGCGAGATTCCCGTTCGCAAGCTCGGTCATCGTCCGGGTGATCGCTTGCAGCGGCCGGACCAGGCCGCGCGCGATCATCAGGGTCGCAACGCACAGCAGGGCGATCAATCCGACGGCCCACATCAGCGTCACCTTGACGGAGGCGTAGAACGCCTCGTCGAGATCGTCGACATACACGCCCGTGCCGACGACCCAGTTCCACGGATCGGCCTTCAAGGTGTAGCCGAGCTTCGCCACCGGGACGCTGCTGCCGGCGCGCGCGAACATATAGCTGACGAAGCCGCCACCAGGCTGGGTCGAAGCCGCGATCAACTCGCGTACGAAAGGCAGACCGTTGGCGTCCTTCTCGTTGAGCAGGCCCTTGCCCTCCCAATCCGGCTTCGGGCCAAGCACGAGGTTCACGCCGTCCGGCTGGTAGACGAAGATGTAGTCGTTCTTGCCGAACCGGATGCCGCGGAGCACGGCCTTGGCGCGGTTCTGCGCCTCGTCCGCGGTCAGGGCGCCCTTCGCCGCCGCATCGGCAAAGCCCTTAACGATCGACACGGCAGATTGCACCTGTCCGACGACTGCAGCCTTACGCTCTTCGACCAGGGCTGTGCGGGTGGCCAGCAGCTGGCTGACGACGGCGACGATACAGACGCCGATGGATAACGCGACCAGAACCGCAAAGCGGCGAGGGATGGTGAGAACCATGTTCGTTCCTGTCAGGGGGCCGAGGCAGCCGGACAGTTCAGGCAGCCAGGGATTTCCGTTGAGTTATTTGATTTCGTTGATGAATTCGGAAAAATTGTGCGTTGCGGAAGGTTTAGAATTGATTGATTCGAAGGCCCGTAGAAACACGGAGACCCTCTGCCGCTGCTCGGTCGGAATATCCGTTATGCCGATGTTCGATATGTCGGGTTTTTTGGTCGCCGATGGCGTCGTCGAGATCCACCGATGAGGGTGTCGCGGAGGGCGTCGTCGGCTTGGCCTGACGCGTCCCATCCGCTGAGATGGCTGCTCTTTTTTGTAGCGGCCTGCGGTCGGATTCCAAAAATGGTGGAATTGTATTTGCAATATTTCGTGTGCATTGCAGTGCGGCACGCCAAAGCCTTCGGACGTGCCACGCGGTCCTTTTACGTCTCCTGGAGTTGAGCTAGAGAGAGCTACTTTTTCTCTCATCCGGAATTGCCATGGCCGCACCGAAGAAGACCGCCGCAAAGGAACAAGGGCAGGACAGAGACAACGGCCCGCCGCCGGAATTCACCAGAGAACAGGAATTGGCTGCGCTGCGCGACATGCTGCTGATCCGCCGCTTTGAGGAAAAGGCGGGTCAGCTTTATGGCATGGGTGCGATCGGCGGCTTCTGCCATCTTTACATCGGCCAGGAAGCGGTCGTCGTCGGCATGCAGATGGCGCTGAAGCCGGGCGACCAGGTCATCACCGGCTATCGCGATCACGGCCACATGCTGGCCACCGGCATGGATGCCAAGGGCGTCATGGCCGAGCTCACGGGACGCCGCGGCGGCTATTCCAAGGGCAAGGGCGGCTCCATGCACATGTTCAGCGTGGAGAAGAACTTCTTCGGCGGCCACGGCATCGTCGGCGCCCAGGTCTCGCTCGGCACCGGCCTTGCGCTCGCCAACCGCTACCGCGGCAACGACTCGGTCAGCGTCGCCTATTTCGGCGACGGCGCGGCCAACCAGGGGCAGGTCTATGAGAGCTTCAACATGGCGGAGCTCTGGAAGCTGCCGGTGATCTACGTCATCGAGAACAACCGCTATGCCATGGGTACGGCGGTGTCGCGCGCCTCGGCGCAGACCGACTTCTCCAAGCGCGGCATCTCCTTCAACATCCCGGGCGAGCAGGTCGACGGCATGGACGTCCGCGCGGTGAAGGCCGCCGGCGAGAAGGCGGTCGCGTGGTGCCGCGAGGGCAAGGGTCCGTATATCCTGGAAATGCAGACCTACCGCTATCGCGGCCACTCGATGTCGGACCCGGCCAAGTACCGTACCCGCGAGGAGGTGGAGAAGGTCCGTCACGACCAGGATCCGATCGAGCAGGTGCGCAACCGCTTGCTGGCGGCCAAGGTCAGCGAGCAGGATCTCAAGACGATCGATGCCGACGTGCGCAAGATCGTCAACGAGGCCGCCGATTTCGCGCAAGCCGATCCCGAGCCCGATGTCGCCGAGCTCTATACCGACGTTTATCGCTGAGCGCGCGCAAGCTGTTTCTCTGGAGCTGATATGCCTATTCAAGTTTTGATGCCTGCGCTGTCGCCCACGATGGAAAAGGGCAATCTCGCCAAATGGCTGAAGAAGGAAGGCGAGGCGATCAAGTCGGGTGACGTGATCGCCGAGATCGAGACCGACAAGGCCACGATGGAGGTCGAGGCGACCGACGAGGGCACGCTCGGCAAGATCCTGATCCCCGAAGGCACTGCCGACGTCGCGGTCAATACGCCGATTGCGACCATCCTCGCCGACGGCGAGACCGCCGCCGATCTCGGCAAGGCGGCAGCGCCTGCAGCCGAGATGAAGGCCGCGCAGTCGGCGCCGCCGGCCGAGCCGGCTGCTTCGGTGTCGGCATCGCCTGCGCCGACCGGCGTGGCTGCGCCGCAGAGCGTGGCCGAGCCCGATCCCGAGGTGCCCGCGGGCACCGAGATGGTGACGCAAACCATCCGCGAGGCGCTGCGCGACGCGATGGCCGAGGAGATGCGCCGCGACGGCGACGTCTTCATCATGGGCGAGGAGGTCGCCGAATATCAGGGCGCCTACAAGGTCACCCAGGGCCTGCTGCAGGAGTTCGGCGCCCGCCGCGTGATGGACACGCCGATCACCGAGCACGGTTTCGCCGGCATCGGCGTCGGTGCCGCGATGGCCGGCCTGAAGCCGATCGTCGAGTTCATGACCTTCAACTTCGCCATGCAGGCGATGGACCAGATCATCAACTCCGCGGCCAAGACCTTGTACATGTCCGGCGGCCAGATGGGTTGCTCGATCGTATTCCGCGGTCCGAACGGCGCTGCCGCCCGCGTTGCCGCGCAGCACAGCCAGGACTACTCGTCCTGGTACTCGCACATCCCGGGCCTCAAGGTGATCGCGCCGTATTCCGCCGCGGACGCCAAGGGCCTGTTGAAGGCCGCAATCCGCGATCCCAATCCGGTGATCTTTCTCGAGAACGAGGTGCTCTACGGTCACTCCGGCGAGGTGCCCAAGCTCGACGACTACGTGATCCCGATCGGCAAGGCGCGCATCGCCCGTAGCGGCAAGGACGTCACCATCATCTCGTGGTCGAACGGCATGACCTACGCGCTGAAGGCCGCCGATGAGCTCGCCAAGGAGGGCATCGAGGCCGAGGTGATCGACCTGCGCACGCTGCGTCCGATGGACACCGAGACCATCGTCGCCTCGGTCAAGAAGACCGGCCGTGCGGTGACGGTGGAAGAAGGCTGGGCGCAGAGCGGCGTCGGCGCCGAGATCGCCGCGCGCATCATGGAGCACGCCTTCGACTATCTCGATGCGCCGGTGACGCGCGTATCCGGCAAGGACGTGCCGATGCCTTACGCGGCGAACCTCGAGAAGCTCGCGCTGCCCTCGGCGGCGGAGGTCGTGCAGGCCGCCAAGTCCGTCTGCTACCGCTAAGGGACATCCCACCATGGCCGGACCCAAGGAGCAGCCGCTGCCGCCCGACGTCATCGGCCGCGAGGACGCCACCGAAGTGTTGCGCGCCTTCGTGCTCGATGGCGGGCTCTCGATCGCATTCCAGCGCGCCTTCGAGGAGCCCGACGTGTGGGGGCTGCTCCTGGTCGACGTCGCCCGACATGCTGCGCGCGCCTATGCGCGCGAGAGCGACTATTCCGAAGACGAGGCGCTGCAGCGCATCGTCGAGATGTTCGAAGCCGAGCTGGCTCGGCCGACTGACACGGGCACCACCAGCCCCAGGTCGAAACAAGGTCACTGATCATGCCGATCAACATTCTGATGCCCGCGCTGTCGCCGACGATGGAGAAGGGCAACCTCGCTCGTTGGCTCAAGAAGGAAGGCGACCAGGTCAAGTCCGGCGAGGTCATCGCCGAGATCGAGACCGACAAGGCCACGATGGAAGTCGAGGCGGTCGACGAAGGCACGCTCGCCAAGATCCTGGTGCCCGAGGGCACCCAGGACGTGCCGGTCAACGACGTGATCGCCGTGCTTGCGGGTGAGGGCGAGGACGTCAAGGCGGCCGGCAGCGCGCCGGCGGCGGCGGCTCCCAAGCCCGAGGCGAGGCCGACGGTGTCCGCGGCGGCGCCCGCCGCCACACCTGCACCTTCCGCCGCGCCCGCGCCGAAGCCGGCCGCGGCTCCTGTGCCGGCCGCTCCCGCGGCTGCGCCCCAGGTCAACGGTCACGTGCGCATCTTCTCGTCGCCATTGGCACGTCGTCTCGCCAAGGATGCCGGCATTGATCTCGGCCGCATCACCGGCACCGGCCCGCACGGCCGCGTCGTCGCGCGCGACGTTGAGGACGCAAAGTCCGGCAAGGGCCTGAAGGCCGCGCCGTCCGCGGCTCCCGCCGCGGCAGGCGCGCCGGCGCTGGCGCCGTCGATGTCGGACAAGCAGATCCTGGCGCTGTTCGAGCCGGGCTCCTACGAGGTCATCCCGCACGACGGCATGCGCCGCACCATCGCGCAGCGCCTGACGGCGTCGGTGCAGAACGTCCCGCACTTCTATCTCACGATCGACTGCGACATCGGCAAGCTCCTGGCCGCGCGCGAGGAGATCAATGCGGCAGCTCCAAAGGACAAGGAGAAGAAGCCGCTCTACAAGCTCTCGGTGAACGACTTCGTCATCAAGGCGATGGCGGTCGCGCTGCAGAAGATTCCGAACTGCAATGTGAGCTGGACCGAAGGCGGCATGGTCAAGCACAAGCATTCGGACGTCGGCGTCGCCGTGGCGATGCCGGGCGGGCTGATCACGCCGATCATCCGCAAGGCCGAGACCAAGACGCTGTCGGCGATCTCGGGCGAGATGAAGGACTTCGCCGCACGCGCCCGCTCGCGCAAGCTGAAGCCGGAGGAATATCAGGGCGGCACCACGGCCGTGTCCAACCTTGGCATGTACGGCATCAATCACTTCACCGCCGTGATCAATCCGCCGCATGCGACGATCCTCGCGGTTGGCACCTCGGAAGAACGCCCCGTGGTGCGCAACGGCAAGATCGAGATCGCCAGCATGATGAGCGTGACCCTGTCGTGCGATCACCGCGCCATCGACGGCGCGCTCGGCGCCGAGCTGATCGGCGCGTTCAAGCAGCTGATCGAGAATCCCGTGATGATGATGGTGTGACGTTGCGTTCCGGAGCGGGATGGCAGACGGGGCCAGCGCATGCGCATCAGAACGCGGTGGCCCTGGATCACGGCACTGGTGAGCGCCGCGTTGTTTGCCAACCCGCTCGGGATCGACGTCATCCATTCTGCTTTCTACTCCGGCGAGGCGCTGTCGCGCGGCATCTGGGCGCCGATCGTGCTTGCCGGATTTGCGATCTGCGCCGTGCTGGTGCTGCTGGAGGCAATAGTTCGAGCCTTGATCTGGCGACGTTCCGTCGGCAGCACCACGACCATCTGATTTCCAACTGCTTCAGTTGAATGGGAGCCGTAATGGCCGACACATCCTTCGACGTCATCATCATCGGCTCCGGCCCGGGCGGCTACGTCACCGCGATCCGTGCCGCGCAGCTCGGCTTCAAGACCGCGATCATCGAGAAATCCTACCTCGGCGGCATCTGCCTGAACTGGGGCTGCATCCCCACCAAGGCGCTGCTGCGCTCGGCTGAGATCTATCACTACATGCAGCACGCCAAGGAATACGGCCTGTCGGCGGAAAAGATCTCCTACGATCCGAAGGCGGTGGTGCAGCGCTCGCGCGGCGTGTCGAAGCGGCTGAACGACGGCGTCGGCTTCCTGATGAAGAAGAACAAGGTCCAGGTGATCTGGGGCCGTGCCGCGATCGATGCGCCCGGCAAGGTCACCGTGACCAAGTCCGACGTGGAGGCGCCGAAGGGCGCGCTCGGCGAGGGCACCTATCAGGCCAAGCACATCATCGTCGCGACCGGCGCCCGGCCGCGCGTGCTGCCGGGCCTCGAGCCGGACAAGAAGCTGGTCTGGACCTATTTCGAGGCGATGGTGCCCGACAGGATGCCGAAGTCGCTGCTGGTGGTCGGCTCCGGCGCGATCGGCATCGAGTTCGCGTCGTTCTTCCGCACCATGGGCTCCGAGGTCACCGTGGTCGAGGTGCTGCCGCAGATCCTCCCCGTCGAGGACGCCGAGATCGCCGGCATCGCGCGCAAGCAGCTGGAGAAGCAGGGTCTCAAGATCATGACCGGCGCCAAGGTCACCAAGCTCGACAAGAAGAGCGACAGCGTGGTGGCGACGATCGACGACGGCAAGGGCAAGACCGAGACGGTCGAGTTCGACCGTGTCATCTCGGCGGTCGGCGTGGTCGGCAACATCGAGAATCTCGGTCTGGAGAAGCTCGGGGTGAAGACCGACCGCGGCTGCATCGTCATCGACGGCTACGGCAAGACCAACGTGCCCGGCCTCTACGCGATCGGCGACGTCGCGGGTCCCCCGATGCTGGCGCACAAGGCCGAGCATGAGGGCGTGGTCTGCATCGAGGCGATCAAGGGTCTGCATCCGCACCCGATGGACAAGAACCTCATCCCGGGCTGCACCTATTGCCATCCACAGATCGCCTCCGTCGGTCTCACCGAGGCCAAGGCGAAAGAGCAGGGGCGTGACATCCGCGTCGGCCGCTTCCCCTTCGTCGGCAACGGCAAGGCGATCGCGCTCGGCGAGGACCAGGGTCTGGTCAAGGTGATCTTCGACAAGAAGACCGGGCAACTGATCGGTGCCCACATGGTCGGCGCCGAGGTCACCGAGCTGATCCAGGGCTATGTGGTCGCGATGAACCTCGAGACCACCGAGGAAGAGCTGATGCACACGGTGTTCCCGCATCCGACCCTGTCGGAGATGATGAAGGAAGCTGTGCTCGACGCCTACGGCCGCGTGCTGAATATGTAATCCGCTCACCGGCCGTCATGCGCGGGCTTGACCCGCGCATCCATCCCCTTCGAAAATACTTGCGAAGGGGATGGATTGCCGGGGCAAGCCCGGCAATGACGGAGATGACCAGACGGGCACAACAAGAGGCTCCGCCGTGAAATCCAGCGACAATCTCACCACCGAGCGCCCGACCTTCGTCACCCATCTCGAATGCGCGATGGAAGGCGATCATTATCCGGCGGACCAGGTCCACAACCTCTCCAAGGCCGGCAAGCCGCTGCTGGTGCGCTACGATCTCGCAGGGGTGAAACAGGCGCTGACTAAGGACGCGCTGGCGCAGCGTCCGGGCGACATGTGGCGCTATCGCGAACTGCTGCCGGTGCGCAAATGCGCCGACATCGTGAGCCTCGGCGAGGTGATGACGCCGCTGATCAATCTGCCCAAGCTGTCGAAGAAGCTCGGCGGCGGCGAGATCATCGTCAAGGACGAGGGCCGGCTGCCGACCGGCTCGTTCAAGGCGCGCGGCCTGGTGATGGCGGTGTCGATGGGCAAGGCGCTCGGCATCAGGCACATGGCGATGCCGACCAACGGCAATGCCGGTGCTGCGCTCGCGGCCTATGCAACGTCCTGCGGCATCAAGACCACTATCTTCTGTCCGGCAGACACCCCCGAGGTGAATGTCAGCGAGATCGAGCTGCAAGGCGCGACCGTGTATCGCGTCAACGGCCTGATCGATGATTGCGGCAAGATCGTCGGCGAGGGCAAGGCCAAGGTCGGCTGGTTCGACACCTCGACCTTGAAGGAGCCCTATCGCATCGAGGGCAAGAAGACGATGGGCCTCGAGCTTGCCGAGCAGCTCGGCTGGGACGTGCCCGACGTGATCTTCTATCCGACCGGCGGCGGCACCGGCCTGATCGGCATGTGGAAGGCGTTCGACGAGCTGGAGAAGATCGGCTTCATCGGCGCAAAACGTCCGCGCATGGTGGCGGTGCAGGCCTCCGGCTGCGCGCCGATGGTGCGTGCCTTCGAGCAGGGCGTCGAGCACGCCACGCGCTGGGAGGACGCCCACACGATCGCCTCCGGCATCCGTGTGCCCCAGGCTGTCGGTGACTTTCTCATCCTGCGGGCGGTGCGCGAGAGCAAAGGCTTCGCCATCGCGGTCGATGACGAGAAGATTTCATCTGCGCTCACCGAGGTCGCGCGCGAGGAGGGGCTGCTGTTGTGCCCGGAGGGCGCGGCGACCTATGCCGCCTACAAGCAGAGCCTGGCCGACGGGCGCGTGACGAAAAACGATCGCGTCATGCTGTTCAATTGCGCGACAGGACTTAAGTATCCGCTGCCGCCGGTCACCCGCACGCTCGATCGTCACCAGCCGATCGACTTCGGGCAGTTCTAACTAACAACCAGCACCGCGGCCTCGGGCACATGCTCCGGCGCAGACGCATTCGCGTCTGTGACCGGCGCGTGCGACACAAGGGAGGACGTGATGCGACGAGCTCTTTGCGCCGTGCTGTTTGTATGTCTCGCGCTGGCGTTGCCGGCGCGCGCCGACAATTATCCCTCGCGCGCGATCACCGTGATCGTGCCGTTCGCTGCCGGCGGCCCGTCGGATGCGATGATGCGCATCCTCGCCGAGCACATGAGACAGACGCTCGGGCAGCCCGTTCTGATCGAGAACGTGACCGGGGCGGGCGGTTCGATCGGCGTGGGACGCGCGGTGCGCTCGAAGCCCGACGGCTACACCGTGAGCTTCGGCCATCTCGGCACCCATGTCGCGAACGGCGCCGTCTACCGGCTCGGCTATGACCTCGAGGCCGATCTCGAGCCGGTGGTGCTGCTGCCGAGCAATCCGATGATCATCGTCAGCAGGAACAACATCCCGGCCAAGACGCTGCCGGAGTTTCTCGCCTGGGTGAAATCGCAGCCGAACCCCGTATCGGCGGGCACCGCCGGCAATGGCTCCGGCAGCCACATCGCAGGGCTCTATTTCGAGCAGGTCACCGGCCTCAAGCTGCAATACGTGCCGTATCGCGGCACGGGGCCGGCGATGAACGATCTGGTCGCTGGCCAGATCGACCTGATCGTCGACCAGACCTCCAACGCCATCAACCAGGTTCGTGCCGGGACGATCCGCGCCTACGCCGTCACCGACGCCAAGCGGCTCGAGTCCGCGCCGGAGATTCCGACCACCGACGAGGCCGGCCTGCCGGGTTTCCACATGACCCTGTGGTCGGGCCTCTGGCTGCCGAAGGGCGTCAGCAAGGAGATCGTCGATACGCTCAGTGCGGCGGCGGTGGCCGCGCTGGACGAGCCGGATGTGAAAAACCAGTTGAAAAACCTGGGGTTGCAGATGCCGGCGGCCGATCAGCGCGGCCCCGCTGCGCTTGGAACTTTGCAGCGGGCCGAGATCCGCAAATGGTGGCCGATGATCCGCGCCGCCGGGGTGGTGCCGGAGTAGGCGCCCGCAATTCCTGCCAACCAAGGATGGTTGCGCATCGGCCACGAATGTTGCGACGTCGCCACAGTTTGCGAAGTTTTGGTAACAATCTCCGGCGCTCCGCAAACGCGCCGCTTTTTAGCCACACCTGGTCGTGAAATACTTTGATCAGAACATAACCAGTGCGTGTGAGGCTGCCGAAAATCCACTTGCCGGATTTTGAGCGTTCTCCGCAGCACCGGGAGGCCAAAACAGCGATGGACGCGAAGACCGACATCAAGCGCAGGCTGCCCAGCCGTCATGTGACGGAAGGGCCCGAGCGTGCGCCGCATCGGTCCTACCTCTACGCCATGGGCCTCACCACGGCGCAGATCCATCAGCCCTTCGTCGGCGTCGCCTCGTGCTGGAACGAGGCTGCGCCCTGCAACATCGCGCTGATGCGGCAGGCCCAGGCGGTGAAAAAGGGCGTCGCCCACGCCGGCGGCACGCCGCGCGAGTTCTGCACCATCACCGTGACCGACGGCATCGCAATGGGCCATGACGGCATGCGCTCGTCGCTGCCGTCGCGCGAGGCGATCGCCGATTCGGTGGAGCTCACGATTCGCGGCCATTCCTACGATGCGCTCGTCGGCCTCGCCGGCTGCGACAAATCGCTGCCGGGCATGATGATGGCGATGGTCCGGCTCAACGTGCCCTCGATCTTCATCTATGGCGGCTCGATCCTGCCCGGCAATTTCCGCGGCCAGCAGGTCACGGTGCAGGACATGTTCGAGGCTGTCGGCAAGCATTCGGTGGGTGCGATGTCGGACGACGACCTCGACGAGCTCGAACGCGTCGCCTGTCCGTCGGCCGGCGCCTGCGGCGCCCAGTTCACGGCCAACACGATGGCGACGGTGTCCGAGGCGATCGGGCTGGCGCTGCCTTATTCGGCCGGCGCCCCCGCGCCTTACGAGATCCGTGATTCCTTCTGCATGACCGCCGGCGAGAAGGTCATGGAGCTGATCGCCGCCAACATCCGGCCGCGCGACATCGTCACGCGAAAATCCCTGGAGAATGCCGCTGCGGTTGTGGCGGCGTCCGGCGGGTCGACCAATGCTGCGCTGCATCTACCTGCGATTGCACACGAGGCCGGCATCAAGTTCGACTTATTCGACGTCGCCGAAATCTTCAAAAAGACACCTTATATCGCGGATTTGAAGCCGGGTGGCCGCTATGTCGCCAAAGACATGTTCGAGGCTGGTGGCATTCCGCTCTTGATGAAGACGTTGCTCGACCATGGCTATTTGAACGGCGACTGCCTCACAGTCACCGGCCGGACGATCGCCGAAAACCTCAATGGCGTGAAGTGGAATCCGCACCAGGACGTGGTGAGGCCGGCCGACCAGCCGATCACTGCAACCGGAGGTGTGGTCGGTCTGAAAGGCAATCTCGCGCCAGAGGGCGCGATCGTGAAAGTCGCGGGCATGTCGAACTTGAAATTCTCTGGGCCGGCCCGCTGCTTTGATCGGGAAGAGGACGCCTTTGACGCCGTCCAGAAGCGCACCTATCGCGAAGGCGACGTGATCGTCATTCGCTACGAGGGGCCGCGCGGCGGTCCGGGCATGCGGGAAATGCTGCAGACCACGGCGGCGCTGACCGGGCAGGGCATGGGCGGCAAGATCGCGCTGATCACCGACGGCCGGTTCTCGGGCGCGACGCGGGGCTTCTGCATCGGCCATATCGGACCGGAGGCGGCGGTCGGCGGACCGATCGCGCTGGTCGCGGATGGCGACATCATCGAGATCGACGCCGAGGCGGGCATCCTTAACGTGAAGTTGAGCGATGCCGAGCTGGCGACACGCAAGACCAAGTGGACGCCGCGTGAGACGCATCACACGTCAGGTGCACTTTGGAAATATGCCCAGCAGGTGGGGCCGGCCGTGGCGGGCGCCGTGACCCATCCAGGTGGTGCGCAAGAGAAGTATTGCTATGCGGACATCTGATCGGATCCTTTTCGCATTGATGCTGGGGGTTGCCCCGCTCGCGTTGCCGACGCCATCGTTCGCGTTCGATGGCGCTCCGGTCAACCAGGAGCCGGCGATCCCTGTGGCTGGACAGCAGGCTGGCGCCGGCGCGCTGCGCAAGGCGCTGCCCGCGACGACGTCCTCGACCTCGCCCACGCAGTCCCTGACGGCGCTGCAATACGCGGCGGAGGAAGGTCACCCGATTGCGCAGTTCAAGCTCGGCCGCATGTATGCGGCGGGCGATGGCGTTGCGCGCGACGACATGCGCGCCTTCGACTATTTCAGCCGCATCGCCAATGCGCATGCGGAGGACAGTCCGTCGGCGCCTCAGGCGCAGATCGTCGCCAATGCCTTTGTCGCGCTCGGCCGCTATTACCTGAGCGGCATTCCGAACACGAAGGTCAAGGCCGATCCGGATCGCGCGCGGGAGATGTTCTCCTATGCGGCGTCCTATTTCGGCAATGCCGACGCCCAGTACGATCTGGCGCGGATGTACCTGAAGACCGCAGACGCCTCGCGCGACGACTTCCGCTATGGCGCGCGCTGGCTCGGCCTCGCCGCGCAGAAGGGCCAGCACCAGGCCCAGGCGCTGCTTGGTCAGATGCTGTTCAACGGCGACCGGTTGCCGCGCCAGCCGGCGCGCGGACTGATGTGGCTCACTCTGGCGCGCGACAGCGCCGGTCCGGACGAAGCCTGGATCAAGGAGAGCTACAACCGCGCCTTCGCCAAGGCCTCGGACGATGACCGCGCCTCGGCGCTGCAGATGCTCGAGAGCTGGGTGCAGGGCAAGCGCGAGTAGCAGGAGCGGAATGCATCGCGTTCCCTCCGTTCGACAGAGGGACTGCGATGATCATCCGCGATGCGACGGCTGACGATGCCGAGGCGGCCTGCGTCGTGCTGCGCGCCTCCATATCCGAATTGTGCCTGGCGGATCACCGCGGCAACCCTGATATCCTGGCGCGCTGGCTCGCCAACAAGACACCGCAGAACGTCGCGGCCTGGGCGGACGGGCGAGGGCGATCGTTGCTCGTCGCGGTCGAGGATGATGTGATTCTCGCCGTTGGCGGGCTCGCCCACCCCGGCGAGATCACGCTCAACTACGTGTCGCCGCGCGGACGCTTTCGCGGCATCAGCTCGGCTCTGCTGGCGGAGCTGGAGCGGCGGGCGGCCGCACTGGGCGCGCGTGACGTGGCCCTGCTGAGCACCGAGACCGCGCACCGATTCTATCTCGCCCGCGGCTACGCGGATGTCGGCGTGCCCGCCGGCAAGTTCGGCACCGCGGCCTCCTATCCGATGAGCAAGACCCTCGCCACTGCGCCGTGAGTCGCGAGCCATGGTGAGACATCGAGGCCATGGCCGCGGATGCCTAACGAATAGGCGTCGGCGCGCCGATGTTTTGATCAGCGTCAGGTTCCATAACCAAAATCGGCGATCTTTGGTACACGAACGACCGCGATGACGCCAAAACGCGCTTGGCACGATTCGTGAGTGCAAGTCCCCTGCAACAGCAGAGGCGGCACGTTTGCGCAGCGTTCGGATCGGCCTGATCATTCCTCGGCGCGGCTCGGCAGGGTTGTGGGCACCCTCCGCGGAAGCCTGTGGGCGGCTGGCCGTGACCGAGCTGAACCAGGCCGCGGGCATCCGCCGCCGACAGGTCGAGCTGATCGTCATCGACGCCGGCGCGACCGGCGCCAGCGCGGGCCGGGCTGCGGTGGAGGCGGTCGACGAGCTCGCCGTCGATGGCCTGGTCGGCATGCTGCCGAGCTACGCGCGCGATCCCGTCGCGCAAGCCGCGCGCGGCCGCGTGCCGTTCGTCTACACGCCCCAGTTCGAGGGCCTGCCGGCGAACAGCGATGTGATGACCACGGGCGAGACCGCCGGCGAATTACTGGGGCCGGCGGTGCAGTGGCTCTCCGAGATCAAGCGCGCCCGGCGCTTCTTCCTGTGCGGCAACGACTACATCTGGCCGCGCTCGTCGCTCGGCATCGCCAGGCGCTTGATCGCGCGCTTCGGCGGGACCGTGACCGGCGAATGCTACGTGCCGGTCGGCGTCCACGATTTCGACGAGATGCTCGACCGCATCAAGACCACGCGCAGCGACGTGGTGCTGCCGGTCTTTCTCGGCTTCGACTGCATCGCCTTCAGCCGCGCCTTCTGCGCCGCCGGTCTCAGCCGTCACGTGCTGCGATTCTCGTCCGCCTTCGACGAGACCATCGTCTACGGGCTCGACAGCGGCGAGACCGAGAATGTCTATGTCGCCTCCAGCTATTTCGCCTCGCTGCGGTCGCGCAACAACGGCGCGTTTCTCGAGCGCTACTACACGGCCTTCGGTGACAATCCGCCGCCGCCCAACGGCTATGGCGAGTCCTGCTACGAAGGCATTCACGCGCTCGCCGCGCTGATCGAGCGCGCCGAGAGCTTCGACGCCCGCGATCTCAGGCGCGTCTTCGGGCGCACGCTGCAGCGGCGCACGGCGCGCGGCAACGAGGCGCAGCCGGTGGTTGGCGGGCGCCATCCGATCCATCTCGCCGAGCTGGATGGCTACGACTTCGCGGTCGTCGCCTCGCGCTGAGGCGCAGGGCGCGCTCCAAAAAACACTTGCCTTTTCAAATATTGTAATTTTAAACTTCTCGCGGATCATGAACCAGCATCATCAACCCATGGGGACCTTTATGACTCTCTCCCGACGTCGTTTCCTGCAACGCTCGGCCATCGCGACCTCGACATTGATCGCGGCACCCGCCGTGCTGCGCTCGGGTGCGCTCGCGGCCGAGAACCCGATCACGGTCGGCAGCCTGCACGACCAGTCCGGTCCCATCGGCACCTCCGGCACGCCGATGGTCTACGCGCTGCAGCTTGCCGTTGAGGAGATCAACGCCGCGGGCGGCCTGCTCGGGCGTCCCTTGAAGGTGATCCACTACGACACCCAGTCCAACATCCAGATGTACTCGCAATACGCCCAGCAGCTGGCGGTCAAGGACAAGGTCGACGTCGTTCACGGCGGAATCACCTCGGCCTCGCGCGAGGCGATCCGTCCGACCTTCGACCGCTTCAAGGTGCTGTACTTCTACAACACGCTGTATGAAGGTGGGGTCTGCGACCGCAACACCTTCTGCACCGGCACGACGCCGGCGCAGACGGTGGAGAAGCTTGTGCCGAGCGCGATGAAGAAGTCCGGCAAGAAGGCCTACATCATCGCGGCCGACTACAATTACGGTCAGATCACCGCGAAGTGGATGACCAAATACTGCAAGGACAATGGCGGCGAGATCCTGGCGACCGACTTCTTCCCGCTCGACGTCACCAATTTCGGCTCGACCATCTCGAAGATCCAGGCGGCCAAGCCCGACCTCATCCTGTCGGCGCTGGTCGGCGGCAACCACACCGCGTTCTACCGGCAGTGGACCGCGGCCGGCATGAAGGGGAAGATCCCGATCGCCTCGACCACCTTTGGTCTCGTCAACGAGCCCTCGACATTGGATGCGGCGGAGAGCGATGGGGTCATCGGGGCCTACGGCTATTTCGAGGAGCTGACCACGCCGGCCTCCAAGAGCTTCGTCGAGAAGATCAAGAAGGCGCATCCGGATTCGCCTTACATCAGCGAGCTCGCCTCGTGCACCTATGAGGGCGTCATGCTCTGGGCTGAAGGCGTCAAGAAGGCCGGCAGCATCGACCGCATGAAGGTGATCGAGGCGCTCGAAAGCGGCCTCGTTTTCGACGGCCCGAGCGGCAAGGTCTCGCTGGACAAGCAGACCCATCACACCGTCCGCAACGCGTTCCTGGCCGAGGTGAAGGACCGCAAATGGTCGGTGCTCGAGACCTACACCGACGCCAAGCCCGCGGACACCGCGAGCGTCTGTGACCTCGTCAAGAACCCGAACGACGTCAAGCAGTACATCATCAATCTCTGACGCGTGCCGGGTCCCGCCATTCGGCGGGACCCGGTTTCATTGGACTGCCCTGAAAGACCTGACGCATGGCGATCTACGTCATCCTCGCGCTGGATGTCCTCAACGGAATCTCATCGCTGTTCCTGCTCTGCCTGGGACTGGCGATCATCTTCGGCATGATGAAGATCATCAATCTCGCCCATGGCGAGTTCATCATGCTCGGCGCCTACGCCACCGTGATCTCGGCCAATGCCGGGGTGAACATCTGGATCGCGATGCTGATCAT
The DNA here is from genome assembly GCF_032489875.1 of Bradyrhizobium sp. SZCCHNR1015. Classification (NCBI taxonomy): domain Bacteria; kingdom Pseudomonadati; phylum Pseudomonadota; class Alphaproteobacteria; order Hyphomicrobiales; family Nitrobacteraceae; genus Bradyrhizobium; species Bradyrhizobium sp. SZCCHNR1015. The sequence goes on from NZ_JAUEYW010000001.1 coordinate 46,236, forward strand.
CGCGCCCCTGTTCGTCGGCATCGTCGGCCTCGTGATCGAGCGCTGCCTGATCCGGTTTCTCTACGGCCGCCTGGTCGATTCCATGCTCGCGACCTGGGGCCTCAGCCTCCTGATCATCGGCATCATCACCACGATCTACGGCAACACCCAGCAGGGCGTGCCGACACCGCTCGGCGGCTTCTCGATCGGCTCGTACCAGTCGAGCTACTACACGCTGTTCCTTGCACTGATGGCGGCCGTCATGATGGCCATCATCTACGGCGTGATGCGCTACACCCGGTTCGGCCTGGTCGCCCGCGCCACGATGCAGAACCCGGCGATGGCGGCGACGCTCGGCGTCAACCCGGCCCGCGTCTACATGAGCACGTTCGCGCTCGGGGCCGCCGTGACGGGTCTCGCCGGCGGCCTGCTGGCGCCGGTGTCCGGCATCACGCCGGTGATGGGCGGCGCCTATGTCGCCAAGGCCTTCATGACGGTGGTTGGCGGCGGCGCGGCGATCCTGTCGGGCACGCTCTCGGCGGCGAGCCTGTTCGGCTCGGTCAACCAGATCGGCGCCTATTTCACCACGCCCGTCTATGGCGAGGTGATCGTCTTCACCACCGCGATCGTGCTCATCCGTCTGCTGCCGCAGGGCATCTCCGGGCGCTTCTTCAAGGGGAACCTGTGATGGACAAGCGCCTTCGCCTCGCTCTCCAGGCCGCGGGGACCGTCGTCGCCATTGGCGTGATCGCGATCATGCCGAGCGTGATCGAGTTGTTCGGCCTGATGCAACTGACGTTGTTCGCCGCGATGTCGGTTCTGGCGCTGAGCCTCGCCTTCATCTGGGGCTATGGCGGCATCCTGTCGTTCGGCCAAACCGCCTTCTTCGGCCTCGGCGGCTATGCCTACGCGATCGCTGCCGTCAACTTCCAGGACTCGACGCCGGCGATCCTGCTGGCGATCGCCGTGCCTGCGCTGTTCGCGGCGATCCTCGGCTACTTCATCTTCTTCGGCCGCATCTCGGACGTCTATCTCGGCGTCATCACGCTCACCGTCACCTTGATCCTGTTCAACTCGGTCAATTCGACCTCGGGCGACGCCTACAAGATCGGCAAGGCGCTGCTCGGCGGCTTCAACGGCATGCCGGCGGTGCCGACCTTCAACATGCCGTTCGATCCGTCGACCGTGCTGTCGCCCGAGCAGTCGTGGTGGACCACCGCCTACGTGCTGCTCGGCGTGTTCCTGCTGCTGCGGCTGCTGCTGGCGCTGCCGGCCGGGCGCATCATCGTCGCGGTGCGCGAGAACGAGGTGCGGGCGTCGCTGCTCGGCTACGATCCGCGGCTGGTGAAGTGCCTGACCTTCATCCTCGGCGGCGCCATCGCCGGTCTTGCCGGCGCGCTCTACGTCAACTGGGGCGCCTTCGTCAGCCCGACCATCTTCAGCCTGTCGCTGTCCGCCGAGATCATCATCTGGATCACGGTCGGCGGGCTCGGCACCTTGCTCGGGCCGATCATCGGCTGCGTCGTCATCGAGTACATCGTCGCCTATATCGGCTCGCAGCAGCTCCTGAACTCCAACCTCGTTCTCGGCGGCGTACTCGTGGTGTTCGTGCTGCTCCTGCCGAAGGGCATCTTCCCGACCGCGCGTGATCTGGTGATGCGGCTGATCCCGGACAAGAAGCCGAAGACCAATGGTCCGCCGGTCCCGTCAGCGGCGGCGCCGCATCCTGCAGGAGCCGAGTGACATGGCCGACCTCGTTCCTCTGCTCAAGGCCGAGCACCTGACGATGCGCTTCGGCGGCGTGGTCGCCAATGACGACATCACGTTCACCCTGCAGGAGATGGAGCTGCGCTGCCTGATCGGCCCAAACGGCGCCGGCAAGAGCACGTTCTTCAAGACGCTGACCGGACAACTGGTGCCGACGTCGGGCAGCATCGCGTTCCGCGGCATGCCGATCGCGGGCAAGCTGTCGCACGAGATCGCGCGCATGGGCATCGGCATCAAGACCCAGGTCCCGAACGTGTTCAACGGCCTCTCGGTGCGTGAGAACATCTGGATGGCGGTACGGCGCAAGGCAACGCCGCGGCAGCAGGGCCCGGCGGTCAATGCCGTGCTGGAGATGATCCGGCTGACCGACTACGCCGACAGTATCGTCGCGACCTTGTCGCACGGCCAGCGCCAATGGGTCGAGATCGGCATGGTGCTCGCCGCCGAGCCCGAGCTGATCCTGCTCGACGAGCCCGCCGCCGGCATGACCGACGAGGAGACGTTCCATACCGCTGCGATCATCCGCGAGATCAACCAGACCCGCGCCATCGTCGTGGTCGAGCACGACATGGAGTTCATCAAGCAGATCGCCAAGCGTGTGACCGTGTTTCACCAGGGCCGCGTGCTGGTCGAGGATACCGTCGACAAGGTGCTCGCCGACCAGCGCGTGCGCGACGTCTATCTCGGCAAGAAGGTGGCCGCATGAGCACGCTTCTCGAGGTCAAGGGGCTCAAGTCCGGCTATGGCCGGATTCCGATCCTGTTCGGCGTCGACCTGACGGTCGCCGACGGCGAATATCTCGGCATCCTCGGCCATAACGGCATGGGCAAGACCACGGCGCTGCGCACCTTGATGGGACACCTGCCGACCACCGACGGCTCGGTCGTGTTTGCCGGCAAGACCATCACGCATCTCAAGCCGCACGAGCGCTCCCGGCTCGGCATCGGCCTGGTGCCGCAGGGCCGCGAGATCTTTCCGGACCTGTCGGTCATGGAAAATCTGCGCATGGGGCTCGCTGCGGCGCCGAGGGAGGACCGCAGTGTCATCGATGCCGTGCTGCAGGATTTTCCGCGCCTGGTGCGGCTGCTCGACCGCCGCGGCGGCGCGCTGTCGGGCGGCGAGCAGCAATTGCTGGCACTGGCGCGCTGCCTGTGCACAAAGCCCAAGCTGATCCTGCTGGATGAGCCGACCGAAGGCATCCAGCCGTCGATCATCGAGGAGATCATCGAGACGCTGCTGGCGTTGAAGTCGCGCTGGAAGATGTCTTTGATCGTGGTCGAGCAGAACCTCGAATTCATCACGTCGTTATCGGATCGCATCCTGCACATCCAGAAGGGGCGTATCACCGAGGAACTCGACCGTGAGACTCTCCTGGCCCGGGAAGGTCAGATGATCCCGAGCTAGAGCCCGTACCGGCGCGCGCGCGCCGGCCCATTGAACTGACAATTTGCTGTCTCTGCCCAGCTTGTCCTCACAAGAAAGGATGACTCATGTCCATCAAACGCCCGAATGCCGAGGAAGTTGCCGATCTCGCCGCCAGCCTGCACATGAACATGACGGTCGAGGAGGCCGCCGAATATCTGTCGCTGATGGGCGGCATGTTCGACCAGTATGACATCATCGACGAACTGCCGAACCCGCTGCCGCCGGTGAAATATCCGCGCACGCCGGGCGCCAAGCCGATGCCTAAGGAGAACAAGTACAACGCCTGGGCGATCAAGACCGAGGTGAAGGGTGCGTCGTCCGGCAAGCTCGCCGGCCGCACGGTGGTGCTGAAGGACAACGTCGCGCTCGCCGGCGTGCCGATGATGAACGGCTCGACCACGCTGGAAGGCTTCATTCCCGCAGCCGACGCCACCATTGTCTCCCGCATCCTCGATGCCGGCGGCACCATCGTCGGCAAGGCCGTCTGCGAGCACTTCTGCCTGTCCGGCGGCAGCCATACCTCCAATCCCGCGCCGGTGCACAATCCCTGGAAGATGGGCTATTCGGCCGGCGGCTCGTCCTCGGGCAGCGCTGCGCTGGTGGCGGCCGGCGAGGTCGACATGTCGATCGGCGGCGACCAGGGCGGCTCGATCCGCATTCCCGCGTCCTATTGCGGCATCTACGGCATGAAGGCGACGCACGGTCTCGTGCCCTACACCGGCGTCATGCCGATCGAGTCGACGATCGACCACACCGGGCCGATGACCAAGTCGGTCGCCGACAACGCGCTGCTGCTCGAAGTGCTGGCCGGTGCCGACGGCCTCGATCCGCGGCAATATGCGCCGAAGGTCTCGGCCTACACCGAGGCGCTCGGCAAGGGCGTCAAGGGCCTCAAGATCGGCGTGCTCAAGGAAGGCTTCAGCGCGCCGAACATGGAAGAGGGCGTGGTCAGCAAGGTCAAGGCCGGCGCGGAGCGCTTCGCCAAGATGGGCGCGTCGGTGTCGGAGGTCTCGATCCCCGAGCACATGCATGCGCTGGCGGCGTGGAATCCGATCACGCTGGAAGGCTTCCTGGTGCAGATGATGCTCGGCAACGGCATGGGCTTCAACTGGAAGGGCCTCTACGACGTCGGCCTGCTCGACGCGCATTCCGGCTGGCGCACGCGCGCTGACGATTTGTCGGTGACGTTGAAGCTGACCATGCTGGTCGGGCAGTGGGGCCTCGAGCACTACCGCGGCCGCTACTACGCCAAGTCGCGCAACATCGCGATCCAGGCGAAGGCGGCCTATGACGCGATGTTCGGCTCCTACGACCTCTTGCTGATGCCGACCCTGCCGTGCGTCGCCACGCCGATCCCGGCCAAGGACGCGCCGCTCGCCGAGGTGGTGCAGCGCGCCTTTGAGATGACCGCGACGACGAGCCCGTTCGACGTCACCGGTCATCCCGCGATGACCGTGCCGTGCGGCCTCTCGGATGGCCTGCCGGTCGGCCTGATGCTGATCGGCAAGGACTACGCCGAGTCCACGATCTACCAGGCGGCGGCGGCGTTCGAGGCCGACGGCGACTGGAAGACCTTCTGATGATCACCATCACCGCGGTCATCAGGGCCAAGGCGGGACAAGAGGCCACGATGCGCGACGCCCTCGTCGCCGTCGCGGCCCATGTCGCGGCCAACGAACCGGAGACGATCGGGTTCTTCATCTCGCAGAGCGAGACCGAGCCCGGTCTGTTCACCACCTATGAGCGCTTCGCCGACAAGGCCGCGATGGACCGCCACAACGGCTCCGCCGCGGTGGCGACCTTCTTCGGCATCGCCAAGCCGATCCTCGACGGCGAGGTCATTCTCGTGACCTCGCAGGAGGTCTCGGCGACGATGCGGTAGGGCGCGGCGAGAGATGACCACACCAACCGTTCTTCGAGATGCCCGCCAAGGGCGGGCTCCTCTCGACGAGGGCTTCGGGTTTGGCCGGATGAAAGTCTTCGGCCAAAGCGAGCCTCATGCAAAATCGTACGGGGCTTGCGGCCACACCGCATGCAAGTCCCGCCCTCTATCTCGATCCTCATGGTGAGAAGCCCGTCCTTTGGCGGGCGTCTCGAACCATGAGGCCCCAAACGACGAGCGCAGAACAACAAGAGGAACATCGCCGATGCTCCGTCTGCACGGCATCCTGGGACGCGCGAGCGACAAGGCTTATGCCGGCCGCATCCACGCGCTGGAGCATCGCGGTGGCATCGAGTTGCTGTTCGTGCCGCCGGAGGATGCCGGCCGCAAGCGCTTCCGCCTGACCACCGATCGCGGCACCGACTGCGCCGTCAGCCTGGATCGCGACGAGGAGCTGGTCGACGGCGCGCTGCTGCATCTCGACTCCGATCGCGCCATCATCGCACGTTTTGGCGAGCAGCATGTGCTGCGCCTCAAGGCGCGTGACGAGGCCAGCGCGCTCAAGCTCGGTTGGCATGCCGGCAATCTGCACTGGCGCGTCCGCTTCGAGGGCGACAGCCTCGTCGTACTGCTCGACGCCCCGATCGAGACCTACCGTGCGCGGATCAAGCCGCTGCTCGACGCCGGCGAAGTCGTGGAGCGCGCGCATGTTTGACCGCGGCGAGACGCTGGCCCTGCTGCAACTCGGCGACAGCGCCTTTCCCGCCGGCGGCTTTGCCTTCTCTTGGGGCATCGAAGGTCTCGCCGCCGATGGCCTGCTGTCCGACCGCAGCGATCTCGACGGCGTCATTGCCGATCACCTTGCGCAGCGCTGGGCCACGATGGATCGCATCCTGCTGCGGCGCGCCTGGCACGCTGGCGATACCGCGGCGATGGTAGCCGTGGATCGCCTCGCCGAGGCCACGACGCCGTCGGCCGAGATGCGCGAGGGCTCGCGGCGTGCGGGCAGGGCGTTGCTCGGCGTCTGGGTCAAGCTTGCAGGCCCCTTGTCCGTGTCCTACCGCGCGCGCGTCTCGGCCGATCCGAGACTTGGACACCTCGCCGTGGTGCAGGCGATCGCCGGCCGTGATGCCGGCCTGAGCCTCGATGCCGCCGAGCTCGTCTCCGGCTGGACCCTCATCACTGGCCTCGTCAGCGCCGCGGTGCGGCTCGGCCTGATCGGCCACATCGACTCGCAGCAGAGCCTAGCGCGCGCCCGCGCACGGCTCGGCGATCTGCTCAACGGCACACCCGACGACGACGCGATGCCGTCGAGCTTCACGCCCTTCATCGATATCGCCGTGTCGCGCGGGCCGTTGCGGCATGTGCGCATGTTCACGACCTGAGGTGCCGCGCCATGATGAACCTGTCGCCGACCGAGCTGGATCGTCTCGTGATCTTCAACGCCGCGCAGATGGCGCGGCGCAATCGCTTGCTGGGCATCAAGCTGAGCCATCCCGAAGCGGTCGCCTACATTACCGATGAGGTGATGACCGCGGCGCGCCGTAATCTGCCCTATGCCGAGATCCGCGACATGGCCGGACGGCTGCTCACATCAGACGATGTCGAGCCCGGCGTCGCCCAGATGATTCCGATGCTCTATGTCGAGCTGATGTTCGCCGAGGGCACCAAGGTGATGGCGCTGTTCGAACCGATCCAGCCGGCCGACGGCGCCGAGCCTGAGACTATCGTGCCCGGCGAGATCATCGCCGGCGGCGACGACATCGCGATGTTCAGCGAATTGCCGGCGGTCACCATCGATGTCGTCAACACCGGGGATCGCGATATCCAGGTGCGCAGCCACACCCATTTCTTCGAGGTCAACCGCGCGCTGCGCTTCGACCGCGCCGCCGCCTGGGGCATGAAGATCGACCGCCCCGCCGGGCTCGGGATGCGCTTCGAACCGGGGATCTTCAAATCGGTGCGGCTGGTGCCGATCACCGGCGACCGGATCGTGCGCGGCCAGGCCGGGCTGGTCAATGGTCCGCTCGATGCGCCCGGCGCGCGCGACGCGGCGCTGAAGCTCGCGCAATCGCGTGGCTATCTCGGAGCCTAGGTCATGGCAACACTGACACGGCAAGCGTATGCCGAGCTTTACGGTCCCACGAAAGGCGATCTCGTCCGGCTCGCCGACACCAGCCTGCTCGCCGAGATCGAGCACGACTACACGACCTACGGCCATGAGCTGCTGGTCGGTGCCGGCAAGAACATCCGCGACGGCGAGGCCGTCGCGGCGCACCGGACGTCCACTCACAAGGCCCTCAACGTCGTCGTCAAGAACGCGACCATCGTCGACGCCGTGATCGGCATCGTGAAGGCCGACATCGGCATCCGCGACGGCCGCATCGTCGGCATCGGCAAGGCCGGCAATCCCGACATCATGCCGGACGTGCATCCGGACATGGTGGTCGGTCACACCACCGCGCCGATCGCCGGCGGCCCGTTCATCGTCACCGCGGGCGCGATCGAGAGCCACGCGCATCTGATCTCGCCGGAGCAGTCGGATCACGCGCTGGCCGGCGGCACCACCACGATGGTCGGCAACGGCTCGGGGCCGGTGTTCGACGTCGGCTCAGGCTCGGGCCCGAACTTCGGCCATTTCCTCAAGTCGATCGAGTTCTCGCCGCTGAACTACGCGCTGTTCGGCCGCGGCGGCTCCAATCCCGCAGCGGTCGAGGAGGCGGTCGCGGCCGGCGGCATGTCGGTCAAGATCCACGAGGACTTTGGCGCGTCGCCCGATGTCATCGACAAGACCCTGATCGCGGCGGATCGTCACGACTTCGCGGTGCATCTGCACACCGACTCGATCAACGAATACGGCTTCTGCGAGGACACGATGGCGGCGGTCGATGGCCGCACCATCCACATGTACCACGTCGAGGGCGCCGGCGGCGGCCATGCGCCCGACCTGCTCAAGGTGGTGTCCTGGCCCAACGTCATCCCGTCCTCGACCAACCCGACCAATCCCTACACCTCCTATGGGATGGAGGAGGGCGTGCCGATGACGATGATCTGTCATCAGCTCAACTACAATGCGCCGGAGGATGTCATGTTCGGCGAGGCGCGGGTGCGCGCGCAGTCGATGGCGGCGGAGGATTTCCTGCACGACATGGGCGCGATCTCGATCTTCGGCACGGACACGCAGGGCATGGGCCGGCTCGCCGAGAACGTCGCCAAATGCTGGCAGCTCGCCAGCGTGATGAAGGACCGCATTGGCCGCCTGCCGGAGGAGACGACGACGCGCGCCGACAATGAGCGCATCAAGCGCTATATCGCCAAGCTCACGATCAACCCGGCCATTGCCGTCGGCATTGATCATGTCGTCGGCTCCATCGAGGTCGGCAAGATGGCCGATCTCGTGCTGTGGCCGCGCGCCTCGTTCGGGCTCAAGCCGTACATGGTGATCAAGAACGGCTTCCCAGTCTGGGCCGCGATGGGCGACGGCAATGGCAGCCTCGGGCTGTCGGAGCCGATGATCCAGAAGCGGATGTGGGGCGCGCTTGGCGCAGCGCCGCAGCGGCTCGGCGTCAACTTCATGTCGAAGCTCGCGGTCGACGCCGGCATCCGAGGCAGGCTCGGGCTCGGCCGAGAGACGGTGCAGATCAAGAACGTGCGCCGCCTGCGCAAGACCGACATGGTCCGCAACGCGGCGATGCCGCATGTCGAGGTCGATCCGCAGACCTTCGAGGTCCGTGCCGACGGCAAGCTCCTGATTTGCCCGCCCGCGACAACCGTGCCGCTCGCGAGGAGGTTCATGCTGCGATGAGCCGTCTCGCTCTCACCCGCGCCGATGCGCCGATGACGGCCGCGCGCGTTGGCATCGGCGGCCCCGTCGGCTCCGGCAAGACCGCGTTGGTCGAGCAGCTGATCCCGGCGCTGCAGGCGCGCGGCATCGACATCGCCGTCATCACCAACGATCTCGTCACCGCCGAAGATGCCGAGCGCGTGCGGCGCTCCGGCCTGATCGACCCCGAGCGGGTCTCGGCGGTGGAGGCCGGCGCCTGTCCGCACACGGTGATCCGCGAGGATCCGACGCTCAACATCGAGGCCGCCGACGAACTGGAGCGGCGCTTTCCCGGCGTCGAGCTGATCCTGCTGGAGAGCGGCGGCGACAATCTCGCCTCGACCTTCTCGCGCGACCTCACCGATTTCTGGATGTTCGTGATCGACGTCGCCGGCGGCGACGACATCCCGCGCAAGCGCGGCCCTGGCGTCATCCGCGCCGATCTCCTGGTCATCAACAAGGTCGATCTCGCCCCTCATGTCGGCGTCGATCTCGCACGCATGCAGCGCGAGGCCGCCGCTGTGCGCGACGGCCGGCCGGTGCTCTTGACCAACTGCCGGCGCGGTGAGGGCGTTGAAGCGATCGTCGACCTGCTCGAGCGCGAGGTGCTGTTCCGCACGTGAGCGCTTCAGCCCCAGAGCCGCCGCGGCTCGATCTCTCCTTCGCCCGCCGCGGCGGCCGCACCGTGATCGATCGCCGGCTGTTTGCCTGGCCGTTCGTGCTGACGCGCAGCTTCCACACCGATGCCGCGCGGCCGGATTGCCTCAGCGTGATCCTGCAGACCGGCAGTGGCGCCGTGCACGGCGAGGACCGGTTGACGCAGCGCTTCACGCTATCTGCGGGTACAGCCGTTTGCGTGGCCACGCAGGGCGCCACCTCAGTACATCGCGCCGAGCCGGGCGCACGTGCCAAGGAGCAGGTTCTGCTCCGGGTCGCGACCGGCGCCAGGCTCGACTATCGGCCGGAGCCGCGCATCCTCTTTCCCGGGGCGGCCCTGTGCCAGGTGCTCGACCTGAACTGCGCCGCCGATGCATCGGCGCTGGTGACCGACGCCTTCACGATGCATGACCCGGACGGGCAAGGACGCTTGTTCCGCGAGCTCGACTCCGCGCTCGTCGTGCGCCGGACGGGCGAGGAGCCGCTCCTCATCGACCGTATGCATCTGAGCGATCCTGATGTCGCGGTCTTCAACGGTCATCGCGCGTTCGGCTCGGCCGTTCTGATGCTTCCGCCGACGAACGATCTCGCCGCGCTCCGCCAGCGTCTCGCCGATGCGCTGTCCTGCATCGACGGCCTCTACGCCGCGGCAAGCCTGCTGCCGGTGAGCGCCGGTCTCGGCGTGCGCCTCGCGGGCCGCCAGATGCGCCACCTGCGCACCGGAGTCGACGCGATCGCCGCGATCTATCGCGAGGCGGCGGCTCAGGCCCCGAGCGCGGCGGCGACGGCGCGGCCGACCGCTGCGTGAACCGCGTTGCGCTTGTCGTCGCTGGCCTTGGTCTCGGTGAGATAGCTGCTCACGAGGACCGGCGCGCGCCCTGTCGGCCAGATCACGGCGACATCGTTGCTGCTGCCGTTGTCGCCCGCGCCGGTCTTGTCGCCGATGCGCCATTCGCCGGGCAGGCCGGCGCGCAGCTTGGCGCCACCGGTCTTGCAGGCGATCAGCCAGCCATTCAGGACATCGCGCGACGCCGCCGACAGCGCAGTGCCGGTGGTCAGCTTCGCCAAGGTCTGGGCCATCGCCGCGGGCGTGGTGGTGTCCCTCGGATCGCCGGGCACGCTTTCATTGAGCGCGGGCTCGATGCGGTCGAGCCGGGTGATGGCGTCGCCGAAGCCGCGGATGGCGCGGGTCAAGCCGGCGGGGCCGCCGAGCGTCGCCAGCAGCAGATTCGCCGCGGTGTTGTCGCTGAGCGTCACGGTCGCCTCGCACAATTCGCCGACCGACAGGCCCGACGTCCCCACATAGGCCTTGGTGACCGGCGCATAGGACAGGATGTCTCCTTGCGCGATCGGAATGCGGCGTGCCAGCTGCTCGGTGCCGGAATCGACCTTGGTGAGGATCGCGCCCGCCAGCAGCGCCTTGAAGGTGCTGCACATCGGGAATCGATCGTCGAGCCGATGGCCGCCGAGCGCGCCGCTCGCGGTGTCCAGCAGGGCCACGCCGAGCCGCCCGCCGCTGTCGGCTTCGATGCCGGCGATTGTCGCCTGCAGGTCGGCGGCGAGCGCCGGCTTCGCCACCAGCAGCGGCACGAGTGCGAGCGGAAACAATTGCCGCCGTGTGTAGATCGTCATCGAGCGTCCTCGAGTTACGCCGTCTCGAGATCGAAATCGGCCCACACCGGCACGTGATCCGACGGCTTCTCCCAGGCCCTGACATAGCTGTCGACGCCGACCTCGACCAGCCGGTCGCTGGCCTGCGGCGACAGCAGCAGGTGATCGATCCGGATCCCCATGTTCTTCTGCCAGGCGCCGGCCTGATAGTCCCAGAACGTGTACTGCCCCGGCGCGTCGGTGACGGCGCGCAGCGCGTCGGTGAGCCCGAGGCCGAGCAGCGACTGGAAGCTCTCCCGCGTCTCGGGACGGAATAGCGCGTCCTCGACCCAGGCTTCGGGGTTGGAGACGTCGGCGGCGGCCGGAATGACGTTGAAGTCGCCTGCGAGGATCAGCGGCTCCTCGGTCTTCAGCCGTTCACGCGCGTAGTCACGAAGCCGCGATATCCATTTGAGCTTGTAGGGATATTTTTCCGTGTTCGGCGGGTTGCCGTTGGGCAGATAGAGGCAGGCGATGCGCACCACCCCGCTCTTGAGGCTGACCACGCCCTCCAGGAAGCGCGCATGCACGTCCTCGGCGTCGCCATCCAGACCCGATTTGGTTTCATCGAACGGCAGCTTCGACAGCAGCGCGACGCCGTTGAAGGTCTTCTGACCGTGGGTCACGACGTTGTAGCCGAGCGCCTCGATCTCCAGCCGCGGGAATGCGTCGTCCGTGCACTTGATCTCCTGCAGGCAGACGATGTCCGGGGAGCATTCCTTGAGCCAGGTCAGAAGGTGATCGATCCGCTGCCGGACCGAATTGACGTTCCAAGTGGCGATACGCATGGCCTGAGGTTCCCGGGGGGAAAGAGAAACGGCCCCGGTTAGATCAAGCCGCGACCACTCCGGTCAAGGCGAATGGCGTCGGAATCACAGGCGGTGCAACAATGCCATGCACGGTGCGGCATGGTCGGGGGCGCGCGCTGCGCGTATTCATGCGGCCAACACCCAGGGAGATCATGATGGACCATCGACGTCTCGGCCATTCCGGCCTCCGCGTGCCCGCGCTCAGCTTCGGCACCGCGACCTTTGGCGGCAGCAACGACTTCTTCAAGGCCTGGGGCGGGACCGACGCTGACGGCGCCTCCCGGCTGATCGACGTCTGCCTCGATCATGGCCTCTCGATGTTCGACAGCGCCGACGTCTATTCGGACGGCCTGGCCGAGAGCATTCTCGGCCAGGCCATCAAAGGCAAGCGCAACCGCCTGCTGATCTCGACCAAGGCGACGTTCCCGAAAGGCAGTGGCCCGAACGACTATGGCTCCTCGCGCCAGCATCTGATCGAGGCGATCGACGGCTCGCTCGCGCGGCTCGGCGTCGACCACATCGACCTGTTCCAGCTGCACGGCCAGGACTACAACACGCCGGTGGAGGAGACGCTGTCCACGCTCGACCAGCTCGTGCGCGCCGGCAAGATCCGCTACATCGGCTGCTCCAACTTCTCCGGCTGGCACCTGATGAAGTCGCTGGCCGCCTCCGACCGCTACGGCTATCCGCGCTATGTCGCGCATCAGGCCTACTACTCGCTGCTCAACCGCGACTATGAGTGGGAGCTGATGCCGCTCGGCGTCGACCAGGGCGTCGGCGCCGTGATCTGGAGCCCGCTCGGATGGGGCAAGCTGACCGGCAAGATCCGCCGCGGACAGCCGGCCAAGCCCGGCACCCGCGCCCACGACATCGCCGGCACGGGACCGCATTACGAGGAGGAGCGGCTGTATCGCGTCGTCGATGCGCTCGACGGCGTCGCCAAGGAGACCGGCAAGACCATTCCGCAGGTGGCGCTGAACTGGCTGCTGCAGCGCCCGACGGTCGCGACCATCATCGTCGGCGCCCGCAACGAAAGCCAGCTCATGGAGAACATCGGCGCGGTCGGCTGGAGCCTGACGACGGAGCAGGTGGCGACGCTCGATGCGGCCAGCGACATTCCCGCCGCCTATCCGGTCTGGCATCAGCGCGGCTTCCCGATGCTGAACGAGCGGCGCTGATCTCGGGCCGGCGGAACTGCTGTGGATCATCAGCCGCAGACCTCGTGCCTGCGGCGGCGATGCATTTGACGACGTCGCCCGGACGGCAGTAGAATCTTGCTTCGATCGTCACGTGGCCGCGCTCCGGTCATTCTGGAGCCGCCACAACGGGGGGCATCGACCCCGGACCGATCGGCGGTTGAGCCTCACGACTGTGCCGGACCCGCAGTCTTCAATGTGACGATGTTTGGCTCACTAAGTCGTCCCGGCGAACCGCATCAGATTTCTTGCCGACGTGGAGGGTGGGCAAAGGCGCGCAGCGCCGTGACCACCGCGCACATAACGATCAGATCGTCCACCCCTCCGTCGGATACGCCAGCCCGTCGCTTGGCAGTATCTCCGCGCCCAGTCCATTGCGAAACCGGCTGGCGTAGAAGGCCAGGGGCAGGCCCTCCTGGTGGCGGCACCAGCGGACCTCGCCGATGAACAGCGTATGGTCGGCGATCTCGATCGCGTTGACGACCTCGCAGCCGAACTGCGCGATCGCCTGCGGCAATAGGAAGAAGCCATCGCGTTCGTCGAAGCTTGGTGCGCCCTGCGCCAGCGGTGCGCCGGCGAAATGCCGGCCGACCGCGACGTCATCCGCCGCGAGCACGTTGACTGCATAGCGGCCGGAGGTGCTCACCGCCTGCCAGGTGCGGCCGTGCTTCAGCGAGACCAGCACCGTCGGCGGCTGCATCGAGACCGTGGTGAAGCTGTTCGCAGTCATCCCGACCGGTGCGCCCTGGGCGTCGCGGCTCGCCACGACAGTCACGCCTGTCGAGAATCGCGACGCGGCAGCGCGAAAGCTGGCCGGGTCCGGATGATGGCTCATCGGCTTCTCTCCGTCATCACGCTGCGAGCCTTGCCCGGTCATCGATCCAGGCATGAATGCGCCGGTCGCTCGCCAGCCGGTCCCACTGCCGCTCCGGATAGTTGAAATTGTCGGTGAACTCGTCGCAGAGCGCGCGATCCTGCGCCATGGTGACAATCAGCCGGCCCATCGCCTCCGACGGCGGCTGCAGCATCAGATTGGTCCAGCGCGCCGCGGCGAGCACGCGGTTCTCCCGGGCGCGATCGACCGTCTCGACGAAGCGGTCGTCGAACGCCACGGCGTCAACGATCGCCTTGCCCAGCTCGAACGCCGCATAGGAGGCCATGTTGGCGCCCTGGCCCATCATCGGATCGACCACGGAGTGCACGTCGCCGAGCGCGATCGCGATCTTGCCGTCGTCGAAGCTGACCGAGGAGCGCCGCACGGTCGGCACCACGGCGCCCTGCAGGAGGTCCAGCGGCTGCAGATCGAAGCGGTGCGTGTCGATCCGGTTGTAGGTGTGCGGATGGTGCTTCTCCAGCTTGTCGAGCATCGTCTGCCGGAAGGCTGAGGGATCGGCGTCGTAGTTGAGCGACACCAGCTCGGCCATGTCGCCGCCGGGAATGTTCTCCATCAGCAGCGCCGTCTTCATGCCGCCGAAAGTCAGCGTCGGGATCACGATCATCTCGCCATGGCCCGGCGAGACCGACAGCGTGACGCCGCGCGGATCGTCGCCATCGGGGCTGCCATGATCGACACCGTCATAAAGCCCGACGCAGAGCAGGCGCTGCGGCTGGTTGTAGGGCGACAGCTCCGGCCGGTGGCTGAACATCCGCCCGAGCGCGCCCTTCCCGGTGGACACCACCAGCAGGTCGAAGCGCGCCACCAGCGCCGGAATGTCGTCGTCCTGAATGCTGGCATATTCGATCGCGCCGCCGCGATCCTCGAAATCCTTCATCAGCGCCGGCAGGTAGATCCGGTAGTCGACCGCGCGGCTCGGCTGCTTGAATGCGCCGCGAAAGAGCAGGGGGCTGCCCGGAAAATTGAAGAAGTGATCATGGTGGTGGTAGACGACACCGGGATCGTCCCAGTGGTTCACGCCGAGCTCGTTCTCGCGCGCGACCGTGATGCCGTGATGCGCCACCGTGTTCATCAGCCGCGTCGCAGCATACTGCTCGGGCGCGCGATCCGTCAGGACGGTCGCCTGGATGCCGTGCTTCTGCAGATACAGCGCCAGATGCAGCCCTCCGATGCCGGCGCCGACGATGCCGATCGACTTCTCCATGGCTCTCCCTCCGTTTGATTTTTTTGGAGGCTAGACCAGTCCTCCGGATGCCGTATACGGAATGACAAGAATAAAACTCATTCCGGGGAGGAATGGATGGACCGGATCGACGCGCTGCAGACCTTCATCCGCGTCATGGAGGCCGGCAGCTTCACCCAGGCTGCGGCCGATCTCGGCCTGGGACAGCCGGCGATCACCAAGCGCATCGCGCTCCTGGAGGAGCAGTTCGGCTGCAGGCTGTTCGTACGCACCACGCGTAAGCTGCGGCCGACGCCCGAGGCCGACCGGGTGCTCAAGCTCGCCAAGGACATCGTCACCTTGTTCGAGAGCGCCGGCGTGCCATCGCCGAAGCGCGTCGGCGCGCCCTCCGGCACCCTGCGCATGACGGTGCCGACCTCGTTCGGCCGCTATTTCTTCCGCGACATCTTTGCTGAATACGGCCGCCGCTATCCAGAGGTGCGGCTCGACATCCGCTTCACCGAGCAGTTCGTCGATCTCGTCGAGACCGGCACCGAGCTCGCCGTCCGCATCGGCGTGCTCAGCTCCAGCTCGCTGGTCGCGCGACGCGTCGGCACGGTCAAGCGGCTGCTGGTCGCGGCGCCATCGCTGCTCGCGAGACACCGCCCGCCGCGCCTGCCCAACGATCTGCGCCAGCTGCCCTGCGTGACCTATTCGCGGCTGTCGCCGAAGAACGAGTGGAGCTTCGAATCCGAGACCGGCCGCCACGTCGTCGGCATTGCGCCCTCGCTCACCTGCGACGACGCCGACATCATGACCCAGGCCGCACTGGAGGGCCTCGGCGCCGCCGTGCTGCCGGACTGGTGCGCGGTGGGCCACATCGCCTCCGGCAAGCTCGTCCACCTGCTGCCGGACTACGATGTGCCGTCGCTGCCGCTCCACGTCGTCTATCCCGACCCGCAATGGATGTCGCACCGCGCCCGCCTGTTCCGCGACCTGATCATCGAGCGCGCGGACGTGTTCGCGATTGGTGCGGCAATGGCCACAAGAGTGTAGCGATGTTTGAACTCATTGTAGGTGAGGTCAGAATGAGCGCGGTGCCCGTGAATGCGCCCTCTCCCCTTGCGGGAGAGGGCATGGAGGACAGCGCGGCAAGCTCGGTTGGGTGAGGGGATGTCTCCACAAGCCGCGATCGCGGAGAGATACCCCTCACCCGAATGAGTGCGTCGAGAAGCCGGTGCAGCCCTCTCCCGCAAGGGGAGAGGGCGCTGTATCAGGCAGCGCACGCTGCTGCGCCATCGATTTCCTCTGCAGATCCGGTCAGCGCAAACGCTTGTTAACGCTGAGGATGAACATCACCGGCGCTCTGATTGACGCGCCGTCTCATCTGCCCGCAATCTCCGCGCGATTTCGCAAGCAGTCATATTGCAGGGGCAGGGGATCGATGAACGAGGCCGCGAAGCCAGGCATTCCGCTGTGGTTCAAGCTTGCCTATAGCGCGTTCTGCGCGGTGCTGGTGCCGACCTATCTGATGGCCTACGGCCCGACCAACTTCCTGTATTTCTGCGACGTCGCGCTGTTGACGACGCTGGCCGCGGTCTGGCTGGAGAGCCCGCTGCTCGCCTCGGCGCCGGCGGTCGGCATCCTCCTGCCGCAGGCGTTGTGGGTCGTCGACTTCCTCGGCACCGCTGCAGGCGTGCCGTTGACGGGCATGACGGCCTACATGTTCGACGCCAAGCTGCCGCTGTTCACCCGCAGCCTGTCGTTCTTCCATTTCTGGCTGCCCTTCGTGCTGGCCTGGCTGGTATGGCGGCTCGGCTACGACCGCCGCGCCTTCGCGGTCTGGACCGTCGCCGCCTGGGCGCTGTTGTCGGTGTGCTACTTCCTGATGCCGCCGCCACCCGCGACCAGCGACCTGCCGGTCAACATCAACTACGTCTACGGTCTCAGCGACGCCGTGGCGCAGAGCTTCATGCCAGGACCGGCGTGGTTCGGGATGCTCCTGATCGGCCTGCCGCTCGTGATCTTCTATCCGACCCACCGACTGCTGCTGCGCTATGCAGGCCGCGTGCCGATGTTGACGGTTGTTCCTGTAAGGTTGTGATCCGCGCGTCTCTTTGAGGATCGTCGGCACGCGCCGCCGGCTGGCGTCGCTTCGGACACCGGCCTCTCCGCCGTCATTGCGAGCGAAGCAATCCAGAGTGCCACGCGCGGTCCTGGATTGCTTCGCTTCGCTCGCAATGACGAAGATGCTAAGGCTTTGCCTTGAACGGACCGATCGAAGCGCGTGACGAAGGAGACGACGATGCGGCTGGCAGTGATTTCCGATGTGCATGGCAATCTGCCGGCGCTGGAGGCGGTGCTCGCGGACATCGAGACACGCGGCGTCGATGCCACCGTCAATCTCGGCGACTGCGTGACCAGCCCGTTGTGGCCGCGCGAGACATTCGACCTGCTGCAGTCGCTGGAGTTGCCGACCGTGCGTGGCAATCACGACCGCTGGATCGAGGAGTTGCCGGAGGAGAAGCTCTCTCCCGCCGGTCGCTTCGCTCGCGCGGCGCTGACCGCCGAGCAGCGCCGGGTGTTGCACGCGCTTCCGCCACGGATCGCGCTGGACCATGGCATCCTCGCCGTCCACGGCACGCCAGACGATGACTGCGCGCTTCTGCTCGAGGAGATGCTCGATGACGGCCGCTACGTGCCGGCGCGCCGCGACGTGCTGGCCTCGCGCCTCGTCAATCTCGGCGGTGCCACGCTCGTGCTGTGCGGCCACAGTCATCGGCAGGCGATGGTGCAGGTGCCGCGCGGACCCCTGGTGGTCAATCCCGGCAGCGTCGGCTGTCCGGTGTTCGGCGACATTCCTATTGCGGCACAGCTCGAATATCGCTCGCCGCACGCCCGCTACGCCGTGCTGACGGAGCGCCGCGGACATTGGCAGGCCGAGCTGCTGGCGCTGACCTATGACTGGGATCGCGCGGCGGCGCGCGCCGCCGAAAACGGCTTTCCGCATTGGGCCGGCGCCTACGCCTCGGGCGCGGTGATCTGACAGGGTACGACGACGCGGTGCTTGGCGAGGTATTTGGCGAGGCGCTATGCGATCGGCCATGCCCGTCGGGCAAATCAAGGCCGCTTCATCGCTGTTGTGCGCGATGCAACGGGCGACATCGGCTTTAAATCTGCCTGCGCGCAGAAATTCATTTCTCCAACGCCTTCAAGCTGATTTGCCCTGTCCAGTCTCGCCGCGAAAAATTCTCTTGTTTCGCTTTGTCAGAAA
Source organism: Bradyrhizobium sp. SZCCHNR1015 (assembly GCF_032489875.1). NCBI lineage: Bacteria > Pseudomonadati > Pseudomonadota > Alphaproteobacteria > Hyphomicrobiales > Nitrobacteraceae > Bradyrhizobium > Bradyrhizobium sp. SZCCHNR1015. Next base: position 64,755 of record NZ_JAUEYW010000001.1, read on the forward strand.
TCGTGCTTTCATCCCGCCGTCCCGCCCCGGCACGAGGGGCGTATCGCGATCGTCACGACACGCGGGGTGGGATGCGATGGGCGCTTGGGGCTGCAGCATGGCTGATGCCGTGCGGACGAACAGCCTTGGCGCACGCCGAAATCGCATGGTCCTGGCCTCCCGACGCTGAGGCCAAGCCGGTGGGGACGATGATCCGCCGGTGACGGGGGCAAGACAGCCGGTCCCCGGGGAGAGTGCGTATAAGGCGTAGAGCCGTCGTGCAGGGAATGCCGGTTGACCGGCTGGACCTGTGGTGACTGCCGCCTGCTTTCTTTCTGCAGGCGGGCCATGGGTTGCGGCCAGCACCCGGCATTCCCTGCGCCCTCGACCTGAACGAGGGGGACATGGACGATCATGACTCGGGCACATCGTGCCGCGGGAACGACGAGTTGCATCCAGCCCTGTCAGCGCGCGCATTCGGAGGTTCCGTAATTCTACGGGCGGGACAATTAACGCGGCTGAAGCAGCCGATCGGGCATGGCAAGGGATCACAAGGAAGGTTCTGCGCGCTCATGAATTGGCCTGGGGATCCCACGCGCTCGAAGCGAACGGCCGGCGGCAGCCCGCTGGGGGCCTTCTTCCTTTGGATCGGCGGCTTCGGGGCCATCGAAGGTCTCGACGACGAAGCGCTGACCGAGCGCGATCGCCGGCGCATCCGCGCGCGGCAGGTCGATGCCGTCGCGCGCCTCGTCCCCGTGACCATCGGCATCAACTTCGCCAACGCCGCCATCATCCTCGGCGTGTTCTGGAACACCGTCTCCAATCTCTTTCTCTTCGCGTGGGGCGCCGCGATCGCCGTGGCCGGCGGCATGGCGCTGCGCGGCTGGTGGCGCGCGCGCAAGTCGCGGCCGCAGGAGGCGTCCGAACGCGCCATCTCCCGGATGACGCTGCAGGCGTTTTTCCTGGCGACCATCTGGGGATCGCTGCCGCTGATCGTGATGCCGCAGGTCGATCCGCATCTGCAGATCATCGTGGGCTCGCTGATGACCGGGATGATCTCCGGTGGCGCGTTCGCGATGTCGAGCGTGCCGCGGGCTGGTCTCGCCTACACCTGGACCCTGATGCTCGCCTCGGTGGGCTCGCTGTTTCTTTGCGGCGGCGCGACCTATCTCGTACTCGTCGTGTTCCTGCTGCTCTACACCTCGTTCATGGTCCGGCACCTGGTGTCGCACGGCAACGTGTTCCTGGAAAACCTGAAGGCGCAGATCCGGCACGAGCGCCAGAACGAGACGATCTCGCTGCTTCTGAAGGAATTCCAGGAGAACGCCGCGAGCTGGCTGTGGCAGACCGATGCCGAGGGCCGTCTGATCGACGCGCCGCAGCGCTTCGCCGACGTGGCCCAGCTTCCGCTCGACCAGCTCAAGGGCGAGCGGCTGATCGATACGCTGAAATATCTCTGCCCGACGGATACGGCGACGCTAAAGACGTTCGCCGATCGGATGGCGCAGCGGCTGTCGATCCCGGAGATCCTGATCCACGTCGTGGTCGCCGGCGGCGAGCGCCGCCGCTGGGCGCTGACGGCGCGGCCGGCGCGGGATCACGAGGGCAAGTTCGCAGGCTATCGCGGCTTCGGCCGCGACGTCACCGAGCGCTGGCGCGCCGAGCAGGCGGAAGCCGAAAGCCGCGCCAAGTCCGACTTCCTGGCGATGATGAGCCACGAGATCCGCACGCCGATGAACGGCGTGCTCGGGCTCGCCTCGACCTTGCTGGAGACCAAGCTCGACGACGAGCAGCGTCATGCGGTCATGACGATCCGCGAGTCCGGCGACAACCTGCAGCGCATCCTCAACGACATCCTCGATCTGTCCAAGCTCAACGCCGGCAAGCTCGAATTCGAGACGGTGGATTTTTCGCCGGCGGCGCTGGTCGAGGCGGTCACCGCCATCATGGGCGTCAACGCGAAATCGAAGAGCCTGCTGGTCAACGCGGATATCGATCCGAAGCTGCCGCCGGCGCTCAAGGGCGACGTGGCGCGCATTCGTCAGGTGCTGATCAATCTCGCCTCCAATGCGGTGAAGTTTACCGAGCAGGGAGGCATCACCATCGCCGTGGCCTGCCGCGCGCGCGACGATCAGAAGGCGACCATCGAGTGGCGCGTCTCCGACACCGGCATCGGCATTCCCGCCGATCGGGTCGGCAAGCTGTTCACGGATTTCGCCCAGGCCGATGCCTCGATCAACCGCCGCTTCGGCGGCACCGGGCTCGGTCTGGCGATCTCCCGGCGGATCATCGAGCAGATGGGCGGGGTTATCGCGGTGTCGTCGGTGCAGGGCGAAGGCTCGACCTTCCGCTTCAGCCTGACCTTGCCGTGGAGTGACAAGCAGGTGTCCGATCAGCGCGCCGACCGGGTCGGTGCCGGCGACCTCAAGGCGCGGATCGAGGCGCTCGGCCGTCCCTTGCGCGTGCTGATCGCCGAGGACGACGCCACCAACCGCATGGTGGTGTCGAAGATGCTGCAGGAGTTCCCGGTCGACAAATGCATCGTCCCGGATGGCTTGCAGGCGGTGAAGGCGGCCGACGAACAGGCGTTCGACCTGGTGCTGATGGACGTTCGCATGCCGGAGATGGACGGCATCACCGCGACCCGGGCCATTCGGGCCAAGGGTGGACGGCTGGCCGGGCTGCCGATCATCGCGCTGACCGCGAATGCCTTCCCCGACGATATCAAGCAGTGCCGCGAGGCCGGCATGACCGACTTTCTGGCCAAGCCGTTGCGCAAGCCGGCGATGGTGGCGGCGATGCTGAAGGCAATCGGCACGCCCGCGCCCAGCGTCGAGGCGCCGGCACTGGCGCCGTCTGATGTCCCGGCTGCGACGGCGGAGGCCTGAGCCGATAACGAGGGGAGCTAGACCGAGAAGCTGGTGCCGCAGCCGCAGGAGGCGGTGGCGTTGGGATTATTGACCCGGAACGAGGCGCCCATCAGGTCGTCGACGAAATCGACCTCCGAGCCGGCGAGAAACGGCACCGAGGCGGGATCGACCAGCACCACGGCGCGATCGCGCTCGATGACGAGGTCGTCGTCGGCCTTGGCACGGTCGATGTCGAACTTGTACTGGAAGCCGGAGCAGCCGCCGCCTTCGACCGAGATGCGCAGCATCGCGCCGGCGCTCTCCTTGCCGAGGATCTCGCCGATGCGGCGGGCTGCGCGTTCGCTGATGGTGACGGGGCCGGTCGAGGCATCAGTCATGGCAGGAGGTCTCCGAGAGCAGTGCGTCATGCCCTATTCATTTGGTCGCGGGCACTCCCCATAGTTAAGTGGGCTCCGCCGAGGAATCAAATCGCAAAAGGAACAATCGCCCGTGTCGGTCGGAATGGCTGCCCCCCGCGCTCCCTATTCCTGCGATCCCGATCGCAGCCGGGGTCGCCTGTTCGCCGAGCCGCCGTCGCGCACCCGCAGCCCGTTCCGCAGGGATTGCGACCGGGTGATCCATTCGACCGCCTTCCGTCGGCTGAAGCACAAGACCCAGGTGTTCGTCTTCCACGAAGGCGACCATTACCGCACCCGCCTGACCCATTCTTTGGAAGTCGCCCAGATCGCCCGCGCGCTGGCCCGCCAGTTCGGCCTCGACGAGGACCTGACGGAGACGCTGGCCTTGGCGCATGATCTGGGACATCCGCCGTTCGGCCACGCCGGCGAGCGCGCGCTGAACCGCTGCATGGCGGAGCATGGTGGCTTCGACCACAATGCCCAGACATTGCGCATCGTCACCTCGTTCGAGCAGCGCTACCCCGATTTCGATGGCCTCAACCTGACCTGGGAATCGCTCGAAGGCATCGTCAAGCACAACGGGCCGTTGCAGGCGCCGATCCCGCCGGGAATCGCCGAGTTCAATGCCCGGTTTGACCTGGAGCTGTGGAGCTACGCCTCGCTCGAGGCCCAGGTCGCCGCGCTCGCGGACGACATCGCCTATGACGCCCACGACATCGACGACGGGCTGCGGGCCGGCCTGTTCACGGTCGATGACCTCCAGGAGATTCCGCTGCTCGCGGCGATGATCGCCGAGATCGACCGGCAATATCCGGCGCTCGATCCGATCCGGCGCGGCGCCGAGCTGGTGCGCGAGCTGATCTCCTACCTGATCGCCGCCGTAGCGGCCGAAGCCGAGCGCCGGATCACGCGGGCGCAGCCGATGTCGCCGCACGACATCAGGCGGCACAGCGGGCCGCTGGTGGCATTTCCGGCCGATGTCGCCGAGCACGAGGCGACGATCAAGGGGTTTCTCTGGCAGCGGATGTACCGCCATGAGCGGGTGATGCGGGTGATGCGCGACGCCGAGCGCATCGTCGCCGACCTCTATGGCCGCTACCATGAGGACGGTTCGACACTGCCCGCAGGCTGGCTGGACGGTTGCGACGGCGAGGGCGATCGGGCTCGCCGCATCGGCCATTTTATCGCCGGAATGACGGACCGTTTCGCCTTAACCGAGCACCACCGGCTTTTTGACTCGACTCCGGATTTGCGTTAGGCGGCGGCATGGTCGAACAAGCTTCCACCCCGTACCTTTTTGCCGACATGCTCGCGCGTGTCCACGCCATCTGCGCCATCATCGCCAAGCAGGGCGGCTGGCCCGAGGGCATCGATTTCTCGCGCGTGGTGGTCGAGCCGCCGCGCGATCCGAGCCATGGCGACATGGCCACCAATGCCGCGATGGTGCTCGCCAAGGAGGCGAAGGCCAAGCCGCGCGAGCTCGCCGAACAGATTGCCGAGCGCCTGCGCGCCGACGAGCTGGTCGCCAAGGTCGACGTCGCCGGACCGGGCTTCATCAACCTGACCCTGCAGCCGACCGTCTGGGCGCAAGCGCTCGGCACGATCCTGCGCGAAGGCGCTGCCTACGGCCGCGTCGCGCCGGTGTCCGGCGCGCCGAAGGTCAACGTCGAGTACGTCTCGGCCAATCCGACCGGGCCGATGCATGTCGGCCACTGCCGCGGCGCCGTGTTCGGCGATGCGCTATGCAGCCTGCTGCAGTTCGCCGGGCGCGACGTCACGCGCGAGTACTACATCAACGACGCCGGCGCCCAGGTGGACGTGCTCGCGCGTTCCGCCTTCCTCCGCTATCGCGAGGCGCTCGGCGAAGACATCGGCGCGATTCCGGATGGGCTCTATCCCGGCGACTATCTGAAGCCGGTCGGGCAGGCGCTGGCGGCCGAGCACGGCGACAAGCTCAAGGCCATGCCTGAGACCGAGTGGCTGCCGATCGTACGCGACAAGGCGATCACGATGATGATGGCCGAGATCAAGGACGATCTCGCCGCGCTCAACATTCGTCATGACGTGTTCTTTTCGGAGCGCTCGCTGATCGCCGGTGCGACCAACAAGGTTGCCGACACGATCGAGTTCCTGCGCGAGCGGGGCGACGTGTATGAAGGTCGTCTGCCGCCGCCGAAGGGCGCGCCGCCCGAGGACTGGGAGGATCGCGAGCAACTGCTGTTCCGCGCTACCGCCTATGGCGATGACGTCGATCGTCCACTGATCAAGTCGGACGGCAGCTACACCTATTTCGCCTCCGACATTGCCAATCACCGGCACAAGTTCGAGCGCGGATTCGCCGACCTGATCGACGTGTTCGGCGCCGATCACGGCGGCTACATCAAGCGCATGCAGGCGGCGGTGAAAGCGGTGACCGCCGGACAGGCGGTGCTCGACGTCAAGGTCGTGCAGCTCGTCAAGCTGTTGCGCAATGGCGAGCCGGTGAAGATGTCGAAGCGCTCCGGCGACTTCGTCACCTTGCGGGAAGTTGTTGATGAAGTGGGGCGCGATGCTGTCCGTTTCATGATGCTCTATCGCAAGAACGACGCTGTGCTCGATTTCGACCTGGCCAAGGTGATCGAGCAGTCGCGCGACAATCCGGTGTTCTACGTCCAGTACGGTCACGCGCGGGGGCATTCGATCTTCCGCAATGCGCGGGAGAGCGTGCCCGAGCTGCCGGAGGAGGAGGGGGCACGGCTGGCGTTCCTCCGCGAGGCCAAGCTCGAAAAACTCTCCGACTCGGCCGAACACGACCTCTTGAAACGCCTGGCACTGTACCCACGTACGGTGGAGAGCGCGGCCCTGGCGCATGAGCCGCACCGGATCGCCTTCTACCTGTATGAACTTGCAAGCGAATTTCACGCCCTCTGGACGCGGGGGCGGGATTTGCCCTATTTACGCTTCATTATCGATGATGATGCAGAATTGACCAAGGCACGTTTGGCCATGGTTCAGGGCGTCGTCTCGGTTCTGGCGTCGGGACTTGCCATCTTGGGCGTTAATGCTCCTGATGCAATGCGCTGATTGGGGGAAACACGCGACTTCAGTTGGGGGCCTCAATCTGGCAGGGTCCGCCTTAGGACGCATATGCGGCTCACCCGCAGGGACGCTTCATCACGATGGCTGATCGTTACCAGGACAGACCCTTTCCCGCTGATGGTTTTGGCCGTGGTGGAAACCAGCAGGCCGATGCCGATCCGCTCGCCGAACTCGCTCGCCTGATCGGGCAGAACGATCCTTTTGCCGCCTCGGGCCGGGCCACCCCGCAGTCTCAGCCGCGGCCGATGGCGCGCCCCGCGGCGCCCGCGCCGGAACAGCCGGTCCCCGGCATGCCTTCGGCCGGGGCTCCGGCCTGGATGCAGCGAGCTCAGCCTGCCGCCGCCAACCCCTTCGCCGACATGGGCCGCGAGCCGCCGCAGCCGGCGCCCGCACCGCCGGCCTTTCCGGCGGGCTATCAGGATCCGCGCGGCCAGCCAGGCTTTCCTGATCAGGATTTCGCGCCCGCGCCCGCTCCCCGGCAGCAGCAGGGTTATCCGAACGCGGAGTTCGCCGATCAGTTGTCCAAGCTCGACTACAGCGTCGGCGAGTCGCGCCACGGGTTCGCCGAGAATGATCGCGACTACAACCGCGACAATGGCTTCGATGACAACGAGCCGGACTCCTCGCGCTATGACGATGCGCTGTTCGGGCAGATGGGCTCGGGACAGCAGGGGTTTCAGGGCGACAACGATTTCCAGGACAGCCAATACGGCTATCAGGACGGTTACGACGAAGGCGAGGAAGAGGAGCGGCCGCGGCGGCGCAGCGGCATGAGCACCGTGCTCGCGGTGCTGACCCTTGCGGTGGTCGGCACCGGCGGCGCCTACGGCTACAAGACCTACATCTCGTCCGGCCGGACCGGCGAGCCGCCGATCATCCGCGCTGACAACAGTCCGACCAAGATCATGGCCCAGCAGGATCCGACGCCGAAGGTGCCGGATCGGCTGCTCGGCAATGACGGCGGCGAGAAGCTGGTGTCCCGCGAGGAAACGCCGATGGATCTGAACACCCGCGGCGGCAATCCGCGCGTGGTGTTCCCGCAGATGAACCAGAATGCGGCTCCGCCGCCGGTCAGCGCCGGGGCGGCCCCGATGTCGCAGATGGCCAATGCCAATGGCATTTTGCCCAACAGTGATCCGCGTCCGATCAAGACGCTGTCCGTGACGGGAGGCAATCAGGCCGCCGCGGTCGATCCGCCGATGCCTGCGACGCCTGCAACCAAACCGGCGGCGACGCCGAAGGGCCGTAAATCGCCGGCCAACGCCAACGCGTCGGCCGCCAACGACAGCCCGATGCCGCTGACACCGCAGCCGGCCGCGCCGGCGAGCGCGCCGGCCCGGATCGCCGCCGCCGTGCCGGTCACCGAGCAGACCCAGAACGATCGGACCGGCGGTTATCTGGTCTCGATCTCGTCGCAGGCCAGCGAGGCCGAGGCGATGACATCGTACAAGGCGGTGCAGGACAAGTACGGCGCCGTGCTGGGCAAATACGAGCCGATCATCAAGCGGATGGATCTGGGTGAGAAGGGTGGCGTCAGGTACCGCGCGGCCGTCGGGCCCTTCGCGACGAAGGAAGAGGCCAACAAGATGTGCGGATCGTTGAAAACTGCCGGCGGACAGTGTTTCCCGTTTAGCAACAATTAAGGCTCGCTTGACCGCCTCCGAGGCGGGGTCTATGCGGCCCGCATGACCATGCGGGCTTTCATTACCGGCATCTCCGGACCTGATCTCAGCGACGCCGAGCGCGCGTTCATCCGCGAGTTCAGGCCCTGGGGTTTCATCCTGTTCAAACGCAACGTCCAGTCACCCGCCCAAGTAACTGAACTGGTTGAGGAATTGAGGGCCTGCGTCGGCCGCGCCGACGCTCCCGTCCTGATCGACCAAGAGGGTGGCCGGGTGCAGCGCCTGGGGCCGCCGCATTGGCCGGCCTATCCCGCCGGCGTGGTGTTCGACCGTCTCTACGACCTTGATTCGGCCGCAGGCCTCCGTGCCGCCTGGCTCAGCGCCCGCCTGATCGCCGATGACCTGATCGCGCTCGGCATCACCGTGGATTGCCTGCCGCTCGCCGACGTCCCCGTCGCCGGTGCCGATGCCGTGATCGGGGATCGGGCCTATGGCACGACGCCAACGAAGGTCGCTGCAATTGCCCGGGCGGTGACGGAGGGGCTGGAGCAGGGCGGCGTGCTGCCGGTCCTGAAGCACATTCCGGGGCATGGCCGGGCCACCGCCGACACCCATTTCCGCCTGCCGACCGTGGACGCGCCAGAAGCGGAACTCGACGCCACCGATTTCGCCGCCTTCGGGCTGCTGGCCGACCTCCCGATGGCGATGACTGCACATGTTGTGTTTAGCGCGATCGACGCCGCCCATCCGGCCACGACTTCTGCGACAATGATCGAACGGGTGATTCGCAAACGGATCGGGTTCCAGGGTTTGTTGATGAGTGATGACGTTTCCATGAACGCATTGGCCGGATCGATCGCCGAGCGCACGCGTGCGATCGTGGCGGCCGGCTGCGACATGGTTCTGCATTGCAACGGCAAGCTCGACGAGATGCAGGCCGTGGCCGCCGAGACGCCGGAGCTGGCCGGCCAAGCCCTGATCCGCGCCGATCGTGCACTTGCGGCGCGCAAGGCGCCCACGGGCTTCGATCGTGACGCCGCGCGCGGCGAGCTCGACGCCCTGATCAACCGGCTGGGACCCGCGAGCGCATGACCGCTGAAATTCTGTCGTTTGAAACCGGCCGTCCCACGACGGAGCTGGCCGAGGCCGAGCCGGCGTTGGTCGTCGACGTCGAGGGCTACGAGGGCCCGCTCGACCTGCTGCTCGCGCTGGCGCGGCAGCAGAAGGTCGACCTCGCCAAGATCTCGATCCTGGCGCTCGCCGACCAATATCTTCAGTTCATCGAGGCCGCCCGCAAGATCCGGCTGGAGCTCGCCGCCGACTATCTCGTGATGGCGGCCTGGCTCGCCTTTCTGAAGTCGCGCCTGCTGCTGCCCGAGCCGCCGGCGCAGGAAGGTCCGAGCGCCGAGGAGATGGCCACGGCACTTGCCAACCGGCTGCGCCGGCTGGAGGCGATCCGCGAGGCCGCCAATCGCCTGATGAACCGGCCGCAGTTCCAGCGTGACGTGTTCCCGCGCGGTAACCCGGAGGCCATCGCGGAGGTCCGTCGTCCCAAATTCACCGCGACCCTGTTCGACCTGCTGTCGGCCTATGCCATCCAGCGGCAGTCGCGCGTCGTCACGTCCGTTCATATGGCCAAGCGCACCGTCTGGTCGCTCGCCGAGGCGCGCGCGTCGCTCGAACGGCTCGTCGGCATGACGGAGGTGTCGGACGACTGGGGATGCCTCGACGACTACCTGCTGGACTACGTCGTCGAGCCTGCACAGAAGGCCACCGTCTTCGCATCGAGCTTTGCGGCCGTCCTCGAACTGGTCCGCGAAGGCAAGCTCGAGCTGAACCAGAAGCAGGCGTTCGCGCCGCTGTATTTTCGTAAGCGTCCACCGATCCAGCCCGGCGCCATGGCTGCGCCGGACTTGACGGTTGAGTAACGAACAAGGAGACCCTGCCATGGCAAGCTTGGCGGAACTGCGCATGGAAGAGCCCGACGAGATCGCGATCGAGCCCGCGGCGCGCCCCGAAGAGTTGCGCATCCTCGAGGCTCTCCTGTTTGCCTCGGCCGAGCCGCTCGAGCAGGCCGCGCTCGCCAAGCGTATGCCTGAAGGTGTCGACATCAAGGCCGCACTGGCGCAGCTGCAGGCGGAGTACGCCAATCGCGGCGTCAATCTCGTGCGCGTTGCCAACAAATGGACCTTCCGCACCGCCGGCGATCTCGCCTGGCTGATGACGCGCGAGAGCACCGAGACGCGCAAGCTGTCGCGTGCGGCGATCGAGGTGCTGGCCATTGTCGCCTATCATCAACCGGTGACGCGCGCCGAGATCGAAGAGATCCGCGGCGTCGTCACCTCCAAGGGAACGCTGGACGTTCTGCTGGAGACCGGCTGGATCAAGCCGCGCGGGCGCCGCAAGACCCCAGGCCGTCCGCTGACCTTCGGCACCACCGATGCGTTCCTGGCCCAGTTCAGCCTGGAGACCCTGGGCGATCTGCCAGGCCTGGAAGAGCTGAAGGGCACGGGCCTGCTGGATTCCCGTCTGCCGACCGGCTTCACCGTCCCGACGCCATCGGACGATCCGACGCTCCGGGAGGACGAGGAGCCGCTGGATCCGGGCGATCTCGATCTGGCGCTTGCGCCCGCGGTCGAGACCGAACCTGGCGAAGCTGAGGCGGCAGAGGCCGAAACGGCGGAGATGGAAACAGTCGCAGCCGAGACGGCGGCTGCCGAGGGCGAGATGGGAACCGCCGAGACCGCGGTTCAGGACGACGCCTCGTCGCAGGTCGCCGTTGGCGATCTGGAACTGCCCGGCACCGATGTAGAAACCGACACGACGGAAGTGGACTTCGCCGTCGAGGAGACCGAGCTCGAGCAGGAGGACGAGGCCGTGACCGAGCTCGTCGAACCTTCTGCCGAGGCTCAGGCTCAGGTGGAGGACGAGGCAGAAGCAGAGGCCGAGATCGACGCGGCAGACCATGAGATCGACGCAGCCGATGACGAGCACGACCGCGATACCGACGAGGACGGCTCGCCGCACCAAAACTAGTGGTCGGAGCTGTTAACACTCGCGTTATTACGTAGGTCCCGCCGCGAATTGTCGGACCTTAAGTGCTTGTTTTTGGAGGCGTTGGCGCCTACCTTCCGCCCAGATCGGGCTGTCCGCGCGCTATTTTCGGCCGGTGCTAGGCCGCGTTCGTGTTGCTGTTTCGCAATCGAATGCTAGAAGCGAAGTGTCGCGGTCAAGTCCATGGATATGACGCGGTTTCGGCGGTAGCGTCGACGGGCAGTCGGGTGAAGGCTGCGCCGGTGTTTGGAGGGTTGCAGGATGGGTTCGCTTAGCATTTGGCACTGGATCGTCGTGATCGCGGTCGTCCTGCTGTTGTTCGGGCGCGGCAAGATTTCCGATCTGATGGGCGACGTCGCGCAGGGCATCAAGGCGTTCAAGAAGGGCATGCAGGACGACGACAAGGCGCCGGAGAAGACCGAGCCCGTCAAGTCGATCGATCATGGCGCCACGCCTTCGGCCACCCGCACGGATGTCGGCAGCAAAGCCGTTTGATCTGCGCGTGAAAGGCGCGGGCGGCGCGCCCCCGCAGGGACGGCACCGGGACCTGTTCAGGCAGGCCCGGGCAGGCGGGATCAGAGGCGTCGTCGCGTAGGCGGATTGTTTCATGTTCGATATCGGCTGGAGTGAGCTGCTCGTCATTGGGGTCGTCGCGTTGATCGCGATCGGTCCCAAGGAGCTTCCGGGCGTCCTGCGCATGGTCGGGCAATGGATCGGCAAGGCGCGCCGGATGGCCTCGGAGTTCCAGGGCCAATTCCAGGAGGCGATGCGCGAAGCGGAAATGGCCGACCTCAAGAAGAGTTTCGACGAGGTCCGTGAGGCCGCCAGCGGTTTCACCCCGACCGGCGTGATCTCCTCGTTGCAGCGCGACGTCGACAAGGCTCTCGATATCGAGGGGATCGACAAGCCTACTGAGCCGGCGCCCGCACCGGACGCGGCCGCTGCTTCGTCCGAGCCTCCTTTGACGACCCCCGAACCGCCACAGGCCGAGACCTTCGTGGAGGCTGAAGCTCATCAACCGGTGGGCGAGCCGCTGGCGATCGTACGTGAAATCAAGCCCGAGCCGCAGCCCGAAATGTCTGCGTCAGCAGAAGCTGAACGCCTGAAGGACGCCAAAGCGTCATGACCGTCGAAGATATCGAGGCCAGCAAGGCCCCGTTGATGGACCACCTGATCGAGCTGCGGTCGCGGCTGATCAAGGCGCTGCTCGGCTTCGGCGTGGCCTTCATCTTCTGCTTCTTCTTCGCCAAGCAGATCTACAACATCCTAGTGCTGCCGTTCGTCTGGGTGGCAGGTGCCGAGAACAGCAAGTTCATCTACACCCAGCTGCTCGAATATTTCATCACGCAGCTCAAGCTGGCGATGTTCGGCGCCGGCTTCATCTCCTTTCCGATCATTGCGACGCAGATCTACAAGTTCGTGGCGCCCGGCCTCTACCGCCACGAGCGCAATGCTTTCCTCCCTTACCTGATAGCGACCCCCGTCTTCTTCGTGCTCGGCGCCATGCTGGTCTATTTTGCGGTGTGGCCGATGATCGTGCGCTTCTCACTCGGCATGCAGCAGCTCGGCGGCCCCGAGACGGCGCAAATCGCGTTGATGCCAAAGGTCGGCGAATATCTGTCGCTGATGATGTCGCTGATCTTCGCCTTCGGCATCGCATTCCAGCTCCCGGTCATCCTGACCCTGCTTGGGAGGATCGGCATCGTCACCTCGCAGATGCTGAAGGAGAAGCGGCGCTATTTCATCGTGATCGCCTTCATCATCGCGGCCGTCCTGACGCCGCCCGACGTGCTCAGCCAGGCCTCGCTGGCATTGCCGCTGCTGGCCCTCTACGAGGGCGCGATCATCGCGGTCGGCATCGTCGAGAAGCAGGCGGCTGCGGCCAAGGCGGGCTCTTCGTCGGGCTCCGGCAACTTGCCGACCACGCCAGCGGAATAGGGCAGGCCCGCAAGCCCGGGCTCCATCCCGGGCGTTGCCTGTTCCCATCCGCCGCCTTTCGCGGTAGTGCAGGCCGGCCCGTGATCCACGGCGACTCGCCGACATCTTTCGTTCCCAGGACCGAACGACCATGCACGACATCAGATCGATCCGTGACAACCCGCAAGGTTTCGATGCGGCGCTGACGCGCCGGGGTCTGTCGCCCCAGTCGTCGCAACTGCTGGGCATCGACGAGCGGCGTCGCGCGGCGATCCTGGCGTCCGAGCAGGCGCAGGCCCGGCGCAACGCCGCTTCCAAGGAAATCGGCGAGGCCAAGAAGGCCAAGGACGAGGCGCGTGCGAGCGCGTTGATGGAGGAGGTCGCGAGGCTCAAGACCACGATGCCGGAGCTCGAGGCCGCAGCGAAGCAGGCCGACCAGGAGCTGGCGCGCGAGCTGTCAGCGATTCCGAATCTGCCGCTCGACGAAGTGCCCGACGGCAAGGACGAGCACGACAATGTCGAGCGCCATGTGTTCGGCGCCAGGCGCAACTACGCGTTCGCGCCCAAGCCGCATGACGACATTGGTTCACCGCTCGGCATGGACTTCGAGGCGGCCGCAAAACTGTCGGGCGCGCGCTTCGTCGTCCTGAAGAAGGGACTGGCGCGGCTGGAGCGCGCGCTTGGGCAATTCATGCTCGACCTGCACACGACCGAGCACGGCTACACCGAGATCAACCCGCCGCTGCTGGTGCGTAACGACGTCATGTTCGGCACGGGACAATTGCCGAAGTTCGAGGACGACCAGTTCTGGGCCGTGAAGGGCGAGCTGATTGCGGAGCCGGATGATCGCCTCAAGACCGAGCGGCTCGGACTCATTCCAACTGCTGAGGTTGCCCTGACCAACCTCGTGCGCGAGTCCATCGTCGACGAGAAGGAGCTGCCGATGCGGCTCACGGCGCTGACGCCGTGCTTCCGCGCCGAGGCAGGCGCGGCCGGCCGCGACACCCGCGGCATGATCCGTCAGCATCAGTTCACCAAGGTCGAGCTGGTCTCGATCACGACGCCGGAAGCCAGCAAGGACGAGCATGAGCGCATGCTGGCCTGCGCCGAGGAGGTGCTGCGCCGGCTCGATCTGCACTATCGCGTCATCACGCTGTGCACCGGCGACATGGGCTTCTCCTCGCAGAAGACCTACGACATCGAGGTCTGGATGCCGGGGCAAGGCGATGGCGGCGCCTTCCGCGAGATCTCCAGCTGTTCGGTGTGCGGCGACTTCCAGGCGCGCCGCATGGATGCACGCTATCGCGGAAGTGACGGCAAGCCGCGCTTCGTGCACACATTGAACGGCTCGGGCACGGCTGTCGGCCGTGCGCTGATCGCGGTCATGGAGACCTATCAGCAGGCCGACGGCTCGATCGCGGTCCCCGACGTGCTGCAGCCCTATATGGGCGGCCTCAAGGTGGTGGCCGCCGAGCCATAGCGCCGCGGCAAATTGCATCCGCCCCGGTCGCCGCCATTGCGTGGCGGCCGGCGGGTCGTATCCTCCGGTTCTGTTCAGCAATTGCTTTTCAGAAACCGGCAACATGGTCCTGCATCGGGATATTTTCTGGATCGGGCGGCAATGGGCCGTCACCGGCTCCGGCATCCAGGCGGTCGATCAGCGCCTGAAGGGAGCGTTCGACGTCGATTGCTCGAGGGTCTGGGACGAGGGTCTGCACGACTCGCTGCGCGATCAGCCCTGGTTCAACCCGGTCGACTTCGAGAAGGCGTTGAGTGTCGCGCGGGCCCGGTTTGCAGCAGTGCCGCCGACCGAGCCTTCAGCAGTGCCGGCGCCTCCTGCTCAGCAGGCAGCCGGCGTATCCGGCACGTCCAGCCTACCGTTGAGGCTGGGCATACGAGGGCAGTTCGCCAGGTTCCTGCCGCAGTGGCGGATCCGGCATTGACCGGGTGATGCCGGCGAGCGCTCGGGTTTGCCTCGCTGCTGCACAGCAGATAAGACACCCCCGAACGATGCTTTCGAAGAGACGGAAGGTTGGCCATGCGGATTCTCTGCACCAATGACGATGGGATCCATGCGCCGGGTCTCAAGGTGATCGAGGAGATCGCACGGGCCCTGTCCGACGACGTCTGGATCGTGGCGCCCGAGCTCGACCAGAGCGGCGTGTCGCATTCGCTCTCGCTCAATGATCCGTTGCGGCTGCGCGAGGTCGGCCCGCGCCACTTTGCCGTGCGCGGCACGCCGACCGACTGCGTCATCATGGGGGCCCGGCATATCCTGGGGGCGAAGCTGCCCGACGTGGTGCTGTCCGGCGTCAACAAGGGCCGCAACGTTGCCGAGGACGTGGTCTATTCGGGCACCATCGCCGGCGCGCTCGAAGGCACCATTCTCGGCTTGCCGTCGTTCGCCCTGTCGCAGGAATTCAGCATCGCCACTCGCGACAAGCCGTCCTGGGACACCGCGCTCAAATTCGGCCCGCAGATCGTGCGCAAGGTGCTCGAAGCCGGCGTGCCGAGGAATACAGTGATCAACGTCAACTTCCCCGCCTGTGCACCGGAAGAGGTCAGGGGCGTCGTGGTCACCCGCCAGGGCAAGCGCAATCTCGGCTTCTTGAAGGTCGATGAGCGGCGCGACGGCCGCGGCAACCCCTATTTCTGGATCGGCTTCGACCGGGCAGCTTCGCTCGATTTGCCCGACGAGGGGACGGACCTCGCAGCTCTCGCGGCGCACTACGTGTCAGTGACTCCGCTTCGCCTGGATCGCACGGACGAGGCGTTCTCCGGCAAGCTCAGCGACATTCTCGGCTGAAGCGCCTTCTACCCCTGCGGCTCAGCGCCACGCAGGGCATGGTCGATCGCCTTTCCGAGCGTCTCGAGCTGGAACGGCTTCTGCAGGGCTGGCCGGTCGCGATATTCTTCCGGCAACCCCGACGAGCCGTAGCCGGTTGCGAAGATGAAGGGCCGGTTGCGCGCCTTGATGAGATCGGCCACCGGCGAGATGACCTTGCCGTTGACGTTGACGTCGAGAATGGCAACGTCGAAATAGGTGCTCTCGGCCAGCCGCATCGCTTCGCCGATTTCGCCGGCCTCGGCCGCGACGGTGTAGCCGAGCTCTTCCAGCATGTCGGCCACCATCATTCGGATCATGACTTCGTCTTCAACCAAAAACACAGAGCCGCGCGGCGGCCGCGGTGCAGTCATGATGTCAGTCCTTGCCCATATCCGATTTGACGCTCGCAAATAACGGCTTATGGCGCAACGTCAACAATGTCGTCTTTCATGGCCGTGCGGCGTGGGCACGATCGCCCATAAGGTGAACGAACTGGACCCGACTTGGTTCCTCGTGCGGAACGCGGTCGTCGTCGGGAACATGACGGTGCATCCTGGTTGCGACGGGCGCGCGGAAAATCGGTGCGCAACCCTCGCCCGGCAGGTAAATTGCGCAGGAGCCCACCAACCGACATCCCGATGCCCCCAGCTGCTCCTCCCGAGAAAATGATGTTTCAGCTGACCCTGCGTCGGCGCGGGATCAGCGATCAGGCGGTGTTGCGTGCGATGGAAGAGGTGCCGCGGGAGGAGTTCGTTCTGCCGGCCGACCGCCCGGACGCCTATCGCGACAGCGCGATGGCGATCGCCTGTGGGCAGACCATCAGCCAGCCCTTCGTCGTCGCCTACATGACCGAGCAGCTCAAGCTGCAGAAGTCCCATCGTGTCCTCGAAATCGGGACGGGGTCGGGGTACCAGGCCGCGATTCTGTCCAGGCTGGTCACCAACGTCCTGACGGTGGAGCGCTTCCGGACATTGGCCGACAAGGCCAGGGAGCGGTTGGAGAAGCTCGGCTGCTTCAATGTCGAGGTCATGCTCGGCGATGGCTACGCGCTGCCGCCGGGGGGCGGCCAGTTCGACCGCATCATCGTAACGGCGGCGATGGATGAGATTCCCCAGAGCCTGCTCGACCGGCTGGAGCCGGACGGTATCCTGATCGCGCCGGTCGGGCCGCAACACGGGGTGCAGACGCTCGTCAGGATCACGCGGACGGGTGATCGTCTCGACCGAAAAGAGCTCGTCGACGTGCGATTTGTGCCGGCAATTCCGGGAATTGCGCGCGAACTCTAAAGAGACGGATCAGCAGGCCGCACAACGCTTTATTCGCGGCTTAAGCGCTTATTTACCGCGGCTGTGTTTACTCGAATTCGTTGTTTGTTGCGTACGAGTGAGTAACCATGCCCGCCACTGTCGAGTTGCTTCGCTCGCGCCGCCTGCCGCAGGTTGCGGCGTTGGCGCTGATGTCATTCGGCGTCGCCGGCTGCAGCGCCGACATGTCGACGCGGCTGTCGCAGACGCAAAATCCGTTTTCAAACCCGTTTGCATCCGATTCCACCGGGTCGGTGCAGGCGCAGCCGCCCCGGCAGCACCAGCAATATAGCCAGTCCTACACGCCGGCTCCCGCGCCGGCGCCAGCCTATTCGTCCGCGGCGCTGCCGCCCCCGGCGGTCGGGGCTCCGCAATCCTATCCGACGGGCGGCGGTGCCGGAGGCATGTCGTCGGGTGGGCGCGGCGTCGCATCCTATGCGCCACCCGCTGCGGTCCCCGTCGCAGCGCCCGCCGTCGCCGCACCCCAGGCCTATGCACAGCCGGCGCATTCCTATGCTCCGCCGGCCCAGCCGCGGCTCGAGACCACCGGCACCGTGCCGCCGCGTTCGGTCGCGGCCGCGCGTCCTGCCAGTGGCACCAAGATCATCGTCGGCACCAGCGATACGCTCGACATCCTCGCCAAGCGCTACCGCGTGACGCCGGCTGAGATCCTGGCTGCCAACGGCTACAAGGGGCCGCGCGCGTTGTCGCCGGGCCAGCAGCTGATCATTCCGCATCCTGGCGCGGTGGCGGCTGCGCCCGCGGCCCAGCCCGTTGCTGCGGCGCCAATGATCGCGCCGAAGCCGGTGGCGGCCGCAGCACCGTCCACCGTCCACTTCGTCAACCGCGGCGAGACACTCGCCAGCATCGCCCGCCAGAATCATCTGACGGCGGCTGAGCTCGCCCGCGCCAACAACATCGATCAGGCATCGCCGCTGAAGCTCGGGACCAGGCTGACCGTCCCTGGCAGGGCCGTAGCGGCAGCCGCGCCGGTGGCCCCGGTCGCAACCGTTCCCCAGGCGGTTGCGACCGTGCCGGCGCCAGCGCCGACGACGCGGGTTGCGGCGGCAGGTCCGGTCCAGAGCGCCCGCCTGGCCCAGGCCAATCCGGCGCCCGAGAAGGAGGAGGAGCCGGCGCGGCCGGCCGAAACCACCAGCTCGCTGCCGACCTTCCGCTGGCCGGCGCGCGGCAAGGTGATCACGAGCTACGGCGCCAAGACCAACGGCAAGTCCAACGACGGCATCAACATCGCCGTCCCCGAGGGCACCCCGGTGAAGGCGGCCGAAGATGGCGTCGTCGCTTACGCAGGCAATGAATTGAAGGGTTATGGCAACCTGGTCCTGGTGCGGCATTCCAACGGCTATGTCACCGCATATGCCCATGCGAGTGAGCTGATGGTGAAGCGCGGTGATCCGATCAAGCGCGGCCAGGTCATTGCCAAGTCGGGTCAATCGGGAGAAGTCGGATCGCCGCAGCTCCACTTCGAGATCCGCAAGGGATCGTCTCCGGTTGACCCGCTGCAATTCCTCAACGGGGCGTGAGCCGCGACGCCTGCCGCCCTCACATGCAAGGGCTCGCCTCTGGGCGAACCCTTGTCGTTTGAGGCGGGATATCAGCCAAAGGCGTCATTGCGAGCGCAGCGAAGCAATCCAGGGTGGTGTGCGGGACTCCGGATTGCTTCGCTGCGCTCGCAATGACGGAGGCTGAGACTGGTTGCGTGCCACGCAGGCGACTGTCATCGCCTGCGATGGGGCGCGGAAGGTCGGATTACTTCGCGCTCAGCCGCACGCCGAGGCGGCCCGCCAGATCCTGCGTGAACTGCCAGGCGACGCGGCCGGAGCGCGAGCCGCGCGTCGTGGCCCATTCCAGCGCCTCGCGCTCCAACTGATCCGCGGCGACTGCGATGTCGAAATGACCGCAATAGCCTTTGACCATCGCGAGATATTCGTCCTGGCTGCAGCGGTGGAAGCCGAGCCACAGGCCGAAACGGTCGGACAGCGAGACCTTCTCCTCGACCGCTTCGCCCGGATTGATCGCGGTGGAGCGCTCGTTCTCGATCATATCGCGGGCCAACAGATGGCGTCGGTTCGAGGTGGCGTAGAGAATGACGTTCTCGGGCCGTCCCTCGATGCCGCCTTCGAGCACGGCCTTCAGCGATTTGTAGGACGCATCATTGCCGTCGAACGACAGGTCGTCGCAGAACACGATGAAGTGGAACGGCGCGGCACGCAGGATGTCCATCAGCGCCGGCAGGCTCTCGATGTCCTCGCGGTGAATCTCGATCAGCTTCAGCCGGTCGGCCGGCTTGCGCGTGACGTTGATGCTGGCATGGGCGGCCTTCACCAGCGATGATTTGCCCATGCCGCGCGCGCCCCACAACAAGGCGTTGTTGGCCGGCAGGCCGTTGGCGAAGCGCTCGGTGTTCTCGATCAGGATGTCGCGCATCCGGTCGATGCCCTTGAGCAGGTCGATCTCGACACGGCTGACGCGCGGCACCGTCGAGAGCCGGCCGTTCGGATGCCAGACGAAGGCGTCGGCCGCGTTGAGGTCAAGCGCGGGCGTGGCACCCGCATGGGTTGCCGCCAGATGCGTGGCAATGGCTTCCAGCGCACGGGCAATCCGGTCAGCCGTATCGTCGGAGGCGGGGCGGGCAGGACGTTTTGCCGCGATCTCTGGTGGCTTTTGCGCTGCAGGCCGGGTGCCTTTGGCGAGCGGTCCGAGGGCGTTTTTGGCGGGGCTACGGGACGGGGCTTTGGCTGGTTTTTTCGACATGCTGCAAGTTCCTGATGGGGCAGCCATATCGGGCCTCGCCGGCTGCCGCAAGCGGGGCGAAATGAAGGGGCGGGGCGCCTTGCTATTGGGACTGCTGCCGCTATATTCCGCGCGAAATTCGCAAGAGGCCGGCCCGCGCCGAGACATGCGTGGTTCGCCGGCTATTCCCGTCTCACCGGGCGCTGCCCACGAGGATCGACCACATGCTGATCACCCCTGCCTATGCCCAGGCCGCCGGCGCTGGCGACACCAACAGCATGCTGATGTCGCTGCTGCCGTTCGCGCTGATCTTCGTGATCATGTATTTCCTGATCCTTCGGCCGCAGCAGAAGAAGGTCAAAGAGCATGCCGACCTGGTCAAGAACGTCCGCCGCGGCGACACCATCGTGACCCAGGGCGGCCTGGTCGGCAAGGTGACCAAGGTCGTCGACGACGACCAGGTCGAGTTCGAGATCGCCGACGGCATCCGCGTGCGCCAGATGCGCCAGATGATCACCGGCGTCCGCACCAAGGGCGAGCCCGCGAAGGCAGACGCAAAGGACGACAAGAAGGACGAGAAGGCCGCGAGCTGATTGCGGCCCGGCCAGATCAACTCCGGCCTTCGCTCTCTAGTGATGTTCTGATTTTTCGGGCCGGCTACGGCCCTTACGGACAAGCTCCATGTTGTATTTCACGCGGTGGAAGGCGCTGGGCATCATTCTCACGGCGCTCGTCGTGTGCCTGTGCGCGGTGCCCAACTTCTTCTCCGAGGCGACGGTCAAGACTTGGCCGGCCTGGGCGCAGCGCCGGCTGGTGCTCGGCCTCGACCTGCAGGGTGGCTCCTATCTGCTGCTCGAGGTCGACTCCAACTACATCAAGAAGGAGCGGCTCGATGCCGTGCGCGACGACGTTCGCCGCACGCTGCGCGATGCCAAGATCGGCTACACCGGATTGGTGAGCCGGGGTGATGGGGTCGAGGTCCGGATCACCAAGGAAAGCGACACGGGAACTGCGATCTCCAAGCTGCGTGATCTCTCGCAGCCGCTCGGTGGGCTGCTCGGTTCCAGCGGCCAGCGCAGCCTTGAGGTCAGCGATGCCGGCGGCGGACTGGTCCGGCTGACGATCCCGCCGGCGGCCATCACGGAACGCATCCGCCAGACCATCGAGCAGTCGATGCAGATCGTCGAGCGCCGCGTCAACGAGCTCGGCACCGTCGAGCCGGTGATCCAGCGCCAGGGCAACGACCGCATCCTGGTGCAGGTGCCGGGCTTGCAGGATCCGACGCAGCTCAAGAACCTGCTCGGGCGCACGGCCAAGATGGAATTCCGCATGGTCGACACCTCGGTGCCGGCGGATCAGGCGATGCAGGGGCGGGTGCCGCCGGATTCCGAGGTGCTGCAGAGCGCGTCGCCGCCCAACCAGCCCTATGTCGTCAAGAAGCAGGTGCTGGTCTCCGGCGGAGATCTCTCCGACGCGCAGACCGGCTTCGACCAGCGCACCAACGAGCCGATCGTCACCTTCCGCTTCAACTCGGCCGGCTCGCGCAAGTTCGCGCAGGCCACGACCGAGAATGTCGGGCAGCCGTTCGCCATCGTCCTCGACAACAAGGTGATTTCGGCGCCGGTCATCCGCGAGCCGATCACCGGCGGCTCGGGCCAGATCTCGGGCAATTTCACCGTGCAGTCTGCCAACGAGCTCGCGATCCTGCTGCGCGCCGGTGCGCTGCCGGCGCCGCTCACGGTCATCGAGGAGCGCACCGTCGGTCCGGGTCTCGGCGCCGATTCGATCGCCAAGGGCGAGCTCGCCTCCTATGTCGGCTCGATCCTGGTCATCGTGTTCATGCTGGTGACCTACCGGCTGTTCGGCGTGTTCGCCAACATCGCGGTGGTCGTGAACGTCGCCATGATCTTCGGTGTGCTGTCGCTGCTCAACGCCACGTTGACCTTGCCGGGCATCGCCGGCATCGTGCTGACGGTCGGCATCGCCGTGGACTCAAACGTGCTGATCTATGAGCGCATCCGCGAGGAGCTGCGTGGCGGCCGCAACGCGATCTCGGCGATCGACGCCGGCTTCAAGCGCGCGCTGGCGACCATTCTCGACTCCAACATCACCACCTTCATCGCCGCCGCCGTGCTGTTCTACATCGGCACCGGCCCGGTGCGCGGCTTCGCCGTGACGCTGGGCATCGGCATCCTCACCACGGTCTTCACCGCCTTCACGCTCACCCGCCTGATCGTGGCGGGGTGGGTGCGGTGGAAGCGGCCGCAAAGCGTGCCAATCTAGGAGCTACTGTGACACACTGGGTTCTCATCGGGCTTGGCATCCTGATCGTGGTGCTGACGGTGGTCAGCGCGCTCGGCCTGCTACCGTCGCTGCGCATCGTGCCCGACGACACGCATTTCGATTTCACGCAGTTCCGCCGCATCAGCTTCCCGATCTCGGCGGCACTGTCGATCCTGGCGATCGTGCTGTTCTTCACCCACGGCCTGAACCTCGGCATCGACTTCCGCGGTGGCACCTTGCTCGAGGTGCGGGCCAAGTCGGGCACCGCCGACATCGCCGGGATGCGTGCGAAGCTGTCGACGCTCGGCCTCGGCGAAGTGCAGCTGCAGCAGTTCGGTGCTGATACCGATGCATCGGTTCTGATCCGTATCGCCGAGCAGCCTGGCGGTGATGCCGCGCAGCAGGAGGCCGCCAACAAGGTGAAGGCGGCGATCGGTGATTCCGTCGAATATCGCCGCGTCGAGGTCGTGGGTCCGCGCGTCTCTGGCGAGTTCCTCGCCGTCGGCTTGCTTGGCCTGATGCTCGCGATCGTCTCGATCCTGATCTATCTCTGGTTCAGGTTCGAGTGGCAGTTCGCGCTCGGCGCCATGATCGCCAACGTCCACGACATCGTGCTGACCATCGGCTTCATGTCGATCAGCCAGGTCGACTTCGACCTCACCAGCATCGCGGCGCTGCTGACCATTCTCGGCTACTCGCTGAACGACACCGTCGTCATCTACGACCGTATCCGCGAGATGCTGCGGCGCTACAAGAAGATGCCGATGCCGCAGCTGCTCAACGAATCGATCAACTCGACCTTGTCGCGCTCGATCATCACGCACGTCACGGTGACCCTGGCGCTGCTGGCGCTGCTCTTGTTCGGCGGCCCGGCGATCCACAGCTTCACCGCGGTGATGATGTTCGGAGTCGTGCTGGTCGGCACCTACACCTCGATCTTCATCGCGTCGCCGATCCTCATCTATCTTGGCGTGCATTCGGTCCGAGCCGAAGCGCAGGAGGAGAAGCCGGCGGCGAAGAAGAAGATGCCGTGATTCGAAGGAAGCTTGCCTTCGGATCAGATCCGGAGGCAGCAAGCTGGTCTCGGGCATGACCACTCCGAACGACACTCCGCACTTCCCGCGATCGGCGCCGATCGACGGCTATGGCAAAGGCGGCTTTGCCTTTGCCGGCATGTCGCACCGCGGCTCGCTGTTGTGCCTGCCCGACTCGATCTGGGCCTGGGATGTCACTCAGCCCGGCCAGATCGACCGATATTCGCTGCAGCGCGTTTTCGACGCGGCGAACAGAATCGACACGCTCATCATCGGCACCGGAAACGAAGTCTGGATCCCGCCCGCACCGCTGCGCGCGGCCCTGCGCGGCGTGAACGTCGTTCTCGATGCGATGCAGACCGGCCCCGCGATTCGCACCTACAACGTCATGATCGGCGAGCGGCGCCGGGTTGCGGCAGCGCTCATCGCCGTCCCATGAGCGAGACGAGCGCCAACAGCGACGCCGCGTTCTGTGCAGGCCTTGTCCGCGAGCACGATTTCGACCGCTACGCCTCGACGCTGTTCATGCCGCCCGAGCCCCGGCGTGCGCTGTTGTCGCTGTACGCATTCAACGTCGAAGTCAGCCGCATACGAGATCTGGTGTCGCAGCCGCTGCCGGGCGAAGTCCGGCTGCAGTGGTGGCACGACACGCTGACGGGTCACGAACATGGCGGCGCCGAGGGAAATCCCGTTGCGGCCGAATTGCTGCTCACCGTGCAGCGCTTCGCGCTTCCGGTCGAGCGGCTGACGCGCCTGGTCGATGAGCACCAGTTCGATCTCTATAACGATCCGATGCCGACGATGGCGGCGCTGGACGGCTATCTCGGCGACACGCGCGGCGCGCTGTTCGCGCTGGCCGCGCAGATCATTGCGCCGCCGTTTGCGGACGCCGATCATCTCGCGCACCATGCCGGCATCGCGCAAGGGTTGCTCCAGGTGATCGCGTCGCTGCCGCGCGATGCCGCCCACCGGCAGCTCTACGTTCCGCTCGATCTTCTCGCGCGGCATGCCGTCGGCCAGGAGGAGATGTTCTCCGGCAAGGCATCACCGGCGATCCAGCAGGTGATCATGGACCTGCGCGGGCAGGCCCGGCAGCATCTCGATCACACCCTCGAACTGGCGCGTCAGGCGCCGCCGGCCGTGCGGCCGGTTCTGCTGCCGCTCGCGCTGGTCCGGCGCGACCTCGCGCGGGCCGGGCCCCGCGACGATCCGTTTCAACCGCGCCCCCGCTCGCGCCTTGCGACGCTGTGGACGCTGTGGCGGGCCGCGGGGACGGCGAGTTTTCGCGCGCGCTGACGCCGTCGCGGGCTCAAGCCGAGGGCATCGTGTTCCAGAGTGGCGGGCTGTGCAGGAGTCTCGGCATGTCCGGCGGCTCGTGCCGGTGGATCGTGCAGCGGGTGTCCCAGACGACGAGATCACCGGGCCGGCAGGTGTGGGTCCAACTGAACTCGGGCCGTTCGGCAAGCTGCCAGAGATCGTCGAGCAGCGCGTCTGATTCGTCCTGCTCGAGGCCGACGACGTAGGAATGGCGGCGCTGCCCCAGTGCGAGCATCGAGCGGCCGGTATCGATATGATTGCCGACCAGCGGGTGCACCGGGCCTGCGATGACGGTGCGACGGCCGTCATCGGCGGTGTCGGTCGAGAGATGACGAACCTTCAGATGAGCGACGCGGCTGCGCAGCGCCGGCGAGAGCGCGTCATAAGCGGCGTAGAGGCTGCAGAATGACAGTCTGTCGCCCAGCAAGCCGCCGGGAGAGGTGTAAAATAGATCCGCGTGACCGAAGCGGCGGCTGAAAGCCGCGATGTCACGTTCACCAAGACGCTGGCCGCGCACGAGCAGGACCTGGTGCCTGAGCAGCGCGCGCATGAACGAGGCGAACGCCCAATCATCGAAGGATCCGAGATCGACATTGCAGACCTCGGCACCGAGCGTCTTTCCCGTCGGGATGACCTGGATGAGGCTGCTTTCGGCGCTTCGAGCAACGTTGCTTCTGAGACTCACTTGCGTCATCTCCCAAGTTTCACCAGCGCCTGCAAATCAACCATCGTAATTTGTCGCGGGTGTTTCGGCTCGGAGGCAATTCGCGGAAGGATCGCGGCACGATCTGCCGATTGTCGGCACACTCTGCCGCTCTGAGTCGGAAATTGGACGCTTCAAGGCGACGCACGAGGAAATATCCAGCAACCTGCAACTCATTCGCAGGCAATCTGGCGCTTGATCGTGCGGATGTCGCGCGCAAGCGAATCAGTGCGGGCGATTCGTTCCCTTGATCTGGGTCCGATGCATGATTCGCCGCGCATGATCATCGAACGGATCGCGCCGATGCATGGTGCAGCGATTGTCCCAGATGACGAGATCGCCGACCTTCCAGACATGCTCCCAGGCGAATTCCGGACGGGCTACATACGCCCACAATTCGTCGAGCAGTGCCTCCGATTCCGCCAGTTCGAGCCCGACCAGATAGGCGTTGCGCCGGCGGCCGAGATAAAGCATCTGCCGACCGGAATCGGGATGCGTGCAGACCAGCGGATGGATCGCGCCCGGCGAGGTGCGCGGATCATCGGTCGGCGTCACGCCCTGACGTACGAAGCCGCCGCTGTTGTAGGTGCCGTCGTGCTTGATCTTCAGATCCGCGACACGGCGCTTCAGTTCGAGCGGAAGCGCGTCGTACACGGCATACATGCTGCAGAACGAGGTGTTGCCGCCGGCGGGCGGAATTTCCAGCGCGTAGAGCGCGCTCGCGATCGGCGGCGTGTCGAGATACGACATGTCCGTATGCCACACCGCTTCTCCCGCGCCGAGACTGCCGATCGCCTCGCCATTCACCTTCACGTTCGAGACGATATAGATTTCGGGCAGACCGTCGACGAAGCGGCGCCCGTTCTCCTGCACCGGCGCCCAGTCGAGATCACCGAAGCGGCGGCTGAAGGCGATCAGGTCCTGGTCCGTCAGATCCTGGCCGCGCACCAGCAAAACGGAGTGCGTGTGAAAGGCGCGGAGCAGGGCGTCGAAGCCCGCATCGTCGAGATGCCTGAGATCGGCATGCCGAATCTCGGCCCCGAGTTGCCGGCCGGTCGGGATGATCTCGATGTTCGATGACCGAGAGATTGTCGCCGCGCGGGTCTCGACGTTCATTGCCAAATCCTCCCAAACGACATTGCAACCACAGGATACAATGGCCGGGCCGCGAAGTCTCGTCCGCTCAGGCCGAAGGCAGCTTCAGGTCGGCCTCGAAATTGAACCGGTCGCGCAGGTTCTTGCGCGAGTCCAGGATGTCCTTGAGGAAGGCGCGATCACTGTCGCTCGTGAGCATCGGCTCGATCAGGTCGATCTGGTTCATCGCGACCAGCTGCAACAGCTCGGTGCGTGGCCTGCCGCTGGCGTCGCGCGGCAGGGCATGCACGACCTGGATGTGCTCCGGCGGCTTCGGGCCCTTGGCTGAAGCAAGCTCGTTCTGCAACTGGGTTTCAAGCGTAGGCTGCTCCCCCTCGACGAACGCATACAGCCCGACGCCGGTTCGGCGGTCGGCGAAGGCGACGATCGCGGCATCGCGCACGGCCGGGTTCTTCCGGATCATATCCATCAGCACCGGCGCATCGTTGACGAGGCGCCGTCCACCCCCCTCGCGGTCGGTGAAATTGAAGATGCCGCGCGTGATCGCGCGATACACCTTCTTGCCGGTCATCAGCCAGATGCGCGCGAACAGCGATTTGCGTGCCAGGATCTTGCGCTCCTTCGGCGTCAGCGCCTCGGGCGCGTAACTCCGCTTGTGCTTGAGCAGGTGACGCAAATCCTCATAGGCCGCGATCCGGAACAGGCGGCTGCGGCTGTCGAAGCAGGCGGCCAGCTGAAAGTCCGTCACGTAGCTATGGCCGTCGTGACCGACCAGCCAGTTCTGCTCCTTGGCGAGATCGTTGTGCGTGATTCCGGCGCGATGCAGCCGGCGCATCATCCGCTTGGCCGAGCGGAAATAGGCGACGTTGCCGTGCGGCTTGGCCAGATGCAGCGCCACGCCATTGATGAAGCCGCGGACCAGCGCGCGATCGCCCGCCCACAGCAGATCGGGGCCGGCGTTGAGCCCCCTGGCGCGCGTCAGCGCCTTGCGCTCGCGCGCGAACAAATGCCGCGCCAGCACGAACGACCACCACGGCACCTCGTCGAGCCGGCGTAGCACCGCATCGACTTCGCCGGCCTCGCTCTTGAAGCGGCCGCGCTCGACGGTCGAGAACACGTCGCGCTTGAGCAGCACGCCTTCGCTCCAACGTGCCGCCAGCACGGCGGAATCAGTCTTCGGCAAACTCATGGGGCTCTCACGCAGCGGCCGCGACGCGCAGGTGCTCGGCGATCCAGCGGTCGAGATCAGCCAGCGCGCGGGCGCTCATCGCCTGCTTCTTCGCCACCGTCTTCTCGTTGCCCTTCAGCCGCGTGCCGTCCGGCTTGCGGGTGGGGGCCGCCGCCAGCGGCGGGAACAGGCCGAAATTGATGTTCATGGGCTGGAACGAGCGCGTCGCGCCGTCGATCGTCTCGATGTGGCCGCCGGTGATATGGCCGAGCAGGGCGCCGAGCGCGGTGGTTGGCGGTGGCGGCAGCAGATCGGCGCCGCGCACCTCGGCGGCGGCGTAGAGGCCTGCGATCAGGCCGATGCTCGCCGACTCCACATAGCCCTCGCATCCCGTCATCTGGCCGGCAAAGCGAAGCCGAGGTTGCGCGCGCAGACGGAGCTGCGCATCGAGCAGCTTCGGCGAGTTGAGGAAGGTGTTGCGATGCAGCCCGCCGAGCCGCGCGAATTCGGCGTTCTCGAGACCGGGGATCGTGCGGAAGATCTGCTGCTGCGGGCCGTATTTCAGTTTCGTCTGGAACCCGACCATGTTGTAGAGCGTGCCGAGCTTGTTGTCCTGGCGCAGTTGCACGATCGCGTAGGGTTTGACGGTCGGATTGTGCGGATTGGTCAGGCCGACCGGCTTCATCGGACCATGGCGCAACGTCTCGTGACCGCGCTCGGCCATCACTTCGACCGGCAGGCAGCCGTCGAAATAGGGCGTGTTGGTCTCCCACTCCTTGAAGTCGGTCTTCTCGCCGGCGAGCAGCGCCGCGACGAAGGCGTCGTACTGCTCCTTCGTCATCGGACAGTTGATGTAGTCGGCGCCAGTGCCGCCCGGACCGACCTTGTCGTAGCGCGACTGGAACCAGGCCTTGGACATGTCGATCGTGTCCTTGTGCACGATCGGCGCGATGGCGTCGAAGAAGGCGAGCGCCGTCTCGTCGGTCAGGTCACGGACGGCCTCTGCCAGCGGCTGCGAGGTGAGCGGACCGGTGGCGATGATCACCTTCTCCCAGTCCGCCGGCGGCAGGCCGGTGATCTCGCCGCGGCGCAGCTCGATGCGCGGATGGCCTTCCAGCGCGCTTGCGACGGCGGCCGAGAACCCGTCACGGTCGACGGCCAAGGCACCGCCGGCCGGGACCTGGTTGGCGTCGGCGGCCCGCATGATCAGCGAGCCGAGCCGACGCATCTCGGCATGCAGGAGGCCGACCGCGTTATTGGCCGCGTCGTCGGAGCGGAACGAGTTGGAGCACACGAGCTCGGCCGGCGTCGCGGTGCGGTGCGCCTCGGTCATGCGGTCCGGCCGCATCTCGTGCAGCACGACGTCGACTCCAGCCTCGGCGAGCTGCCAGGCGGCTTCCGAGCCGGCGAGGCCGGCACCGACAATGTGGACGGTCTTCGAAGGTGATTTGGAGCCTGTCATGCGCGGGACAGGTAGCGCTTTTCCCGAGCGCTGCAAATGCGCCAGTGAGGCTCGGCGCGAGAAAGCGGGCGCGTGTGTCGCCGTGTGCGAACCGCCCGAAAACGGCAACGCCCGCAGCGAGGCGGGCGATGTCCGGTAGATATCGGAAGAGGGCTGATCAGCCGTTGTAGTGACCGGCGGCAACGCGCGGGATGTCCGAGCGATCGAGACCGATGTCGGCGAGTTCGCGATCGCTGAGCTGCGACAGCTCGGCAACGTTGCGCTGATACTCACGGAACGCCTGAACCATGCGGATGAGCGAGAGCAACATGAGAAATCTCCTCTAGTTCGCGATTCAGTTCTTCGTTGGAACTTCATCGTTGAAATGAACATAGAAGGGAATGTTGCGATGCGGAAGCGTGAATGTTGCGATGCAGCTAACCCCTCGGCGCATAGCTTGAGTAACGCTTGGGTAAGAATCGGGCAGGGCGCCCAGCCGCTGAGCGAATTGCAAAAAAACCACGTATTCATGCGGTTTTTCAATCGCTCGTTCGGATTGCCGGATCGCGTAATGCCAACTCCGATGCTGGACAAGTTTTGGAGGTGCCCGCCCGGCCCGTACCTCGCGAAATGCATGGGTTCATAGAATGAATATAAATTCATTATTTTGGCTTTACCTCTCGAATGGAAGGCTCGCCATCACGGATCGCTCGCGGCGATTTCATTTCGTGCCATCTTGCGGAAGGTGCGACAAAGTGTCGCGGTATCCGGCAATGATGCCGATGCCGCCGCACCAGCGAGGAAGAACAATGAACAAACTGTTTGGGGCCGCGCTCATCACTGCGGCAATCGTGGCGTTCGATCCGGCTCAGGCCGCGCGGATGCATGGCGCCGGCTGCAGCGGGGCCAACCTGGAAAAGACCGAGACGGCGATCGAGGCCATGGCCGACGGCGACGCCCGATACACGGCGCAAAAAGAGATCGCGGCGGCGCAGGACGCGCTTCTGAGCGGCAAGATGGGTGCCTGCAGCATGCACCTGACCAGGGCGATGCAGGCCGGGATGAGCAAGTAGCGGGCGTATCACAGCATCATCGAACGAACGGCCGGTCGCGATGCCGCGATCGGCCTCACTCTCCCTCCTACGGCGCCCGCGCCAGCTGGGTCGCGAACGTCGCGATCGTCCGCGCATAGACCTCGCTCTTGTTCCACTGCTGGATGACCGCAAAATTCGGGCCGCCGGGCTCCCAGTCCTTGCCCTTCTGCCAGCCATAGCCCTTCAAATAGTTCGCGGTGGAGGCGAGAACGTCGGGCGCGCTGCGGATCAGGTCGCGCCGGCCATTGCCGTCGAAATCCACGGCATATTTGATCCAGGACGACGGCATGAATTGGGTCTGCCCGATCTCGCCGGCCCAGGCGCCGTGCATCTCGGCCGGTTGAAGGTCGCCGCGGTCGACGATGCGCAGCGCATCCAGCAACTCGCCGCGGAACTGCTCGGCGCGGCGGCAGTCATGGGCCAGCGTCGCGAGCGCGCGGATGGTCGGGAACTTGCCGACGTTGACGCCGAAATCGGTCTCGAGACCCCAGATCGCGACCAGCACCTCGCCGGGCACGCCGTAGCTCTGCTCGATCCGCGACAGCACCGAGCCGTATTGCTTCAGCATGTTGGAGCCGCGGGTCAGGCGCGGCGGCACCATGCGCCCGGAGAACTCCTCGAAGGTCTGGCTGAACACCTTCTGACCGCGGTCGCGGTTCAGCACGCTCTGGTCGGGCGTCACGCCCGTCAGCGCCGCATTGATCGTGTTCTGCGAGATGCCTTTGGCCGCCGCTTCGGTCTTGAACTCGGCGAGCCAGCCGTCGAAATTGCCGTTGCCGCAGGGTACCGCGGCATGCGCTGGCGCTGACAGGGGGGTGAGGGCAGCGAGACAGGCAAGAGCGGAAACGGCGAGAACGCGAGCAATCATCGAAACACCTGGACGGCAATGGATTCAAAAGGCGTTGCTGGGCGTGCTCCATGTCGGGCGTAACCGCGGCAGCAGCAAGGCCTTTCGATCACATTGGCGTCGGATTTCGTGAGCGCCGCCACACTCTGCGGCCACTCGACGCGACCGCCGGCCTGGAGGCCGGCGGCAGTGAAGATTCATCGCGGCGTCCTCACATCTGGTCACGCGAGCGCCACGGGAACAGGTTCGCCGGGAAATCCGCCGCGGGCTTGGAGCTGCGGGGGGCCGGCGGCACGATCCGGGCGGCGTCGGGATGGATCGCGATGGCCTCACGGTAGAGATGCCAGGTGGCGTGGCCGAGCACCGGGATCACGACGGCGAGGCCGAGGAAGAACGGGATCGTGCCGGCCACCAGGAGCACTGCGACGATGAGGCCCCAGGCCGCAACCGGAACTGGATTCTTGGCCGCTACGCGCAGCGAGGTGACCACCGCTTCGAGCGCGCCGGCGTGACGGTCGAGCATCAATGGGAAGGACACGATGCTGAGGCACAGCGCCAGCAGCGCGAACAGGAAGCCTGCGCCACAGCCGACCGCGATCAGCCACCAGCCTTGCGGTGTGGTGAAGACCCGCTGCAGGAAATCGCTCACACCGGTCGCGCCGCCATAGCCGAACACTGCGACGTAGATCGCCTGCGCCGTCGCGACCCAGGTGACGAACAGCGCGAGGAGCAGCGTGCCCAGTCCGAGCATCGAGCCGAACGACGGCGACCGCAGCACCTCCAGGGCGTCCCAGGCACTGGTGTCCTCGCCGCGGTCACGGCGGCTGCTGAGCTCATAGAGACCGAGCGCGGCGAACGGGCCGAGCAGGGCGAAGCCCGCCGCCAGCGGAAACAACAGCGGCACCACCGCATAGCCGAACACTGCGCGCGCCAGCACCAGGCCGAGAACGGGATAGATCGCACATAGCATCACGGCGTGACTCGGCACCGCCTTGAAGTCATCCCAGCCGAGCCGGAGCGCGCGCATCAGGCTCGACATGTCGATCGTACGAATCGTCAGCTCAGCCGCGACCTCGTCTGCCGCCCGCACGTGGGAGGCAGCATTGCTGTGGTAGGTGGCCATCGTCGTGTGCTCCCTCAACTTGCGTAGGGCGCTTCCCAACCACGCAGGCGGGCTGCGCTTCTCGTTGGAACAAGTTCGCGGATGGCCAGACGCGACGAACCTCGGGGCGGCCATTCGCGAACGGAAGTCATCAGGATAGTGCCAAAACAGGCTGCGCCTACTCACGCCTCGGTGAGGGCTGTGAATGTCGCAGTGCATTAGACTGGAACGCTCACGCAGAAGCTGGAGCATGGTCCAATAAAGTCGTTCCGCCGTCATTCCGCCTTGGGTAAGCTTCACATTGGTCGCCGTGTTCGCGTTTGGCAGGCCACGGCGGTGGCGGGGCGGCTCCGACGGGCGTCTCCGCAACGGAAGGCCGCCGGCCGAGTTCTTCTTACGATCACCATCCATTGGGAGCCATTGATGAGCGTTTTCGGAAAGATCATGGGCGCGATTTTCGGCCATCATGCCGAGGCGGCACCGGCCGGCGGCAGCACGCCCGCCGCTGGTGGTACCGCGCCGGCAGGCGGCGCGGCCGCGTCCCCGACGGCAGCCCCGGCTGCTGCGCCGCAAAATGTCGATGTGGCTGCGATCGTCGACAAGGCGGCGGCTGCCAAGCACGAGAAGCTGGAGTGGCGGACCTCGATCGTCGACCTGATGAAGGCGCTCGACATCGATTCCAGTCTCGCTGCGCGCAAGGAGCTCGCCAAGGAGCTCGGCTACAGCGGCGACACCAACGATTCCGCCAGCATGAACGTGTGGCTGCACAAGCAGGTGATGAGCAAGCTCGCCGCCAATGGCGGCAAGCTGCCGCCGGAGATCAAGCACTGAGCGTGCGCCGCTCACGGCAAGAACAAGAAAGCGAAAGGCCCGCCATCGTGCGGGCCTTTGTCGTCTCGGATCGCGTCGAGCGTGAGGCTGCGCCAGCGCCTCAGACGTGTACGAAGCCGGCGCGTTCCCAGGCCTCCGCGTGCAGCTGGTCGCGCTCGAAGCCGATGTCGCGCAGCGTGCGCTCGTCGAGCTGGTCGAGATAGGCGAGCTGGGTGCGGTAGTGAACGTAGCGCTTGAGAACGTCGAAAATGGCTGTGATGAACATGTGCCTCTCCCCATGGGTCTGGTTGCTTGTTCGGCGGGGGATTGCTGATCCATCCAGGTAGCCATTGCGTTAAAGCGCACCGTCCAATCGTCTCGTCCGGTAATTCCACGGCCCCATCAGGCCATGATGTCCCGGTTCTCCGGATGGTCGCGGAGGTAATCGGCAACGAAGCTGCAGCCCGCGATGACCTTGCGGCCGTCGGCGCGGATCAGTGCGAGGGCGCCTTCCACGAGCTGCGAACCGATGCCGCGGCCTCGCAGCGATAGCGGGGTCTCGGTGTGGGTGATGATCACCCCCTGCGGCGTGGCCCGGTAATCGGCAAACGCGACGTGGCCCTCGATGTCGAGCTCGAAGCGGCTGCCGGCCTTGTTGTCACGGACATCAGTCATGCATCTCTACTTTCGCTTGGGCTTCTCGGTGAGTTTGAGGAACTCCGCCAGCATCGCGCGGATCGACCATGGCTTGCCATCGGCCGCACCCCGGATGTCGTCGATCTTCCATTGGCCGGCCTCGCGCACGAGGTCGTAACGGATGATGTCGTCGGCCTGTTCCTTGCGCTCGGTGCGGTGGCCGCGAATGCTGACCGCGACGGTTGCCTTGTCGCCGTCCTGCATTTCCGGCGTCACCTTGAACGAGGCGACATCGGGATCCTGCGAATTCGTGACGGGATCGAAATCGATCGCCCCGACCTCACCCTTGGGCGTGCGGGCGTCCATTTTCGCCCATTGGGCGGCCAGCGACTTCGACAGATATTTCGCGCGCGCCGCCTTGTCCTCGATGACGAAGGTGCCGCCATCCTCGCCCTTGCCCTTGGCGACGCGGGTGTAGATCGCGGTCATGATGCCGACGGGCTCGTTGGAAGAAGGCGCCTGCGCATGCAGCGGAGAAGCGGCGAGCACGCCAGCGAGGCCGAGAAGCAGGAAGCGACGATCGATCATGGTTGTCCTCAAATCAGATTCGGCGCGCGGTGATATGAAGAAATGCGCGGCCGGCCACGGTTTGTCGCGCGGCATCTGCATCCGTTCGAAACACGCCACCGCATGGGTGCGATGGGGAGGCCGGCCTTGCGAGGGCGAGCAGGACCGGGATAAACAGGCCCAAAGGTATCGGGCGGCTGAGATCGCCTGAAGGATCGATCGAGGGGACGCTTCCATGGGTCTGTTCGTCAGCTGCAGCGGCGCGAGAGGTTGTCGATGACACCGGCACCCCTGCGCATGTCCCGCCGGGTGATGAACCTCGCGCATATCGTTACGCAAAATGGCCGCCGGCTTGGCGATCGCGTCGGCTTCGTCTGGGGCGAGAGGTCGTGGACCTGGCGCGAAATCGACGCGATGGTCTCGGCGCTCGCGGCGGCGCTGGCCGAGCGGGGGATCGCCAAGGGCGATCGCATTCTGGTGCACTCCAAGAACTGCGAGGAGATGTTCGCCTCGATGTTCGCCGCGTTCCGGCTCGGCGCGGTCTGGGTGCCCACCAATTTCCGACTGATGCCGGACGAGGTCGCCTATCTCGCGACCGCCTCGGGCGCGAAGGCGTTTCTCTGCCACGGCGACTTTCCGGATCACGCCGCCGCGGTGACGACCGCTGACTTCACCTGGCGCATCGGTGAAGGCGGCAGCTTCGGCACGGGGACCGTGGCCGACGCCATGAAGGCGCATGTCGGCGCGCACGTCGCGAACGCGGCCGTCGAGCATGACGATCCCTGCTGGTTCTTCTTCACCTCCGGCACGACGGGCCGCTCCAAGGCGGCGGTGCTGACGCATGGCCAGATGGCGTTCGTCATCACCAATCATCTCGCCGATCTCACACCAGGGACGACCGAGCACGATGCCTCGCTCGTGGTCGCGCCGCTGTCGCACGGCGCTGGCGTTCACCAGCTCATGCAGAGCGCGCGCGGTGCCAGGACGGTGCTGCTGCCGAGCGAGAAGTTCGACATCACCGAAGCCTTCC
This sequence comes from Bradyrhizobium sp. SZCCHNR1015, assembly GCF_032489875.1. Taxonomy (NCBI): domain Bacteria; kingdom Pseudomonadati; phylum Pseudomonadota; class Alphaproteobacteria; order Hyphomicrobiales; family Nitrobacteraceae; genus Bradyrhizobium; species Bradyrhizobium sp. SZCCHNR1015. The sequence goes on from NZ_JAUEYW010000001.1 coordinate 99,682, forward strand.
GCCTGATCGAGAGGCATCGCGTCAGCAACCTGTTCACGGTCCCGACCATCCTCAAGATGATGGTCGAGCATCCCGCGGTCGACCAGTTCGATCATTCTTCGCTGCGGCATGTCATCTATGCCGGCGCGCCGATGTATCGCGAGGACCAGAAGCGCGCGCTGGCACGGCTCGGCAAGGTGATCGTGCAGTATTTCGGCCTCGGCGAGGTCACCGGCAACATCACGGTGTTGCCGGCCGCGGCGCATGAGGAAGAGGATGGACCGGAGGCGCGGATCGGCACCTGCGGCTATGAGCGCACGGGCATGCAGGTCTCGATCCAGGACGATCAGGGGCGTGAGCTCAAGCCCGGCGAGACTGGCGAGATCTGCGTCATCGGACCGGCCGTGTTCGCGGGCTACTACGACAATCCGGAGGCCAACGCGAAGGCGTTTCGCGACGGCTGGTTCCGCACCGGCGATCTGGGCCACATGGACGAACACGGCTTCGTCTACATCACCGGCCGCGCGTCGGACATGTACATCTCCGGCGGCTCCAACATCTATCCGCGCGAGGTCGAGGAAAAGATCCTGACGCATCCGGATATCGGCGAGGTCGCCGTGCTTGGCGTGCCCGATCCGGTGTGGGGCGAGGTCGGCGTCGCCGTCTGCGTCGCGCGCGAGGGCGCGGCGGCGCCGAGCGAGAGCGCCATCGCCGGCTATCTCGCGACCAAGCTGCCGCGCTACAAGATGCCGAAGCGGTTCTTCTTCTGGGACGCGTTGCCAAAATCGGGCTATGGCAAGATTCCGAAGCGTCTGGTGCGCGACGAGCTCGAGGCGCGCGGCCTGCTCGATCTCAGCAAGCAGGACTGACGCGTGATGCGATCCATCATCCAGCCCGGCGCGCCCGTGGCCGACCGCATCCAGTGGGTCGCGGCGCGCGGCCGCGCTTTCACGTTCGCGCTCGAAAAAGGCCTGCCGCTGCTGGAAGCCGCGCGCCGCGGCTTCGCGGCCAATGGCTTTGCCGGTGGCGTGCTCGACATCAAAGGCGGGGCGCTCGGACCGTTCGCCTATGTGATGCCGGCGCTGTCGAAGACGGCGGACCATGCCGCGTTCTACAGCGAGACCTATCGGCCCGCCGGTGTGACGCGGCTGTCGACCGCGACGATGACGCTGGGCGTGCGCGACGGCGCGCCATTCTTCCATTGCCACGCGCTGTGGACGGAACAGGGCGGCCGCGCCGGGGGAGGGCACATCCTGCCGGAAGAGACCATCGTCGCCGAGCCGTTCGAGGTCGAGGCTTTCGGGCTCGATGGCGCGATCTTCACGGCCGCGCCTGATCCCGAGACCGGCTTCAAGCTGTTCGGCCCGGTGGCGGCCGCACCAAGCGGCGCCACGACGGATCGCCGCGCGTTCGCGTTGCGGCTGCGGCCGAACCAGGATTTCGCCGGCTGCCTCGAGGCGTTCTGCCGGGCGCAGCGGATCAGCAAAGGGCGCATTCGCGGCGGCGTCGGCTCGACCATCGGGGCGCGCTTCGAGGACGGCGGCGTCGTCGAGCCGTTCGCGACGGAGCTGACGATCACCGCCGGCACGATCGCGCCCGGTGACGACAGCCTTGAAGCCACTGTTGACGTCGCGCTGGTCGACTACACCGGAGCACTCGCGCAAGGCCGCCTCGTCCGCGGCGACAATCCGGTGCTGATGACCATGGAGCTGGTGCTGGAGGTCGTGGCGTAGCGGTGGTGCGGCGGTGGCCGATGCGGCCGCGATGTGCGAGATTGCCGGGGATGTCACCGAGGTTGTGAAGGCGTCATGGCGAGGAAGCAACGCGAGATCCGGCTGCCAGCCCCTTATCTGAAGCGGCTGTGGCTCGATCCGGCCAAGATCTCCGATCGCGCCGCCTATCCGTTCTGCCTGCCGTTCCTGCAGGATGAGTTCGAGCTCAGCTTCACGAGTGCGATTACGATCATCGTCGGCGAGAACGGCACCGGCAAATCGACCCTGCTCGAAGGCATCGCAGCGCTCGCCGGCTATGACGAGGCCGGCGGCGGCAAGGGTTACATGCCGGTTGATCATGGCCGCGCGGTGGAGCGCATGGGCGGCGCACTCGCTGCCGCGCTGCGGGCGAGCTGGCTGCCGAAGATCACGCAGGGCTGGTTCTTCCGCGCCGAGAGCTTCTTTTCGGTGGCGCGCTATCTCGACCAGGCCGCACTGGACGATCCGCTCGGCGGGCCGCCGCCGGACTTCCTGTCCCACTCCCACGGCGAGGGCTTCCTGCGCTTCTTCGACGAGCGCTGCCAGCGCCAGGGCATCTACATCTTCGACGAGCCGGAATCGGCGCTGTCGCCGGCGCGGCAGATCGAGTTTTTGAAGCTGATGCGGCGGATGGATGACTCCAGCCATTGCCAGGTGCTGATGGCGACGCATTCGCCGGTGCTGATGGCCTATCCGGGCGCGACGCTGCTGCGGCTGACCAAATACGGATTGGAGCCCGTCCGCGTGCAGGACACCGATCATTTCAAGGCCATGCGCGAGTTCTGCAATGATCCGGACGGGTTCGTGCAGGCGGTGTTCGCGGAGTGAGGGCTCCAGACGACTCTGGATTGCTCGCCGCGACTGGCCATGTGACACCGATCTCGCGATGCCCTGGCATCCGAGCTTTGACATTCATTCCGCCCTCCCAAGGTGAGAGGGCGCAGGGAAGGCCGGGTGCAGGCCGCACCCATGGCCCGCCTGCGAAAAAAATGCAGGCGGCAGGAACCACAGGATTGGCCGAGCAACCGGCCTTCCCTGCGCGACGGTTTACGACTTATACGCGCTCTCCTCGGTGCACCGGGCTTTCTGGCCACCGTCATCGGCGCGACGCCCAGAAGGCATCGACACCCATTTGACCTCAGCGTCGGGAGGTCAGGACCACACGATTTCGCCGTCCGCCCCGCGACCCGTCGTCTTGCGCATCAGCACCGGGCCCGTGACGTCCATCGCATCCCGCCCTCCACGCCCGTGACGACCGCGAAGCGCCCCTCTCGTGAGGACGGGACGCATGCAGGAAAACAGAAATTCCGTAAAAACAAAAGAAGAATGTTTTTCACGGCAGGACTGGACAAGCGTGATGCCGCTGATCGCGTTCGGAAATTTAGCTTTTGCGCGCACGGCTGTTTTGGTGTCAAAAAGGCCGCGTCGTAGCTCGACCGTGTGCGCGGCCTGCCCGTCGGGCGACTCAGGGCGCGACGGCAGCGAAGGAAGAGGGGGGCAGCATGCCGGAGCAGACCCACGGCCACGACAAGCTCGAACGGGCGCTGCTGGCCCTGGATGATCGCGCCATGGTGCTGGAGGAGCTCGACGGCTTCATCGCCGGCCTGCTCGTGCTGCCTGAGCCGATTCCGCCGGGCGAATGGTTCGCGGCGGCCTTCGGGCTCGGCAAGGGGCATCGCTCCGTCTTCTCCAGCATCGACCATGCCAATGAGGTGCTCGGGCTGGTCATGGACTATCACCGGGAGATCGCGCTGACGCTCGCGCAGCATCCGGAGCAGTACCAGCCGCGTTTTCCAATCGACGCCTTCAACGGCGACGTCGTCTGGGAGCTGTGGATCGACGGTTTTGCGGCGGCCGTGGACCTTCGCCATGAGAGGTTCAAGGCTTATCGGCAGGTCGACGGGGAGGTGGGCGAGGCGGCGCTGCGTCTGATGGTGGCGATCGAGCTGGCGCTCGACGACGATCGTGCCGAGAACGCCAAGCTCGACCGCGAGGCGCCGGCTGATATCCGCGAGGCGGTGCTGACGCTGTATCAATACCGGCAGAGCGGGCCGCCGGTGCCCACGTCGACCAACTTTGCCCGGCAGCCCAATCCGTTCGCCTCGTTCGGCAAGACCGGCCGCAACGACCCCTGTCCCTGTGGTTCCGGCCAGAAATACAAGCGCTGCTGCGGCGCGAATTGAGGCGGCCACGACACGGTCTTTTTTGTTGCAACAATCCGGTGCGGTGCAAAGATAGGCCTGTCCGCGCCGGATGCGCGGGCCAATGAAAGTGACCGAGGAAACGAGATGAGGATGGTGTTCGGCAAGGCGCTGACCGCAAGGACGGCGCTCGCGATCGCGACGACGGCCCTGACAATCACGACCCTGACGATGGCGGAAGCGCATGGGCCGACCCGGCGCAAGGTGCAGGAGCACGTGGAGATCAACGCCGCGCCCGCCAAGGTGTGGGCCGTGATCGGCAACTTCCAGGACATGAGCTGGCTCGGCATCGTCGACAAGACCGCGGGCGACAAGGGCAACGAGATCGGCGCAACGCGCAAGCTGACCCTGAAGGGCGGCGCGACCGTCGACGAGGAGCTCTACAAATACGACGCCGAGAAGATGAGCTATTCGTATCGCATCACCGCCGTCGACGTGAAGGTGTTGCCGGTGACGAACTACTCGTCGACCATCGCGGTGACGCCGAGCGCTGACGGCAAGGGCAGCGTGGTCGAATGGACCGGCGCGTTCTACCGCGGCTTCCCCAACAACGACCCGCCGCCGGAGCTGAACGACGAGGCCGCGGTCAACGCGGTCAGCGGGCTCTACAAGGGCGGGCTCGAGGGCCTGAAGAAGAAGGTGGAGGGCGGTAGCTGAAGGGGCGGATTGGTAGTTAGGGATCGATGATGTCGCCCAGCCGGCACTGCGCTCCCTCTCCCCGTTCTTACGGGGAGAGGGTTGGGGTGAGGGGCAGACGCACGGGAAGTGCTCGTGGAGAGACCTGTACCCCCTCACCCGGATTGCATCTGGCGATGCAATCCGACCTCTCCCCGCAAGCGGGGAGAGGTAAGCACCGAGTCCGCTACTCTGCCACCAGTCCTCTCTCTCATTTTGGCCGAGCCCTTCTGTTCGCAGTTGTACTCGCCCTTGGCACCGCAGCTCACGCCGAGGAAGCCTTCGTCACCAATCAGCTCAGCGACGATCTGACGATCGTCGATCTCGCGACCTCGAAGCCGGTGGCGACGATTCCGATCGGCGGCAAGCCGGCCGGAGTTGCCGTCGCCGCCGACGGCCGCTTCGCCTATATCGCGAGTCCGGACGACAAGACCGTCAGCGTCGTCGATGCTGCCGAGCGAAAAGTCGTCGGCCGCATCGAGGTCGGTGGCGGGCCGCTCGGCATAGCGGTGACGCCGGACGGTTCGACGGTCTACGTCGCCGACTGGTACAACGCCGCGATCCGCGTGATCGATGCGAAGACCCGTAGCGTGAGCGGCAGCATCACGGTCGGCGCCTCGCCGTCGGGGCTTGCAGTGACACCCGACGGCAAGCTGCTGCTCTCCGCCGACCGCGACGACGACATGGTCTCGGTGATCGACACGGCGACGCGCCAGCGCCTTGCGACCATCAAGGTCGGCACGCGGCCGTTCGGTGTCACCATCGACGCCGAGGGCAAGCGCGCCTACACGGCAAATGTCGCCTCCAACGACGTCTCGGTGATCGACCTCGTCGAGCGCCGCGAGATCGGCCGGGTCAAGACCGGCTTGCGGCCCTATGCGGTGGCGCTGGCGCAGGGCAGGGGCTTCGCCACCGACCAGTATGACGGCACGGTCAGCGTATTCGACCTGGCGAGCCTGCAGCCGCTCAAGCGCATCAGTGTCGGCGATTATCCGGAGGGCATCGAGGCGACCGCCGACGGCCAGCGCGTCATCGTCGCCAATTGGGAGAGCAACATCCTGAGCGTCATCGACGTGGCCGCGCTGAAGGTCACGGGAGAGATCAAGGTCGGGGACGGTCCGCGCGCCTTCGGCGCGTTCCTGCGGCGGTGAGGCGCTGGGCACGGACTGTAGCCCGGATGAGCGCAGCGATATCCGGGTTCTTCTGCGACGCCGGCGATGACCCCGGATGTCGCTGCGCTCATCCGGGCTTTGACGAGGCGCTCGCAAAGACGCGGGCAGGTATCGAGGTTCGTCATTGTCCCTGCATCCCGGCGCCGATGCAGGCTACCGATCTCGTCCGGCATGCACGGCCAGCCGCTCCACGATCTCCTCCACCCGCGTGAACAGCATCTCCGGTCGCTGGTCGCGCAGCGCCTGCTCCGCGGCATAGCCCCATGTCACCGCGCCGAAGGCAATGCCGGCGGCGCGCGCCGCCTCGATGTCGCGGGTCTCGTCGCCGATCGCGATGGCCCGGGCCGGGTCGACGCGCAGCCGCTTCAGCACGCGGCGGAACTTGCGTGCCTTGCCGAACACCGAGGCCGAGCAATCGAAATCGGCGAACAGGCCGGCGCGCAATCCGAGCTTCTGCCGCGCGTTGGCCTCGCTGTCCGACGAGACCAATGCGAGCGTCGTGCCGTTCGCGGCAAGCGTGTCGAGCATGATGTCGACGCCTGCAAACAGCGGAATGCTTGCGGCATGCGCCGTCTTCAGGCGGCGCACGTGGCGCGCGATGAAGGGCAGCTTCCAGCGCGGCACCTGGAGGAAATCGAGGATCTCGCGGGTCGAGGCATGGCGCAGCCCGTCGATGTCCTCGTCCTTCACCTGGCGAAAGCCGAAGCGCGCGGCGACTGCATTCACGTGGACCCGAAACCACGGGAAGCTGTCGGCGAGGGTGCCGTCGAGATCGAAGATGACGAGAGAATATGGCATCGCGCGGGGTGAGCGTGGCGAGGGGCTTATGATCGTCGAGGCGTGTCGTCCTGCGACAGCCCTGCGCCATAGCAACGGGAGGGGCGGGGCGCAATGAGGCGCGACCATTGCGTGTCGCAGCGCCATGGCGACGTTCGATGATCAGGGGTTGAACATGTTGTGATGTGCACCTGGAGATAACGCGGTCTATGATCGCGGTGCGCCGGCGGATCAGGGGGTCTGCCTGCCTGATTTGATCGAAATTGTTTTCATCATTCAAGCCAGAGAGATTTCACATGGCCCTCAACAAGGTTGCTGCAGCCTATCTGTCCTACTTCGCCTATATTGACGATGCGCTCGATGCGGTTCAGCCGAGCGATTTCGTGACGATGCTGAAGTCCGTCCCGTCGGGCGCCGCGAACGGTCCGTGGTCGCTCGTCTGGGGCCCGGCGGTCAACAACGGCGTGCTCGCCTATGTCGCGCAAGGCAGCGACGGCAGCTACGCGCTGGCGTTCCGCGGCACCGATGTCGACGGCTCGATCGCCGGCGCCTTCGAGAACGTGCTCGCCGATGCCGACGCGGTTTTCCAGGTGCCGTGGCTGTATCCGCAGCAGGCCGGCGCGCCGCTGCAGATCAGCGCCGGAATCAACGACGCGCTGGCGCTGGTCATCGCGCTCACCGATCCCACGACGGACCTGTCGCTGCTGGACTATCTGCGCGGCCTCGCGGCCAAGCAGAACCTGCAACTGATGGTGACCGGGCACAGCCTCGGCGGCGCGCTCGCCGTGGCGGCGACGGCATGGCTGCAGGATCAGCTGCCGAAGCTGAACTCGTCGCTGAAATTCACGCTGTGGCCGCACACCTTCGCTGCTCCGACGATGTGGAACGCGGGATTCGCGGCGACCTTCGCAAAGAGCTACACCTATTACGCGGCGGTCAACAGCAACGACATCGTGCCGATGGGGTGGGCCAACCTGAACGGGATTCTCGGCACCTATCCGCCGCCGGCGCCTGTCCTGAAGGACACCAACTACTACTCGATCTACAAACCGCTCGAGTGGCTCAGCGCATCGATCCCGACCTATACGGCGATTGCGCCGAGCAATCCGGACCTGTTCACGATCACGCCGATCGTCGAGGCGAACGACTCCTGGACCGCGGAAGCCGGCTACATGCATTCCATGCAGCTGCAGTATTTCCCGCATGCGACCGGCACGAAGGCGCCGCCGCTGCCGGGAGTCACCAAGACCGGCGTGGCGCGGCCGCGGGCGGTCGCGGTCGCGGCCTGAGCGTCGCAGGGGAGCTTTTGCGGGGCTGGGTTCGCTCAGTCCTGCAAGGGGCTCGGTGCGGCGGCCAATCAACCTTTGATCACGATTTTTGTGAGTGTGCGCTGCAGGAACGCCTTGCGCGGTGCGGTGGTTGACCCCGCACAGAAGCAAGGAGAGAGACATGCAACGCACGATCAAGATGGCCGCGCTGGCCGGAGCCACGCTGGTGATCGGCACCGCCGCTGCGTCCGCGCAGGGCTATGCCCGTTTCGGTGACTCCATGGCCTGGGTGCCGCCGGCGCAGACCACGGATTCCGAGCCGGTGTATGGCGCAGCGCCGGGGGCGGCCTACGCGCCGGGTCCGGTGGCTGGCCCAGTGGCCTGGGGCGGCGGCTACAACGGCACCAACCATCCGACACCGGGCTCGACCCAGGGCGATGTCGGTCCGTCTGGCAACAACAACGGCACGCTGACCGGCGTCTATCGTCAGTGGTAGTCGCTGTCAGATAAGTCAGCGTCCAGTCGACAAGCCCGCCGCCCGGACACGAGCGGCGGGCTTGTCTTCCGCAAGGAGCTACCGAGAGACAGCCGCGCGTTGGATCATTCAATCGCGGCAATGTGAGCGAAGCGTTGTGTCGCAGCATTGTCGTGACCTGCCGCGGAACCGGCAGGGTCCTCACGTTGTTTGCTCCGCGATAATTAGGAACGAAGGAGCAAGTTCATGACGCGCATGTTTGGTTTGGCGGCCTTGACCGCGGTCACGCTGGTTGCCGGCACCGCCGCCGCTTCAGCCGGCGAGTACGGCCCGGGTGGCTACGGCTATGGCGGCCAGGTCACCAGCACCTACGCCTACCGCGATTCCTACGCCTGGGCGCCCGGACCGGTCTATGAGGAAGGCTACGTCGCGGTTGCGCCGGGCGAGTATGACGGCCCGGGCTGGGGTGCCGGCTACAACGGCACCAACCACCCGACCCCGAGCTCGACCCAGGGCGACGTCGGCCCAAGCGGCAACAACAACGGCACGCGCAGCGGGTATTATCGCTGGTGAGTTGAGTTGGTAGAGCAACGATGAGGCCCGTCGCGCTTGGCTGAGCGGCGGGCTTTGTCGTTGCGTTACAGGGGGGAGACGATAGGCTGGGTAAGCCTTGTAACCTCGAAGTCCAGCGGACCCGCGCATGAAAGTCATTCCGCCGTTTCAGCTCGTCCCTGAACCGTTGGATGACGTCGCGCGCGAAATGCCACCTTTCAAATGGGCGCCAAAGCCGATCGGACGCAGGCACCGGCTCGGTGGAAGCCCCGATTTCATCCAGGGTGATGAATGGCCGACCTGCAAGACCTGCCGGGTCAAGATGACGTTCTACGGTCAACTCGATTCGATCAATGACGAGATATGTATCGCGGATTGCGGGATGATCTACGTCTTCCTGTGCTTCGATTGCTACGCGTCGGAGTCGTTCGTTCAGTCGAACTGATGTACGATCTAGGGTCCGTGCAAGCAGCGACCTCTCGCATGGCGCACGAGCCCGTCGTCCCGACCGTCATCGCGAGGAGCGGAGCGACGAAGCGATCCAGAGTCTCGCGCCCGGCCCTGGATTGCTTCGCTTCGCTCGCAATGACGGCGCGACGGAACTACTCCGCCGCCTCGCTCGCGGCGCCGCGGCTGCGCTTCTTCGGCTTGGCCGACTTCTCCAGCACCGGCTTCAGGAACTGCCCGGTGTAGCTGCGCGACGCTTTCACGATGTCCTCCGGCGGACCCCAGGCGACGATCTCGCCGCCGCCGTCGCCGCCTTCGGGGCCGAGGTCGATGACCCAGTCGGCGGTCTTGATGACCTCGAGATTGTGCTCGATGACGACGACCGTGTTGCCCTGCGCGACCAGCTCGTGCAGCACCTCCAAAAGCTTCTTGACGTCGTGGAAGTGCAGGCCGGTGGTCGGCTCATCCAGGATGTAGAGCGTGCGGCCGGTGGCGCGCTTGGACAATTCCTTGGCGAGCTTGACGCGCTGGGCCTCGCCGCCGGACAGCGTGGTGGCCTGCTGGCCGACATGGATGTAATCGAGGCCGACGCGGCGGAGCGTCTCGAACGTGTCGCGCACGCGCGGCACCGCCTTGAAGAATTCGGCGGCCTCCTCGACGGTCATGTCGAGCACGTCGGCGATCGACTTGCCCTTGAACAGCACGTCGAGCGTCTCGCGGTTGTAGCGCTTGCCCTTGCAGACGTCGCAGGTGACGTAGACGTCGGGCAAAAAGTGCATCTCGATCTTAATGACGCCGTCGCCCTGGCAGGCCTCGCAGCGGCCGCCCTTGACGTTGAAGGAGAAGCGGCCGGGCTCGTAGCCGCGCGCCTTCGATTCCGGCAGGCCGGCGAACCATTCGCGGATCGGCGTGAACGCGCCGGTATAGGTCGCGGGGTTGGAGCGCGGCGTGCGGCCGATCGGCGACTGGTCGATGTCGATGATCTTGTCGATATGCTCCAGGCCCTCGATGCGGTCGTGCGGCGCGGCCGCCTCGTTGGCGCCGTTGAGCTTGCGCGCGATCGCCTTGTACAGCGTGTCGATCAGCAGCGTCGACTTGCCGCCGCCGGACACGCCGGTGATCGCCGTGAACAGGCCGAGCGGAATCTCGGCCGAGACGTTCTTCAGATTGTTGCCGCGGGCGTTGACGACCTTGATGGTGCGGCGATGGTTCGGTGGCCGCCGCTCGGGTACCTCGACCTCGAGCTCGCCGGTGAGATATTTGCCGGTCAGCGACGCCGGATTGCGCATGATCTCGGCCGGCGTGCCCTCGGCGACGATGTTGCCGCCATGGGTGCCGGCGCCGGGGCCGATGTCGAGCACGTAGTCGGCGAGGCGAATGGCATCCTCGTCATGCTCGACGACGATCACGGTGTTGCCGAGGTCGCGCAGCCGCTTCAGCGTATCGAGCAGGCGGGCATTGTCGCGCTGGTGCAGGCCGATCGACGGCTCGTCCAGCACGTAGAGCACACCGGTCAGCCCCGAGCCGATCTGCGAGGCCAGGCGGATGCGCTGGCTCTCGCCGCCGGACAAGGTGCCGGAGGAGCGCGCCAGGGTCAGGTAGTTCAGGCCGACGTCGAGCAGGAAGGTCAGGCGGTCGCGGATCTCCTTGAGGATGCGGGTGGCGATCTCGGTCTGCTGCGCGTTCAGGGCCTTCGGCACCTCGGCAAACCATTCGCCGGCAGCCTTGACGGAGAGATCGCTGATTTCGCCGATGTGCTTGCCGCCGACCTTGACGCACAGCGCCTCGGGCTTCAGCCGGAAGCCTTTGCAGCCGGCGCAGGGCACGTCGTTGAAGTACTTGCCGAGCTCCTCGCGCGCCCATTCGCTCTCGGTCTCGCGGAAGCGGCGCTCGATGTTGGTGATCACGCCCTCGAACGGCTTCTTGGTGTCGTAGGCGCGAACGCCGTCCTCATAGGTGAACTTGATCTCGTCGTCGCCGGAGCCGTGCAGCAGCGCGTTCTGCGTCTTCTTCGGCAGATCCTTCCACTTGGTGTCGAGCGTGAACTTGTAGAACTTGCCGAGCGCGGTCAGCGTCTGCAGGTAGTAGGGCGATGACGACTTGGCCCAGGGCGCGATCGCGCCCTTGCGCAGCGTGACGTCCTTGTCGGGGATCACGAGGTCGGCATCGACGTGCTGCTCGACGCCGAGGCCGCCGCATTCGGGGCACGCGCCATAGGGGTTGTTGAACGAGAACAGCCGCGGCTCGATCTCGGGGATGGTGAAGCCGGACACCGGGCAGGCGAACTTCTCGGAGAACAGGATGCGCTCGGGCCCGCTCTTGTCGTGGATCTTGGCCACCTTCTTCTTCTCGTCATGGCCGGGCTTGACCCGGCCATCCATCTCCTTCGAAGAGGATGGATCACCGGGTCTCGCGCCTTCGGCGCGGCCCGGTGATGACGGGGAAGGGGCTGCATCCGCGAACTCGATCACGGCCAAGCCCTCGGCGAGCTTCAGCGCGGTCTCGAAGCTCTCCGCCAGGCGCTGGCCGATATCGGGGCGCACGACGATACGGTCGACGACGACATCGATGTCGTGCGGGAACTTCTTGTCGAGCGTGGGCGCCTCGGCCAGCTCATGGAAGGTGCCGTCGATCTTGACGCGCTGAAAGCCCTTCTTGAGATATTCCGCGAGCTCCTTCTTGTACTCGCCCTTGCGGCCGCGCACGACCGGCGCCAGCAGATAGAGGCGGGTGCCTTCGGGCAGCGCCAGCACGCGGTCGACCATCTGCGACACGGTCTGGCTTTCGATCGGCAGGCCGGTCGCCGGCGAGTAGGGCACGCCGACGCGCGCCCACAGCAGGCGCATGTAGTCGTAGATCTCGGTGACGGTGCCCACCGTCGAGCGCGGATTCTTCGAGGTCGTCTTCTGCTCGATCGAGATCGCCGGCGACAGGCCGTCGATCTGGTCGACATCCGGCTTCTGCATCATCTCCAGGAACTGGCGTGCATAGGCCGACAGCGATTCGACGTAGCGGCGCTGGCCCTCGGCATAGATGGTGTCGAAGGCGAGCGAGGATTTGCCGGAGCCGGACAGCCCGGTGAACACCACCAGCCTGTCGCGCGGGATCTCGACGTCGATGTTTTTCAGATTGTGCTCGCGGGCGCCGCGGATGGTGATGGCCCGCAGGCTCGACTGGTTGGCTTGCGCGCGCTGCTTGGCCTTGAGCACTTCATCCATGACGATCGTCCCACGGCGCGAGACCGCGCCATTGTTGCAGGCGCGTTCTGCCGGGAGCCGGCCATCGGACGCCAGAGGGAAAAGGTATCGTCGGAACGTAGGAAGAACGTGGCCGGATTTCCAGTACCGTCAGCGAATCATCAACAATGCGCTCAGGGAATGGCAGCGAATGGCAGGAGGCTGCCGGTTCCGTCCGGCCCTGTGCGCGATCCCGCAAAGAAAAAGCCTCCGCTCTGGCAGAGCGGAGGCTGTGTGCGTTGGCCCGGAGGCGACGTTCTTAGAAGTGGTAGTTGATGCCGACCTGACCGGAATGCACGTTGAGCGTGCCGGTCGCGAGCGTGCCGAGGCCGGTGAAGGTGTAGCTCTCGCCACCGAAGCTCTTGTAGAGGTACTCGCCCTTCAGCGACCAGTTCGGGGCGAACATGTACTCGACGCCTGCGCCGACGGTCCAGCCCGAGTGGATCTTGCTGTCCGAAACGGCCACGCCCGGAGCCGTCAGCGAGATGCGGTTGTCCGCCCAGGCGTAACCGCCGGTGGCGTACAGCAGGGTCGGGCCGAAGGCGTAACCGATGCGGCCACGGACGGTGCCCCAGTCACGGATCTTCGATTCGGCGGTCACGCCAAGCGCGCCGACGGAGGCATTGATGTCAGCCCAGGCAGCATCGGCCTCGAGGCCGAACACGACAGCACCCTGCTGCCAGTTGTAGCCGACGGTGCCACCGGCGAAGCCGCCCTTCATGGCCGCAAAGTCAGCATCCTCATTGGCGTAGCCACCCATCGCACCGATGTAGAAACCGGTCCAGGTCTGCACCGGCGCGAGAACCGGGGCCTTGGTGTAGGTCGGGCGTGCGGCGAGATCAGCGGCGGCAGCGGGAGCGGCCAGGGCGGCCAGGGCCACGGTCGCGAGCAAGATCTTCTTCATTCCAGTCTCCAGTTTATTCCTCGAAGTCCGCATCGCACCGATAAGCTTACGCACGAAACAGACTCACCCGTTCAAGTTGACGAGGTTCCTATAGCCCGGTTCCGTACGGATTACCGTCACCCTGAAGACACACTCGCGGCCAAACCGCGTTTTTACGGCCCAGTTCCAGAAAGCCTATGTTACTCAATTGCTTGGTTCCGTGTGTGGCGAGCCGGCACGGTGGTATCGATGCAACAAAAAAGGCCGGCTTTCGCCGGCCTTTCTCGGAACCTGTCGGTTGCAGGTATCAGTATTTGGCAATGACCGGGCCGCCGAAATGGTAGCTGAGGCCGACCTTGACGGTGTGGACGGTGTCCTTCCACTCGGAGCGGTTGGTCGCGAAAGCGCTGTACTGGATCGCGCTCTTGCCGAAGTCGAGATAGTTGTACTCGAGCTTGGCCGACCAGTTCGGGGCGAACATGTATTCCGCGCCGGCGCCGACCGTGTAGCCCCAGCGGGTGGTGGTCTGGCTGAAGACGTTGCCCGGCACGCCGTCGTAGCGGTGCTGCAGTTGGCCCACGGCGGCACCGCCGCTCACGAAGAACAGAGCGGGACCTGCGGCGTAGCCGAGGCGGCCCTTGATGTCGCCGAAGCTGGTCAGCTTGGTGAAGAAGGTGTCGCCCACGCCGGCATTGACCACTGCGGAGCGGCCGTTGATGTCGGCCCAGTGATAGTCGCCTTCGAGGCCGAACACGACGTTGTCGACCTGCCAATTGTAGCCGAGCACGCCGCCGACGAAGCCGCCATTGGTGTTGTAGTTCTGGGTGCCCAGGAAGCCCGGCGCATTGAAGCGGCCAAGGAAGGTTTCCTTGCTGGTGCCCCAGCCGCCGCCGCCCTGGATGCCGGCGTAGAGGCCCGACCAGCTCAGGATCTGCGCGACCATGGGCGGCGCCTTGGTGTAGGGCCGTGCCGCCATGTCGGCCGCCGACGCAGACGTGGCGGCCGCGACGCCGGCGAGGGCCGTCGTGATCACAAGCAACTTCTTCATCAAATTCTCCCCCGGGAGGTTGGAATGACAAGCGATGGGCAAGTCATACACAGGGCATCCCGGAGACGCTGTAACGCGCCCGCCACAGAAACGAAAAAGCGTTATAAATCATATATTTAGCACAAAAACGCCGCGGCGCTGCCGGGCTGTTGACACGAAAAAGGCCGGCGTGGAGGCCGGCCTTTCCGAATGCGTGCGAGTGGCGGCTTTTTTCAGTAGCGGGTGCCCATCGGCGCTCCGAATCGATAGTTCACTCGGACGGTCGCCATGTCGATGTCCTGCTTGATGGTGTCGACGCGCGACAGCACGGTGGCGGTGGCCGGGAAGCTGATGTCGCGCGAGCCCATGAACAGGTGGTCGTACTCGACGGCGACCGACCAGTTCGGCGCGAAGCCGAACTCGACGCCGGTGCCGACGGTGCCGCCCCAGCGGGTCTCGCTGGCGGAATCCAGCAGCGTGCCGACCGGGAAGGGCGCAGCCGCATTCGCCGTGCCGGTGTATTTGTTGTGGGTGACGGCGGCGCCGCCCTTCACGTACCAGAGCACGTTGCCCCAGGCATAGCCGACCTGGCCGGTGAACAGGCCGATCGCATCGGTCTTGGTGGTGTTGGTGATGCCTGCAGCCAGCGCAGCCGTGCTCGCGTTCGACGACTTCAGGTCGGTCCAGTCGCCCTGGGCCTCGACGCCGAACACCCAGCTCGCCGCCTGCCAGCGATAGCCGACCTGGCCGCCGATGAGTCCGCTCGAGGCATTGTGGCAGCCTTCGGACTGGGTCGGTACGACCGGCACGCCGCCGACGCGATTGAGCGTCCAGCAGTTGTGGCTCCAGTCGGCGCCGCCATTGACGCCGAGGTAGAACCCGGCCCAGCTCGGCAGCGGCGTGACATAGGCCGGCGGCGGCGCCTTGCTGTAAGGGCGCGTCGCGAAGTCGGCCGCGGAGGCCGGCGCCAGTCCCAGCGCCGCGGCTCCAGCGGTCAAGATCAAGGTCGTCTTCTGCATTCGTCTCTCCCCAGTCCCATAACTGTCCTCGCACCGGATCCCTCCGATCCGGGCCCACGCGAAGGTGGCCTGTGGCTGGTTGTAGGAGAGACTGCTTTCTAAACTCGTGATCGGCAGCGGGCGTGCGGCGGGATGTGTCGAACGTGCTTAAGCGCGGGTAAAGATCGCGGCCGTCGCGCCGATCGTGGAGCTGTCCCGAGGGCACGCATGGTGAGCGCCTGGCGCGTCAGGCCTCGAGTGCCAGTCTTCGAGCGCGCCAGTCTTCGAGTGCCTGTCCTCGAGGGTCAGTGCTTGGAGACGACGGGACCGCCCCAGCGATAGTTGACGCGGACCGTCGCCATGTCGACGTCCTGGCCGACCGCATCGGTCCGGCCCGCGGCTCCGCCGGGAACACCGGAGAAGCCCAGGGTGCGGTTGCCCATGAACAGGTGCTCGTATTCGGCTGCGACCGACCAGTTCTTGGCGAAGCCGACCTCGACACCGGTGCCGACCGCAGCCCCCCAGCGCGTGGCGCTGGACTGGTCGAGAGCCGCGCCCGTTGCCGTGGCGAGACCGTTGTACTTCTCGCTTGCGACCGCGGCGCCGCCCTTGACGTACCAGAGCACGTTGTTCCAGGAATAGCCGACCTGGCCCGTGAACACGCCGATGCCGTTGATCTTGGTCTGGTTGGTCACGGCCGGGGCGAACTGGCTGGTGTTGCTGCCCTTGAGGTTGGCCCAGTTGCCCTGACCTTCGACGCCGAATACCCAGCCGCCAGCCTGCCAGCGATAGCCGATCTGGCCGCCCGCCAGCGCGCCGGTCGCATCGTGGCAACCCTCGGCGTTGGTCGCAGCGACACCTGCGAAGCTGACCTTGTTGGTCCAGCAGGTGCGGGAGGATGCGCCGCCGGCGTTCAGGCCGACATAGAAACCACTCCAATCATAGATCGTTGTGATCATCGCAGGCGCTTTGGTGAAGGTGCGCGCGGGCAGATCGGCAGCGATGGCCGGCGCAATCCCCAGCGCCAGCGAAGTTGTCGCCCCCAGCAACAGCCTTCTCATCGCATTCCCCAAACCAAGTCCGACGCCCGCACGCACGCTCTCACCAACGCCCACCCGCCGGACCTTGATAGCCCCTTCCGCCGTAAAAAGCCGTCACCCAAAGGACACAACGGCTCGGCAAGTACCGGTTCTGGCACGCAAAAAAAGGCCGGCGCGAGGCCGGCCTTTCGACATATTCGCTTTTGGCGTGCGATCAGTAGCGCGACATGCCCGGACCACCGAAGTGGTAGGAGATGCCGGCCTTGACGGTATGGACGGTGTCGCTCCACTCCGAGCGGTTGGTCGCGACCGGGGAGTACTGGATCGAGCTCTTGCCGAAATCGAGATAGTTGTACTCGACCTTGGCCGACCAGTTCGGAGCGAACATGTACTCGGCACCGGCGCCGATCGTCCAACCCCAGCGCCAGTCGTTCTGCACGAACACGTTGCCGGGAACGCCATCGTAGCGGTGCTGCAGATCGCCGACCGTGGCACCGCCGCTGACGAAGAGCAGTGCCGGACCCGTGGCCCAGCCGAGCCGGCCCTTGATGTCGCCGAAGCCGCGCAGCTTGGTGAAGTAGGTGTCACCGACGCCGGCGTTGATCACGGCCGAGCGGCCGTCGATGTCCGCCCAGTGATAGTCGCCCTCGAGGCCGAACACGATGTTGTCGACCTGCCAATTGTAGCCGATCACGCCGCCGGCGAAGCCGCCGGTGATGTCGTAACGCTGCGTGCCGGCAAAGATCGCCGTATTCGGCGCACCGAAGAAGGTCTCATCGCTGCGGCCCCAGCCGCCACCGCCCTGCAGACCGAGATAGAAGCCGGCCCAGGTCGGAAGCGGAGCGGGCGCCATCACCGGGGCCTTCGTGTACGGGCGGGCGGCGAGATCGGCGGCTCCCGCCGGCGTCAGCGCCCCCAAAACCATCAAGCTGACAGCTCCAAGAAAAATTCTTTTCATCCCAAGTCTCCCGCTTTGGGCGTCTCCAAAATGGTCCCCGGAGACGCACGTCTGTGAAGTTGGTGCGACCACGCTTGCGGCCCCAATCCGTCCTCAAATATACGCGATTCAACCCTGGATACCGTCTCCCAAAAGCCACAGGCGGGGAGGAAGTGGGGCAATGTAAGCTGATGAAAGTTAATCGCTTTTTCGTGATTGACGGAACTTTTTCGCGGTTCCATCGGGTTCCATCGGGTTCCTTGGAACTCGACGCACGGTTGTAGACACAGGCGCGCGAACAAAACTGGAACAATGGCCGTCCGCCTGCTATATGTGGATAAACAATGGACGAGGCGGGTGGACCGCGCGGCAACCGTATAGGGTCCGCCGCGAGAGGAAGGGTTAGCCACCGGACGCCGTGAGGCCGGTGTGGACGGCCGGTCCGATGATCGAGAACCGCGGGAGAGTGGTGATGGCGGGTAGTGTGAACAAGGTGATTCTGGTCGGCAATCTCGGCAAGGACCCCGAGATCCGGCGTACGCAGGATGGGCGGCCGATCGCCAATCTGAGCATTGCGACGTCGGAAACGTGGCGCGACAAGGCGACCGGCGAGCGCAAGGAAAAGACCGAATGGCACCGTGTGGTGATCTTCAATGAAGGTCTCTGCAAGGTCGCCGAGCAGTATCTGAAGAAGGGCGCCAAGGTTTACATCGAGGGCGCGCTGCAGACCCGCAAATGGACCGACCAGAGCGGCGTCGAGAAGTACTCGACCGAGGTCGTCCTGCAGGGCTTCAACTCGACCCTGACGATGCTCGATGGCCGTGGTGGCGGGGGCGGCAGCTTCTCCGATGACATGGGTGGCGGCGATTTCGGCAGCAGCGGTCCGTCGATGGCGCCGCCGCGCCGCGCGGTCGCTTCGGCCGGCGGTGGCGGACGCAACAGCGACATGGACGACGACATTCCGTTCTGAGCCGCCTGCGTCCTCGGTCGATACAAGGTGGCTTCCGTCCGTGTCGGGACGGGAGCCGGGGCGATCACCTCGGGTCTCGCATTGCAGGCGATCGCGCGCGTCTGACGTTTCGTTCGCTTGAGCAGTGCGTAACCTGACCACCGGGGTGTTGCATGAGCTTCGCACCGCTGCTCGCCGCCGAGCCCGCCGTCCTGCTGCACGCTGTCGCCGCGATGACGGCGTTCGCACTGGGGCTGGTCCAGTTCGCAGCCCCGAAAGGGACCTTGCCGCATCGAACGCTCGGCTGGATCTGGGTCACTCTCATGGCCGCCGTTGCGGCCAGCTCGTTCTGGATTCACACCATCCGGCTGGTCGGTCCCTTCAGCCCGATTCACCTGCTGTCGCTCTATACGCTGGCCGTGCTGCCGGTTGCGGTGTGGGCTGCGCACCGCCATCGGGTGGGGCCCCATCGCCGGGCCATGATCACGCTGTTCTCCGGCGCCCTCGTGATTGCCGGACTGTTCACGCTCATGCCTGGACGGATCATGCACAAGGTGGTCTTCGGCCCATAGCCAAACAGGGTTCCCGGAGCCTGCCATGGGCGGCCGCGGCAACCGGTTAAGTCCCTGGAAAGGCGAGCAGAAAAAGCGCGCTCCGAACCCCCTTGGGGGTGGCTAGCGGCAGCGCCATGCGCTATATGATTCCAAGCGATTTTCGCGTGTCAAAACCGACCGGTATCCCCTTTGTCCGATAAAGAAGATGAGAAGCCCGGCGAGCCGGGCGGACCTTCCGACATTCGTCCCGTTTCCATCCTCGACGAGATGAAGCGCTCCTACCTCGATTACGCGATGAGCGTGATCGTGTCGCGAGCGCTGCCCGATGCGCGCGACGGCCTCAAGCCCGTGCACCGGCGCATCCTGTATTCGATGTACGAGCAGGGGCACACGCCCGACAAGAAGTACGTCAAGTCCGCGCGCGTGGTCGGCGACGTCATCGGTAAATACCATCCGCATGGCGACCAGTCGATCTACGACGCCATGGTGCGCATGGCGCAGGACTTCTCGATGCGCGTGCCGCTGATCGACGGCCAGGGCAATTTCGGCTCCGTCGACGGCGATCCCCCCGCGGCCTATCGATACACCGAAGCGAAGCTCGCCAAGTCGGCGATTCCGCTGCTCGACGACATCGACAAGGACACCGTCGACTTCCAGGCCAACTACGACAATTCCGACAAGGAACCGTCGGTTCTTCCGGCCAAATATCCGAACCTGCTGGTCAATGGCGCCGGCGGCATCGCGGTCGGCATGGCCACCAACATCCCGCCGCACAATCTCGGCGAGGTGATCGATGCCTGCATCGCGCTGATCGACAATCCCGCGCTCACGATCGACGACCTCATCAACATCATTCCGGGGCCGGATTTCCCCACCGGCGGCATCATCCTCGGCCGCGCCGGCGTCCGCTCGGCCTATCATCTGGGCCGCGGCTCGATCATGATGCGCGGCAAGGTGACGATCGACACGATCCGCAAGGATCGCGAGGCGATCATCATCTCCGAGATTCCCTACCAGGTGAACAAGGCGACGATGGTCGAGCGCATCGCCGAACTGGTGCGCGAGAAGAAGATCGAAGGCGTCGCCGACCTGCGCGACGAAAGCGACCGCGACGGCTACCGCGTCGTCGTCGAGCTGAAGCGCGACGCCGTGCCGGACGTCGTGCTCAACCAGCTCTACAAGTTCACGCCGCTGCAGACGAGCTTCGCCGCCAACATGCTGGCGCTCGACGGCGGCCGCCCGCAGACGATGACGTTGAAGGACCTGCTGACGATCTTCGTCGCGTTCCGCGAGCGTGTCGTCACGCGCAGGACCAAGTTCCTGCTCAACAAGGCGCGCGACCGCGCTCATATCCTGGTCGGCCTTGCCGTGGCCGTCGCCAATATCGACGAGGTCATCCGGGTCATCAGGACGTCGCCCGATCCTGCGACCGCGCGCGAGGCGTTGATGTCGCGCGACTGGCCGGCGCGCGACGTCGAGGCCATCATCACGCTGATCGACGATCCGCGCCACCGTCTTTCCGAGGACGGCACCATCCGGCTGTCGTTCGAGCAGGCCAAGGCGATTCTCGACCTGCGCCTGCAGCGCCTGACCGCGCTCGGCCGTGAGGAGATTTCCGACGAGCTCGACAAGCTCAAGGTCGAGATCAACGACTATCTCGACATCCTGCGCTCGCGGGCGCGGGTACAGGGGATCATCAAGGACGAGCTCGCCGCTGTTAAGGCGGAGTTCGGCACGCCGCGCCGCACCGTGATCGCCGAGCAGGAAGGCGAGGTCGAGGACGAGGACCTGATCCAGCGCGAGGACATGGTCGTGACCGTGTCGCATGCCGGCTACACCAAGCGCGTGCCGCTGTCGGCGTATCGGGCGCAGCGCCGCGGCGGCAAGGGCCGCTCGGGCATGCAGACCCGCGAGGAGGATTTCGTCAGCCGGCTGTTCGTGGCCTCCACGCACACGCCGGTGCTGTTCTTCTCGTCGCGCGGCCAGGTCTACAAGGAGAAGGTCTGGCGGCTGCCGATCGCGGCGCCCAACGGGCGTGGCAAGGCGCTGATCAACATCCTGCCGCTGGAGCAGGGCGAGCGCATCACCACCATCATGCCGCTGCCGGAGGATGAATCCTCCTGGGCCAATCTCGACGTGATGTTCGCGACCACCGGCGGCAACGTCCGCCGCAACAAGCTGTCGGATTTCGTCGACGTGCGCCGCTCCGGCATCATCGCGATGAAGCTCGACGAGGGCGAAGAGATCGTCAACGTTCAGATCTGCACCGAGCGCGACGACGTCCTGCTCACGGCGTCGGGCGGGCAGTGCATCCGCTTCCCCGTCACCGACGTGCGCGTCTTCACCGGTCGGACCTCGATGGGCGTGCGCGGCATCGCGCTCGCCGGCGGCGACAAGGTGATCTCGCTGTCGATCCTGCGCCATGTCGAGACGACCTCGGACGAGCGTACGGCGTACTTGAAGATGCGCCGGGCGATGTCGGGCGATGCTGCCACCGAGGAGCCGGTCGAGGCCGAGGGCGAGGAGGCGGCCGCTGGCGCGATCCAGTTGTCGCAGGAACGCTATGTCGAGATGTCGGCGCAGGAGCAGGTGGTGCTGACCGTCTCGGTCAACGGCTACGGCAAGCGCACCTCGTCCTACGAGTACCGCACCACCGGCCGCGGCGGCAAAGGCATCGTCGCGATGTCGGTCAACAACCGCAACGGCAAGCTCGTCGCCTCATTCCCGGTCGAGGATGGCGATCAGATCATGCTGGTGACGGACAAGGGGCAGTTGATCCGTTGCCCCGTCGACGGCATCCGCATCGCGGGACGCTCGACGCAGGGCGTCATCGTGTTCGACACC
Source organism: Bradyrhizobium sp. SZCCHNR1015 (assembly GCF_032489875.1). Classification (NCBI taxonomy): domain Bacteria; kingdom Pseudomonadati; phylum Pseudomonadota; class Alphaproteobacteria; order Hyphomicrobiales; family Nitrobacteraceae; genus Bradyrhizobium; species Bradyrhizobium sp. SZCCHNR1015. The sequence goes on from NZ_JAUEYW010000001.1 coordinate 121,447, forward strand.
GCCGATGATGAGCACGTCGTTTCGGTGGAGCATATCGGCGAGGAGGCCGAGAACGGCAACGGGAACGCTGACCAGGCGAATGGCGAATAGGGCGTAGCGAATAGCGGACGACGCAGGTCTTTCGCTGTTCGCCTCACTGCGTCCGCTCGACCGAGACCATCCTGGCCTCGCGGATGGTTCCCCGGGTTCCGGCGCTGCGCAGGCAGCCCGCCTCGAAGTTGGGCCAGGCCTGCTGCGAGCAGTCGCGGCCGATCGGGCGGATGTCCAGGCGGTCCGCCTTGGCCAGCGGACGCGGCACGCTGGCTTCGACCTGGGGAGCGAAGCCGGGCAGGAGGGTGATGCCGGCAGCCACCAAGCCGGCTGCTGCGACTGCAGATAGCGCTTTGATCATGACGGTCCCCTGTCTGGGCCGTTCGGCCCGTGTTCGTTAACGATTTGATAACCAGGTCGGGTTTCGAGACGTCTTCGCGGGACGGGCGAATTGGTTTCGTCTCGGCGCGAGCGTGTTTCATGTCGGATGTTCCGACGAAACAATCGCGGTAGCCGACCACGGTTCCGGCCCACCGGCGTCGCACCTCGTTCCATCGCAATGCAGTCTCTCGGCCGCTCTTTGCCCATCACAGCCACGCCAGCGCGCCTGACGGCGGCTTGCCGGCCTGTTCCGGGCGGTATAGGACGAGCGCATGCAACGCATTGCGCTCTATCCGGGCTCGTTTGATCCCGTCACCAACGGCCATCTCGATGTGGTCCGGCAGGCCGTCCACCTCTGCGACCGCCTGATCGTCGCGGTCGGCGTGCATCACGGCAAGAAGCCGCTGTTCTCGACCGAGGAGCGGCTGGCGATGGCGCATGAGATCTTCGGCCCCGTGGCAGCCGCGGCGGGCTGCAGCTTCGAGGCTTCGACCTACGACAATCTGACGGTCACGGCCGCGCAGAAGGCCGGTGCGATCATGATGATCCGGGGCCTGCGCGACGGCACCGATTTCGACTACGAGATGCAGTTGGCCGGCATGAACCAGACCATGGCACCGCAGGTCCAGACGGTGTTCGTTCCAGCCTCGGTGGGTGTCCGTCCGATCGCAGCCACGCTGGTTCGCCAGATCGCCGCCATGGGCGGCGAGATCTCGCATTTCGTGCCGCCGTCGGTGGTCGAAAGTCTCAAGGCCAAGTTCAAGTGATCCTTCAGGCACCGGCCGCTTCCGGCGGTGCCTTCCTCTCCACATCGTCTCATGTCATCGGAGTTGCCATGATCCGCGCGCTCGCTTTCGTCTTCGCTCTCGTCTTCGCATTGCCGGCGCTGGCCCAGTCGCTGCCTGCCGGCCTCGACAAGCAGAATGCCCTGGTCATCGACACCACCAAGGGCCGCATCATCATCAAGCTGCGCACCGATCTGGCGCCACAGCATGCCGAGCGGCTGAAGACGCTGGCGCGCGAAGGCTTCTACAACAACGTGCCGTTCCACCGCGTCATGGACGGCTTCATGGCGCAGACCGGTGACGGCCAGAACTTCAATGGCACCGGCGGCTCGAAGTACCCGAACCTGAAGCAGGAGTTTTCGTCAACGCCGTTCAAGCGCGGCACCGTCGGCATGGCGCGCCGGGGCGATAGCGTCGATTCCGCCAACTCGCAGTTCTTCATCTGCTTCGGCGATGCCTCCTTCCTCAACGGCCAATACACCGTGATTGGCGAGGTCGTGCAGGGCATGGACGTCGTCGACAAGCTCAAGAAGGCGCCTCCGGGCTCCTCGGGCGGTGCCGTCACCGATCCGGACAAGATGGTGAAGGTTCAGGTCGCCTCGGACATCAAGTAGAGGCAGAGCAGGGGGACACCCGGGTCTCGCGCCCGGTTCCCTCGGGCCCTAAGGAACCTTTTGCCACGTCGCGGCGGCATGCCGATTCTGCCGGCCCGCCACATCGACAGGGCCGGTGGCTTCAGCTTTAAACGCATTGGGTCTATTCTGGACCAGCATCGCGGGCCTCGTCGTGCTCGGATTGCCGTCAGGAGGGGTGACGGCCGCACATGGGAAGGCGCCGCGACATTTCAGACCCAGGATTTGCTTTGTCCTGACCCCCGTCAATTCTACCAAAACCGAGAGACCAGCATGGCTGTGACCGAAAATACCTTGATCCTCGAGACCACCCAGGGCCCCGTCACCATCGAGATGCGTCCCGATCTCGCGCCCGGCCATGTCGCGCGCATCAAGGAGCTCGTCCGCGAGGGCTTCTACGACGGCATCGTCTTCCACCGCGTCATCGACGGCTTCATGGCGCAGACCGGCTGCCCGCAGGGCACCGGCACCGGCGGCTCCGGCAAGAAGCTGAAGGCCGAGTTCAACGCCGAGCCGCATGTTCGCGGCACCGCCTCGATGGCGCGTGCGGCCAATCCAGATTCAGGCGACAGCCAGTTCTTCATCTGCTTCGACGACGCCCGCTTCCTGGACAAGCAGTACACGGTCTGGGGCAAGGTCACCGAGGGCATGGAGAACGTCGACAAGATCAAGCGCGGCGAGCCGGTGCAGAACCCGGACAAGATCGTGAAGGCCTACATGGCCGCCGACGCGGCGTAACCAACGACCCTCTCCATGAACACGCCTCTCGGCGTGTTCATGGTCGGTGTGCAGTACCGCCCTCGGCTTTTGACCCTCATGGTGAGGAGCGTGCGCAGCACGCGTCTCGAACCATGAGGCCACAGTCGGGCCTCATCCTTCGAGACGCGCTGACGCGCTCCTCAGGATGAGGTTTTCGACGGTCGTTCCAGAACGACGATGCGCACAGACCTCTTCGACTTTCAGTTGCCCCCCGAAAACATCGCGCTGCGGCCGGCGAGCCCGCGTGAATCCGCGCGCATGCTGGTGGTGCAGGGCGATGGCGTGCTGCGCGACCGCACGGTCGCCGACCTGCCGGACTGGCTGGAGCCGGGCGATCAGCTCGTCGTCAACGACACCAAGGTCATCGCCGCTCAGCTCTCAGGACGCCGCATCAGCCGCGAGACCGAGGCGAAGATCGAGGCGACCCTGATCAAGCGGCTCGACGGCTCGCGCTGGCAGGCGCTGGTGCGGCCCGCCAAGAAGCTCGCGCCAGGCGATACGATCCGTTTCGGCAACGAGGGCAAGGTCTGCCTGCTCGGCCATCTCGACGCCACCGTCGAAGCCAAGGGCGAGGAGGGCGAGCTGACGCTGTCCTTTGTGTTTCATGGGCCCGCGCTCGACCAGGCGATCGCCGATCTCGGCCGGCCGCCGCTGCCGCCCTACATCGCCGGCAGGCGGCCCGCAGACGAGCAGGACGCGACCGATTATCAGACCATGTTCGCGGCCAAGGAGGGCGCGGTGGCGGCCCCCACCGCCGGACTGCATTTCACGCCGACGCTGGAACGGCGGCTGCGCGAGCGCGGCGTCGGGCTGCAGCGCGTCACCCTGCATGTCGGCGCCGGCACGTTCCTGCCCGTGAAGGCCGATGACACCGAAGGCCACCGCATGCATGCGGAGTGGGGCAGTCTGACGCCTGAGACCGCCGCTGCACTGAACCAGGCCCGCGCCCAAGGCGGCCGCATCGTCGCGGTCGGAACGACGTCGCTGCGGCTGCTCGAGAGCGCGGCGCAGCCCGACGGCACGATCGCACCATTCGAGGCGGAGACGTCGATCTTCATCACGCCCGGCTATCGCTTTCGCGCGGTCGACATCCTGATGACCAACTTCCATCTGCCGCGCTCGACCCTGTTCATGCTGGTCTCGGCCTTCGCCGGGCTCGAGACGATGCAGGCGGCTTACGCGCATGCGATTCAAAGCGGCTACCGGTTCTATTCCTACGGCGATGCGTGTCTGCTGTTCCGCCAGCCGGACGAGCGGGTCGTCGAGCCGTAGAGCGCAGAAACGTAGGGTGGGCAAAGCGGCGCCGAAGGCGATGCGTGCCCACCGTCTATCACCCGCTTTCGCGGGTGATGACAGTGTTGGTGAGGAGGGTGCGTGGCCGCCTCACGCCATGGCCTGCTCCGGCAAGAGCTCGGCGATCTGCACCGCATTCAGCGCAGCGCCCTTGAGCAGCTGATCGGCCGCGACGAACATCGCGATCGAGTGACCTGACGGATCGGACAGATCCGTCCTGATGCGGCCCACCAGCACGTCGTCCTGGCCGGAGGCGTCGACCGGCATCGGGAAGTAGTTCTTCGCGCGGTCGTCGACCACGCGCACGCCGGGCGCGGTCGCCAGGATGCGGCGGACGTCGTCCTCGGTGATCGGCTTCTCGCATTCGAAGGTGATCGCCTCGCAATGCGCGCGCAGCACCGGCACGCGGACGCAGGTGACGCCGACGGCGATCCCTTCATCCTCGAAGATCTTGCGGGTCTCGTTGATGACCTTGGTCTCTTCGTCGTTGTAGCCGGTGTCGGGATCGATGGCGGTGTTGTGGCTGAACAGGTTGAAGGCGAACGGGTGCGGCATCACCTTGGGCGCATAGACCTGGCCGTTGAGGCTCGCGCGGGTCGACTGCACCAGCTCGTCCATCGCCGCCGCACCGGCGCCGCTGGCGGCCTGGTAGGTCGAGATGATCATGCGCTTGATGCGGTTCTTCTGGTGGATCGGCCACAGCGGCACCAGCGCCGTGATGGCCGCGCAGTTCGGGTTGGCAATGATACCCTTGTGGTCGCGGATGCGGCGGGCGTTGATCTCCGGGATGACCAGCGGAACGTTCGGGTCCATCCGGAAGGCCGAGGAGTTGTCGACCACCACGGCACCGGAGCGGACCGCAATCGGCGCAAACTTCTTGGAGATGCCGCTGCCGGCCGAGAACAGCGCGATGTCGACGCCTTCGAACGAGCGCTCGTTGAGCTCCTCGATCACGATCGTCTGGCCACGGAAGGTGAGGGTCTGCCCGGCCGAGCGGGCGCTTGCCAGCGCCTTGAGCTTGCCGACGCGGACATTACGGCGGTCCAGGGTGGCGATGAACTCGGCGCCGACGGCGCCGGTGACGCCGACGATGGCAATGGTGGGATCGTGAGGCACGTCTTCAAGTCTCCGGTTGGAATCTGGACATAAAAAAAGCCCCGGACCTTCATCAGGCGGGGCTTCGGTTCGAAGATGGTCGCAATCGAGTTCGACTACGCGCGCACGCCTCCCGAGGCCCGCAAGGGCTTGGTGGTTTTCGTCGTGCGTTTGGTCGAGGTCGACATGGCGCCGGACCATAGGGGCGGCCGGAACCGCCGTCAACGGCCGAAAGGCACCAAAACAGCGCCATCGCGGTTGAATCGGGGGCGGTCCTGACGCAATAAGCCGGCCATGAGCTCCTCGGTCAGCGACCTTCCCAACCATTTCGAACTGCTCGGCACAGACGGCGCGGCCCGTACCGGCCGGCTGATGACTCCGCACGGCGTGGTGCGCACCCCGGCCTTCATGCCGGTCGGCACCGCCGGCGCCATGAAGGGCATCCACTGGCGCGACGTCCGCGAGGCCGGCGCCGACATCGTGCTGGGCAACACCTATCACCTGATGCTGCGGCCAACGGCAGAGCGCATCGCCGCCCTTGGCGGCCTGCAGCGCTTCACCGGCTGGGGCGGTCCGATGCTGACCGATTCCGGCGGCTTCCAGGTGATGTCGCTGTCGGGCTTGCGCAAGGTGACCGAGCAGGCGGTGACGTTCCGCTCGCACATCGACGGCGCGAAGATCGAGCTGTCACCGGAGCGCGCCATCGAGGTGCAGCGCCTGCTCAACTCCGACATCGCGATGCAGCTCGACGAATGCGTGCGGCTGCCGGCCGAGCGCGACGATATCGAGCGCGCGATGCGGCTGTCGCTGCGCTGGGCCGAACGCTGCCGCCGCGCCTTCGAGAAGGCGCCGGCAGGCTACATGCTGTTCGGCATCGTGCAGGGCGGCGATGTGCCCGCATTGCGCGTCGCCAGCGCGCAGGCGCTGGTCGAGATCGGATTCCACGGCTATGCGATCGGTGGCCTGGCCGTCGGCGAGCCGCAGGCGGTCATGCTCGAGATGATCGAGGCGACCGCGCCGGCGCTGCCGGCCGACCGTCCGCGCTACCTGATGGGCGTCGGCACGCCTGACGATCTCCTGGAGTCGGTCCGGCGCGGCATCGACATGTTCGACTGCGTGCTGCCGACCCGCAACGGCCGCCACGGCGTCGCCTACACGCGCTTCGGGCCGGTGAACCTGCGCAACGCGCGTCATGCCGACGATGACAGGCCGCTGGATGAGGAGAGCCCGTGGCCGGCGGCGCGCAGCTATGCCCGCGCCTATCTGCATCATCTGATCAAGGCGGGCGAGGCACTCGGCGCGACGCTGCTGTCGGAAATCAACATTGCCTATTTCCAGCAATTGATGGCCGGGATGCGCGAGGCGATTGCACAGGGGCAGTTCACGGAATTCTACGAGCGCACCAAGGCCGATTGGGCGCGCGGCGACATCGCCTCGCGCGCCGGCTGACGGCCGCTTCAGGTGAAGGCCGTCAGCTTGTTGTGAGCCCGGCCCTGTGCGCCGGCCCTCATGAAATTGTGCTGATCATGCACTGCCGACCGGCTCGATGGCCGACGGTTGCGTTATCCTCGGCCATCGAACGGCCGTGACATCACGTCGCGGAACTCTCTCGCCCTGGGGCCGTTCAGTTGCAGACGAAGCGGCTTTTCACGGAGTGCTTGGTCACGAAGCCATAGCCGCAGGTGTCGCAGGTCCAGAGATAGCTGATCGCATTGTCAGCCAAATATGCCGACGCCTCCGCGGCAATCATGGAGTCGGCGCAGACCGGGCATGTCGGCAGATCGCAGCCGCGGGGATTCGGGCGGGCGGTTGCGGTCGACACGAGATCAGCGAGTGCTGACATATTGACCTCCTGGACGATCTCTTTGTTGGCGATCTCTGCTTGAACGACGTCAATTTCGAAAAGGGTCGATTTCGAACAAGTCGCGTTCGAACGGGTCTATTTCCGACGAGTCCAACTTTCGCGGATATCAAATCCGTCACACAAAGAGTTTTGTCTGGGTGGTCTGTTCTTATATCTATTCTACAACGGCGCTGTCGTGTGGCACGAACGCCCCGATTGTATCACTCCGAAGATGACATCTTGCTGATGTCCGCCCGGGTTGCAGTCGACCTGCACCGTGAATCTTCATCCGGCTGAAATCAAGCATACACCGAGTTTATTGACCTTGTCGCAACACAAATGCGTTGGTTTTTCGCAATTTAGCCACGACTTGTTGTGCGCCGCGATCGTCCTAAGATCGCGCAAACGTGCTTGCGCAGCGCAACAGGCTCGCTGAAGATGGTCAGAAGCGTTGTCGACGTCGCGCGGGGCGCGCAGAGGAGTGATTTCATGGAGTCGTCAGCACAGCGTCCCGGACGCGGGCGCGTATTTGATTCAATTGTCGACGCGTTCGGCAATACGCCGATTGTGCGGTTGCGAAAGCTGCCGGCGCAACATGGAGTCAAGGCGACCATCCTCGCCAAGCTGGAATACTTCAATCCCGCCGCGAGCGTGAAGGATCGGATCGGCGTCGGCATGATCCTGGCGATGGAGCAGGCCGGCGTGATCAAGCCCGACACCGTGCTGATCGAGCCGACCTCGGGCAATACCGGCATCGCGCTGGCCTTCGTCGCGGCGGCGCGTGGCTACAAGCTCAAACTGGTGATGCCGGAATCGATGTCGGTGGAGCGGCGCAAGATGCTCGCCTTTCTCGGTGCTGAGATCGTGCTGACGCCGGCGTCGCAGGGCATGAAAGGCGCCATCGCCACCGCCGAGGAGCTGTTGCAGACGACGCCGAACTCGGTGATGCCCCAGCAGTTCAAGAACCTCGCAAACCCGGACATCCATCGCCGCACCACGGCCGAGGAGATCTGGAACGACACGGCGGGCAATATCGACGTGTTCGTCGCCGGCGTCGGCACCGGCGGCACCATCACCGGCGTCGGCCAGGTGCTGAAGTCGCGCAAGCCCGGTCTCAAGGTCGTCGCGGTCGAGCCGGAGGAGAGCCCGGTGCTGTCGGGCGGCCAGCACTCGCCGCACAAGATCCAGGGCATCGGCGCCGGCTTCGTGCCGGACATTCTCGACCGCTCGGTGATCGACGAGATCGTCAAGATCAACAGCACCACCGCCATCGAGACCTCGCGCGCGTTGGCCCGCACCGAGGGCATTCCCGGCGGGATCTCCTCGGGCGCGGCGATTGCAGCCGCGATCGAGATCGGCAAGCGGCCGGAGAGCGCGGGCAAGACGATCCTGGCGATCGTGCCGTCGTTCTCGGAGCGCTATCTGTCCACCGCGCTGTTCGAGGGGATCTGATCATGGCCGACCAGCCGCGGCGTCCGCGCACGCTCGCTGACGCCCGTACCGAGGCCGAGGCCGCGTTCAAGAAGGTGACCACCAAGCCGGTGGAGGCGCCGCCGAAGAAGGCGGCGGTTCCTGGTGTGCGCGAGCAGGTGACGTTGCGGATCGACCAGGACGTTCTCGAGCACTTTCAGTCTCAAGGGCCGGGCTGGCAGGACCGCATCAACGCGGCGCTACGCAAGGCGGCAGGGCTCTGAGGGGCGGCTGCATTCTAACGAACAAGCCCGGAGCTCGTGCTCCGGGCTTTTTTACGGGGGAAAGACGAAGTCGCTTACCGGCGCAGCGCGCTGCCGAGCACACCGCCCATCATGCCACCGATGAAGGCGGCGCCGGCGGCGTTGCCCGAATTGTCCTGCGGCGGCGGATTGCGATAGACCGGCGCACCCTGAGGCGGCGGGCCGCCGGCAGCCACGTTGCCGGCCGGCTTGGCACGGCGCGGCCTGGCCTCGTCGCCGACTGCGGCGGTCGCCGGCGCGGGCTGCGGCTCTGCCAGCAGCGCCTTGTGCTGCAGCTTGGTCAGGAATCCAGTCGATGGATAGCCTCGGGCCGCCTGCCAGCGCTTCATGACACCGCGGGTCTGGTCGTCGAACACGCCGGTCATCCTGGTGTCGAAGCCAAGACCGGTCAGCCGCCGCTGCACGTCGCGGCGCTTGGTCTTGTCGAGGCCGATCTGATCCTCGCTGACCTGAGTGCCTTCCTCGGTGTAGGTGGCGGGATCGACGCCCTTGGCGACGTTGCGAGTGGCGGTGTTGATGGCGCCGCTCTCGATCGCGGCGATGCGCGCCATCGCCAGCGACTTGAACTGCCCGTTCGGGTAGGTCGAGAGATAGGCGTTCAGCTCTTCCGGCTTGTTGGAGTCCTTCACCGAGCGCCAGAATTCGAGCTCGGCTTCGCCTGCGGTCACGGTGGCCGTCGCGACGGCCGGCGTCGTCCCGGCCGTGGCGGCCGTTGCAGCAGGGGCCGCCGCCGGGTTGAGGTAGACGGCGCCGATCAGGTTGGTATGCCCCCAGGGCAATTGGCCCTTGCTGGTCTCCTCATTGACCTGGGCCCGCACGGCGGTCATGGCCTGCTGGATCTCGATGCCGGGCTGGGCGATGTGCGAGATCAGCGCGCGGGTGAACGGGCTGTTGGCGCCGGCCTCGCCGTCGAGGGCGGTCTGGCCCGGGCCGGTGGCGAACGCGATCAGCGTACCCTCGCCGGACTTCATCTCGGCCAGGCCGGTCTGCACCGACACGCTGCGGGTCGGCGAGTTCGACTTGATCTTGGCGGCGAACGGATTGTCGCGGCAGGCATCGAGGAAGACGAGCTTGACCTTGGCGTCGCCCATCGTCTGGTCGAGCGTCACGTCGATGTTGATGGCCGAGCCCAGCTTGACGTCCATCTCCGATTTCAGGTCGGCGTCGACCGGCAGCAGGTAGTTGGTGCCGGCGATCGCAATGCCGTGTCCGGCGTAATAGAACACCGCGATATCGGCGCCCTGCGCCTTGCGACCGAAATCGAGCAGCTTCTCGGTCATCTTGTCACGGGTGAGATTGGTGCCCTCGACGACGTCGAAGCCGACGTTGCGCAGGGTGGCCGCCATGGCCTTGGCATCGACCGGCGGGTTCGGCAGTTGGGCCACGCTCTTATAGGCGCCGTTTCCAACGACAAAGGCGACCCGGCGGTCGGCCTTGGCGGCTTCAGCGGTCAGCACCACGCAGAGCAGGGACAGGGCGACGGTGAGATAGCGCATCAGGAGATCCCCCAACGATCAAGCGAAGCGTTCACTGCAGCATTTGTCGCGGATCGGCGCCAAAAGTCTTGTTCCCGGTCAAAAAATCACGCTTCCGCCATAAACCAGTTCGCGGGTGTTGCGCCAGATCCACGACGATCGCGTGTAGCGCGGCGGTTCCGTGATCCGGGTCACGCCGCTTGAGGGGATGCTCGGCGCCTCAGGTCCCTGCCGAACTGCCCATCGGCACCGGCCGAGGCTGCGGCGGACGCAGGTTCAGCAGGTTTCCGGCGAGAATCAACGCCGCGCCGACCACGGTCAATCCGTCGAGACGCTCCGCATAGACCAGCCAGCCGACAGTGGCGGTCAGCGGAACGCGGAGGAAATCCATGGGCACCACGATGGTGGCGTCGGCGTAGAGCAGCGCGCGCGCCATGCAGAAATGCGAGAAGGTGCCGCAGAGGGCGACGAGCAGGATCCAGCCCCAGGCGGTGGCCGATGGCGCCGTCCAGAATACGAGCGAAGGGATGAGGCCGGCGACGGATTGCACCACCAGCATCCAGAAGATGATCGACACGGTGGGCTCGGTGCGCGTCAGCAGCTTGACCAGTGCGATCGAGATACCGAAGCCGACCGCGGCGGCCAGCGCGATGAGCTGTCCCGGATTGATCGCCCCGGTATCCGGGCGGACGATCACGACGACGCCGACGAGGCCGAGCCCGATCGCCGCCAGCTTGAACAGGGTGATGCGTTCGCCGAGGAAGGCCGCCGCCAGCAGTGCCGTCCAGATCGGCATCGTGAACTCGATCGCCACCACCTGGCCGATCGGGATCAAGGTGAGCGCGAAGAACCAGCCGAGCTGCGCGCCGTAATGGACGAGGTTGCGCGCCGCGTGCTGCTTGAGCCGCGAGGTGCGCAAGGTGGCAAAGCCTCCGCTGAGGGCGATGACCGGCGAGAGCATCACCAGGCCGATCAGGCAGCGCAGCTCCATCAGCTCGAACACGTTGAGCTCGCGCATCGCTTCGCGTCCGGCCACCGCCATCACCAGCATCAGGCTGAGCCAGCCCGTCATCCACAGTGCGGCAATCAGTTTCGAAGCGGGACGATTCATGCGGTGGCGGGGAGAGCGAGGACGGCGGCGAAGGCGGGCTGTATCACCTCGCGCGCAGAGCAATGCAAACGAAATCAACGGTGCAGCGCACCAACGCCGCTGCAGGCTTTGCTCGCGACGGACGCGCGTCATCGAGAAAAACGTGGAGTGTGGCTGTGTTTCGTCCTAAAGCGACCGCCGCGATACAGCCCGCGAACAGCACAACACAGTCTAAGGCAGCCAGAGACAAGACATGACCGAACGCGCCGCTTCAGCCGACTTCGTGACCGCCTTTGCCACTGGCTGGCCGGAGCGGGAGCCTCATCTCATGGTGCTGTCGCTGACCACCCATAAAGGTGTTCAGGACTTCGCCATGACGCGGGAGCAGGCGCTGCTGGTCGCCAAGACCATCAAGCGCACCGCCGCGCAGCTTGCTCCGCCGCCGTCCGCAGGTGCGGTCCCCGGCGCCAGGCGCGGCAGTTGATCGGGATCACCGCGACAGTGAAATGTTGGCTGCGCGGAACTGGCTGTCGGCCCGGATCGACACGGACTGCCTCTTGCCGCGGGTGGCGAGCGCGATGTTGGCGTTGAAGCCGGCGGTGGTCGCGAGCAGCTGGAAGTTGCCGCCGCCGCCACGGCCCTGCAGCACGCCATTGATGCCGCGGCTGGTCTCACTCCAGGTTCCCGAGATGGCCGAGCCCTCAGCGATCACCTCGGCCTGCAGCCCGAACTTGTAGGCATCGCTGGCGCAGGTCAGGACGAGCGTCATCCGCGGTCCCGAGACGCCGTAATTGGCCCGGCACCGGATGCGCTCGGTTGAGCCGTCCTCGAGGGCAACCGTGCCGCTGCCGCCCCATGTTCCGGCCATGCCCGTGAAGGGACCAGGGTCGGCATGCCCCGGCGAGGCGGTCACGCCCGCCGTCAAAACAACGGCGGTGGCCGCGACCCGCCGCACCATCTTCAGGAGCGTGTGCGCGCCGTTACAGGCGCGAAGCCTGCCAGCGGCCGCTGCAGGGGATGCCTGCCGAGGCGCCGTTCCACTTGCCCGAGCCAGAATTGCCGTTGAGCTGCCCATTCGCATATGCGCCATTGATGGAGACCTTGACGAGGCCTTCGCGTCCAATCGAACCCGACACATTGGCGCCAGCCGCAGAAATCTTACCGTCTGCGACGATCAAGGTCGAGCTGGCCGTGGGCTCGCAGCTGCCACTGTTGGTGACGATCGTCACCTGCCACTGCCCGTCATAGGGCGACTGGGCGAATGCGGGGGCGGCCGAGCTGCCCACCAGGATCGACGCGGCGAAAGCCATTCCAATGCGGTCGAGACGCATGAATCGTTGTCCCTCAAATGTCGTTGATCACGACCTTATTTGGAAGAATTGTGACGAAAATTTGCCGCAGCGCCACAACGGATTTTTATCGAGCAATTTCAGTCCATTAACGATTAATGCGGAACCCGGCTTGGAGGCATTCGGGCGGCATTGTGCGCAAACTGCGCCTTCGCCCACGGCATAAGCGGGCGAACGCCCACATCTTTCCGCTGACCGCCCATGCTGCCGTTCGCAGGGCACCGCGAGGGCGCCAGCGGGGAGGATGTCCACAACTTATCAGGGCGATGCGATCAGATGGTCAGTGCGGGGTGAGGCTGGGCGCCTTGGTCGCGAACTGCTCGTCCTGCGGCTTGGCCGGAATCGCGCCGGTCGCCTTGGCCGATTCGACGACATCGCCGAGCAGCTTGAGCCCGAGCGGTGCGAGAGCGCGCTCCCACAGCTCGCGCGCGGTCTCTCCCTTCTTGACGAAGCACCATTCCTGGGCGGCGATGGCGCCCGCATCCATGCGGTCGGCGAGGTGATAGATGGTGCCGCCGGCGATCGGATCGCCTTCCTTGATGGTCCACTCCACCGCAGCGATGCCCCGGTGACGCGGCAGCAGCGACGGATGGTAGCCGATGCCGCCGAGCCGGGCGGCTGCCACCGCCTCGTGAGTGACGCGGGCGTGGCTATGCGCCGTGACGATCAGGTCCGTGCCGGGGGCGATCTCGCCGGCGGGCACGACCTTCGGATTGGCCTGGACCACGACCTCGATCCCGGCCGCCCGCGCCGCGGCTGCAAGCCGGTCCTCGCCATCATGAACGACGACCCGCGCGATCTCGATTCCTCTCTCGCGCAGCATGTTCAGTGTGGCGACACCGAAATGGCGGGAGCCGACGAGAGTGATGCGCATGGCCAGGGATCTTCCACGGTTGGGGGCTGGATCCGGTCGGAGGCTCTGACCGGGCGAAACGGGTCAAACCAAGCCTTGGCCTCCAGGTCAAGCGCCTGCTGGGCCGTCGTCACAGTCTGGCTTCGTCCGGCCGCCGGAGGCGCTGTGGGACCCAAACGGGAAAGGGGAAGGCCGCTCCGAGCCGGAGTTGGCGGGGCCCCTCACGCCTATTGGCGCGCCGATCGCCATGGTCGCCATCAACCTGGCCGCCATCAAGATGCAGGCCGAGACGACCGTGGCGGATGACACGCCCTCGTCGGTACCGACGGCGGCCTCAGATGAACCGGGACGTCAGGACAGGTGCCGGAAATTCGCCTATAGGTTGTGTATAGACCGGTGCTGCATCACGGCATATTGCTCGACACAGCTCAACTAAAGGCGCCGAGCTATCAACTGTACTGATGAGGACAACCGAAGATGCCGCTCCTGTCGGCTCAACGGGCGCGATCTGGTCGGTCTTCGAACGCAATTTACTGGACCCATGGCTGAAGAGGTCATCTAACTTCTGGTTGTGTTATCAGTTGGCGCGTCTGCGTAGTAAAACTGACGCTTCTGCGTATGACGAATATAATTTCTTAAAGCCCCAGGAGCACAATGCTCGAGCCGCTCCGCCGCGCGGCCGGATAGCCGGGTGCCGCGCCTGTCACCGATCCCTGGGCAACAGCACCCGGTTATTTGCCGGCGGTCATGTGGTTTCCGGCGGCGGAAGGTCGATGCCGAGCGCCGCGCACAGCGGCCCAAGATGTTTCTCGTAGCGGCGCCAGCTTCCGATCGAGCGGCGGTAGATCGGCTCGCGCACCTGCATCAGGCTCGCCGTGCGCACCATGCGCTCGGTGCGATGGAAGTCGAGGCAGGCATCCTCCCAGTCGAGCCCGCAATGGGCGAGCACGCGGCGCGACACGCCGTCGAGGTCGTCGACCAGATCCTCGTATTGAACGTCCATCAGGATGCCGGGCGGTAGCACCTTGTGCCAGTGTTCCATCACGCCCTCATAACCCCGGTAGTAGTGGCCGAGTTCGGTCAGGTCGTAGGCGAATGGCTGTGAGCCTGTGAACAGCAGCGAGTAGCAGGAAATGCAATTGTCGAGCGGGTCGCGCCGCGCGTTGATGATCCTGGCGCGCGGGAACGCCGCATGGATCATCCCGACGAACAGGAAGTTCAGCGGCATCTTGTCGACGATGCGCTCGGCTTCGGGCGCTAGCGTCCGAACGCGGGCGGTGTACTCCTGACCGATCTTCGTCATTTCCTCGGGTGGCAGCAGCGTGATCAGATCGGGATACGCCGGAACGACCTTCTGGCGGTTGGCGCATTCGCCGACGAGATCCTTGAAGGTCTCGAGCTCGCCCGCGCCGAAGACCTTGGAATGGCTGGCCAGCACCTGCTCCATCAGGGTGGTTCCGGAGCGCGGCATGCCAACGATGAAGATCGGGGCCCAGGAATCGTCGCCGTGCCCTGCAACCATGCGAAAGAACTCGGGCGTGAAGCGCGTCGCGACGTTTTTCATCATGCCGAGCCGCTGCTCGGAGTCGTAGTCGAAGGTCTTGCGCTTGAGGGTGTTGGCCTTGTGCAGATGCGAGAAGGCCAGGTCGTAGTCCTTCAGGTCGGACAACGCCTTGCCAAACGCGAAATGGGCTGCGATCTGCTTCTCCTGATCGAGCTGGTCGACGCGTTCGATCAGCTGCCGCAGACCAGGAAGCCGGCTGTCGTCCGGCTTGAACTTCGACATGTTCGCGAGATTGAGGTGGATCGGCGCGTCGTCCGGCGCCAGCTCCAGGGCCTTCTGGAACGCTGCCGTTGCCTCCTCGAAACGGCCGAGCGCCTGGTAGGCGACGCCGAGATTGTTGTAGGAGCCGAAGCGTTCCGGCTTGATCTTGATGGCCAGCAGGTTCTGCTCGATCGATTCCTCGAGCCGGTTGAGCTCGAGGAAGGCGTTGCCGAGATTGCCATAGGCGTCGGCATAGTCGGGCCGGCTCGCGATCGCCCGCTTGTAGTGCTCGATGGCGCGCTCGCGATGGCCCTGGCGCAGCAGCACGTTGGCGATGTTGTTGTGGGTCTCGGCATGCTCCGGGCTGAAGTCGAGGACCTTGAGGTAGTGTTTCGCTGCCTCGATGTCTTTTCCTGTCGTGTAGAGCAGGTTGCCGAGTGCGAAATGCGCATCGAGGTGCTGCGGCTTGTTGTCGATCGCCCGCCGGAGCAGGGCCATCGCCTCGTCGATCAGCCCCTGGTTCTGGCGAACCATGGCGAAGGCGTAGAGGATGCCGGGGTGGCTCGGCGCCAGCGCGAGTGCCGTCTCGTAATGCTGTACGGCCGTCTCATAGTGGCCGGCGGAGGCCTCGACGGCTCCGATGCTGCCATGGGCCTCGGCGGATTTGTCGTTCACCGCGACCGCGCGCACGAAGAAGTCCTTGGCCTCGTCGAGCCGGTTGGCGGTGGTGCAGATCATGCCGAGTCCGACCAGCGCGTCGAACTGGTTCGGCTGCCTCGCCAGGATCAGGTTGTAGATCGTCTCGGCATCCTTGGAGTCGCCGCGGCCTTGCAGCCTCTTTGCCACGGCAGCGGCGCCTTCGACCAACGTCTGCAACGATCCGGCCTGCTGCGAAGCGAAGGAAAGCGATGCTGTCGTCGGCGTCACCACGGGCGGGGCCACGTTCACGGGCTGGGGCGGCTTGGCGCCCGCGATCGCCTCGGCAATGGTCGGCCGCACGGCTTCGCTGCCGAGCGCATCGAGCAGCGGCTTCAGCCGGTCGCCATACATCCGCCAGCGGCCGACCGATCCGGAGAACAGCGGCTTGCGGACCTGGACCAGGCTGGCCGTGTTCACCGGACGCTCGTTCTCGTGGAACGACAGGCAGGCGTCATCCCAGTCGAGCCCGCAATGCGCCACGATCTTGCGCGCATGCGCATCGAAGTCACGCACCACGTCCTCATACGCCACCTCCAGCATGACGCCGTCCGGCAGCACCTTGCGCCAATGACCCATCAGGGCATCGTAGGCGCGGTAGTAGCGGCCGAGCTCGGCGAGGTCGTAGGCGAAGGGCTGCGGCTCGGCGAACAGCTGCGTGTAGCAAGACAGGCAGGTGTCGATCGGATTGCGCCGGACGTGAATGATGCGCGCATTCGGTAGCGCGAGATGGATCAGCCCGGCGAACAGGAAGTTCGACGGCATCTTGTCGACGATGCGCTTGGTGTCCGCCGGCAGGTCGGTGAACCGCTCGAGATAGGCGCGCGCGAGGGCCTCAATGTCGGCGTCGGACAGCTTGGCGAGCATCTCCGGATAGTCGCCGCGGGCACGGTCGGTGAACAGTCCCGCGGCGGCCGCGAAATAGTTGACCTCGCCGGCGCCGTGCACGGCGGAATGGCTGGCGAGGAGCTGCTCGACCAGGCTGGTGCCGGACCGGGGCATGCCGATGACGAACACCGGCGCCGGCGATGGATCGCCATGGCCGGCGCGCGCCTGCAGCATGTCCTTGGAGAACACCGCGCGGATGCGCTCGATCTGGCGCAGCGTCTGGTTCTCGTCATAGTTGATGCGGCGGCGCTCGAGAGCATTGCCGGCGTTGAGGTGGACCAGCGACCGTTCGCCGTCCTTGATGTCGGCATAAGCCCGCCCGAGGGTGAAGTGCAGGGCGATGCGCGCATCCTCGGTGAGCGTCTCCGAGTTCGCGGTCAGATCCTGCAAGGGCGCCCAGCGCGCGTCGTCGACCGCGAACGGCTTGACCACGCCGTAGTTGAGGTGCGTGCCGATACTGCGCGGGTTGACAGCCAGGGCGGATTCATACGCGAGCGCCGCCTCGTCGAGCCGTCCCAGGATCATCAGCACGCCGGCGAGATGGTTCATCGTCGTCGCGTCGCGGGGATCGTGGGCGAGGGCCGTTCGATAGCTTGCGACGGCGTCCTCGTAGCGCTTGACGTCGCGCAGCGCATCGCCGCGGTTGCGGTGGGCGACGGCATAGTCGGGGCGCCGGCGCACCGCCTCGGCGTAATGCGCGAGCGCCAGGTCGTGCTTGCCGCGCGATTGCAGGGCATTGGCGAGATTGTTATGGGCCTCCGGGAAGTCCGGCCGTTCGGCGATGGCGCGCTCATAATGGAAGATGGCGGCAGGGACGCTCTTCATCTCCAGGTGCAGATTGCCGAGATTGTAGTGCGCCTCGGCGAGATGCGGGCTCAGGGCAAGGGCCTGCTGATAGGTGCGGATCGCGGCATCGAGCTCGCCGGCGGCCTGCTGGCAGCCGCCGATGTTGAGCAGCACGACCGGCGCATTGGGCTGGATCGCGAGCGCGCGCGTGTAATGGACAATGGCTTCCGAATGCCGCCCGAGCATGCGGCAGGCGTCGCCGAGGCTGGCGGCGGCCGCGGCGAAATCCGGCCGCGCGTCGAGCGCGGCCTCGTGATGCGCGAGCGCGCGCTCGTACTGGTCGAGGCGCTGCAAGGCAAAGCCGAGCGCCTGGTGCGCGTCGGCGCTGGTCGCGTCCGCGGCCAGCACCAGCTCCAGATGCCGAACCGCGCCGCCGGGGTCGCCAAGGCTGGTGAGCACGCTGCCGAGCAGCAGCCGGGCGTCGGTCGAGGTCTCGTCGAGCGCGACGGCGCGCTGCAGATGCGCGCTCGCTTTGGCGAGATCGCCGAGGCCTGCGAAGGTCTTGCCGAGCGACAGGTGCAGATCCGCGGCATCACCGGCTTCCTCTGCGGCCTGGTCGAGCAGGGCGCGTGCCTCATGCGCATCGCCAAGCTGCAGGCGGACCGCGGCGAGGCTGCACAGGGTGCGGAAATGACGGGGCTGAAGCGAAAGAACTTTCCGGTAGGCCTGCTCAGCGATGCGCAAGGCTTGATCGCTGAGCGCGGCCGCCGACGGCTGTCCGCCGTCCGACGCTGTGGGGACGAGGCGGGGGCGGAAGGCGACGGCGTGCTCGTTCATGATGGCAACTTGCTGAATGTTCGACGAATGCCGTTGTCGAGGCGGATTGAAGCGAAACGGAGGCTTAGACGAGGCCGATCGCAAGCGGTCGGCTAGAACCCTTCGAGCAGTGCATGGAATTTGTCCGGCCACGTGCAGCGTCGATGGCCGGTGCTGCCACAACGCAACGAGCCGGCGTAGACCCAAGGGTCTGCGCCGGCCAATGTTGGTCAGGTTGCCGAGGGCGTCAGCCCCACATGTGATGCATCGCGTGGTGGTGGGACATGTCCGGACCGCTCGATGCGGCTGCAGCGGTTGCGGCTGGCGCCGCCGCGGCCGCCGCCGTGTGGTGGCTGCTGTGATGGCTGTGGTGGCCGCCGCAGTGATGGGTCGTGGTGGTGTTGTTGTCGCCGCCGGTGGTTCCTCCGCCGGCCGTTCCACCGCCCGTCGTGCCGCCTCCGGTCGTCCCGCCACCCGTGGTGCCTCCGCCGGCAGTGCCGCCTCCGGTGGTGCCGCCACCTGTCGTGCCACCTCCGCCCATGCCGCCGCCGGGCGTGGTCGTGCTCGCAGGCGTTCCGCCCGTGCCGTTGGCGATGTTCGGCGTGGCGCCCGCCGGCATACCGGTGCCCTGGGCAATGCCATTGACCGCCGTCGCCGTCACGAAGCTCGTCGCGGACGTGACGTAGGCCGATCCGCCGATCGCGATATTGTTGCCCGCGATGTCTCCGGCATTGCCGATGTAGTTCGCGGCGGCAGCCTTCAACATCGCCTGATCGGTCGCCAGGGCGGCACCGGTGTCACCGTTCATGATGCCCATCAGGGCCTTCGTGGCCATGGTGGTGTCGGACTGCAGAGCGCCGGCGGCGAGCTCGTCGTCGAAGCGTCCCTTGAACACCGCGCCCTGCGCCGCATCGAATGCCGCACCGAAGTTCTGGTAGTTGGTGATCTGGTCGATCAGGGCCTGCGACGCCGTCCCCGTTCCATTGGCGACCGCAACCAGCTTCGCACCCAGCGTGTTGCCCTCGGCGAGGAAGTTGGCCCAGAAATTGGTCTGCGCCTGATTGTCCTGGAACTTCGTGACCGTGCCGGTCAGGCCGCCGGGCATCTCCGAGAAGCCGCCGCCGTGTCCCGGCATGCCGGTGCCGCCCGCCGCGGCGTTGAGGGCCGCGTCGTTCTGGAACACGTCGATCATGTCGACGATGTTGTCGGCGGAGCCGCGCAGCGCCGTCGGGCTGGCCATCGTTTCGGCGACGTTGTAGTTGTTGATTTGAAGGTTTGCCTGGCTGAGCAGCGTCATCAGATGCAGCGTCGTCGTCTGGGCATCGACAGCGGTTTGACCTGCTTCAATCGCAGCGAGCTTCGCGGGATCGTTCAGGATCGCTTGGAGGCCCTGCGCCACGGCCGTGAAGTCGGCTTGGACCTGGTTGATATTGTTGGCGCTCATGCCGCCCAGCGAAAGGTCAGCGACGGCATTGAACACCGTTCCGATGGCGGTCAGGTCGCCCGCGGCCGCTGCAGCGAGATTGGTGGCGCTGTCGTTGCCGGCGGGAAGGCTCTGGAACGCCACATCCATGGCACCCGTGTTGGCCAGGAAGGGAACGTTGTTGAGCGCGGCCGAGAGATGCGCGTCACCCTGGATCTGCGCCAGGATCTGCATCTGCACGTTGTGGATGGTCTGGTCGGCTTCGGCGAGGGTCGCCGGATTGGTTGTGTTCGGCGCCGCGTTGATCAGCGTCGTGATCTCGTTCGAGACCTGGGTGAGCACCGCGGTGTCGGTCGCGTTGAGCGTAAAGGCCTTGCCGCCGATCGTGACGTCTCCGGGATTGGCCAGCATCGCGTTGATGTCGTTCTGCACGGCATGCAGGTCGGTGGTGTAGCTGCCGAGGAACGGGTTCGAGTTGCCGCTGTTCTGCGGCGTCGACCACAGGCCGGTCGAGATGCGAACGGCGTCGTTGAAAACGACGCCGGCCTGCACGAGGTCGGTCGACAGGTTGAGCGCCGAGGCGCGAACCAGCAGGTTGGACGTGCCATTCGCCAGCGCCGTCGGGTTGAAGGTATTGGCTGCCATTGATCATCTCCCCAAGTTTCAACCCGGCGTCTGCTGCTTGGCGGTTCGGCAGCACGCGGGCGTTGATCGGGCTGAGACATCTCGTTCACCTCCTCGCGGAGCGGGCGAAATGTCGCAGCCTCAGAGCACCTGGGAATTATTTGCTCCAATGGGGCCAAAAGAAGCGCCGCGGAGTCCTCAAATATGATGTTGTTCGGGCAAACGACGATTGTCGCAGCCGGGTCACGGCCGCGCTCGGAAGCGTACTAACTCCTTGAATTCCGTCGTGGCATCCTTGCAACATCACCGCTCAGCGAAGCTTCGATGCACGGTCCAGACAAGAAGTTGCCCCGATCTTGCGGCTGGTCGCCGATCTCTCCTTAGAAAAGTTCCAGCGTAACGAGGGTTCACAGTGCGGAACGGAACATGCATCTTTGCTGATCTTCAGAGGCTTCCTTTCTTCAACGCGTGTCGTCTCGCCCGGCTCATCGTCCTTCTCATTTCCCCCGGGAGCACTGCGTGAGTTGACCTCATCTGCTTGCTCCCGGGTATCCGATCCGCAGCAGCTGCTGCGGCTGCCTCATCAACCCCACATGTGATGCATCGCGTGGAGATGCGACATGTCGGGACCGGCAGCCGCGGCCTGGTTCGTATGCGCGCCCTGGCTGTGATCGTGATGATGGTGATGATCGCTGTGATGCGCGGCGTTGCTGCCGTTGTTGGCCGTGGTACCTGTCGACGTGCCGCCAGCCGCCGCTCCGCCGGTCGACGTGCCTCCGTTCGCCGCGGTGCCACCGGCTGCCGCGCCACCGCCGGCGGTGGTTCCTGCCGCAGCTGTGCCGCCAGTGCCGTTGGCCAGGTTCGGTGTCGCGGTGACCGGAATGGTGCCGTGCGCGGTGCCCTTGATGGAGGTTGCCGTCGAGACCGTCGTGGCCGTCCCGACATAGGTGCCGCCATTGACGGGAATGTTGTTGCCTGAGACGTCCATGGCGTCCGCCGCGAAGCCTTGGCCTGCCGCGGCGATCATCGCCTTGTCTGCCGCAAGTGCTGCGCCGGTGTCGCCGTTGAGGATGCCTTGCAGGCCCTTGACGGCATGGGCAGTGTCAGCTTCGAGCGTGCCGCTGAGCAGCTCGTTGTCGAACCGACCCTGGAATACGGCCCCCTGCGCGGCGTCGAAATTGGCGCCGAACTGCTGGTAGTTCTGGATCTGCGTGATCAGGGCCGCGCTCGCCTGCGCACCGCCGGTCGAGATCTTCTGCAAGGTCGCGTTGATGGTGTTGGCCTCGGCCAGGAATGCAGCCCAGAAATTCGTCTGCGCCTGATTGTCCTGGAATTTGGTGACCGTGCCGGTCAGTCCACCCGGATCTTCGGCGAAGCCGCCGGAATGGCCGGCATTGCCGTTGCCGCCCGCGGCCATGTTGAGGTTGGTGTCACCCTGGACGATGTCGATGATGTCGAGCAGATTGTCGGCCGTGCCGCGCAGCGCCGCCTGATTTCCCGTGGTCGCCGCCGCGTCGTATTTGTTGAGCTGCAGGTTGATCTGACCGAGCGCGGTCTGCAGGTGGATCGTTGTCAGCGCCGCCGCGTTGGCGGTCTCGCCGGCCTCGATCTGCGCGAGTTGAGTCTTGTTGTTGAGGATGGCCGTCAGGCCCTGCGAGACCGCAGTCAGATCGGTGTTGACCTCCTGCAGGTGCGCCGCGTCGATGCCGCCGGAGGCGAGCTCGACCACCTTGTTGAAGACGAGGCCGACGTCCTTGAGGCTGGCGCCAGCGGTCGCCGCAGCAAGGCTCGCCGGATCGTCCGCGCCGGCGGGCGAGGTCTGGAAGGCGATGTCCTGGCCGCCTGTGTTGGCGAGGAAGGGCACATTGTTCAGCGCGTTCGCCAGATGGGCGTCGTTGTGGATCTCGCCCAGGATCTCCTGCTGGAGCGCATGAATGGTCTGGCTGGCGGCAGCCTGGGTGGTGGCGTTCGCGAACTGCCCCGCCGCCTGCAGCAGCGTCCCCAGCTGACCCTCGACGTTGGTGAGGACTGCCGTGTCAGTGGCGTTCAGTGCGAAGGTGTGTCCGCCGAGCGTGACCTGACCTGGATTGGCCAGCATGGCGGCGATATCGGTCTGCACCGCCGTGATGTCGGCCTGATAGCTGCTCAGGAACGTCGGCGAGTTGCCGCTGTTGGCGAGGCTGAACAGGCCGAGCGAAGCGCGGACCGCATCGTTGAAGACGACGCCGGCCTGCACCAGATCGGTCGAATGCTGAATAGCAGTGGCGCGAGTCAGCAGGTTCGACGTGCCGTTGGCGAGCGCGGTCGGACTGAAGTTGACTGGCGTGGCACCACCGCCGCTGCTCGGCGGCGTCGAAGTGGTGCCGCCGGTGCCGTTGGCGATGTTCGGGGTCGCCGTCACCGGGATCGTGCCGTGGGCGAGGCCGTGCACCGAGGTCGCCGTCGAGACCGTGGTGGCCGTGCCGACATAGGTCGCGCCGCCAATCGCGATGTTGTTGCCGGAGACGTCCATGGCGTCAGCGGCGAAGCCCTGTCCGGCGGCGTTGATCGCCGCCTTGTCCGCCGCGAGAGCCGCGCCGGTGTCGCCGTTCAGGATGCCCTGCAAGCCTTTCACGGCGGCCGCCGAGTCGGCTTCCAGCGTGCCGCTGAGCAGCTCGTTGTCGAAGCGGCCACGGAAGACATTGCCCTGGGCGGCGTCGAAATTGGCGCCGAACTGCTGGTAGTTCTGGATCTGCGTGATCAATGCCGCGCTGGCTTGCGCGCCGCCCGTCGAGATCTTCTGCAGGGTTGCGTTGATGGTGTTCGCTTCGGCCAGGAACGCGGCCCAGAAATTGGTCTGCGCCTGATTGTCCTGGAACTTGGTGACCGTGCCGGTCAATCCGCCGGGATCCTCCGCGAAGCCTCCGGCATGGCCCGGCATGCCGTTGCCGCCGGCTGCCATGTTCAGGTTGGCGTCGCCCTGGATGATGTCGATGCTGTCGAGCAGGTTGTCGGCCGTGCCGCGCAACGCAGCCTGATTGCCGGTCGTTTCCGCCTTGGCATACTGGTTGAGCTCGAGGTTGACCTGTCCGAGCACCGTCTGCAGATGGATGGTCGTGAGCGCGGCCGCGTTCGCCGTTTCGCCGTTCTCGATCTGTGCGAGCTGGGTCTTGTTGTTGAGAATGTTGGTCAGACCTTGCGAGATCGCGGTGAGGTCGGTCGTGACCTCCTGAAGATTGCCGGTGTGGATGCCGCCGGAGGCGAGGTCGACGACCTTGTTGAAGACGAGGCCGACATCCTTCAGCGTGTTGCCTGCGGTCGCTGCGGCCAGGGTCGCCGCATCATCGGCACCGGCCGGCGTGTTCTGGAAGCCGACGTCCTGGCCGCCGGTGTTGGCGAGGAAGTTGACCTTGTTGAGCGCGCCGGACAGATGCGCGTCGCCGTTGATCTCCTGCAGGATCTCCTGCTGGACCGCGTGCAGCGTCTGATCCGCGGCTGTGATCGTCGCAGCATTCGTGGTCTGCGGTGCGGCCGTAAGCAGCGTCGAGATCTGCGCCTGCACGTTGGTGAGAACGGCGGTGTCGGTCGCGTTCAGCGTGAAGGCCTGGCCGCCCAGGGTCACCTGGCCGGGATTTGCGAGCATCGCCGCGATGTCGTTCTGCACGGCGTGGAGATCGGTCGTGTAGCTGCCGAGGAACGGGTTCGAGTTGCCGCTGCCGGCCTGCGAGAACAGGCCGAGCGAGGCGCGCACCGCATCGTTGAACACCACGCCGGCTTGGACGAGGTCGGTCGACATGTTGAGCGCTGAGGCGCGCACCAGCAGGTTCGACGTTCCGTTGGCCAGCGCCGTCGGGTTGAAGGTGTTATTCGCCATAGATCATCTCTCCCCAAGTTCATCCGACGCCCGGCAGGGCCCCGTACCGAAACTGGCCGGACGATGCGGAAGCGCATCGGCCCTGCGTCGGACGTGATGCGCCGCGCCTCACGCCCGTGCGCCGCTGTGTCGCGCGTTCTTCTGACGCGCGCTACTTTGTCGCACCTCGCTATATGCTCGGAGCAATCGGGCCAAAAAAGGCGTGGGGGAGTCCGCAAATATGTTGTTCTCGGGACATCGCGGATCTGTGACAGATGCGCCGCGATCGCGTGCCAAGTGATTGATTTCTGGCGGCAAGCAGCAACTGCGCGGTGCGGCGACCGGGCGCGAATTGCATCTTGTCGTCAAGATGCTGCCTGCATCTCGCCGGTGAGTGGCCGGTCTCCAGCGATCAGACGCAGGGTTGGTCTGATGCTGTCAAGGCTGCCCGGCGACGCGGGCGCGCGGCATTGTCGCAGCGCCATCGCTGGAAAAACGCCACGATGGATTGTCTGTCGGGGGAGTTAGAGGCAAAGGCGCCTGGGCGTGTCGGCCGACCTCGCCGTGCGCCGTTCAGGACGGCGGCGCGGCCTGGCGCTGCGCCAGGAGCGCAGTCCTGATCTTCTGCAGCAGTATGGTGTAGAGCTGATTCCAGGCCGGGTCATTCTGCCCGTTCGCGTCGAGCCCTTGCTTGGTCAGGCCCAGGCTGATCCGGTAGACGGCGAGGGCGCCGTCGATGTTGCCGAGCGGAAGGAAGGCATCGCCCAGACTCTGATAGGAATTTGCAAGCGCCTGCTGCAGCGACGGGTCGTTGGCGATCGTGTTGGCGAGATGGGTGATCAGCGCGGTGTTGGCGCGACGCTGCTCGAAGGCTTCGGCATGGCGGCCCTGG
Organism: Bradyrhizobium sp. SZCCHNR1015; assembly: GCF_032489875.1. NCBI lineage: Bacteria > Pseudomonadati > Pseudomonadota > Alphaproteobacteria > Hyphomicrobiales > Nitrobacteraceae > Bradyrhizobium > Bradyrhizobium sp. SZCCHNR1015. The sequence goes on from NZ_JAUEYW010000001.1 coordinate 146,487, forward strand.
GCGGTGAGCACATCCGCCAGCAGAGCGTGGCACCAGGCGAGGTCGCGCTGAAAGCTGAGATTGCCGCGATGGGCCGCGGTCAGCTTCCGGATGATGGCGAGGCTGGCGGAATAGGCGGCATGCGCAGCCTCGAGGTTTCGCTGAACGAACAACACGGCGCCGATGCGGTTCAAGGCGACCGAGAGGTTGCGTTGAAACCCGGCGTCGTCCGGATTGGCTGCGGTCAGGTACCTGACGATGGCGATGCTCTGCTTGTAGTTCTGCAACGCGTCCATGAGATCGCTGGCGGTGGCTGCGCGATCGCCTTCCGCGATCCCGGCGGCAGCCTGATCCAGCAGCCTGCCGGCGGCGACCGTGACGCCGACCGCAAGGCCCCCGCGGGCGACATCGCCGCGCGGGCGTTCCAGCAGCGCGGCGAGCGCGACTGGCTCGTCGCTCTCCACGGATTCCGGCGCAGACTCTGCTCTCGAGGCTCGATCCCGATCAAAGGGCGCAGGCGGCGCCTGCTGCTGAGAGGCGCGCGGTTGCGGACGCAATCCCCGTCCGAAGCCGGGAATTCGGCGCAACATGCCCTCGACCTGCGCGGCCGTGATCAGGCGCGTGCATTCGAACTGCCGGGACGTGCCCTGCCATCGCGGGCACCACAGAAAGTCCTCATGGTCGAAGCGATGACGGGCATCATTCCAGCAACTGTTGCAGGCGTGATGGTTGATGACCCGATAGGGGGTCGCAAACTCGTTGGTCGGGTGGGTGAAGCCGCTGATCAGCACGACCGGAGTGCCGACCGCCCAGGCCAGCCATGACAGCCCCGAGGAAAGGCCGATGAAGAACGCGGCGTGCTTGAGCCAGCGGGCGCGCTCGGGCAGCGGCCGGTCGCCGGTCTGATCCTCGGCTTCGGCAGGAATCTGCGTTCGGAAAGCGCCGTGGCTGCGCTCCGCGGTCTGATCGACGCAGATCACGCGATAGCCGGTCGCGCGCAGGAAGGCCACGACGCTCTGCCAGCCCTCCGGATTGTTCCAGTGCTTGCATGCGGTCGTCGCCTGCACGGCGATGCAGACATAGGGGTCCTCGATGGGACGGCTCTCTTCGCTCAACGCGACGCGTGGCGGCTGCTCGGCCGGATCGACGCCGAGAATATGAGCTGCTGTCCGATGCAGACCGACCTGCCGGAAATCACAGGGATGATGCACGAACTCGGCATCGTCGAAGAACAGCGCGACCGAGTAGGTCGCGTAGTATCGCTCCGCCTGGACCGTGTCGTGGCTGAGGAACGTGATGTCTGGGTAGGCGGCGCGGAACAGCGGGATCAGCGGCTCGCCTATCGCACAGCTCAGGCGGCATCGATGCAGGTCCCTGAACTTCACCACATAGCTCATCCATCCGATGATGTCGCCGATCGTGCCGACCGGGAATTGGATCAGGACGTCGCGGTCGGTGGCGTCATAGTCGTGGCACAGCAGCAGCTCGGGCCCTGACCACACTTCCAGCCTGAACGGGACGAAGTAGCGCTTGCTGCTGTTGACGTGCCCAGAGCGCAGGTCGATGTCGAACAGGACGTTGGCGGTCTCGAGATCGCTCAACCGGACGCGCCAGGCGTGTCCGGTGTCGGGCAGCATGACACGACAGCCGTCGTTGAAATCGAAGCGCAGCCCTTGGGGACCCTCCTGGGTCGGCATGGCCGCTGGCGGTGGCAGTCGCGGCTTGCGTGCCTGATCAGACGCCTCGGTGCGGGCGCCGGGCTGGGCGGACGGTAACGCACTCGTCGGCACCATCGCCGGGTCCGAGGTGCGGGGAAAATTTGCAACGTTCATGTTGAGGTGCCGACGCGGTCTGCGTTCATTCGTGAGCGATGGCGCCGACCGCGGCTGTTCGGTCTTGTTACTCCACGAAGGCGCGGCGCCACTGATCGAGAACCGGCTTCATCAGATAGCTGAGCATCGTCCGGCTGCCGGTTTGAACGTAGACTTCGGCCTGCATGCCGGGCATCAGGTTGACGTTGCCGAGCCGCTTGCGCTCCTCGTCGGACAGCGTGATCCTGACCGTGTAGAAGGTAGAGCCGGTTCTTGGGTCATTGGTGATGTCAGGCGACACGAACGAGACTTGGCCGCTCAATTTCGGCGTGGTGCGCTGGTTGAAGGCGTTGAAGTGGACCATCGCATCCTGCCCGGTGTGGACGTGATCGATGTCCTTGGGCTGGACGTGCCCTTCGACCTGCAGTTCGTCCGAATCGGGGACCAGCTCCATGACGGTCTCACCCGGCTTGATGACGCCGCCGATGGTGTGGATCGCGAGCTGGTGGATGGTGCCGGAGTTCGGCGCGCGCATCTCGATGCGATCGAGCTGGTCGCGCGCGGCGACGCCCTTCTCGACCAGATCGCCTTCCTTGGCCTGTGACTCGCTGAGATCCTTGACCACCTCGCTGCGGAAATCCTGATCGATCTTGACGGTCTGGAGCTCGGCTTCGCTGATCTTGGACCTCGTCTCCGCCACGCTGGACACCAATTGGCCGCGTTCACCGTCGATTCGAGCGGCTTCCCGCTGCAGCGTGGTCAGTCGCGTCAGTGGAACGAGCCGCTTGTCATAGAGCTCCTGCACGCCGGCCAGCTCGCCCTTGATCAACTCGATCTGCTTGTTCTTGGATTCGAGCTGGGACTCCATGCCGCTGATCTCGTTGTTCAGCTGGACGATGCGGCCCTGCAGCAGCTCCTTCTGGCTCTTGCGGGTCGTGGCACGGGCCTTGAACAGCGCGTTCTCCGACGCGATCACGGTGCGGACATTCGGATCGTCCTGACGTGAGGTCAGAGTGGACGGATAGTCCGGCTGATCGAGACCGTCACGCTCGGCCGAGAGCCGTGCAATCTTGGCGCGCTGCTCGTTCAATTGCTTGGTGATCGCCTGGAGCTGGGCTTGGCTCTGCGTGGCGTCGAGCCGCACGAGCAGATCGCCCGCCGCGACGCGCGTGCCGTTGTCGACCTTGATTTCCGCGACAATGCCGCCTGTCGGATGCTGAATGGCCTTCACGTTGGATTGCACCACGAGATTGCCGGGGACCACGATCGCGCCGGCGAGCGGCACGAGGGTCAGCCAGCCGCCGCCGAGAACGGCGGCGACAAGCAGCACCCGCAAGCCGAGACGCAGCTCGTTCTCGAACATGCGGCTGACGCGCGGCACCAGCGATTCGTCCGAGCCGTCGTCGAGATCAGCCGCCGTTCCTTGCGTCGCAATGAAGGTCATGCCGGTGGTCAAGGCCGTGCCGGCGGTGCCGACCAGGCGACCGACCCGGGTTTGCGGAACGACGGGCGCATGCGCCAGGCGGGCAGGGAGGTTCTGCTGTCCCATCGGTCGCGGCGCACCGACGCCGAAATTGCCGTCGCGCCGCGCATCCTGCAGGTCGAGCACGGGCGCCGAATTGCCGCCCGCCACGCGTGCAGGCGGATGGCGCGGCGGCGGCGATAGCTCCGGCTCGTAGCCACGCATCGGTGCGGGCTGCTGCCAGTCCATCTCGCGGATGCCTTCACCGCGGCGTGCCCGGGGCGCCTGGGCACCGAGACCGAACAGCGACAGCGACGCACCGAGGGCGCGGCCCATGGTGCTGCCCTTTTTCTTCGAGCGCGGCTTCGGCCTGCCCTGCGACGGCGGCGGACGCCGGCGCTTCTTGCCGCCGTCACGTGCACCGCGGCGTTGTCGCGGGTCCTCGTCGGAGCCGTCGTCGAATGCGCCCTGCAGCCGCTGCAGCTCGAGGATCAATGCGTCGCCCTGCGGACCGACCGCGCGAGTCTTCGGTCGTACATAGTCGTCGTCGTCGAACGGCCTGAAGTCGTTGATGTGTTTCATTGATCAAGCGCTTTCTGCTGGGGCGGCGCGACGAAGCGAGCGGGCGTTCGGATTTGGCGCCGCTGCGGGAGCAGCAACCCTGGGCGGAGCGGGGGCATGCGCGACGGCAGGTCCCGCGGCCTTGTTGGCCCCGGCGACTCGGGCAAAGATCTCCTGGCAGGGACCGAATGCGATCGCCTTGCCCTCGTACAGCACCAGCGCCATGTTGAGCGCATTCAGCGCGCTGGGACGGTGCGAAATCACGATCACGATGCTCTGGTTCTGCTGCCGCATGATCTGAATGGCGCGGCTGAGCGCGTTCTCCCCGTCGGTGTCCAGATTGGCATTCGGCTCGTCGAGGACGATGAGAAACGGATCGCCATACACCGCGCGGGCCAGACCGACGCGCTGCCGCTGACCGGCCGACAGCGACATGCCGCCTTGGCCGATTCGCGTCGAATAGCCCTCCGGCAGCCGCAGGATGATGTCGTGCACGCCGGCGATCTGCGCCGCCTTCAGGATCGCATCCGAGCTCGCATTCTCGTCGAAGCGGCAGATGTTGTCGGCGATGCTGCCATCGAACAGGGCAACGTCCTGCGGCAGGTAGCCGATATGGCGGCCGAGATCCTCGTTGCTCCATTGGTCGAGCGCTGCGCCGTCGAGGCGGACGGATCCATGCTGTGCAGGCCAGATGCCGACCAGCGCCTTCGAGAGCGAGGTCTTCCCGGAGGCACTCGCGCCGAGCAGCGCCAGACCCGTGCCTGCCTTGATCGAGAACGACACGTTTTGAACGATCGGCCGATCGGTGCCCGGCGCGGTGACCGTCAGCTCCTGTACGGTCAGCTCGCGGAATGGGCGGGGCAACGCGACCGGCGGCGCTTCCGGCCTGGCCGTGGCCTTGCAGATATCACGCAAACGCGCGATGCCCTGGCGCGCGGCGACCAGCTGTTTCCAGCTGCCAAGTGCGATCTCGATCGGGGCGAGCGCGCGGCCCATCAGGATCGACGAGGCCATCATCACGCCGCCGGACGCCTGTTCGGAGACGACGAGCGCCGCGCCGATACCGAGCATGCCCGACTGCAGGATGAAGCGCAGCACTTTCGCGGCGGCCCCGAGATTGGCGTAGACATCGCTGGCGCGAATATTGTCCTTCAGATAGCGCTCGTTGACGGCGTTCCAGCGTGCCGAGAAGCGATCCAGCATTCCGAGCGCGCGAATCACCTCGGCATTGCGCTGGGTGGCATCGGCGAGAACCTGCCGCGCGGCGCTCGTGTCGCTGGCGGATTTGCTCGCCTGACGCGACAACCGGTCGGTCACCAGCGTCATCGAGATGATTCCGGCCGTGCCGATGACGGCCGTGATGCCGATCAGCGGATGAAACAGAAACATCCCGATCAGGAAGATCGGTATCCATGGCATGTCGAGAAAGGCGGTTGGTCCCATGCTCGACATGAAGGCGCGCAGCTGGTCGAGATCGCGCAGCGGCTGCTGCATCAGCATCGGCTTGGTGCCGCGCAGGGGCAGGGTGGCCAGAGCGTGATGAATCGCGTCCTGCAGGCTCGCGTCGAACACGGTCGCCACCCGGCACAGCATGCGGGTGCGCAACGCGTCGAAATAGCCCTGAATCAGATAGACGGCCAGAATCATCACCGACAGGCCGACGAGCGTGGCGAGATTTTTGCTCGGAACGACGCGATCATTGACCTGCATCATATAAACCGAGCCCGAGAGCATCAGGATGTTGATGACGCCGCTGAACACGCCGATGCCGGCCATGCGCTTCACAGCCTGGCGCAACCCGCGCGTCACCGGATCGTCGCTTCCCGAGAGAAGGTCGTTGAGGGCAGCCGCGGCTTTCGTTCTCGGGCGCTCTTGAGCCAGACTCATCCAGGCGCGTCTCCCAAAACACAGTGCTTCACTCCGCGCTATTGACAGTCGATACCGACGATTTTCCGGCAACAATTGGACATGTGGGCAATTCCGTCGCAGCGTCGCGGGCACACGACCGGCGCGAGACGCAATGCGCCGGGTCGGCTCTGAAAAGGTGTCGCGTCGTTCGGAGCGATCGGGTCTGTGCGAAATCTGTCCGCGATCGTCGATGGTTGCAGCGTGATAACAGCCATCGGCACGCGACGCGCGTCACACATTCGTCCGTCTATCACCTTGGTTCCGTACTCATTGGTCGCGGTCCGGGCCGAATGACGCCACGAAGCCGAATAAATCTTCCTGCGGTGCAACGCACAGGCGTTGTCATCTCGATCATGCGGTATTCGATGATGGTGCGGAGAACGATCATGATGGCGGCGGCAACACAAGGACATGCGGCCCCGCGCACCAATCCAGGACGTGCAATCAGCTCGGCTAGGCATGGCGGCCGACGATGTGTTCTATCATCGAACGTGCGGCCGCTGTGGAACCAGTGACCCGTCAAGCATCGGGCGCACGAGATCAACATCAGCTCCAGGGAGGACCAAGCAGATCAGTCCGCGTGCAATCCGAGCAACTCGTCACCGGCTCGGGTCACGGCAGTTGATCAACCATAGGCGTGATCCAACCGGTCACGCTCAAGCGTAGCGGGGCAACGATTGGGTGCAGAACGGCGCCGTAACGCCGAAGTCGGACGAAGTTGCTCACTTAGTAAAGCGTATCCGGGGGACGACAAAGTTGCTGAACGACATCACCATCGAGACGCGTGATGCGGGAATGGATTCGGGTCGAGGGGCGGCCCGCAGGAGTGAATACTTCATCATCCTGCGCCGGATCGGTCCGCTGAGACGAAATACGGTCGCCAGGTCGGCGGTAAATCGCGCCGATCGCGTGCGCGCAGCTCTGGAGGCGCACGCATGAAGATCCGCAAGACCGACTATGGAACGATCATCCTGCACTGGACCCTGGTTGGGGCCACTGTGATCGCGTTCTTGACGGGGCTTCGCATGGCGACCGAAGCGCCTGGACACGCGTGGATCGCCAACAATCTCGACTGGCTGCTGCCCCGGCACCGGACCTGGACCTGGCACATGCCGGCTGGGGTCGTGCTCGCGAGCGTCGCCGTCGCCTACATGATCTATATCTCGAAGTCGGGGCTCGGTCGCCGCGTCACCATCGACAAGATGCGCTTCAAGGGCCTGCTCGGCCGCCGGCCGGCGCGGCTGGGCTCGATCAGTGTGATGCTGCACTGGGTGCTTTTCATCTCCATGGCGATCCTGATCGTCACCGGAGGCATGCTCTTCTTCGGCGTGGCCTCCGGCTACGTCACCATGATGATCCACTGGTACGCGACGTGGGTGATCCCGGCCTTCGTGGTGCTGCACGTCCTGGTTCACTTCAGCATCGGCGGAAAGATGCAGCTCTATCGCGTGTTCCGACCGGCGCCCTTGCCGCCGCCGCCGCCGAAGCTCGATCCCGTCGAACTGCTCACGATGCTGGTCGAGCAGTCGGAAAAGCTGGAGGAGGCGGAGGCGCCTCCGAAGCGGCCTGCGCCGGCCGCGCGGCCTGCAGCGCGTGAGCCGATGCCGGCGCCGCGGCGCATGGAGGAGCCGCTGCGGGCGCGCTCCGAACCGCGGGTGCCGCCAGGCCGCATGCGTCCTCCGCCGGCACCTGCCAAGGGCAACTCCCGTCGCCGCAATCCGAGCTTCCAGTCCAACCCGTTCATGGTCGCGATCGCCGCGGCCATCGTGATCGGCTCGGCGATGTTCGCCGCCGACTACTACGCCGAGGACACCGTCACGGTGTACCGAATCGCGACATCGGATGCGCCGACGCTTGACGGCGATTCGTCGGATCGTGTCTGGCGCAACATCCAGCCGCACATGGTGACGACCAACCAGGGCGACAATTTCGACGGTACCGGCGAATCGCGCGTCTGGATCAAGGCCGCGCATGACGGCACGTGGGTGTATTTCCTCGTCATCTGGGAGGACCCGACGCGGTCGCTGAAGCAGTTGCCGCTGATCAAGAAGGCCGACGGCTGGCATCTCCTGCAGAACGGATTCGACAAGGGCGACGAGAACGACTTCAACGAGGACAAGTTCTCGCTGTTGTTCACGACGCTGCCGATCACCCTGGCCGCGGACCGAACCTTTCACATGAGTTCGCAGCCGATGCCGGACAAGCCGCCGACGCTGTCGGGTCGCGGCATCCACTACACGCCGGCGCCGAATCTCTATGCCGACGCCTGGCTGTGGAAGGCGACGAGCGGCGGCCCGACCGGATGGATGGATGATGATCATTTCGGTCCGCCTGCAGAACCCACGCCGGATCAGGTCAAGGGACTCACGCCCTACAAGGGCGGGTTCGCACCGGATCCGGGGACCGCGAACTATTCCGACAATTTCGTGATCGACAGGGAGGCCGCAAGACTGGGGAATCGGGGCGTGAGACCGAAGCGCCTTCCGAAGGACGTCGCCGCGATGACCGCGGCGATGGGCGAGATCAATCTCGATCCGAACATCGGCGAGAGCGAAGGCGCACGCTGGTTCATGACCGAGGCCGAATCGGTGCCGTATTCGGCCGAGGCGGATGCCCAGACGCCGATCGGGACCGTCGTGCCCGGTGTGCTCGTCAGCGGCGAGTTCACCGGCGATCGCGCGGACATCCGTTGCGCAGCGCGTTGGGCCGCGGGCCACTGGACGCTCGAAATTGCCCGCAAAATGGACACGAAAAGCAAGTACGACGTCCCGATCAAGAACGGTGTCTTCATGCGAGTCGCTGCGTTCGACCACACCCAGATCCGACATACGAGGCAGATCCGGCCGATGCGACTTGAGGTGCAGTGATGGGTAAGATTTGCAAAATCCAGTACAACAGGGAAACGTTCTACGCGAATGTGGGCGATATCCTGCTCGACGGCGCCATCAACAGTGGCGTGGATCTGCCCCATGACTGCCGCAGCGGAATCTGCGGCTCCTGCAAGGTAACGGTCGTCGACGGCAAGCTGTTCGGCGGGATGGAAGGCGACATGGCGCATGCGTGCCAGGCGCGTGTCGTGTCCGACCTCAAGATCATCACCGAGCCCGTGCCGGATACGGTGACGATGAATTGCGAGGTGGGCGATCTCGTGCGGCTCGCGCCCGACGTCGTCGGCGTCACCCTCGAGATGCCGAAGCCGCTGCGATTCTTCCCCGGGCAATACGCCAAGGTCCAGTACCGCGGTTTTCCGACGCGCTGCTACAGCCCGACCTATCCGATGGTCGGCGCGCCCGACAGCCATTTGCTGTATCTGCACATCCGCATCCTGAAGGATGGCCTGGTGTCGTCGGCGCTCGGCCGCGACATCCAGGTCGGCCATCGCGTCAAGCTGACGGCGCCGCTGGGCACCGCGTTCTTCCGGCAGAAGCATCGCGGCCGGATCATCCTGGTGGCGAGCGGCACCGGCTTCGCGCCGATGTGGGCGATCGCTGTCGCCGCCATCACCGAGAATCCGAAGCGCGAGATCGTCTTCATCGTCGTGTCGCGCACCTTGCAGTCGTTCTACATGCATCAGGCGTTGTGCCGCCTGGCGCGCTTCCCGAACGTGAAGATCATTCCGATCGTGTCGGAGCCGCAGAACGTCTCGCCCGCGATTCGCAGCGGCCGGCCGACCGAACACATGCCGGAGCTCACGCCCAACGACGTCGTCTATACCTGCGGCGCGCCGGCCATGACTGAGGCGGTCGCGAAGATGTCGCGCGCGGCCGGCGCGAAGTGTCATTGCGATCCGTTCGTGTCGTCGGCGCAACCTTCGGAGACCCGCGGCGGACTCATGGATCGTCTCGCCGGATGGCTCGACAGCCAGCGCGGCCGGCCGGCGATGTTCCAGCCGGCCGAATGACATCGAGGCAGCCACGGCCCGTGGCCGCCGCGCGAAAGTCTAGCCGGCCACGAAGCTGAGCAGGGTGCCCGTCGCTGACGCCGGCGGAACAACGAGGCTCGCGCCGCTGCGCACCGCCGCCGCGCCAAGCGCCTTTTCCGTCGTTGCGAGATCAAGTGAAGCCAGCACCAGGCCGGCGCCGCCGCGCTCCGGCAGGCCGGCGAGCGACACGCCGGGATAACGCGCTGCGAGCTGCTCCCGGGTCAAGAACACGAAATCGGCGCGATCGCCGCCCGAGGTCACGGTCACGGCGCCGTCGGCCTCGGCTCGCCCGTCGCGATCGATCAGGCGCGACAGATGGGCTGCGTCCTTGGTCGGATCCGGCGTCACGATCAGGGCCTGCTTCAGCTGCTTGGCGGCGTTGGCATGGCGCATCAATTCAGGAATCCAGACTGTTTCGCGCGTCTTGTGCTGGCATGCGAAGATGCGCAGGCCGCCCGGAGCCTCCGCGACCGGCCATTGAAACACCCGGAATTTCGCTGCCGAGATGGAGCCGTCGGGCAGGGGCACCGGCCGTTCGAAATCGATCGGGCCAATCGGCTCAAAACCCTTGGCGCGGATTTCTTCGGCGCCGGCCGCCGAGTCGATCGCGGTGAAGGCGATGCGCTCGATGCCTTCGCCGCGCTGGGCGAGGAAATTGCGGGTCGGAACGTTGTGGTCGGTCTCGGCGAGGATGCCGAGCAGCTCGATGTAATCAGGATCGAGCATGATGGTGTAATTGCCGGACCCCATCTTGGCGCTGTGCGTGCCGCGCGGAGACAGCGTGAAGCCCAGCCGCCTCCAGGTCTCCGCCGCGGCGTCGAGATCCTTCACCACGACGACCGCGTGATCGATACCGATGACATTCTTGAGGGCCACGCGTTTGTCTCCTTGCAGCGAAGTTGGCATATTGGCGGCCGAACTATGCCCAATCGACCTATGCGCCGCAACCGGCGCGGATGGGCGCTCGGCGCAAGGCAAGACCGTCTTCCTGGAGGGCGGTTGATCAGCAGGGATGAGCTGTTCACGATGAGCATGACGATGGAAAACGTTCAATGGCCGCCGTCCTTGTGGGCTGCGCAGACCCCGTCTGGACCTGACCTGTCCGAGCTTCAGGGCAGTGTGCAGGCCGATGTCGTGATCATCGGCGGCGGCTTCACCGGATTGTCGACGGCGCTGCATCTGCGCGAGGCCGGTGTCGATGTCGCGATCGTCGAAGCCATGGAGCCGGGCTGGGGCGCCTCGGGTCGGAACAACGGCCAGGTGATCCCGACACTGTCGCGCCCGGATCCCGAGGATCTCATCGCCCGTCACGGCGCCGCCGGCGAGCGCTTCGTTGCGATGCTGCGCGACAGTGCCTCAGCGCTGTTCGAGACCGTCAGGCGCTACGGCATCGACGCCGAGCATGAGCAGGCCGGCTGGGTCCAGCCGGTGCATACGCCCGGCCGCATCAAGATCGCCGAGCGCAGGTTCAAGCAGTGGTCGAAGTTCGGCGCGGAAGTCGAGCTGCTGTCACGCGACCAGACGCGCGACATGCTCGGCTCGGATGCATGGTATGGGGGCTTCTGGAACAGGACCGGCGGTCACATCAATCCGCTGGCGCTCGCGCGCGGGCTGGCGCGAACCGTGCTGAGCCTGGGGGGCCGCATCTATGCGCGCTCGCCGGCGATCGATTTCGAGCGGCGCGGGAATCGTTGGATCGTCCGCACCGCGCAAGGCGAGGTGTCGGCGCGCGCGCTGGTGCTGGCGAGCAATGCCTATAGCGGCGAGTTCTCCAAGGCTCTCGCACCCGAGATCGCGCATGAGGTGATGCCGGTGCTGTCCTGGCAGATGGCGACGCAGCCGCTGTCGGACAATGTGCGGAAGACCATCATCCCGGCGCGGCAGGCGATGTCCGATACTCATGGTGAGCTCTATTTCGCCCGCTACGATGCGCGCAACCGCCTGGTAACGGGCGGCGCCGTGATCGGTCCCGGCAACAAGTCCGAGCGGCTGAAGGCGAGGGTCGCCGAGCGCCTGCAGCGCCTGTGGCCGCAGATCGGCGAGGTCCGGTTCGACTATGTCTGGAATGGCTATGTCGGCATGACCACGGACTACATGCCGCGAATTCACCGCCTCGGTCCCGATGCCTATGGCTGGACCGGTTGCAACGGCCGGGCAGTCGCACTGACGATCCCCCTCGGTGCGGAGCTTGCGAAGGCGGTGCGCGGCGTGCCCGCGAACGAGCTGGCCTTGCCGTTCACGGAGCCGGTCACCATTCCGGCGCACGCCCTGCTGCGTCCATTCGCGCCACTGATGCTGCTCCTGTACCGGTACCGCGACGCGCGCGAGATCGGCTAAGACGTGGGATGTTGGGTCCGGGCGAAGTCGCCGCCCGGAATGGCCTCCAGCAGCGCCTGCGTATAGGCATGCTGCGGGTTGCCGAACACGTCGTGCGTGGGCCCATGCTCGACGACGACGCCGTCCTTCATGACCGCGACCAGATCGCAGATCTGGGCTGCGACCCGCAGGTCGTGCGTGATGAAGATGATCGACAGGTCGAGCCGTTCGCGCAGGCTGGTCAGCAGCTTCAACACCTGCGCCTGAACGGAGACGTCGAGCGCGGACACCGGCTCGTCCGCGACCAGCACCTTGGGCTTCAGCGCCAGCGCGCGCGCCAGCCCGATGCGCTGACGCTGACCTCCGGAGAACTCATGCGGGAAGCGATCGGCGGCCGACGGGTCGAGCCCCACCAGGCTGAACAGCTCGCGGGCCTCGGTCAGCGCCTGGTCTCGCGCAGTGCCATGCACGATCGGTCCCTGCGCCACCAGCTCGACCGCCTTGCGCCGCGGATTCAACGAGGCGAACGGGTCCTGAAACACCATCTGCATCTGCTGGGTTCGGTTTCTGACCTCGCTGCGCGAGAGGTTTGCCCAGTCCTCGCCGTCGAGCAGGATCGTTCCTCTGTCGGGATCGATCAGGCGAATGATGCAGCGGGCGAGGGTGGATTTCCCGGAGCCGGACTCGCCGACGATGCCGAGCGTTGCTCCCTTCGGTAGTGAAAGCGAGACGTCCCTGACAGCATGGGTAATGCGCTCGCCGCGCCCGAGGAAGCCGCCGGTGCGATAGGTCTTCGAGACACCGGAGATGGCGAGAATCAACTGGTCCGACAGCTTGCGTGACGGGGGCGCCGCTACCGGCGGCACCGCGGCGATCAATTGCTTCGTGTAGTCATGCTGCGGCCGTTGCAGGACATCCGCCGCCGCGCCCTGTTCGACCACGCGGCCATGCTGCATCACGACGACACGGTCGGCGATCTCGGCGACGACCCCGAAGTCATGCGTGATGAACAGCACCGCAGTCCTGCGGCGCTGCTGCATCTCACGGATAAGCTTGAGGATCTGGGCCTGCGTCGTGACGTCGAGCGCCGTCGTCGGCTCGTCGGCGATCAGCAGCTTCGGATCAAGCGCCAAGGCCATCGCGATCATGGCGCGCTGGCGTTGGCCGCCGGACAGCTCGTGCGGATAGGCCTTCGCCGCGCGCGGCGGATCGGGAATGTTGACGTCGGACAGCAGGGATAGCACGCGCGACCTGATCTCGGCCTTGGAGAGATCGGTATGGATGTCCAGGACCTCGCCGATCTGGTCGCCGATCGTGCGCAACGGATTGAGCGCGGTCATCGGCTCCTGGAACACCATTGCGATCTCGGCGCCGCGAATGCTGCGCATCTCGGCCGCCGCGGCGGTGCAGAGATCGCGCCCGGCAAACAGGATGCGCCCGCCGTCGGTGCCCACACCGTCGGGCAGCAGCCGCATGACGGCATTGGCCATCATCGACTTGCCGGAGCCGGATTCTCCGACGATGCAGACGATTTCGTTCTCGGCGACCGAAAGCGAGACCTCGGAGATCGCATGCGTGCGGTCGGCGCCCTTCGGCAAACGCACGCTGAGGCGGTCGACGGTCAGAATGGGCTGTGCGGGACTCATCGCTGTTTCAGCCGGGGATTCAGTGCGTCATTGAGCCCCTGGCCGACCAGCGACACCGCGAGCACAGTGACGAGAATGGCGACGCCCGGGATCGCGGAGACGTACCACTGCACGCGCAGCACGTCGCGCCCGAGCCCGATCAGGTTGCCCCAGGAGGCGACATTGGCGTCGGACAGCCGTAGGAAGGCGAGCGCGCTCTCCAAGAGGATCGCGACCGCCATCACGACACCGGCATAGACGATCACCGGCGGCAGCGCGTTCGGCAGGATCTCGCGCAGGATCAGCTGGGTGTCGCGCATGCCAAGGGTGCGGCCGGCCTGGACGAATTCGCGGCTGCGCAGCGACAGGAACTCCGCCCGTGTCAGCCGGGCCGGTGCCGGCCAGGAGACGATGCCGACGGCAATCGTCACCGTCGTCAAAGTCGAGCCGAACACCGCGACCAGGACCAGCAGCAGGACGAAGTTCGGCAGCGTCTGGAAGGCTTCGGTGATGCGCATCAGGATGTTGTCGACCCAGCCGCCGTAGTAGCCCGCGAGCGCACCGACCAACACGCCGATCGCCACGGCAATGAGCGTGGCGACGCCGCCGATCAGGAGCGAGATGCGGGCGCCGTAGAAGATCTGGGCGGCGATGTCGCGGCCGGAATTGTCGGTGCCGAGCAGGAAGCGCGGATTGGCGAGCGGCCAGATCAGGGGCCGGCCGGCGAGCGCGAGCGGATCGCGTGGATAGAAATAGCCGGCGCTGAGCGCCATGCCGATGACGATCAGCAGGAGCACGAGGCCCAGGACGGCAGCGGGACTGCGGAAATAGCGTTTGACCGCGTCCATGCGCTAGCTCTCCGCCGTGATGCGCGGATCGAGCCGCGCGTAAAGCAGATCGGTCACGAAGTTGACGGCGATCACGAGCAGCGCCGAGACGAAGACGATGCCGAGCAGGGTGTTGAGGTCGCGCTGGACGACCGACTCATAAGCGAGACGTCCGAGGCCGGGCAGCGAGAACACCGTCTCGACCACCACGGAGCCGCCGAGCATCGTGCCGGCCTGGAGTCCGATCAGCGTCACCATCGGCAGCAGCGCGTTGCGCAGCACGTGGCGGGTGACGATGTGGGTCTCGTCGAGGCCCTTGGCGCGCGCGGTGCGGACGAAATCGAGGTTCAGGACCTCGAGCATGGAGGCGCGCATGATGCGGAGATAGATGGCGAGGAAGATCAGGCCGAGTGTCAAGGACGGCAACACCAAGTGTCGTGCGATATCGAGCACGCGCCAGACGCCGGTCGTGACCGCGCCGATATCCTCGAAGCCGCCGGCGGGCAGCCACTGCAGGTAGATCGAGAACACGACGATGGCCATCAGTCCGAACCAGAACGACGGGGTGGCATAGAAGATCAGGCCCACCGTGGAGATCAGCGTATCCGGCCAGCGGTTGACGCCGCGCGCGGCGATCACCCCGAAAACAAGACCGAAGAAGAAGGCAAAGGACAGCGCCGATGTCATCAGCAGCAGCGTCGGTGGCAGCCGCTCCAGGATCACGGCAGCGACGGGCTTGCCGTAGATCGCGGAGAACCCGAGATCGAGACGCACCAGCCGCCACAGATAATTGGCGAGCTGCATCGGGACCGACAGGTCCAGTCCATAGAAGCGACGCAACTCGCGAGCGGTGGCGGCATCGCCGCCGCCCATCTGCGCCATCATCGCGTCGACCGTATCGCCGGGCGCGAGTTGCAGCAGCAGGAAGACGCCGATCAGGATCAGGAACAGGGTGGGGATCGAGGCGGCGAGCCGCCGCCCCGCAAGGCTCAAGATGCGCATGGCCTCATCCTGACGGATTCCGGCTCAGGCGGAAAGCCACAGATCGTGCCAGCTCGACGATCCCCAGCGCGGCGTGTTCGAGTGGTTGCGCGCCTTGGCCGTGATCACGGTGACGAAGATCTGCTCGATCGGCATCCACACCGGCAGCTCGGTATTGGCCTCGCGCACGAAATCGGCATAGAGCGCCTTGCGCTTGGCCGGATCGACCTCGGTCGCCGCGTCATCAATGATCTTGTCGATCTTGGGATCGTCCCAACCCCACTGGTTGGTCCACGGCGCGCCCTTGGGCTGGCCGGAGCGATACCAGACCGTGGTCGAAACCGCGGGGTCGTTGCGGTACTGGTGCCAGCCGGTCGCGAGATCGAAGGCGTGCTCGTCATAGACCTGCTTGAGAAAGCCGCCGCCATCGTTGCGCACGATCTCGATCGCGATGCCGACCTCGCCCAGCGATTGCTGAAGGAAGGTCGACCACAGCGAGATGTCCTCACCCCACGGCGCAGGCAGCAGCCGCAGCGAGAAGCGGGTTCCGCCGGCGCCGGGCTTGTAGCCGGCTTCGTCCAGGAGCGCCGCCGCCTTGGCCTTGTCGTAGGGATATTGCGGCGTATTGGCGCCGGGGTAGAAGTCGGTCGAGGTCGACGGGATCGGACCGGTGCCCAGCTTGGCGAAATCGCCGAGGAAGTTCTCGATGAAGAAGGGAACGTTGATCGCATGCGCGATGGCACGGCGGACCTTCACGTCCGCCAGCTCCTTGCGGCGAACGTTGAACTCGAGCGTGTTGGTGCGCGCGTTGCCCTCATTGCCCTTGGTGGACACGATGAAACGCTTGTCCTTGCCGAGCCGCGCCATGTCGGAGATCGTCAGGCCCGAGAACGGGCTGTAGTGCAGCTCGCCGGCCTCCATCTGCGCCGCCGCCGCGGCCCGGTCGGTAATCACCTTCCACACGATGCGGTCGAGATAGGGTGCGTTCGGCCGCCAGTAGTCGGCATTGCGCTCGGCGATGATATACTGGCCGCGCTCGTACTTCACGAATTTGAACGGACCAGTGCCGATGGGGGCGAGGTTGGCGGGGTTCTGCCTGATGTCGCCGCTCTCGTAGATGTGCTTGGCCGAGACGTAGCCGAGATCGGGCAGGGCGCGCAGCAGCAGGTTGAGCGGCATCGGCCGCTCGTAGCGGAAGATCGCGGTTTGCGGATCTGGCGTGTCGACCGCAGTCAGGAACAACTGCAGGGTCGATCCGTAGTTGAGGATCTTCTTCCACATGTTCATCGCGGTGAAGGCAACGTCCTCCGACGTGAACGGCTTGCCGTCATGCCAGGTGATGCCCTTGCGCAGCTTGAAAGTGACGGTCTTGCCGTCCGGCGTCGCCTCCCAGCTCTCGGCCAGCACGCCGACCGGCTGGCCATTGGCGTCGAGGTCGACGAGGTTCTCCTGGATCTTGCCGCCGATGATGTAGACACCGGTCGAAGCCTGGAGGCTCGGATTGAGCTGGCGCTGCTCGGCGCCGTAGTGAACGTTGAACACGCCACCCTTGCGCGGCGTCTCCTGGGCGAAGGCGCGGAATGGATTGACCACGTTCGCTGCGATGGCAGCGGAGGTCAGGAGGGCGGTCCGGCGGCTGATCTCGAAACGGCTCGAATTCATCAAGGTCTCCCGAAGGCCAAGCGGGACGCTGGCCGATGGTGCAATCGGGGCGAAGATTACGCGGATCGCGGGTCCAAGTCATTTGCGAATTGCCATGCAGTTCTGCGGCATTCTCGTGTGGCCCATGCAGCCGGCGGCACCGTGGCATACATTGCTCGTATACGAACGAATGGGAGAAGACCTTCGTCGACAAGGCCCTGAATGTGGTGGGGATTGCCGGCGGCGATTGAGCGACCGGAAGCAACTTTGACGTGGCGCCGCAGAGAGCACGCTATCTTAAGTCGGCGTCCCGCGTCTGCATTCGATCGGTAGCCGCAGCACGAATGCGACACCGGTCTGGCTCGGCCGCAGCGAGATCTCGCCGCCATGGTTTGCCATGATGGCGCGCACGATCGCCAGCCCCATGCCGGTACCGCCGCTGTCGCGCCGGGTCGTGAAGAAGGCGTCGAAGATGCGGTCGCGGTTGTCAGGCGAGATCGGATCGCCGTCATTGCTGGCGATGACGATCAGCATCTCCTTGCTCTCCTCGGCCTCGAGGCGGATGCGCCGGGCGCCATGCCGGACGGCGTTGTCGACGAGATGCGTGAGCACGATGAGCACGGTTTCGTTCGGCAATGTCGTGCTACGTTCGACGGGCCCTGATGTCTCGATGACAACCGACGGGAAACGCGATCGCAGCGTGCCGACGGCCTCGGCGATGCTACCGGCCTCGACCGCCGACACCGTCTCCGCCCGTGCCAGCTCGCGCAAGCGCTGGGCCAGTGCCGCGAGGCGGTCGGCGTCGCCAAGGATGTTGGTGAGGAACGTCTCCTGCTCGGCGCGCGTCAAGGTCTCAGAAGGGCTGGCCAGAGAGTCGAGCAGCAGCTCGGCTGCGCCCTTGATCGAGGTGAGCGGTGATTTGAGTTCGTGGGTCAGATGCGCGGAAAAGCTCCTGATGTAGTTGGAGCGTTGCGCCAGTTGCTCGGCCATGGCGAAGAAGTGCTCGGCGAGCTCCGCGAAGTCGCGGGTGCCGTAATGGGCGAGCGGACGGAAGCCTGCGGGATCGTTGCGTCCGATCCGGCCGGCGCGATCGACCAGCTCGCGCATCGGGCGCGTGATCGTGCGCGCCACGATGAGGCCGACCAGCAGCGTCGTGAGGACAATGGTGGAGCCGGCCGCGATGAACTTGCCGCGCTCCTGATAGAGATGCTCGAAGATGTTGCGCGGCGTGCGCGAGGTATAGATGACCCCGGCGACGTGATCGTCGACGATCACGGGCATCGCCGAGAACACATGGACGCCGACGCCGCGGCTGATCGAATAGATCGGTGGCGGGGCCTTGTCGGGAATGCGGATGCGGAGCGCGGCGCTGTAGCGTCCCTTCAGGGCGGCGGCCACCTCGTCGATATGGGCGAGGGATTTGCCCATCTCGTCGCGGCCGGCGATCACGACGCCCTGGGGATCGAGTACGCGATACCCGGCCAAGGTGACCTTCTGCGTCTCCCTGACGATCGGCAGCAGGCGCGCGCCGATCGCGACGTAGGCCGGATCCGCTGGATGGACCGCATCGCGTGCGTCGGGCCGGCGGACGAACAGATCGTTGGCCAGGAGATCGAGCAGGGGGCGAATCGGCGTCACCTCGTCGGAGGCATCCGGACGTGACTCGGGCGGGATCTCGGCGCCGAGCGGCACGCCGGCGGCAAGGCGCGCGGAAACCTCCTCGGCAAAGACCGCCGCCAGCACGCGGCTCTGCGCGATCAGCTCCGCCTGGGTCTGGCGGATCAGCTGGTTGTCATAGATGCGAAAGAAGAACAGCCCGACCAGCGGCAAGGTGCCGACCAGCGCCAGAACGCCGAAGACGATCTGTCCCAGCGACGGCCGCCATTTTGCCTTGGGCTTGGGCGCGATCATGGGGCGCCGCAGCGGCCGAGCCGGAAGCCGACGCCATGCACCGTCTCGATGGCGTCCTCGCAATGCGCGGCTGCCAGCTTGGCCCTGATGTTGCGGATGTGGCTGTCGATGGTGCGGTCGGAAACCTGGATGTTGAGCTGATAGGCGGCGCTCATGATCTGCTCGCGGCTGAACACGACGGCAGGGCGCGTCATCAGCGTGCGCAGGATGCTGAATTCCAGGGCGGTAAGTGTCAGCGGCGCGTCGCCGAAGCGCGCCAGATGCTGCTGCGGGTCGAGACGAAGCCTGCCATGCGCCAGCTCCTCCGGTTCGGGCGCACGATCCGCCCCACCGGATGAGACCCTGCGGAGAATGACGTTGACGCGGGCGACGAGCTCGCGCGGACTGAACGGCTTGGTCACGTAGTCGTCGCCGCCGATCTCGAGCCCGAGAATACGGTCGATCTCCTCGTCGCGCGCCGACAGGAACAGGATCGGCACCTGCGAGGTCCGGCGAATCCGCCGGCAGACCTCGAGGCCGTCGTACTCCGGCATGCCGACGTCGAGCACGATCAGGTCCGGACGGTCTTCGGCGAACCTGGCCAGCGCGGCGCGGCCGTCGGCGGCTTCCTTCACCGCCATGCCGGCCTTGCTCAAGGCCACGCGCAGGACCTCGCGGATATGCGGGTCGTCGTCGACGATGAGGATTCGGGGAGACACGTGCTTTCTTCCGCGGCGAGGCATCAGCTTGGTTTCTGCGACACGGGATGTGTATCGAGATAGCGCTGCAGGCGCCAGCCGCGAAAACTCCAGGATCGCCAGGACGCCATGCTGCTTTGCTGTTGCGCGAGGAGCCGATCGCGGTCGCTCGCCAGTCCCCGGTCCGTCGGTCGCAACAGCATCGCCCGCTCGATGGCCGGCAGCGCCTCTGGCCCGAGCCAGACGAGATAGGAGCCGTCGATGAGAGGGCCGCTCTGCCCCGCCTCACGACTATGGGAGACATTGAAGTCTGCGATCGGCCGGTCGAAATTGATCAGTGCACAGCCGTAAATGGTCGCCGAGAGCACCAGCATGTTCATGCGGACGAGCCACGCGTTGGACTTGGCGAGAGCGATCCTGAGCACGATGAGGATCAGGCCGATCGCAACCAGGATCATCCATATCAAGGCCGCGATCCGCCAATAGGTCAGAGCATAAGTCTCGATATACATGTGAAGCCGTTGGATCGAGGATACGACCAGCATCACGTTCTGTGCCACCCAGAGATAGACCAGCGGCCGGACCAATCGCGACTCGTTTGCCGTGGTCTCGGAGCGGACGGCGACGATGACGAAGGCCGCCGCGAGCAGCGCTGTGACGATCAAGGGATAGGCGCCCCGGTGCGCATAGGCCGCATAGGTCATGCCGTCCGGAAGCGCGGCATGTCCCCACAGATAGGCGCCGTCGAGCGCCGTCTGGAGAGCAAACAGGATGTTGAACAGGATCAGCGCCCGAAGCACCGTTTCAGGGCCGAGCACGGTCGCCAGGAGTGACGGCTGATCGGGTTCGCTTTCGATCGGCGGGCTCCAAGTCTTGGTCCGCTCGCGCCAGCGAAGATTGATGAACGGCCAGACCATGGACAACGTGACGAGCCAGAAGATCGCGCGCCCCATCGTGAGTTGTGAAGCGACCTGCTCGGGACTGAGAACGGCGAACCAGCGCTCAATGACCGGATTGGCTGCCGCGAACAGAGCCAGGAACACGCAACCGAGTGCCAGCGGGATGCTCCAGACAAGGAGAGTTCGCATGACCATGTTCGTGCGTAGCGTCACGATCGCATCCGGTATCAGCCGAAACGGTCCGATGAGCAGCAATTGCCGTGCGGCGGTCAGCGGAAGCCGGAAGCCGCGCGCGGATCGGTTGGTCGCCAGCGCGACGGCCGACAGCGTCGTGAGCAGCAGGACAGGAAAAGAAAGCAGGTTCAGTTCCTCGATGGCGGGAGCCAGGCCGGCACCGAAGAGAACTGCGGCTCCGACCAGACGGCCTCGATTGGTCTTGGCGAGGTTGGCAAGAACGCTGGCGGAGGCGAGCGCGGCGAAAAACAGCGGGAATGCCAGGCCAATCGGCCGGCCGTCGTACAGCAGCGGATCGGCGAGGCCGACGAGGCCTGCAGCGAGGGCGAATTTGAGCCACATGGAATCGGGCGCGACGGGTGCAGCCATCGGCTCGGCAAGGGTGGTCATGGAGGAATCCTTGGTTTGGGTCATCGCTCGGGCCGGAAGGCACAAGCCGATGAGCCCAGCATGACGCCTGCCCATGCAGCGGCTCACGAGGGGATCTGCAGCATTTCAGGATTTGTTTGCAGATTTGGTGCAGACGCGATTCTGCTGCTGGCGCGGGCGAAACGTGATTGTTACGCAATGGCCGTCTTTCCCCTGGGATGATCGGCTGCACACATGCTTGGACGTATCAGGACCGCGGTTCTCTGGATCCTTGCTCTGCTCTTCATTTTCGTCACGCTGAACAGCAACGAGCCCTATCTGGTTCGGCTGCGGGGCAGCGGCCATGTGGCCCTGCTCCTCATCGGGCTTGCTGTCCCGCTGCTGCTGATGCTCGGCGGCCGGTGGCGGCAGGGGGCCGCCGGACGCGCGCTCGTGCTGGCATGGTGCGTTCCGCTGATCATGCTGACGTCGACGCAGTTCATGTTTGCCTGGCGCAAGTACGAGACGTTCCGCACGCCCCCCGACGTGGCGCGTCTGCTCGGCCGGCATTTCATCGTCGGCTACACGGCCGTGGGCGACGCAGCCGCGTTGGCGCGGCAGGGGTTGATCGCGGGCGTCTATATTACTCACCACAACGTCCGTGGCCGGACCGAGCCGCAACTCCGTGCCGAGATCGCGCGGTTGCAGGACGCGCGCCGGAGTGCCGGGCTGCCGTCCCTGCTGGTCGCGGCGGATCAGGAGGGAGGCGCCGTCGCGCACCTGTCTCCGACACTGCCGAACATGCCCGGCCTCGCCACGCTGGCCGATCTGCCGGCCTCGCGGCGCGCGCAGGATGCGTTCGCGATGGGGCGCGCCCAAGGTGAGGCGCTCGCGGCTGCCGGCATCACCTTCAACCTGGCGCCTGTCGTCGACCTTCGCCCGAGCTGGACACGCAACCGACTGGACTTTCACACCTTGATCGGCCGCCGCGCGATCTCCAACGATCCCGCGGTGGTTGGCGACATTGCGCTCGGCTACGTCCGTGGCCTGGAAGCTAGCGGTGTCCGCGCGGCCATCAAGCATTTCCCTGGTCTGGGTCGCGTCGCAGCCGATACGCATCATTTCTCGGCACAGCTCGGCACACCGGCAGATGTCCTGGAACGGTCGGATTGGCGGCCATTTCGACAGGTGCTGCAGGGCTCGCACGCGGCGATGATGGTCGGTCACGTGACGGTCGATGCGGTCGATCCGGAGCGGCCTGCCTCACATTCCAAAGCCGTGCTCGAGGGACTCATTCGCGGCCACTGGAACTATCAGGGTGTGATTGTGACGGATGATCTCGTGATGGGGGCGATCTACGGCCGCGATCTCTGCAAAGCTGTCGTGGAGGCTCTGAACGGCGGTGCCGACCTGTTGCTGGTGGCCTATGACGGCACCCAGTTTCATCGCGTGCTGGCCTGCGCCAAGGAGGCTCTGGCGCAAGGACGCATCGACCTCGATGCCCTCAGCCGAAGCGATGAGCGGCTGAAGCGCTGGGCGCCGGCGGTTGACAGATCAGAGCCGTCGAATGTGTCCACGGTTCTGCAAGAGACTGGAGCCGAGCATCAGAAAATCGTCGACTGAAGGGCAGGACAGCGCGAGTCCTCAGCGCGGGCCGTTGCCGGTCCAGTTGCGCCAGGCGACGTTCGAGAGGCTTCTCAGGTCGGTCGCCAGCGGGCGTCGTACTTGTTTGTCGTGCTGGGCAATGAGGTGCTCGGACTCGCGTATCTTGAGCTGGAGTTCCGCGACCTGCCGCTTGGTGTGTTCGAGCGCCTTCGCATCGGCGCTCTCGCCCACCGTGAACCGCGCCGTCTCAATCTGCTTCAAGGCAGTACGATTCTTTTTGAGCTGGGCGCGATGCCAGGCAACCTTGCTGTCACTGTCCGCAACCATGGTGGACTCCCGCGAAATGCCGCGAAGACTAAACGACCGATTTCTGATTCGCGACAGCCTAGGCCCGGCATCGGCAACATCGGAATACCGATCTGCCGAATCATCGTCTCGATGACTTGAACTTGGCCAGCTCAATCCAACCTCGCGGCGCGTCTCATCTCATCGATCAGTTCGGACGCTTCAGCCTTCGTCATCTCCGCTTGCGTGGGGGCAGGGCGACCGGCCTGCTCGCTGAGCGTCTTCAAGCAGGACGCCTGGGCATCGGTCATCGGATCGGCTCCGGAACCCCAGTCCTCGGATTCTTTCTGCAGCCGTTCAGCCATGGGGCTCTGCCGGTCTTGGCGGGCTCAATGCGCCAGCTTGCAGAATGTTCCCATTTTGTTCTATGGTGTAATGATCATCGTCTGAGGGGGGCTCCATGCGCGATCTCGATCTGGTTCGAGCCGAAATCGACCGTCTGCGCCTTCAGGTCGGGCGGCAGCGTCGCGAAATCGTGCAACTGCGGCGGGCCGGCGTGCCGGCGGCGGCGGCCGAAGCGCTGTTGCAGCGGATGTTGGGAACGCTCGAGGGACTGCGGCAACAACGCGAGCAACTCAAGCTGGAAGAGGCGAGCAGGCTGCCTCCCAGGCAGAGAGGGGCCCGGCACGCATGACATTCCGGCGACAAGGTCGAGCGATCCGCTGCTCGTCGGTATTCAGCTCGCCGAGACGGCCATCGCGGGTCCGCGCCCGGTTATGAGGAGGTCCGCGTCCTTGGCTTGGGCAGCGAGGGCAAAGGTGGGTCGGCGGTCCCGTGCCGCTCGCCAACATGGGGCGTGTGAGCTTCGGGCAATACGATGTCCGGCGGTACGGCCGTCAGCTCTTCCGGAGTGGCCTCGCATGATTTGATCTCGAAATTGTTGTCCAGGATCTTCTCGCCATGCGTGCCGAGCGTGATCAGATCGGCCTGCTCCGCAGCCTCCCAGACCTCGCGCTCGGTGCGAAACGGGCGGGTCATCTGTTCGTCATTCTCAAACAATGCGTAGGGCACGAGCGCCTCCAGATTGCGATCCGCCGACGCAGCGATGCCGTGCCGCCCGACGCCGCCCATCCATTCAAGGCAGGGACGTGCAGACAAACGGCGCTGTGGGCAGGCTGGTTCCACTCAGGCGAGTGCTGAACCCGATCGACCAGATGTGACGATGCGCCCGGCCGCTCAGGCGGAACATGGACGCCAGCGCGAGGTTGCCCGCGGTGCGAATGGCCAGGAGAGTTCAATGGATATCAAGGGAAAGAAGATCGCGATCCTCGCAACCAACGGGTTCGAGCAATCCGAGCTCGAAGTGCCCCGCGATCGCCTCAAGCAGGCGGGCGCGACCGTCGAGATCGTCTCGCTCGCGCTGGGCGAGATCAAGGGATGGAATGAGAAGGATTGGGGACGGCCCGTCAAGGTCGACAAGACGTTGGACCAGGCTTCTGCTGCGGACTACGACGCCGTCGTGCTGCCGGGCGGCCAGATCAATCCGGATCTGTTGCGGCTCGAGCCGAAGGCGCTGCGGTTCATCAAGGAGATCTTCGAAGCCAAGAAGATCGTCGCGGCGGTCTGTCATGCGCCGTGGCTCCTGATCGAGACCGGCATCGCCAAGGGGCGCAAGATGACGTCGTACAAATCGATCAAGACGGACGTTGCCAATGCCGGCGCGCAGTGGCAGGACGCGGAGGTCGTCGTCGATCAAGGCGTGATCACCTCGCGCAATCCCGGCGATCTGGAAGCCTTCAGCGCCAAGATCATCGAGGAGGTCAGGGAAGGCCGCCATCTCAAGCGCAGCGCGGCTTGAAGCTGAGATCGGAAGCCGGGAGAAATCCCGGCTACCTCAGGAGGGACAGGCCCAGCGCCCGAGGGGTCGAACGCTGGGCCGCAGTCCACACGGAGTGCCTCCAGCGAGATGGGGGAACGCCGCCAGAGGCACGGACATGACTCGCGGCGGGCTGGGTCGTTCCTAATTCCTATGTTCGGCCCTTCGCCCGCGTGACGTCGATGATAGCCTCGCAAGGTTCAGTGAGGAATCGGAACTTCGCTGCTCATCCCGGGTTTGCCGCTTTTGACCAGGCCGCGGAGATGCGTCGTGAGCGAGAAGGCAAAAATCCAGGACTACAAATCTCCGGCTGGCGGTTGGGGGTCGGTGCACGCGGTCGCGAGCATCCTCACGCAGGAGGAGGTGACGCTGCTCGGCAGCGAGATCCTGCTGAAACAGAACAAGCTGGGCGGCTTCATGTGCGTCAGCTGCTCCTGGGCCAAGCCGGCAAAGCCGCACCCGTTCGAATTTTGCGAGAATGGCGCCAAGGCGACCGCGTGGGAAATCACCGGCAAGACCGTCGGACCGGAGTTCTTTGCTCGGCACAGTCTGACAGAGTTGCGAGGCTGGTCGGATCATCAGCTCGAAGAGCAGGGGCGTCTCGCTCATCCCATGCGCTACGACGCTGCGGCGGATCGCTATGTTGCCGTGAGCTGGGACGAGGCCTTCCGCGACATCGGGGCGGAGTTGAACAGGCTCGAGCCACGGTCGGTCGTGATGTACACGTCGGGCCGGGCCTCGCTCGAAACGAGCTACATGTATCAGCTGTTCGGCCGGATGTACGGCACCAACAATTTTCCCGACAGCTCCAACATGTGCCACGAGTCGACGTCGGTAGCGCTGCCTGAGGTGATCGGCGTGCCCGTCGGCACGGTGCTGCTGGAGGATTTCGACAAAGCGGATTGCATATTTTTCTTCGGCCAGAACACGACGACGAACTCGCCGCGCATGCTGCATCCGTTGCAGCGGGCGGCGCAACGCGGCGTACCCATCATCACCTTCAACCCGCTGCGCGAGCGGGGGCTGGAGCGCTTCACCGATCCGCAGAACCCGATTCAGATGGTGCTGACCGGCGGGACGCGGATCAGCACGCAATATCATCAGCTGCGCGTCGGCGGAGATGGGGCGGCGCTGCTCGGATTGTGCAAGGCGGTCATCGAGGCGGATGACGCGGCGGTCGCCACGAAGAGCCCGCGTGTGCTGGATGTCGCCTTCATCGAGCAGCACACGTCCGGCTTCGAGGCCTTTGCGACCTTCTGCCGGCAGGCGTCGTGGAGCGATATCGAGCGGTCTTCCGGCCTCGAGCGCGCCGCTATTCTGGAGGCAGCCAAGGTCTACGCGAACTCGCACGCCGTGATCGCCAATTACGGCATGGGAATTACCCAGCATCGGCATGGCGTCGAGACGGCCAAGATGATCGTGAATCTCCTGCTGTTGCGCGGCAATATCGGCAAGCCCGGGGCCGGCATCTCGCCTGTCCGCGGCCATTCCAACGTGCAGGGTCAGCGCACCGTGGGAATCTCCGAGAAGACCAAGCTGGTGCCACTCGACAAACTGGCCGATCTCTATTCCTTCGAGCCGCCGCGATGGGACGGTCTCAGCACGGTGGATGCCTGCCAGGGCATCATCAAGGGCGACGTGAAGGGCTTCATCAGTCTCGGCGGCAACTTCCTGCGCGCCGTCCCGGAACGTTCGCTGATGGAGCCGGCGTGGTCGAAGCTGCGGCTGTCTGTGCAGATCGCAACCAAGCTCAATCGCAGCCACATCGTCGCAGGCGAGGTGACCTATCTGCTGCCGTGCCTCGGCCGCATCGAAATCGACCGGCAGGCCAGCGGAGATCAGGCGGTCTCGATGGAGGACTCCACCACCTGCATTCACGGCTCGCGCGGGCAGCGCCAGCCCGTCGCCGAGACCCTGTTGTCCGAACCAGCCATTGTCGCCGGTCTCGCCAAGGCCACCCTGAAGCCAAATCCGTGCGTCGACTGGGATGCCTGGGTTGGTGACTACGCGCGCGTGAGAGACGCGATCGAGCGGACCTATCCCGAGCAGTTCAAAGATTTCAATAAGCGCCTGTTTGAGCCCGGCGGCTTTCCGCGGCCGCTTGGCGCCCGCGAACGCAAATGGAAGACACCGACCGGCAAGGCGAACTTCACCGTGCCCAGGGCAGCGCTCAATCCGCCGGAGGAAGGCAACGGCGTGTTTCAGCTGATGACCTTGCGCGCCGACGGCCAGTTCAACACCACCATTTACAACGAGGACGACCGGTTTCGCGGCGTCACCGGTGGCCGTCTGATCGTCTTCATGAACGCGAGCGATATGGCCGATCTGGGCGTCAAGCAGGGCGAGCCGGTTCGGCTCTCGACCAAGGCCGATGACGGCGTGGAGCGCTCGCTGGGCGGGCTCCAGGCCGTGGCGTTCGACATTCCGCGCTACAGTGTTGCGGCCTACTACCCCGAATGCAACGGATTGATTCCGCTATGGCACTATGCGGAGGGCAGCAAGGTGCCCGCCGCCAAGTCGATCCCGGTCCGGATCTCGCGCGACATGGCCTGAGCTCTCCGGGGCGGTCAGCCCGCAGCCCGTTGTCGTGCGTCGTCCGGAGCCGCCGTTGCGCAAGGGCTCGTGATCTCCGGCGGGGTCGCGCCGGGGCGGAGCGGGACGACCAGCCGGCACACCAATCCCTCTGGACGCCAGTCGAAGGAGGCGCGCCCACCGAGCTGGCTTTCCACACTGGCCATCAGGCTGCGCGTGCCGAAGCCGCGCGAGGTCGGTGCGCGCACCAAGGGACCGCCGGTTTCAATCCAGATCAGATCCAGGCGCTCATCCTGGATGGTCCATTTGACCGAGAGATGTCCGGAGCGGACCGACAGCGCGCCGTATTTGGCCGAGTTTGTCACCAGCTCGTGCAGCGCCAACGCCAGCGTCTGTGCGGTCGCAGGCTCGAGTTGCAGCTCGGCACCGTCAAAGGCGACCTGGCCGCCCGGTGCATAGGGTGCAAGTTCTTCGGCCACCAACCTGCTTATCTTCGCACCTTCCCAGCTTGATAGCGAGAGGATGGTGTGAACGCGGGCCAGTGCGCTGATGCGCCCCTCTACCGCGTTGACATAGGTCTTCACGCTGTCCGCCTTGGTGAGCCGCACGATCGACTGGGCCAAGGTCAGCGCATTCTTGGCACGATGATCGACCTCGCGGGTCAGCAGGTTCTGTCGTTCCTCGGCGCGCTTGCGCTCGGTGATGTCGATCGTGACCCCGCTGACGCGGATCACGCGGCCGGTCCTGTCGGTGGTCGCCGCGGCCGTTCCGACGCACCACCGCTCTTCGCCATCGGGCCGGTTGATCCGGAATTCAGCCTCATACGACGCCGTGCCGCGGCTGAATTCCGCGACCACCTGGCGGGCGCGCTCGGCATCCTCCCGGTGCAGCAGCGCCATGATGTTCACGGTGTTCAGCTCGAAGTTCTGCGGCGTGACGCCGAAGATGCGGTACTGGCCCTCGTCCCACATCCAGTCGCCATTGACACCGTCCCAGTCCCACGAGCCCATCCTGCCGGCCGCGATCGCCATGCTCCGACGCTGCTCGCTCTCGACGAGCTTTGCTGTCGATCGCTCAAGCTCGGCCGTGCGGGCCCGTACCCGGTCCTCCAGCTCAAGGTTCAGATGTTCCAGCTCGCGTGTCTTGCGATAGAGCTCGGCAAAGACCTTGATTTTGGCGCGCAGCACCTCCGGCACGACGGGAACCGGCACGTAATCGACGGCGCCCATCTCATAACCACGCAGGCGATCGAAGTCGCTTACTTGGATGGCGGAGATGAAGATGATCGCAATCTTCTGGAACCTCGGATGCTCACGGATCATTTGCGCCAGCTCGAAACCGTCGAGCTCAGGCATGCAGACGTCGACGAGGATCACGGCGATCTCGTTCTTCAACAGAATTTCGAGCGCCTCGCGACCAGAGGTGGCGACTACGAGGTTTTCGCCGAGTTCCTTCAGGATGACCTCGTAGGCCAGCAGCTTCGCGGGCTGATCGTCGACCAGGAGGATGTTGACCTTCGCATGTTCCATCATGATGAGCCGTTCAGCGGTGCAGCCACATGCGAATCGCAAGAAGCAGCTGCTCGGTGTTGACGGGTTTTGCCAGATAATCGGAGGCGCCGGCCTCGAGACACTTTTCGCGGTCTCCCTTCATGGCTTTCGCGGTCAACGCGATGATGGGGAGCCGGACGAAGGCGGGGTTTTGCCTGATGACGCCGATCGTCTGATAACCATCCATCTGCGGCATCATGATGTCCATGAGGACGATCGCGATTGCAGGATTGCTCTGCACCAGGTCGATCGCTTCGCTGCCGGTGGTCGCCGTCAGCACTTTCATGCCGCGGCGTTCCAGCACGCTGGAGAGAGCAAAGATGTTGCGGGCGTCGTCGTCGACCAGCAGCACCGTCTTGCCGATCAGATCCTCGTCGGAACTGTTCAGCTTCTCGAGCATGCGCTGCTTCTCGAGCGGCAGTTCCGTAATCACACGGTGCAGGAACAACGACGTCTCGTCGAGCAGCCGCTCCGGCGATTCCACGCCCTTGACGACGATGCTCCGCGCCATCGTATGCAGTTCCGCATCCTCCTCGGCCGACAATTCCCGCCCGGTGAAGACGACCACCGGAACGCTCGACAAGAATTCGTCGGAGCGCAATTGATCGAGGACGTCGAACCCGCTCATGTCGGGCAGCCGCAGATCGAGAACCACGCAATCGCACGGGGCGCTACGCAGCGTATCGAGCGCCGCAGCTCCCGTATCCGCCGCGATGATCTCGATGTCGTCGTGATCCAACAGCTGGCGGATGCTGAGCTGCTCGGCCGCGTTGTCCTCGACGATCAGCAGCCGCTTGCGTCGCGGCTTGGCGTATTCCTTGATCTGCGACAGGGCCGCGCTGACGCCTTCTGTTGTCGTGGGCTTGCTGACAAAGGAGAAGGCGCCACGCGCCAAAGCGTGCTGGCGATCTTCGTCGAGCGTGATGATCTGCACCGGGATGTGCCGCGTCAGCGGATTATGCTTGAGCTGGCTCAGAACGGTCCAGCCGAGCATATCCGGCAGGAAGACGTCCAGAGAGATCGCGGCTGGTTGATACTGCTTGGCGAGATCCAGCGCTTCTGCGCCGCGGCCGGCGATCAGGACCTTGAAGCCCTTATCGCGCGCGAGGTCGATCAGGACGCGCGCGTAGTGTGGATCGTCCTCGACCACGAGCAGGATCGTATCGCCGGGTTCGAGATCGAGACGATCGTCCGGCGGCGGCTCGATCCCGCGCTCCGGCGCGGCCGCTTGCTGCAGGGCTGGAGGTTGAACGTAGGGAACGGGCGATGCGGGACTGACGCGCGGCGTCGTTGCGGGACCTGAATATTTGAGCGGCAGATAGAGCGTGAAGGTGCTGCCTTTGCCGGGGGCGCTCCTGAGATGGATCTCGCCGCCCAGGAGGTTGGCGAGCTCGCGGCTGATCGCGAGCCCGAGACCGGTGCCGCCATATTTGCGGCTCGTGCCGGCATCCGCCTGCTGGAACGCCTCGAAGATCAGCTTCTGCTTGTCTTGCGGAATGCCGATGCCGGTGTCCGAGACCTCGAACGCGATCACGGCCGGCGCAGTGTTGAGCACCGGATGTTCTGCGCTCCATCCGCCGAGCGCCGCAGACACCTTCAAGCGCACCCCTCCTTCGGCGGTGAACTTGAAGGCGTTCGAAAGCAGGTTCTTCAGCACCTGCTGCAAGCGCTTGGAATCCGTGACGATGCTGCGGGCCAGGTTCGGGTCGACGTCGATGTTGAAGGCGAGCAGGCGGTTTTCTGCCTCGTGGCGGAACGGACGTCCCACGGTATCCAGGAGGTTGGTGGTGAGGATCTCCTCGGCATCGACCGTCACGGTGCCGGACTCGATCTTGGAGAGATCGAGGATGTCGCTGATCAGATTGAGCAGATCGGTGCCGGCGCCATGGATGGTGCGGGCGAACTCGACCTGCTTGAGAGTGAGATTGCCGTCCGGATTCTCGGTCAGCTGCTGGCCGAGGATCAGGATGCTGTTGAGCGGCGTGCGCAGCTCGTGCGACATGTTGGCGAGGAACTCGGACTTGTACTTGGATGTCAGCGCGAGTTCGGTCGCCTTTTCCTCGAGCGCGCGGCGGGCCTGCTCGATCTCCTGGTTCTTGCGCTCGACCTCGACGTTGCGCTCGGCGAGCTGTTGCGCCTTCTGCTCGAGCTGTTCGTTGGTCTGCTGCAGCTCGCGCTGCTGGGTCTGAAGCTCCGCGGCGAGCTGCTGCGACTGCTTCAACAGTCCCTCGGTCTGCATCGTGGCTTCGATCGAATTGAGCACGATGCCGATGGAGTCGGTGAGCTGCTCGAGGAACGTCATCTGCGACGTCGTGAATGGGCTGAGCGACGCCAGCTCGATCACCGCCTTGACCTGGTTCTCGAACAACACCGGCAGCACCACGAGGTTCTTCGGGACGGCGCGGAGCAGGGCGGAGCCCACGGGGATGACGTCGGCTGGGATCTCCGAGACCAGCCGCTGGCGTTTGTCGATCGCGCATTGCCCGATGAGGCCCTCGCCGAACTGGACATGCGTCCGGTGAGGATAGATGCCGTCATCGGCGTATGAGGCGAGCAGGCGCAGCTGCGGCGCGGACTCGGTCTCGACCTGATAGATCACACCGCGATGGGCGTTCACCAGCGGCGTTAGCTCGGTCAGCAGCAGGCGGCCGACGGTGGTCAGGTCGCGCTGGCCCTGCAGCATGTTGGTGAACTTGGCGAGGTTCGTCTTGAGCCAGTCCTGCTCGGTGTTGAGGTCGGTGGTGAGCCTCAGATTGGTGATCATCGTATTGATGTTGTCTTTGAGCTCGGCCACCTCGCCGCGGGCATCGACCTGGATGGAGCGGGTGAGATCGCCCTTGGTCACGGCCGTCGCGACCTCGGCGATAGCGCGCACCTGGGACGTCAGATTGGCCGCGAGCAGGTTGACGTTGCCGGTCAGGTCCTTCCACGTGCCGGCCGCGCCGGGCACGTTGGCCTGACCGCCGAGCCTGCCCTCGACGCCGACCTCGCGGGCCACGCTCGTCACCTGGTCGGCGAAGGTCGCCAGCGTCTCCGTCATGTTGTTGATGGTGTCGGCGAGCGCTGCGACCTCGCCCTTCGATTTGACCGTGAGATTCTGCTTGAGATCGCCGTTGGCGACGGCGGTCACGACCTTGACGATGCCGCGGACCTGCTCGGTCAGGTTCGCGGCCATGAAGTTCACGGTATCGGTGAGATCCTTCCAGGTGCCGGCAACGCCCGGCACCTGCGCCTGCCCGCCGAGCTTGCCTTCGGTGCCGACCTCGCGCGCCACGCGCGTCACCTCGCCGGCGAAGGCGTTGAGCTGATCGACCATGGTGTTGATGGTGTTCTTCAGCTCCAGGATTTCGCCCTTCACGTCGACGGTGATCTTGCGCGACAGGTCGCCGCGCGCCACCGCGGTGGTGACCTCTGCGATGTTGCGGACCTGCGTGGTCAGATTGGCCGCGAGCAGGTTGACGTTGTCGGTCAGATCCTTCCAGGTGCCGCCGACGCCGGGCACGACGGCCTGGCCGCCGAGCCGGCCCTCGGTGCCGACCTCGCGCGCGACGCGCGTCACTTCGGCCGCGAACGAGCGCAACTGCTCCACCATCGTGTTCAGGGTGTCCTTGAGCAGCAGGATTTCGCCGCGCACGTCGACCGTGATCTTCTTCGATAGGTCGCCGCCGGCGATGGCGGTCGCGACCTCGGCGATGTTGCGGACCTGCGCGGTCAGGTTCGAGGCCATGAAGTTGACGCTGTCGGTGAGGTCCTTCCAGGTACCAGCGACTTCGGGCACCTCGGCCTGGCCGCCGAGCTTGCCTTCGGTGCCGACCTCACGGGCGACGCGCGTCACTTCGGACGCGAAGGCGTTGAGCTGGTCCACCATCGTGTTGATGGTGTTTTTCAGCTCGAGGATTTCGCCCTTCACGTCCACGGTGATCTTGCGGGAGAGGTCACCGCGCGCCACGGCCGTGGTCACCTCGGCGATGTTGCGGACCTGGGCCGTCAGATTGCCGGCCATCGAGTTGACGCTGTCGGTGAGATCCTTCCAGGTGCCGGCGACGCCGGGGACGTTGGCCTGGCCGCCGAGCCGGCCCTCGGTGCCGACCTCGCGCGCCACGCGCGTCACCTCGCCCGCGAAGCGGTTGAGCTGATCCACCATCGTGTTCAGCGTCTCCTTGAGGCTCAGGATCTCGCCGCGGACGTCCACCGTGATCTTGCGCGACAGGTCGCCGCCGGCGATGGCGGTTGCGACCTCGGCGATGTTGCGCACTTGGGCGGTCAGATTGCCGGCCATCGAGTTGACGCTGTCGGTGAGGTCCTTCCAGGTGCCGGCGACGCCGGGCACCTCGGCCTGGCCGCCGAGCTTGCCGTCGGTGCCGACCTCGCGCGCCACGCGGGTGACTTCGCCAGCAAAGGCGTTGAGCTGGTCGACCATCGTGTTAAGCGTCTCCTTCAGTTGAAGGATCTCGCCGGAGACGTTGACCGTGATCTTCTTCGACAGGTCGCCCTTGGCGACGGCGGTGGCGACCTCCGCGATGTTGCGGACCTGGCCGGTCAGGTTCGAGGCCATCGAGTTGACGCTGTCGGTGAGGTCTTTCCAGGTGCCGGCGACTCCACGCACCATGGCCTGGCCGCCGAGCTTGCCCTCGGTGCCGACCTCGCGCGCCACGCGCGTCACCTCGCCGGCGAAGGCGTTGAGCTGGTCGACCATCGTGTTGATGGTGTCCTTCAGCTCCAGGATCTCGCCCCGCACATCGACGGTGATCTTCTTGGACAGGTCGCCATTGGCGACGGCGGTCGTCACCTCCGCGATGTTGCGGACCTGCGCCGTCAGGTTCGACGCCATCGAGTTGACGCTCTCGGTGAGATCCTTCCAGGTGCCGGCAACGCCGAGCACGTTGGCCTGGCCGCCGAGCCGACCGTCGGTGCCGACCTCGCGCGCGACGCGCGTGACCTCGCCGGCGAACGCGTTGAGCTGGTCGACCATCGTGTTCAGCGTTTCCTTCAGCTGAAGGATCTCGCCGGAGACGTTGACCGTGATCTTCTTTGATAGATCGCCGCTGGCGATGGCGGTCGCGACGTCGGCGATGTTGCGGACCTGGGCCGTCAGGTTCGACGCCATGAAGTTCACGTTGTCGGTGAGATCCTTCCAGGTGCCGGCAACGCCCGGCACCTGCGCCTGACCGCCGAGCTTGCCCTCGGTGCCGACCTCGCGCGCCACGCGCGTCACCTCGGAGGCGAAGGCGTTGAGCTGGTCGACCATCGTGTTGATGGTGTCCTTCAGCTCCAGGATCTCGCCGCGCACGTCGACCGTGATCTTGCGTGACAGGTCGCCGCGAGCGACCGCAGTGGTGACGTTGGCAATGTTGCGGACCTGAGCGGTGAGGTTGCCGCACATCGCGTTGACGGAGTCGGTGAGGTCCTTCCAGGTGCCGGCAACGCCGGGAACGATCGCCTGGCCGCCGAGCTTGCCGTCGGTGCCGACCTCGCGCGCCACGCGCGTCACCTCAGAGGCGAACGAGCGCAACTGATCGACCATCGTGTTGATGGCTTCCTTCAGCTGCAGGATCTCGCCGCGCACGTCGACGGTGATCTTCTTCGACAGGTCGCCATTGGCCACCGCGATCGTCACCTCCGCGATGTTGCGGACCTGGCCGGTGAGGTTGTTGGCCATCGAGTTGACGCTCTCGGTCAGGTCCTTCCAGACGCCCGTGACCTCGGGAACCTGGGCTTGGCCGCCGAGCTTGCCCTCGGTGCCGACCTCGCGCGCCACGCGCGTCACCTCGGAGGTGAAGACGCTGAGCTGCTTGATCATCGTGTTGACGATGGTCGCCGACTGCAGGAACTCGCCGCCCAGAGGCCGCCCATCGACGTCCAGCTTCACGGTCTGCAGGAGGTCGCCTTGGGCCACGGCGGCGACCGCGCGCGTCACCTCGCGGGTGGGCCATAGAAGATCGTCGATCAACGTGTTGATCGAGCTCTCCATGTCCGCCCAGGAGCCGCTGGCAATGCCGAATCGCACGCGCTGGCGCGTCTTTCCCTCCCGTCCCACGACCTGGCCGACGCGTTCGAGCTGCTGCGCCATCCGCTCGTTGGCTGCAATGATCTCGTTGAACGTGTCGGCGATCTTGCCGTCAATGCCGAGATAGTCGCCGCTCATGCGCACGGAGAAATCTCCGGAACGCATCGCCTGGAGGACACGGAGCAGATCCTGGCTGGCATCGGCCGCCTCGGCTCCGTTGCCTTGGCGACCAAACCCTTGGCGCAGGGGCATCGGACCGGCAGCAGAATCGACATCGCTCATCAAGTTCCCCCGTGGCAGACCGCCTGCCAGCAAGAATCCGAGATTCGTATAGCCGGCGGCATACAAGCCGCCGCAACTATCCAAATCAAGCCGGGACGCCGATTTCTCAGGCTTATGGAACCGGCTTCTGCTGGCACAAGCACCTCAACTCTCCTCCAGCAAAAGGGTTCCAAAGGATTTAACTGCCAACGAGGACGGCCATTTCCATGGACCAACGAAGAGACGCCGTCGGAGAACCGCGGGTCGAGATCGGTAGCTCAGTCGCCGCGATGGCCTCCGAAGGCACGATGGGGAATGGGGCGGGAGACAGGAGGAGGTCGGATGGCGCTGCAATGCGCGCCATGTTCCATCGAGCGCAGGGCGAATATTAATATCATGTAACAGAGTTGCACCGCTCCGCCGCGTCTACCAACTCATTGGGATGAAACAATCAGATCTTTTCAGAGAGAACGCAGACAACTGTCTTCAGCTCGCGGAGCGCGCCGACGGAGAGCCGGCGTTCCGGCGCTATCAACGGATGGCCCAGGGCTGGAACGCCCTCGCCCTCCAGCAGGATTGGCTCGATGGCGAGATTGCGCCGCTCGGAGAGCCCCGGACTGCGCTGCCCAAGTAACAAATCCGAATGGAGGAGCGTCACATGACAGCCCGCACCGTTCTCATTGCACTGCTGACGGCCTTCGGCCTGGCATCGGCCGTCGCCGCGTTCACGACGATCCGCCAGGTGCATACGGAAGCGTATTCGCTGCCGCAGCCCATCACCCGCATCTGAACCAGCGGCAGCATCAAAGCTGCCGATCCGCCCGAGGATCCATAGACCTGTCCATCGGCGTAGCTCGCGTTTGCAGCCGCCAATTGTACATGGATCGATCCGAGCTCCGCCGGTACGGCCCAGCGGGGTCTGGCCGCCGCGCGTCCAGCGTCTCCATTTCAGCTCCGCCGGAGACCTGAAGCGGGGTCCAGGTCGGCCGGGAGCGACGGCGTTACGAGTACCCTTCGGCCCGGCTGCTTGGCCAACGACTTTACGTAGTTCGTTGGCTGATCCCGGCTTGAGGTGAGGGCAGGCGGCCTTGATGATCCAGAACGGGGCATGAATGTTGGCCTTCATGGTTGCATCGAAATCTTCGGAAGAGACGTCCCGGATCGACTGACGCGTCTGCTGCCGCGACGATGTCGAGTCCGCCGAGCGCTTCGATGGCCTGTTGCACCAGCCGCCGGCAGAACTCCTCGTCGCGCAGGTCGCCAGTGATGGCGACGGCCTTCCGCCCTCCCGCCCGGATCAAGGCGATGACCTCCTGCGCATCCGGCTCTTCGGTTGGGTCGTCGCTCGGCGCGTTTCGGCGAGGGCGTCAGTGCGTCCCATGCAGCAGTCGCTCCCCGGTGATCAGCGCCTTGCGCCGGCGAGGGCCTCCGAACTGCGCTGAGCCGGGTGACGCGGTCGATTCTGCGACGTGTTGGCTCAAGGAGGGAACGAACAGGCGTAGCCGGCGTCGTTACGGCGCGAACCGCGGCCGCGTCGGCGCTACCCAGCTCGGCGCGCTTGGATCACCGACAGAAGGAGCTATCCGATGACGCAGCCAAGCCAAGGCATTGTCAGGACTGAACGCGGCGAGGACCAGCCCGCCGACAAGGAGCGTGCGCAGCGGGTGCATCAGACTACATCGCCGGATGCGCCCTCGCGCGAGGCGACGCGGCATCCTTCTCAGGATCGCAAGCAACACAGCGGAGACTTGGATTCGGACTGAGCGTCCGGCGGGACTTGAGAACAGCCGGTGACGGTCGAACGTTGCCGATCCATTGGCATGGGAGGATCACATGACATCGATGCTCGATGAACGCGAATATGGCAACCTGATTGGAAGCGACAAGGTCGAAGGCACGGCCGTCTATGGCGCCGACGACACCAAGATCGGCACCATCGAACGCGTGATGATCGACAAGCTGAGCGGGCGGGTCTCGTATGCCGTCCTGGGCTTCGGTGGTTTCCTCGGGCTTGGCAATGACCACTACCCGTTGCCCTGGCAATCCCTGAAGTACGACACGCGACTCGGCGGCTACGTTACCGGCGTGACCGAGAATCAGCTGCGAGGTGCGCCGAAATATTCCGACGAGCGTGAGTGGGACTGGGGCGATGCCGGAGCGGGGCGCAAGGTCGACGACTATTACGGCGTCCAACTCGCTTAGGACCGCCGAACCCGTTCATTGCGCTGTCCAGGCCGTTGACGAACCTCGCACGTCGCGGCCATGTCAGCGCTCCCCGATGAAATCTCAGGCGGCCGGCGGCTGAGCGCTGTTTTCGGCCGCCGATCCAGCCATCATGCTGCGGCGGCTCGACAGCCAGATCGGAATCTCGCGGTAGCAGGTGCCTTTTTCATTCATCTCTGCGACCGTCCACCGGCTCGGATGCCGTTCCTTGCCGACGAAGACCCAGTCGTCGGCGGCAGGTGGCGGCTCATTCGGCCTCGTCCTCAGCCATGCCGAACGGGCTCCTTTCGGCAAGCGATCCTGCTTCATCTGATAGAGATCATATACTGGTGAACGCATGACGCTACTCGTCCTCAAGCAACCGCAATTCTCAACACCCTCAGCGTGTCGCGTGGTCGCGGCGGAATTGTGGGAGCGACGCGGCCAGGCTGTGCAAAAGCACGATCAAGCCTGTGATGGACGGTCTCTGCCATATTCTTCGCATGACACGCGTATCGCTGCGAAAAAGGCGACGCGCGGGGCCGTTCAATAACCCCGCGAGCCGGGACCGGCGCCGATTGCGTCCGGCAATGAAGAGTAGGCAGCCCGCGACCGGCGGACTGATCAAATCAGAAGAAAGCGTAGCTGAGATCGAGACCGTAGGTGGCGTGGAGAATGAAGCCAAACGCCGTGGCGCCGCAGAGCATCAGGATCGTGCGCAGCTTCTCGGAGTCGATACGGGTCTCTTCGAGATGGGTCGGGAGAGCCTTGATGAGTGTTGTCATTGTGGGACCTCTGTACGCGAAACGAAGACGGAGAGTGAGTTATGAAAAGTATATCTGAGGTTGTTAGATCCCGTTCTGGGGAGGTGGTTTTTGTAGAGTCCCAGAAGAGTTCTAATTGTGAAAGAGGAACCCAGCATCGTGCAGTTTTTGGGGCAAAGTTGCGGAAAGTAAATGATCAGTAAATTAAATCTGAGGTTGATATTAGTTGCGTACAGTATTGTTGCACGTCTTGGCTGCTGAAAGAAGTTGCCAAGTTGCGGCGACGCGGCGCCGCACGTTTTTAAGCTTAATTCCATCGGGGAAGCGGTTTGAGTGTTCTCAGCCTGTGCGGCCCGCTGCCGATGAGCAGTGTCCGAGCCACGACGCCAATGCGGTTGCAAAAGCAACTCGAAGTATAGAGGCGGCTCACCTCGACCTCGGCCAATTTGTGACGCGGCGTTAACGGCTATGGCAATGTCGCCACTCGCTCGCCGGCTTCTTTAGCATGACTGGTATCATGTGAGTGGTGACGACGGAAGCCGTTCGCTGAAATCTCGCAGGTGGGTGTGCTCATCAAACAACAGCCGCATAATCATCGAGCAGGGATCGCACGGGCGTCTCGTGTCGAGCCCAGTTGAGGCGCCAGCGTGATGGGCAGTTCGTGGATGATGATGGAGGAAGCGCGCGTGGCATGCCCGCCCTCCGGTGACGGCCTGGACGGATGCTGCGCGTTCCGATCACCGGTCCCATCTCAGTACCGGGATGTCCCGACCGGCCGCCAATCCTCCTGATGCGAAGCGGATGACGCCGCAGGCGAATGGGAGCCGGGCCGCGCCCGCGATCCTCCAGCATCCCGCATGATGGGCCCCTGAGGTGGGTGCGGCAATTCGGATACACCAACCATCAACGGTATTTTCGTGTGTTTCTGCACGTTGCAATTCATTTGGCGGTATGTCAGCAGGTAACTTGTTAGGGCGAACGGCCCGCCCGGGCTGCCAGCATGACGCGTGCAAAGGTTTTAGAGTACCGTTCGGACATCGATTGGCTGCGCGCCGTCGCCGTGATTTCGGTCATTGGATTTCATTACGAGTTGCCAGGCTTTGGCGGGGGGTTTGTCGGGGTCGATATCTTCTTCGTCATCTCCGGCTATGTGATCTCCCGTCTCATCTGGACCGGCATTCAATCCAATTCCTTTTCGTTCATCGCCTTCTACGAACGAAGGGCGCGGCGCCTGCTTCCGGCGCTCTATCTGATGATCGTCGTCACCGGGATGGTCGCGTGGTTCTTGACGCCTCCTGGCGACTACCGGATGTTCTTCGGAAGCGCGATCTCCACGGTTCTGTTTTCGTCAAACGTCTTCTTCTGGTCGCAGACCGGCTATTTCGATCTGCCAACGATCGGGAAGATTCTGATCCACACCTGGTCATTGTCGGTGGAGGAGCAGTTCTATTTCCTGTTTCCGGTCGTGACATGGCTCTGGAGCCGGCTGTTTCCCGACCCAACGTCGAAGCCGTCACTCGGGCTGGTCATCCTCGGAACGGTCGCGCTGTGTGTGCTCGACGAGCTTTGGATCAAGCAATCGCCCTCGACCGCCTTCTACATCGCCCCGCTGCGGGCCTGGGAGTTCTTGATCGGAAGCATTGCGTTTTTCCTGCATCGATGGTCACCGGTCAGAGGCGAGACGCGCCTGGCCTTCGCGGCCTTGGGCTTGGTCTCCATGCTGCTCGCCGTGGTCACCTTCCGCGCAGAGACCCGCTTCCCGGGATTGCACGCGCTGATCCCCTGTGTCGGTGCTGCGGTCTACATCGTCGCGTTCAATCAGGAGGAGGGCAGACCCAGGCTGCCATTCAGCGAGATCGGAGCATTCCTCGGTCGTCTGTCCTATTCGCTCTATCTTTGGCACTGGCCGGTTTTCGTCCTCGGCAGGGCCGCGCTGCCGCTGGATGTTGCGACCTCAGCCGCCGCTACAGCTGGACTCCTACTGTGCTCGCTGCTGCTGGCCTATTTCTCCTATGTCATCGTCGAGCGGCCGGCGCGCGCGCGAACCGTGTGGGTCGGCGTGCGTGGCTCACCGGTGATCGCGGGCGTTGCCGCCGTCCTGGTTGCGGTCGGAGTTCACGGCGTCGCGCATGACGGCTACGCCGATCGCTTCCCGCAATCACAGGCGCGAATGCTCCGGTACGATTCCCGGACGATGGAGCCGTTCTATCGGGCGCATAGCTGCTTCTTGCAGCCCGATGAGCCGGCATCGGCCTACGATTTCGAGGCGTGCCTGAAGCCGGCTGCAAACAAGCGCAACATTCTGCTCGCCGGCGACAGCCTTGCCGCGCATTATGCCTGGGCGTTGCGCAGCTACCTATCGTCCGATGCCTACCATCTTCTGCAGCTCACGTCAGGGGGCTGCCCGCCGTTTGTCGAGCTCAAGCTGCGCAGCTCGCGAAACTGTAACGACGTCAATCAGCTGCTACGCGATCAGATCAGGGCGCACCGCTTTGACGCCATCATTCTTTCCGGCAATTGGCGCGCCTATCTCGAAACTTATGGCCAGCCCCCCGCACGGCGCGTCGACGGTTATTTGAACGCGCTGCTGGCGGTCGCTCAGGAAACGGGAGTTCCAGTTCTGCTCCTCGGTCCCTCGATCGAGTTTCCAGCTCCCTTGGCGTCGACGTTGTTCAACCATGAGCAGACGCACGTCCCGATCGGCAATTCGCTGATGCCGAAAGATGCGTCGTTCGAGGCGGACGATCGTCTGCGAGAGATCGCCCGCGCGTATCCGCTCGTTCAATACGTTTCCATTCTCGGCACGATTTGCAGCAAGAGGCGTTGTCCGCTGACGATCGACGCGGAAACACCGATCGTTTGGGATACCATCCATTTCACCCCGGAAGGCTCGAGGTTCGTCGTCTCGCAACTCGCTCCGCAACTGGATGCATTCTTGCAGAGACTGGAGCAGCCCTCCGGGGCCGGGACGAACGAGATCCTGGCGGGTGACGGCCCGACGGCAACCCGGAACCCCGCTCCGTCCCGGATTCAATGATGGGAAGCGACCGAGCACGGGACCTGCGGGAGCCATGAACTTCGGCGAGTGTCGTGCGTTCCCCTGCCGTTGATGTCGGACGTTGCCTTCGCGCGGCCGTGAAAGTGGTCCAACGTCATCGGTTTCTCAAGCCGTTCGGGACGACACACATGAATCCGATCATCAAGGCGATGGCAGTGCTTGCGTGCGCCGCCTGCTGGAGCACCGCCGCGACAGCCCAATCGGTGCGCTGGAACACCTACAGGATCCCGGAGACCGGCACCTCGGTCGACATTCCGGTCTCGATCTTCAGGGACACGGCGGGCCAACCCGAGGGCTACGGCCAACGCTTCCAGACTGCCGACGGCCGCGCCAATCTGACCGTGCAGTCGATATCCAACAACGCGCAGGAGTCACCTGCGCGGTTCCTCGCCAGGAAGAACCCGCCGCCGAACATCCAATACAAGCGCGTCACCTCGCGCTTCTTCGCGGTGTCGAGCTATAAGGGCGACTACGTCTGGTACAATCGCTGCAACTTCGTTGGGGGCTATGTGCACTGCGTGCTGATCAACTATCCCCGGGCCTGGGAACGCGATTGGGACGGCATCGTCACCCGTATCAGCCTGTCGCTGAACCGGAGCTGAGCGGGGCGCCTTTAACGAAGTCTTCGGCTGGCGGCTTTGATCCACCTCAATGATGCCCTCGGGCTCCTCTGAATAAGCTTCGGCTTCATTTCAGCCGCCGCTTACAGACGAGCCAGCCCTACATGGCCGCAGCGTCCTTCACCGTACGAGCCCAAAGCGCCAGCGCGATCGCCACCATCAGGTGCCGCAGCGCGCAGGACGCGCTGCTTACGGCCAACGCCTATCTGCGTCTCGGCGCCGCCTGCGTCAGCATTGAAACGCCGGGCGGACAAAGCATGAGCCCGGATCGGCTCGATGCGTTGCTCAACGAGGCCGGTGGGCGCATCGGCTTGTGAAGCCGGACGGTCCAGCGGCCACCAATTTTCCCTGACGTGATCGTGGCGCCTGCGGAGTGGGCTTCTGAGAGCCTGTCCAGGTCAAGACGAGGACGCCTCCATGCGGTCGTCGGGCAGCGCCGTCGGCCACGAGACGTCCGAGATGTAGGGACCGTACAGAACGTCCTGGCGCCGCTGGTAGATGATCGTGAGGGCAACAACGGCAATGAAACAGATTGCAGTCAGAATGGCCAATTCAAACATGATGCAACTCCATCGCCCCAGACGTGGCGGATGAAGGGCGCCGGCGTCAAATGGAAGCCGGCGTTAAGCTGAAGAGGAAAGCTTAATGCGCGCGGTTCATCCTGCGTCGCAGGCTGCAGGCGAACAGCTAAAGCAGAACCGCTGGGCCCGCGCGGCGGAATCGCAGATCGCGAGTCCTGCCGTTTGGAGCGTACTACTCAGCGACGGTCGATTGATCGGTATCGAGCTCTGGAAACATCGCCCGGCAGCTCAGGCAATAGGACTCGAAAATGAAGCTCAGCAACGTGGACATCGGTAAACCCCATCAGTCGACGTGATGCTCGGCAACATGCCGGGGGTCTGTTTCAAGACGACTTCGTGCGCCCAGCGAAGTGGTTTCGATCGGAGCCAGGAAAGCTTCGCGGTCATAGGACATGGGCGCGCGCACGCTCCTGAAGATGAAGTTGTTGCAATAGTCCTTCCGCTTCCAGAACCATTCGCCATCGGCGCGCTGATGGATTTCCGGGTCGAAGGCAGACAACGGAAGCAATCTCCCGCGGCTCAGGAATTGGCCCTGATAGCCGAGACCCCGCAGGAACAAGAATGTCTCCTTCACCCTGTCGAGCGTCGCCAGGCGGCGGTCGCACTCGACCACGATCAACGGCCGGCATCGGCGCAAGGTGCGCTCGGCGCCGCGCAGCACGTCGAGTTCGGCGCCCTCGACGTCGATCTTGATCGCAGAGACGTTTCCGGTGTCAGGGAGATAGTCGTCCAGCGACGTCGTCTGCACCTGGATCGCCCTCGAGGTCTCGGCGGGCCGGAGCAGCGAGGCCCCGGGCTGATGCCCCTCGGGAACGAACAGGGTTTTCCTGCTGGAGCACGAATAGACGGCGCGCGGTTCGACCACGACATTGTCGAGCGAGAACCGGGAACAGAGCCGCGCCAATCGCTCGGCAAGATCCGGCTGGGGCTCGAAGGCGACGACCCGCCCCGGCGCCGACCACCGTGCCAGCCAGTAGAGAAAACTGCCCTTGTTGGCGCCGATGTCGCAAACGATGTCGCCGCGCCGGATGTGACGCCGCAACTCGGACAGCTCCGTCTTGTGGTCGCGGAATCGGGACCGCAGGATTCTGACCAGAAACCGGGATGCCTCATGCTTCGCCAACCTAGCCTCCCAACGCCATGGCCACGCGCCCGGCAAACGAAGGCAAGCCTAGTGGCGCACGCCCTGTCGCTCACGGCGATGCTTCGAAATGAACGAGCGGCGGGGCGCCACGATGGCGCTGGCGTGGCGATTGGCGATCCCAGCAGGACTCGAACCTGCAACCCGCGGAGTAGAAATCCGCTACTCTATCCAGTTGAGCTATGGGACCGTCGTCGCGAGACGAGCATCGCCGGGTGACCATCCCAAGATGAACGTCCGGAGGATGAGCGTCATGGGATGGGTGCCGGAGGGCGACGTCCGGCCAGCGCGCTTTCCATAGCACGGGTCATATGAAAAATCTTCCGTTTCGCCAAGAGCGGCCGAACCCGACGGAGGCCCGGGGAGACCAAGCGGAGGCGGAGGTGGGTCTATCGCCCCATTTGCGCGTCAGCGGCGTCGGATCAGCGGCCGCCGCGGCTTGTCTGTATGCCATGTCCCGTGAATTGCCCGTCGATGAACAGATTTTCCTGTCGCATGTGCATGCCGATGATCGCGCCTGCGACGGGCCGCTCAGCGGTCCACTGCAACCTTTGCCATCAGTCCGTCACCATTTCGCGTCCATTCTCGCCACGAATCGGCCAAACACGGACATCCCTCCGCGTGTCCCGAACAGCCGCCGAAATCGCCGTCCAAGGAGCTGCCCCATGATCGGTCTGGTCCGCGCCGCCGTCCTCTGCGCCATCATGGCGCTCGGTCTTGCTTCTGCCCACGCCGCCGACAAGGCGTTCAAGCGCGACGACCTGGCGGATGCCGCAATCAAGCTGGAGGCGCAGATCAAGAGCGAGGCGGGGGCGGTGAACAAGCCGCTGGCGACCTTGCGCACGGACGCCGACGCGGCGCTTCGCCGGAACGACCTGCGCACCGGGCTGCAGATCCTCGGGCAGATCGCCACCGCGGCGCCGGATGATTCCGGCAACTGGCTGCGGCTGGCGCGCACTGTGTT
The DNA here is from genome assembly GCF_032489875.1 of Bradyrhizobium sp. SZCCHNR1015. Lineage (NCBI taxonomy): Bacteria > Pseudomonadati > Pseudomonadota > Alphaproteobacteria > Hyphomicrobiales > Nitrobacteraceae > Bradyrhizobium > Bradyrhizobium sp. SZCCHNR1015. Next base: position 191,035 of record NZ_JAUEYW010000001.1, read on the forward strand.
GAACCAGATCAAGCCGGCCAACTCGTCGGAGCAGACTTTCCTGCTCGAGCGCGCCTCGACGGCGGCCTACATCGCCTATCAGCGCGCCGGCAATGCCGGGGAGGAGGCCGACGCGCTCGCGGTGCTCGGAAAGACCATGGCCGAGCGCAAGCTGTGGCGTCCGGCGCTGGATACGCTCAGGATGTCGCTCGAGCTCCGTGAGGTCGCCGACGTCCGCGGCCAGTATGAGCGGATGCGCGACGAGCACGGCTTCAGGCTGCTCGACTATACCGTGGATTCGGACTCGGCGAGCCCGCGCGCCTGCTTCCAGTTCTCCGAGGATCTGGCCAAGCGCACCGACTTTTCGCCCTTCGTGGCACAGGCCGGCAATGACAAGCCGGCGCTGACCTCGGAGGACAAGCAGCTCTGCGTCGAGGGACTCAAGCATGGCGAGCGCTACAACATCAATCTGCGCGCCGGCCTGCCCTCTAGCGTCAAGGAGAGCCTGCCGAAATCGGCCGAGTTCAATATCTATGTCCGTGACCGCAAGCCGTTCGTGCGCTTCACCGGCAAGGCCTATGTGCTGCCGCGCACCGGGCAGAAGGGCATTCCGCTGGTCAGCGTCAACACGCCCGCGGTCAATATCAACGTGTTCCGGATCGGCGACCGCAACCTGATCAACACCGTCATCGACAGCGACTTCCAGCGTCCGCTGTCGAGCTACCAGCTCACCGATCTCGGCAACGAGCGCGGCATGAAGGTGTGGAGCGGCGAGCTGTCGACCGCGATGACCCTGAACCAGGACGTCACCACTGCCTTCCCGGTCGACCAGGCGCTGAGCGACATGCAGCCGGGCGTCTATGTGATGACGGCCGCGCCGAAGGGCCCGACCAGCGGCAACAGTGACGAGGACAGCGGCGGCCAGCTCGCGACGCAATGGTTCATCGTCTCCGATCTCGGCGTCGCCGCGTTCTCCGGCAATGACGGCATTCACGTGTTCGTCAATTCGCTGGCCTCGACCGATCCGGTCGCGCGCGCCGAGGTGCGGCTGGTGGCACGCAACAACGAGATCCTGGCGACGCGCAAGACCGACGACGCCGGCCACGTGCTGTTCGAGACGGGCCTGGCGCGTGGCGAGGGGGGGCTGTCGCCGGCGATGCTGACCGTATCGGGCGAGAAGACCGACTATGCCTTCCTCAGCCTGAAGACGTCCGCCTTCGACCTGTCCGATCGCGGCGTCGCCGGGCGCGAGGCGCCCACGGGGCCAGACGCTTTCGTCTATTCCGAGCGCGGCGTCTACCGCTCCAACGAGACGGTCTACCTCACCGCGCTGCTGCGCGACGGCAAGGGCAACGCCATGACCGGCACGCCGCTGACGCTCGTCGTCGAGCGTCCCGATGGCGTCGAGTTCCGCCGCGCCGTGCTGCCGGATCAGGGCGCTGGCGGCCGTTCGTTCAGCGTGGCGCTGAACTCGGCAGTGCCGACCGGGACCTATCGCGTCCGCGCCTTCACCGATCCGAAGGGGACGGCGGTCGGCGAGACCACGTTCATGGTCGAGGACTACGTCCCCGAGCGGCTGGAATTCGACTTGTCCTCCAAGGACAAGCAGATCAAGGAAGAGACTCCGGTGGAGGTGAAGGTCGACGGCCATTTCCTCTATGGTGCGCCGGCCTCCGGCCTGCAGCTTGAAGGCGACCTGCTGGTGACCACGGCCTCGGAGCGGCCGGGCTTCCCCGGCTATCAGTTCGGCGTCGCCGACGAGGAGAGCGCCTCCAACGAGCGCACGCCGATCGAGGGGCTGCCCGAGACCGACGACAAGGGCGCGGCGACCTTCCCGGTCAGCCTGCCGAAGCCGCCGTCGTCGAGCCGGCCGCAGGAGGCGCAGATCTTCGTGCGCATGGCCGAGACCGGCGGCCGCGCCGTCGAGCGCAAGCTGGTGCTCCCCGTGGCGCCCAAGGCGGCGCAGATCGGCATCAAGCCGTCGTTTTCCGGCAAGAGTGTCGGCGAGGGCGACAAGGCCGAGTTCGAAATCGTGTTCGTCTCGCCCGAGGGGAAGATGCTAGCGCGCAATGGCCTGCGCTATGAGCTCCTGAAGATCGAGTCGCGCTATCAATGGTACCGGCAGAACTCCTATTGGGAGTATGAGCCGGTGAAGTCGACCAAACGCGTCGGTGACGGCGACGTCGCAATCGCCGCCAACAAGCCGGCGCGGCTGAGCTTCCAGCCGGAGGCCGGACGCTATCGGCTCGACATCAAGTCGGCCGAGGCCGACGGTCCAGTGACGTCGCTGCAGTTCGACGTCGGCTGGTACACCGAGGGCAGCGCCGATACGCCTGACCTCCTGGAGACCTCGCTCGACAAGCCGCAGTACCAGTCGGGCGACACCATGGTGGTGACGGTGAATGCGCGCACCGCTGGCAAGCTCACGGTCAACGTGCTTGGCGACCGGCTGCTGACGACGCAGACCACCGAGGTCAAGGAAGGCACCAACCAGGTCAAGCTCGCGGTCGGCAGGGACTGGGGCACGGGCGCCTATGTCGTGACGACCTTGCGCCGTCCGCTCGATGCGGCCGCGCAGCGCATGCCGGGCCGCGCGCTCGGCGTTGCCTGGTTCGGCATCGACAAGTCGGCGCGCACGTTGAATGTCGCGCTGACACCTCCGGCACTGGTGCGGCCGGGCTCGGCGTTGAAGATCCCGGTCAAGATCGGCGGCCTCAATCCCGGCGAGGACGCCAAGATCGTCATCGCGGCGGTCGATGTCGGCATTCTCAACCTCACCAACTATAAGCCGCCGGCGCCGGACGAGTATTATCTCGGCCAGCGCCAGCTCTCTGCCGAGATCCGCGATCTCTATGGCCAGCTGATCGACGGCATGCAGGGCACGCGCGGCCAGATCCGGTCCGGCGGTGACTCCGGCGGCGCCGAGCTGCAGGGCTCGCCGCCGACGCAGAAACCGCTGGCGCTGTATTCGGGCATCGTCACCGTCGGACCGGACGGCACGGCTGAGGTCAGCTTCGACATTCCGGAGTTCGCGGGCACGGCGCGCGTGATGGCGGTGGCGTGGAGCGCGACCAAGGTCGGCCGTGCCAACATCGATGTCACCGTGCGCGATCCCGTGGTGTTGACCGCGACCTTGCCGCGCTTCCTGCTGTCGGGCGACCGCGGCACGCTGTCATTCGACGTCGACAATGTCGAGGGCGCGCCCGGAGACTATGCCGTGGCCGTGAAGGCGAGCGGTCCGGTGAAGGTCTCCGGAAATGCCAATGTGACGTTGAAGCTCGCGGCCAAGCAGCGGGGCTCATCGACCCTGCCGCTGGACGCCTCGGGCACCGGCACGGCGCAGCTCGACGTCGACATCAAGGGGCCGAACGGGCTGAGCCTCGCGCGGCATTATCAGCTCGACGTCAAGCCGGCGACGCAGGTGCTGGCGCGGCGCTCGATCCGGACGCTGGCCAAGGGCGAGAGCCTGACGCTGACGTCGGACATGTTCTCCGACCTCGTGGCGGGCACCGGCACGGTGTCGCTGTCGGCGGGACTGTCGACCGCGCTCGACGCGGCGACGATCCTCAAGGCGCTCGACCGCTACCCGCACGGCTGCTCGGAGCAGATCACCAGCCGGGCGATGCCGCTGCTCTATGTCAATGAGCTCGCGGCCGGCGCGCATCTGGCGATGGACACCGAGGTCGATCAGCGCATCCGCGACTCGATCGATCGCTTGCTGGCGCGGCAGGGCTCGAACGGCTCGTTCGGCCTCTGGTCGGCCGGCGGCGATGATCCCTGGCTCGACGCCTACGTGACGGACTTCCTGACCCGCGCCCGCGAAAAGGGCTTTGCGGTGCCCGACGTGCTGTTCAAGAGCGCGCTGGATCGCGTCAGGAACTCGGTGGTCAATGCCGAGGAGCCGGAGAAGACAGGAGGCCGCGATCTTGCCTATGGCCTCTACGTGCTGGCGCGCAACGGCGCGGCGCCGATCGGCGACCTGCGCTATCTCGCCGACACCAAGCTCGGCAATCTGGCAACTCCAATTGCCAAGGCGCAACTCGCCGCCGCGCTCGCGCTGGTCGGCGATCGCGCCCGCGCCGAGCGGGTCTATGGTGCCGCAGCCGACAGCCTCGCGCCGAAGCCGGTGCTGGTGTTCGGCCGCACCGACTACGGCTCCGACCTGCGCGATGCCGCGGCGCTGGTGTCGCTGGCGGGCGAGGGCAATGCGCCGCGCGCGACGCTGACGCAGGCGGTGGCCCGCGTCGAGGCCGCGCGCGGGCTGACGCCCTACACCTCGACGCAGGAAAATGCGTGGATGGTGCTGGCGGCGCGGGCGCTCGCCAAGGAGACCTTGACGCTCGACGTGAACGGCCAGGCGGTGAAGCAGGCGCTGTACCGTAGCTACAAGGCGGCTGAGCTCTCAGGCCAGCCGCTGAAGATCACCAATACCGGCGATGCGCCGGTGCAGGCGGTGGTCTCGGTGTCCGGCTCGCCGCTGACGCCGGAGCCCGCGGCGTCCAACGGCTTCAAGATCGAGCGCGGCTACTACACGCTCGACGGCAAGCCGGCGGATATCAGAACCGCGAAGCAGAACGACCGTTTCGCTGTCGTGCTGAAGGTCACCGAGGCCAAGCCGGAATATGGGCACATCATGGTGTCGGACTATCTGCCGGCGGGGCTGGAGATCGACAATCCGCATCTGGTGTCGTCGGGAGACAGCGGAACGCTCGACTGGATCGAGGACGGCCAGGAACCGGTCAATACCGAGTTCCGCGACGACCGCTTCACCGCCGCGCTCGACCGCGCCGCGGATTCCAAGTCCGTGTTTACGGTCGCTTACGTCGTGCGCGCGGTGTCGCCCGGCAAATACGTGCTGCCGCAGGCCTATGTCGAGGACATGTACAATCCGTCGCGCTATGGTCGGACCGGGACGGGGTCCGTGGAGGTCCGCGCGGCGAAATGAGCGAGGCTGGAACGAGCGGTGATGGGCGCAGGACGGAGCCACATACTCCGTCATGCCCGGGCTTGTCCCGGGCACCCACGCTGCCTCCGCACGACGTGGATGGCCGGGACAAGCCCGGCCATGACGGGAGGAGGGGGCGGGGCGTCAAACGGCTGTTGGTGTGTACGCTCCTGTCGATCGTTGCAATCGTTCTCGCACTCACCGCCTACGCCATCTCCCTCGGCCCGCTGCCGCTGCGCGAGGCCGAGGCGCTGTCCACCACCGTCGTCGACCGCCACGGCAAGCTCTTGCGCGCCTATGCGATGGCGGACGGGCGCTGGCGGCTGCCGGTCAGCGCGAAGAAGGACGTCGATCCGACCTATCTGAAGCTGCTGTTCGCCTATGAGGACCAGCGCTTCTACGACCACCACGGCGTCGATCCACGCGCGCTGGCGCGGGCCGCGATCCAACTCGGCTCGCATGGCCATATCGTCTCCGGCGGCTCGACCATCACGATGCAGCTGGCGCGGCTGCTGGAGCCGCGACGGCAGCGTTCGCTGCACGCCAAGCTCAGGCAGATCGTGCGCGCGCTCGAGCTCGAGCATCAGAAGAGCAAGGACGAGATCCTTGATCTTTATCTGACGCTCGCGCCCTATGGCGGCAATCTCGAAGGCATCCGCGCCGCCTCGATCGCATATTTCGGCAAGGAGCCGAAGCGGCTGTCGCTGGCAGAAGCGGCCCTCTTGGTGGCGCTACCGCAGTCACCGGAGACGCGCCGGCTCGACCGCCATCCCGAGGCCGCTCGACGCGGCCGGGACCGCGTGCTCGACCGCATGGTGTCGGAGAACGTGATCTCCGCCGAGGACGCGGCGCAGGCGAAGGCGCAAGCCGTGCCTACCTTCCGCAAGCCGATGCCGATCCTGGCGCCGCATGCCGCCGACCAGGCCTCGGCGGCCGTCAAGGGTCAGCCGATGATCCGCCTTACGCTGGATGCCTCGCTGCAGAAGGTGCTGGAGCCGCTGGCGCGCGATCGCGCCATCGCATTGGGACCAAACGTCTCGGTCGGCATCATCGTGGTCGACAATGACAGCGGCGACGTGCTCGCCCATGTCGGATCGGCCGACTATTTCGACGAGAAGCGGGCAGGGCAGGTCGACATGACTCGCGCGGTGCGCTCGCCCGGCTCGACCTTGAAGCCGTTCATCTACGGGCTCGCCTTCGAGGACGGCTTCGTGCACCCGGAGAGCCTGATCGAGGACCGCCCGGTGCGCTTCGGCTCCTATGCGCCGGAGAATTTCGACATGACGTTCCAGGGCACGGTGCCGGTGCGCAAGGCGCTGCAACTGTCGCTGAACGTACCGGCGATCGTGCTGCTGGACCGCGTCGGCGCCAGCCGGCTGTCGTCGCGGCTGAAGCAGGCGGGCGGCAATCTGGTGCTGCCGAAGGACGAGGCCCCGGGCCTCGCCATGGGCCTTGGCGGCGTCGGTGTGACCCTGCAGGACCTCGCCCAGCTCTATACCGGCTTTCCGCGGCTCGGCACCACCAGGCCGCTGCGCGAGATCATGACGGCTGACGGTGCGCAGGATAACGCCCGCGAGCCGATGCGGCTGATGGACTCGGCGGCCGCCTGGCAGGTCGGCAACGTGCTGCTGGGGACGCCGCCGCCGGAAAACGCAGCCCGGAACCGGATCGCCTTCAAGACCGGCACCAGCTACGGCTATCGTGACGCCTGGTCGGTCGGCTTCGACGGCCGCATCACGATCGGCGTTTGGGTCGGCCGGCCCGATGGTGCGCCGGTGCCCGGCCTGATCGGCCGCGTCGCCGCGGCGCCGATCCTGTTCGACGCTTTTGCCCGCAGCGGCAAGCTGCCGGCGACACTGCCAAAGGCGCCCAAAGGGGCGCTTGTCGCCAGCAATTCAAAGTTGCCAATGCCCCTTCGCCGGTTCCGGCCGGTCGGGGAATTGGTGCGGACCGGCGCAGAGCAGGCGCCGCACATTCAGTTCCCGCTGAACGGCTCCCGGATCGATGTCGACCGATCCGCGGGACGCGAGGCGTCGGTGATGCCGGTGAAAGTGTCCGGGGGCGTGCTGCCGCTGACCATGCTGGTCAATGGACTGGCCGTCGGCGAGATCGACGGCCGGCGCCAGCGCCTGATCGATCCGCCCGGGCCGGGCTTTGCCCGCCTCACCGTGATCGATGCCACGGGCGCTGCGGACACAGTTGTGGTCAGAATCCAGTGAGGGTTCGCTAAGCGGTTGTCGGCATGGCGGTTTCAGCGTATTCGGAACCCCATGGTCGAGACCTATGCCCGCCCCCGTTTTGGAGAGCCGCGCGAGCCGAAGAACCTGGTCAATCCAGGCAATCGGCTGGTGCGGATGATCGATGCCGTCACCGTGAGCCACACCAGGGCGGTGGCGTTCCTGCTCGTCTGCGGGCTGCTATTGTTCCTGCCGGGCTTCTTCACCATCCCGCCGATCGACCGTGACGAGGCGCGCTTCGCCCAGGCGACCAAGCAGATGGTCGAGAGCGGCGATTACGTCGACATCCGTTTCCAGGACGACGTGCGCTATAAGAAGCCCGTCGGCATCTACTGGTTGCAATCGGCTGCGGTCGAGACGGCGTCGGCGATCGGCCTGCCGCGTGCGCAGCTGCGCATCTGGGTCTACCGCATTCCCTCGCTGATCGGCGCGATCGGCGCGGTGCTGCTGACCTATTGGACCGCGCTGTCGTTCGTGACGCGGCGCGGCGCCGTGTTCGCCGCCCTTCTGATGTGCTGCTCGGTGCTGCTCGGGGTGGAAGCCCGGCTCGCGAAGACCGACGCGATGCTGCTGTTCACCGTTGTGGCCGCGATGGGCGCCCTGGCGCGCGTCTATCTGTCGTGGCAGCGCGGCGAGGATCCGGTGCATCCGCCGTGGGGACCGCCTGCGATCTTCTGGACGGCGCTCGCCGGCGGCATCCTGATCAAGGGCCCGCTGATCCTGATGTTCGCAGGACTGACGATCTTGGCTTTGGCGATCATGGATCGCGGCGCCGGCTGGCTGTCGCGTCTGCGCCCTCTGTGGGGGCTGATGTGGATGCTGGTGCTGGTGCTGCCCTGGTTCGTGCTGATCTTCCTGCGCGCCGGCGACACCTTCTTTGCCGATTCCGTGGGCGGCGACATGCTGAGCAAGATCGGCGCCCAGGAGTCGCATGGCGCACCGCCCGGCCTTTATCTGCTGCTGCTGTTCATCACCTTCTGGCCCGGCGCGCCGCTGGCCGCGATGGCCGCTCCGGCCGTGTGGCGCGCGCGGCGCGAGCCGGGGGCGCAGTTCCTGCTGGCTTGGCTGGTGCCTTCCTGGATCGTGTTCGAGGCGGTACTGACCAAGCTGCCGCACTATGTGCTGCCGCTGTATCCGGCGATCGCCATCCTGACCGTGGGCGCGCTGGAGCGGCGGGTGCTGTCGCGCTCGTGGCTGCGCCGCGGCGCAGCCTGGTGGTTCGCGATTCCCGCCATCACGTCGGTAGTGGCCGTGATCGGCGCCATCATCGTCGCGCATCAGCCGGTGTTCCTGGCTTGGCCGTTCGTGGCGGCATCGCTGATTTTCGGCCTGTTCGCCTGGTGGCTCTATGACGACGGCCGTGCCGAGCGCTCGCTCTTGAATGCTGGCGTGGCGGCGATGTTCCTGGCGTTCGTGGTGTATGGCGCCGTGCTGCCGGCGCTGACGCCGCTGTTTCCCAGCGCGGAGATTGCGCGCGCGCTGCGCAACGTGGTCTGCGTCGGGCCGAAGGCGGCGGCGGCAGGTTTCCAGGAGCCGAGCCTCGTGTTCATGACGGGAACCTCGACACAGCTCACCGACGGCTCGGGGGCGGCCGACTTCCTCAACCACGGCACGTGCCGCTTCGCGCTTGTCGAGCAGCGCACCGAGCGCGCCTTCGTGCAGCGCGCCGAGGCGATCGGGCTGCGCTACAACGTCGCCAAGCGGATCGACGGCTACAACATCTCGCAGGGCCGCCCGGTCTCGATCGCGATCTATCGCTCGGAGGGCACCGAATAGATGTCGGCGCCCGACACCTCTCCGTCTTCCTCAGGCTATGTCTCGCAGCTCGCGCTGGTCGGCAAATTCTCGCTGGGACGGCTGGTGCGCCGGCCTCAGACGGCGCCCGATGCAGCAAGCCGGCAGCGTCTGTGGCGCGAACTTCTCCTGCTGATTGGCATCGGTTTGGGCGCGATCGTGATCCTGATGGTTGCCTTCGATGCCTATGAGATCGGGTTGATGCCCGCCCGCGGCACCCCCAGCATGTGGCCATGGCGCATCGTCACCGAGTTCGGCCAGGATGAATACGTGCTGGGTCTGCTGGCAGTCGGCGTCATCGTGACGATCCTGATCGCGCCGCTATGGCCCGAGGCCACGCGCAGCCGCCTGCTGAATTTCGCCACCCACGTTCAGTACGCCTTCTTCGCGGTGCTGGGCTCGGTGCTCGTGGCTCAGGTGCTGAAATACATCATCGGCCGCGGCCGTCCCTTCGTCGGCGGCAAGGCGAATGCCTTCAACTTCGACCCGTTCAACGGCACACCTGCCTATTTCAGCATGCCCTCCGCGCATGCGGTGACGGCCTTTGCGCTGGCCTTCGCCGTTGCCGCCGTCTGGCCGCGATGGCGCGTTCCCGCGTTCATCTATGCCGTCGTGATCGCCCTGAGCCGGCTGGTGCTGCTGGCCCATCATCCAAGCGATGTGGTCGCCGGCGCCGTGGTCGGATTGGCCTGCGCCATGCTGGTCCGCTACTGGTTCGCAGCCCGGCGGCTGGGTTTCCGCCTGGGCAAGGACGGCCAAATCGTACCGCGCTAAAGGGGTTGATAGGCGGCCCCAAGCCCCATAAGAAGCCTCCGCCGCAGCGCCCGGGGCAGCAACCGGTCCAGTCACGCCATTACGAGTTCTCATCTTGTCGACCGAAACCCCCGTTGCCGTCTCCATCGTCGTTCCCGTGCGCAACGAGGCCGGCAATATCGTTCCGCTGATCACCGAGATCGCGGCGGCGCTCGATGGTCTGTGGTCCTACGAGATCATCTACGTCAACGATGGCTCGACCGATGACACCGCGCAGCGGCTCGCCGAGGAAATGGCACGGCGGCCGAACCTGCGTGTGCTGCGGCATGAGAAATCGACCGGCCAATCGGCTGCGGTTCGTAGCGGCATCCGCGCGGCCCATGGCGCCATGGTGGCCACGCTGGATGGCGATGGCCAGAACAATCCCGCGTTCTTGCCCGACCTCATTGCCGCGCTCGAAAAGGGCGGTGCAGGCGTCGGCCTCGTCGCAGGGCAGCGCGTCGGCCGCAAGGATACCGGCTTCAAGAAGCTACAGTCGCGGCTGGCCAACAAGATCCGCAATGCGGTGCTGCATGACGGCACCCGCGATACCGGCTGCGGCCTCAAGGCGGTCCGTCGCGACGTGTTCCTGATGATGCCGTATTTCGATGGTCTGCACCGCTTCCTTCCCGCCCTGGTGCGGCGCGAGGGTTACGACATCGCCTATATCGACGTGATCGATCGTCCCCGGCATTCGGGCGTGTCGAACTACGGGTTCTTCGACCGGCTGTGGATCGGGATCATGGATCTCGCCGGCGTGTGGTGGCTGATCCGCCGCAAGAAGCCGACGCCGGTTGCGATCGAGGTGAAATCATGCTGATTCAATTCGGGCAGGCGTTCAGCAACTATCTCTATGACATCTTCGTCGCCAAATTCGATTTCTGGCTGGTGTTCGGCCTTGCCGCCCAGCTGGCCTTCGCCGCGCGCTTCCTTGTGCAGTGGATCGCCAGCGAGCGCGCGGGCAAGAGCGTGGTGCCGATCGCCTTCTGGTTCTTCTCGATCGGGGGAGGGCTGATGACGCTGATCTACGGTCTCGTGAAGCGCGAGCCGGTCATCATCTTCGGCCAGCTGCTGTCGAACATCATCTACGTCCGCAACGTGATGTTGATCTTCAAGAACCGCCAGCGGGAATCCCAGACGCTGAGCAATTGATCGGGGCCGTCTTCAGGTTCACAGGGCGGATGTTCGCTGGCGCAGGACAGGCATTGCCTCTCCCATCGCAGTTCGCGCCCAGCTCTCTCCGCGCCGAAGGCGCTTCGGCCCCGGCGCGGGCATGCGGAACAACCGGTTCGTAGCGCCGTCCTACGCTCAGCGCGGCAGCGGCTTTGCAGAGGATGCGGGCAGGGCGACGGTGGCCCCGCTGTCTGCCGCCTCGCTGCGGCGGCTGGCCGCTTCGCCGGCCGCGTCCAGGACGGGATAGGCGACCGAGCAGATGTGGGAGTGGATACGCCTGAGGTCACGCAGCACGTCGAGATGCAGTGAGGTGGTTTCGAGCGTCTCCGAGCGGCCCTCGCGCAGACGTTCGAGGTGCCGCTCGGTCGCGCCGAGCTCTGCGTTGCGGAGCTCGGCTTTCTGATCGAGCAGTTGGTGGGCTTGCTGCGCATCGCCGGACATGAAGATGCCGAACGCGACGCGGAGCGCCTCCATGATCTGGCGGTGAAAGGCCTGCAGCTCGTCGGCGCCCTCCGCAGAGAACTGGAACCTGCGCTTGATCTTCTTGGTCGCGAGCTCGCTCAGGTTCTTGTCGATGATGTCGCCGATGTGTTCGAGGTTGATCGCGAAGGAGATGATCTCCATCGCGCGCTTGCCCTCACGGTCGTCCAGGCTGCCCCGCGTCAGCTTGGTGATGTAGAGCTTGATGGCTTCGTCGAGCCGGTCGACGACATTGTCCGCGCGTGACACCTGATCCACGAGGCCACGGTCGTTGGTCATCATCGCGGTCATGACATTGCGCAACATGGTCTCGACCAGATCGCCCATTCGCAGCGCCTCGCGCGCAGCGTCCGCAAGCGCCAGCGACGGTGTCTCCAGCGCGGTCTCGTCGAGATAGCGCGGCTTGGCCGGATCGACCTCCGCCGGGCGGTCGGGGAACAGTCTGACGAGCAGCTTCTCCATGACGCCGAGCAGGCCGATGAACACCACGGCCGTGCCGAGATTGAAAGCCATGTGGAACTGGGCCGTCAGCTTCGACAGATCGGGCTGAAATTGCTGCAATTGCGCTGCGAGCGGATGCAGGAACGGCGCGATCAGCGCGACTCCGATGACACGGTTGAGGAGATTGCCGACGGGCAGGCGATAGCTCGCCGGGTTGTCACGGCGCGCGCCCTCGAACACCGGATTGACGGCGCTGCCGAGATTGGCGCCAAGCACGAGCGCCAACGCGGCATCGGCCGTGATGAAGTGCGCATAGGCCAGCGACATCACCAGCAGCACGCTGGCGACGCTGGAATGCACGATCCAGGTGACGACGGCGCCGAAGATGATGCACAGCGTGACATCGGCCGTGATCGCCTGCATGAACACGCGCATCGCCGGCGCTTCTTCAGCGGGCGCCAGGGTGTCGATCAGGATGTGCAGCGACAGCAGCATCAGGCCGAGGCCAATCGACACCCGCCCCAGGTCCTTGATGCGCGATCGCGGCTCGCTGCGGAACGCCACCAGGCCGAGCACGAACAGGATGGGGGCGACCGCCGCCACGTTGAACGACAGGACCTGCACGATCAGCGTGGTGCCGATATTGGCGCCGAGCATGATCGCCAGCGCCGGGATCAGGCCGACCAGGCCTTCCGCCGCGAAGGAGGTCGTGATCAGCGCGGTCGCCGTGCTGCTCTGGAGCAGAGCGGTCAGACCGAGTCCGGCGGCGAGCGCGCTGAAGCGGTTACGCAGCGCCCGCGATAGCAGCAGCCGGAGATCCGGGCCGAAGGCGCGAAGAATGCCGCTGTGGACCATGTGAAGGCCCCACAGCAGCAACGCCACGCCGCCCATCAGATCGAGCAGAACCATGATTTCCGTTCGTCTCCGCGACCTCTGCCGCGAAGGCTACGCCCAATCGGCTGGGGATCAACGCTATTTTGTCGGCCCTGCGTGCCTGATCGCAGGGCGTTCCATGGGCTGCCCAAGATGTGGCTAAGATGCGTTGAACGCCGCAAAGCCTTGGTCGAGATCCTCCTTGAGATCCTCTACATTCTCCAGGCCGATATGCAGACGCAGCGTGGGGCCGCCGGGCGCCCAGGTGGTGGCCGTGCGATAGGTCGCGCAGTCGAACGGAATCGCCAGGCTCTCGAAGCCGCCCCAGGAATAGCCCATTCCGAACAGTGTCAGCGTGTCGAGCATCGCATCAACCGCGGCTTGCGGCTTTGGTTGCAGCACGATGCTGAACAGGCCGGAGGCACCGGTGAAGTCCCGCTTCCAGATCGCATGCCCCGGATGGCTCTCCAGCGCAGGATGCAGGACCTCGATCACCTCCGGACGGGCGGCGAGCCAGCGTGCCATCTCCAGGCCGGATCGATGATGCTGCGCCAGCCGCACGCCAAGCGTCCGCACGCCGCGCAGCGCCAGGAAGACGTCGTCCGGCCCGGCGCAGACGCCGAGCAGGCGAATGCCCTCGGAGATCAGCGGCCACGCCTTCGCATTGGCCGAAATCGTCCCGAACATGATGTCGGAGTGGCCGCCGATATATTTGGTGGCCGCCTGCATGCTGACGTCGACGCCCTGATCGAGGGAGCGGTGGTAGAGCGGCGTCGCCCAGGTGTTGTCGTCGATGACGAGTGCGCCATGCGCATGCGCAACCGCCGCAATGGCGGGGATGTCCGGCATTTCGAACGACTGCGAGCCGGGCGCCTCGACCACTACCGCGCGTGTATTTGGTTTGAGCAGTTGCTCAATTCCTGTGCCGATCAACGGGTCGAAATAGGTCGTCTCGACGCCGTAGCGCGCCAGCATGCCGTTGCAGAAATTGCGGGTCGGGCGATAGATGCTGTCGCAGACCAGCACGTGGTCGCCGGCCTTGAGCACCGACAGCAGGGTCGTCGAGATCGCCCCGAGACCTGACGGCGCGATGCCGACGCCGGCGCATTGCGGGCCCTCCAACGCCATCAGCGCCTGCTGCAATGCCTTGGTGGTCGGCGTGCCGTGGCGGCCATATTGGAATTCGCCGCGGTGTGCATGCAGATCTTCAGCCGTTGGATACAGGACCGTCGACCCATGAACGACCGGAGGATTCACGAATCCGTGCTGCGCCTTCGTGTCCCGCCCCGCCGTGACCAGCCGTGTCTCGACGTTTTGTCGCACCGCCGCAGCGGGGTCGTTCGATAATGCCATTCGCGTGTCTTTTCTCTTTGAGCCTGCCGGGATAGCTGGAAATCAGGCTGCACTGCGGTCGTTAATAACAGAATGCAGAACAGGCCCGTCAACCCCTTGACCCGGACCGCCAGTCGTTCTGTGATGCCGGCGCAATTCGATCGCTGCACGTTGAGGGGCTTGCCGCGATTCCCGCTTCATCTCGCATGTACGGCTCCGTTGTGCATTGCGTGTGCCATATTCTTGGTATGGCGTTTGCAAAGGCGGATTCAGGTCGGCCCCATCTTCGCGCTGAGATTTCATCGCTCCCCAAGGACGACCGCGAAAGGCTGTATTTATGAAACGCGTCACTCTGGCTCTCACTCTTGCTCTCGCCCCGATGCTGGCGAGCGTCGGCGCCCAGGCCGAAACGCTCAAGACCGTCAAGGATCGCGGCATGCTCGCCTGCGGCGTCAGCCAGGGCCTGCCCGGTTTCTCGAACCCGGACGACAAGGGCAACTGGACCGGGCTCGACGTCGACGTCTGCCGCGCCATTGCCGCCGCGATCTTCAACGATCCGACCAAGGTCAAGTTCGTGCCGCTCTCCGCCAAGGATCGCTTCACCGCGCTGCAATCGGGCGAAGTCGACGTGCTGTCGCGCAACACCACCTGGACCCTGTCGCGTGACACCTCGCTCGGCGCGAACTTCGCCGGAATTACCTATTATGACGGCCAGGGCTTCATGGTGAAGAAGGCCCTCAAGGTCAACTCGGCGCTGGAGCTGAACAGCGCTTCGGTTTGCGTGCAGACTGGCACCACGACCGAGCAAAACCTCGCCGACTACTTCAAGGCCAACAAGATGAAGTACGAGGTGATCGCGTTCGCCGGCGCCGACGAGACCGTGAAAGCCTATGAATCCGGCCGCTGCGACGTGTTCACCACCGACGTCTCCGGCCTCTATGCCGAGCGCCTGAAGCTCTCCAATCCGGCCGACCATGTTGTGCTGCCCGAGGTGATCTCGAAGGAACCGCTCGGCCCAATGGTGCGCCACGGCGACGACCAGTGGTTCGACATCGTGAAGTGGACGTTGTTCGGGCTGATCACGGCCGAGGAAATGGGCGTCACCCAGGCGAACGTGGACGAGATGGCCAAGTCGGACAAGCCTGATTTCAAGCGCGCCTTCGGCACCGATGGAAATCTCGGCGAGCAGCTCGGCCTCACCAAGGACTGGTTCTCCCGGATCGTGAAAGCGGTCGGAAACTACGGCGAGATGTATGACCGCAACGTCGGCGCGGGCTCCAAGCTGCAGATCGCGCGCGGTCTGAACCAGCTCTGGAACAAGGGCGGCCTGCAGTACGCGCCGCCGATCCGCTGATCACTGCACGATAGCGGGGCTGCGGCGAATGAGTATCGAAGCGAGGTTACCGCCTGCGCAATATGGGCTTCGGCTGAAGCGCATGCTGGGTGGCAAGGCAGGATGGAACGGCATCATCCTGCAGATCCTGTTCGTCGCAGTCCTGGTGTGGGTTGGCTACGAGATCGTGGCCAACGCACGCAGCAACCTCGCCGCCCAGCGCATCACGTCGGGCTTCGGTTTCCTCAACAACACGGCCGGCTTCGACGTCAACCAGACCCTGATCAGCTACTCCGGCTCCGACAGCTACAGTCGCGTGCTGATCGTCGGCGTGCTGAACACGCTGCTGGTCTCCGTCATAGGTATCGTGCTGGCGACCATCCTTGGCTTTCTGGTTGCGCTTGGCCGCTTGTCACCGAACGCATTGCTGTCGCGAGTCTCCGGCGCCTATGTCGAGCTGATCCGCAACCTGCCGCTGCTGTTTCAGATCCTGTTCTGGTATCTTGCGGTGTTGGCGGCTCTGCCCGGACCGCGACAGAGCATCTCTCTTTTCTCGACCTTCTTTCTCAACAACCGCGGCTTCATCGTTCCGCGCCCGATCGAGGAGCCCGGCTTCATGCCGTTCGTGATCGCGCTCGGTGTGGCGATCGTGGTCTCGGTCGGTCTGCACTATTACGCGCGGCGCGAGCTGTTCCTCCGCGGCCATGTGATGCGGATCTGGCCCTGGGTGCTGGGGCTGCTGATCGGCCTGCCGCTGATTGCAGCGCTCGTGTTCGGCGTGCCGATTTCGTTCGAGGTACCGGCGCTCAAGGGATTCAACTTCGCCGGCGGTTCGCGCATCATTCCAGAGCTCGTCGCGCTGACCCTGGCGCTGACCATGTACACGGCGTCGTTCATCGCCGAGGTCGTGCGCGCCGGCATTCTCTCGGTCCACAAGGGACAGATGGAAGCGGGGCTCTCGCTTGGACTGAGCCGAGGCACCGTGCTGCGCCTGATCGTCGTGCCGCAGGCGCTTCGCGTCATCCTGCCGCCGCTGACGAACCAGTATTTGAACCTGACCAAGAACTCCTCGCTCGCGGTCGCTATCGGTTATCCCGATCTCGTGTCGGTGTTCGCGGGCACGACGATGAGCCAGACGGGTCAGGCCATCGAGATCATCGGAATCACGATGGGCGTCTATCTGGCGCTGTCGCTGATCACGAGCGCGATGATGAGCTTCTACAGCTGGCGGCTTGGGAAGAGACTTGGCGCATGAAGAGACTTGGCGCATGACCGACATCACGGCCTCAACCTTCATCCGTCAGGACATGGCCGGAGAACGCCCGGCGCCCATCAAGACGACGGGTTTCGTCGGCTTCGTCCGCACGAGGCTGTTGAACTCGCCGACCAATATCCTGCTCACGCTGGTGAGCGCGCTGTTGATCTGGTTCACCGTGATCCCGGCGGTCAAGTTCCTGCTGGTCGACGCGGTGTGGGTCGGCAAGGACCGCGAAGCATGCCTGGCGCAGAACGCCGGCCATCCGGTCGGCGCCTGTTGGCCCTACATTTCGGCGAAGTTCGGCCAGTTCATGTACGGCTTCTACCCGGAGGCCGACCGCTGGCGCGTCAATCTGACCTATGTGCTGGCGGTGGTGCTGCTGGTGCCGCTGCTGATTCCGCGCCTGCCTGCCAAAGGATTGAACGCGGGCCTGTTCTTCTTCGCGCTGCCGGTGGTCGCGTTCTTCCTGCTCTATGGCGGTGGGCTGGAGGGCTTCGGCGTGAGCTGGACCACAGGCGCCCTCCAGGTGTTCGTCGAGAGCATCGATACGGCCGGCAACGCGCTGATGCGCGCCGGCGACAACGTGCCGGTGGTCGGCATGCTGCTGTGGCTGCTCGGCAAGCTGGTCGTGCTGATCGGAACGCTCGCATCGCTCGTGATCTGGCCACTGGTCTGGATCCGCAACGAACTGCAGCAATCTCACCAGCCCGTGTGGAATGATCTCGCGCTCTCGGCGATCATTGTCACCGCGCTGGTGTTCATCGTCGGCGGCGGGAGCAGGGCGCTGCGCAGCGTCATCGCCACGGCCGCGACCTTCGCCGGCATTGCCGTCGTCATTGCGATCATGGGCCTCGATCGCGGCGGCCTTCCCATCGTCGACACAAGGCTGTGGGGCGGAATGCTGGTGACGCTGGTCGTCTCGGTGATCGGCATCGTTGCGTCGATGCCGATCGGCATTGCGCTTGCGCTCGGCCGCCGCTCGACCATTCCACTGATCCGCATCTTTTCGATCGCCTTCATCGAGCTGGTCCGCGGCGTGCCGCTGATCACCGTGCTGTTCTTCGCCACCTACATGCTGCCGCTGTTCCTGCCCGGCAATGCCAGGGTCGATGGCCTGGTACGGGCGCTGATCGGCGTTGCGCTGTTCTCCGGCGCCTACATGGCCGAGGTGATCCGCGGCGGCCTGCAGGCCATTCCGCGCGGCCAGGCGGAGGCGTCGAGCGCGCTCGGCCTGTCCTGGTGGAAGACGACGAGCTTCATCGTGCTGCCGCAGGCGCTGCGCCACGTGATCCCCGGCATCGTCAACAGCTTCATCTCGCTGTTCAAGGACACCTCGCTGGTGTCCATCGTGGCGCTGTTCGACCTGCTCGGCAGCCTCAAGGCCTCGTTTGCCGATCCGGTCTGGGCGACGCCGACCACGGCCTTCACCGGCTTTGCCTTCACGGGGCTGATCTACTTCGCCTTCTGCTTCGGCATGTCACGCTACTCCCTGCTGGTCGAGCGCCGCGTCAACGCGCACCGGCGCCATTGAGCCAGAGATCATCGAGAGATCCATGACTGCAAATTCGATCGTCAGCATTTCCGCCCTCAACAAGTGGTACGGCGAATTCCACGTCTTGCGCGACATCAATCTCTCGGTCGGGAAGGGTGAGCGCATCGTGATCTGCGGGCCTTCGGGCTCAGGCAAGTCGACCTTGATCCGCTGCATCAACGCGCTCGAGGAATTCCAGGAGGGCGAGATCAATGTCGACGGCATCGACCTCGGTCCGAACCTCAAGCGCGTGGACGAGGTTCGCCGCGAGGTCGGCATGGTGTTCCAGAGCTTCAACCTGTTTCCGCACCTGACCGTGCTGGAGAACTGCACCCTGGCGCCGATCTGGGTGCGCAACATCCCGCAGAAGGAAGCCGAGGCGACCGCGATGAAGTTCCTGGAGCGGGTCAAGATCCCGCATCAGGCGCAGAAATACCCGGGCCAGATGTCGGGCGGTCAGCAGCAGCGTGTCGCCATCGCGCGCGCGCTGACGATGAACCCCAAGGTCATGCTGTTCGACGAGCCGACCTCGGCGCTCGATCCGGAGATGGTGAAGGAGGTGCTCGACACCATGGTCGATCTCGCGAAGGAGGGCATGACCATGCTGGTCGTGACCCACGAGATGGGCTTCGCGCGCGAGGTCGCCAACCGCGTCGTGTTCATGGACGCCGGCCAGATCATCGAATCGAACACGCCGCAGGAGTTCTTCGCCAATCCGCAGCATGCGCGCAGCAAGCTGTTCCTGAGCCAGATCCTGCGGCATTGATGGGGCGAATTGGGAGATGCGAATAGCGAATAGAGGTCGTTTCTCGTTCGCTACTCGTCTTTCGCGTCCTACATGAACGGCGGCTTGATCCCGCTGCGCTTCTCGAGCCAAGCCGGCACCGGCAGGTTCTTCGAACGCATGAACTCTGGATTGTACAGCTTCGACTGATAGCGCGTGCCGGAGTCGCACAGGATGGTCACGATGGTGTGGCCGGGGCCGAGCTTCCGGGCGAGCTGCACCGCGCCGGCGACGTTGACGCCGGTCGAGCCGCCCAGGCACAGGCCTTCATGCTGCACGAGGTCGTAGATCGTGTTGACGGCATCCTCGTCGGACACCAGGAACGCGTCGTCGACCTTGGCGGTCTCGATCACGGGCGTCACGCGACCGATGCCGATGCCTTCGGTGATGGAGTCGCCGGGCGTCGACTTGACGACGCCGTTCTTGAACCATTCGTACATGGCGAAGCCGTGCGGATCGGCGCAGGCGGTGACGATATCCTTGTTCCTGTCCTTCAAATAGCGGCTGGTGCCGGCAATCGTGCCGCCGGTGCCGACCGCGCAGATGAAGCCGTCGACCTTGCCGTTGGTCTGCTCCCAGATCTCGGGTCCCGTGGACTCATAATGCGCCTTGGCGTTGTCGAGGTTGTTCCACTGGTCGGCGAACAGCACGCCGTTCGGCTCAGTCTTGCGCAGTTCGTCGGCGAGCCTGCGGCCGACATGCTGATAGTTGTTGGGATTGCTGAACGGCAACGCCGGCACCTCGACCAGCTCCGCGCCGCACAGCCGTAGCATGTCCTTCTTTTCCTGGCTCTGCGTCTCCGGAATCACGATCAGCGTGCGATAACCGCGCGCGCTGGCGACCACGGCCAGACCGATGCCGGTGTTGCCGGCAGTGGCCTCCACCACGAGGCCGCCCGGCTTGAGATCGCCACGTCTCTCGGCCTCCAGGATCATCCACTTGCCGGCACGGTCCTTGACCGACTGGCCCGGGTTCATGAACTCGGCCTTGCCGAGAATGGTGCAGCCCGTCGCCTCCGAGGCGCGCTTGAGCTTGATCAGCGGCGTATTGCCGATCGCCGCGACGACGTCGTTATGAATGGTCATTTTGCAGATACCGTAGGAGTTTCCTCGAGCACACTTAAGAGGACCCTAGCCTGATATCCAGGGGAGCGTAAGCCGGCTGGATCAGCCCCCTGATTTCGCAAAGACCACCTGGCGAACATCGATGTTCCCAGAGAGGAAACCTGCTTCGCAGTAGGACAGATAATATTCCCAGAGCCGCCTGAAGCGCTCGTCGAATCCGGCGGGCGTGAGGTCAGGCCAAGCCTCTCGGAAGTTATTTCGCCAGATCGCCAGCGTCCTGGCATAATCTTCCCCGAAGATGCGCTCGCGGATGACGGGTATGCCAAAGCGGTCGCCGAGCGACTTCAGGATCTGCGGTGTTGGCAACATGCCCCCCGGGAAAACGTAGCGCTGGATGAAGTCGACCTCGCGGCGATAGTGCTGGAACAGGCTGTCCTGGATGGTAATGGCCTGGACACCGGCCAGTCCGCCCGGCAGCAGACGGTCTCGCAGTTGCGAGAAATACTTCGGCCAGAACTGCTCGCCGACCGCCTCGATCATCTCGATCGAGGCGATACGGTCGTAGCGGTCGCGCTCGTCGCGATAGTCCTGCAGGCGGATCTCGACTTTCTCGGCGAGCCCGGCCTGATGGATGCGGCGCTGTGCAAAATCGCGTTGCTGCTGGCTGATCGTCAGCCCAACGACCTTGGTGCCGAACGTCTTGGCGGCATATTCGGCAAAGCCGCCCCAGCCGCAGCCGATCTCGAGCAGCTTCTGCCCGGGCTTGAGATCGATCGCCTCGGCCAGCCGCTTGTACTTGTTGGTCTGCGCAGCGGTGAGGTCGGTGGTGTGCTCCTCGAACAAGGCCGAGGAATAGGTCATGCTCGGATCGAGCCAGGCCGAGTAGAACGAATTCCCGATGTCGTAATGGGCGTAGATGTTGCGCTTCGCCTGACGTTTGGTGTTGCGGTTGAACCAGTGCCGGACCAGCTGGGCAAACCGGATCAGCGGCTTGTCTTCCAGCATCGACTGCAGCAGGTGCTGGTTGACGCAGAACAGATAGAGAAACTGCGTCAGGTCCGGCGTATCCCAGTCGCCGTTCAGATAGGCTTCGGCGATGCCGATGTCGCCGCCATTGAGAAGGCGCGATGCGAAGCCGTAATTGGCCAGGATCATTGCGGCGGCCGGCCCGGGCTCAACGCCGCCGAGCCGGATCACCCGTCCGTCCGGCAGGGTCACGTCGAGCGTGCCTTTTCGCAACCGCGATCCGAAGCCGAGGGCAAGGCGGGGCAGGCGGGGAAGATCGGCAAGCACCTTGTCGATGGTATCAGGGGTGACTGGGATGACGTCCGGCATGGCAGGTCCACTCACGCAAACGGCTCCAGCCCACGTCCCCGTCGGCTGGCCGGTGTGGCACCTGTGCGGGCAGGGAATCACGGACGCAGAGCGAGCCGGCCGTTTCCGGTCAGCGTCGTGATATATAAGCGTGGCTGCCGTTCCCCGCCAAGCCGGTATTGGTTCCAGGGCCTGCAATGATTTCGCCGCGCGGCACGAGCCGGACGCCTTTGGCCCACAGCCGCAGTGCCTCCCAATGGATCGCGGCGAAGATTTTGACAGTCACCAGCGGGAGCGAGACGAAGGCAGCGAGTAGGGAGCCGGACGTCAGCCCGCGACGACGGCCGGAGAAGGTTGCAGCGAGCAGGGGCCCGTCGGCGCCAGTTTCCAGAATCCGCAACTTGACCTTGTCGCCCGGCGGCATGATGCGGAAATGGTAGCGCATCGCCATGTCGATGAACGGCGAGACGTAGAAGGTCTTGTCCTGCGTCTGGCGCAGCCCTGCCGCGGACAGCTCATTGGGCCTGACCGGCAGCACATAGGGCTTGATCTCGCCGAAGGTGTTGCGGACCTCGTAGATCATCAGCGCCAGGGTGCCGTTGCTGCGATAACAGAAATAGACCGACAGCGGATTGAACACGTAGCCGAGCAGCCGCGGATAGCACAGCAGCAGCACGCGTCCGCCGCTGAGATCGATCCCCTGATCCGCCGCACAGGTCTGCGCATAGGCCAGCAGCGACGAGCCGTCGCGCGGACCATGGTCGGCCTCGTGGAAGCTGTAGAGCGCGCGCCGGTTGACCCCGAACAGCGGTGTCTGCCGGTCCGCCTGGTCGAGCCGGCCGAGATCGATCAGCAGGCTCATCACGCGATACTGGAATCGATGCGTGGTCGGCCGCATGCGGGCATGCATGACATCTCCGACATAGAGCGCGGCCGCTTCCGTTCGATCATCCGGTCCCGAGTGATCCATGCCCATATCGCGCCTATTCCGCAGCCTCGGCGAGCTCGGTTGGAAACCCGCGCCATGGCACGCTCGCGCCGAGCGCCTCTGCCACGGCGAGACCCGAGCGCAGCCCGTCCTCATGGAAGCCATAGCCGGTCCAGGCCCCGCAAAACCAAGTATTGCGCTGCCCCTGAATCGCTGCCAGACGCTTCTGCGCCGCAAAGGCGGCAGCCGTATATTGTGGGTGCTCACAGATATATTTGCCAAAGGTCAGCTCCGGAGCCGGAGCGAAGGGTGGGTTGAGGCTGACGAACAGCGGCCTGGCGTCGTCGATGTCCTGCAGGTTGTTCATCCAATAGGTGACGGCGACATCGTTCATGGGAACGCCCTCACGCTGCCAGCGCAGGAAATTCCACGAAGCCCAGGCGCGGCGGCGCTTCGGCATCAGCCTGCTGTCACGGTGCAGATAGATCGTGTTGGGCGAATATTTGATCGCACCGAGGATGCCGCGCTCCCGCTCGTCCGCGTCGGCGAGCATCGACAAAGCCTGGTCGCTGTGAGCGGCAATCACCACATGATCGTAGCTGTCCCGACGCCCGCTGCTATCTTGAACGATGACGCCGTGGGCGGTGCGTTCGATGCGGGTCACGGCGCTGCCGAGCCTGATCTGGTTGCGGAAGCTTGACGTGAGCTTCTCCACGTAGCGGCGGCTGCCGCCCTTGACGGTGCGCCAGACCGGGCGGTCATATTGCAGCAACCTGTGATTGCTGAAGAACGCGACGAAGTTCTCGGCCGGAAAGTCCAGCATCTCGGATGCCGGGGCCGACCAGATTGCGGCCCCCATCGGCGCCAGATAGTCGGTGAGCAGTCGCGGCGCGAAATGGTTGCGCCGGAAATAGTCCCCGAGCGTCAGGCCATGCAGGCGGCCGGCCTTGAAGTCCGCTGTACTCTGTTCATTGAAGGTCAGGATGTCCCTGAGCATCCAGAGATAGGATGTCGACAGCAGGTTGCTCGGCTGCGCGAACAGCCCCTTGGCGGTGTCGAGCCAGGTGTTTCCGCCACCTTTCCATTCGAAGCGACCGGCATCCGCGGTGACGGCAAAGCTCATGCTGCTGTCGACCGTCTCGACCCCCAGATGATCGAACAAGGCGGTGAGCTCAGGATAGTTCAGCTCGTTGTAGACGATGAAGCCGATGTCGACGGAGACCGGAGCGCCGTCATAGTCGATCGTCACGGTGTGGCTGTGGCCGCCCGGACGGAGATCGCGCTCGTAGACGGTGATCGGATAACGCTTCGCCAGGGACCAGGCCGCGGCGTTACCCGCAATACCCGTTCCGACCACCGCAACTCGCATGAATGCCCCCTGAAGTTCACGTGCAAGTTACGGAGTCCCCGCCAAAGGGTTTCACGGGCGCGCTCGCCGCGTCACACCCCGCGCAAAACGGCATTCGGCAGATGAAATCTTGGTAAGGCGGCAGCCGGTGGCCCCTGGCCGGGCCTGCACGAAACTCCGCTGATTTACGGGAGATCTGTCGATTCGGCGGACTTTATCGGCACCATCGCTGCTGGGGGGGACGTGGGCTGCAGGGCTGTCCGGCGCCGTGGGCTGCGGCTAGAATGATTCCCCAAGACTACAGGGAAGCATCACGCCAGTGTCCACCGTGCCGATCGCCGTCGACGAGCTTTGCCGCGCGTCCGCTGACCCGCGGATCGTTGCCGGGAAGCGGGAGAATCGCGCTCCGGCGGGCCTGCGGCATTTCGTCCGCTGGATCGCGGCGATCGGCTTGGCGGTAAGCTCGGCCGGCTGCCTGCTGACGCAGGATATTCCCGACCCGGCCCTCGACATGCCCCGGCGCTACAAGGCGGCGTCCGGTTCCGAATTGGCGGCGCCACCGCCGCTCGATTGGTGGCGCGGCTTCGGATCACGCGAGCTGACCCAGTTGATGGAGGAGGCGCAGAGCGTCAACCTCGATATTGCCGCTGCTGTGGCCAGGTTCAGGCAGGCCGATGCGCTGGCGCGGCAGGCCGGCGCGGCGCTGCTGCCGAGCCTGTCGAGCACGGGGCAGGAGACCTATTCGCGCACGTCCGGGTCGAGCTCCAGCGGGCTCACCAATGGCGGCCGTGAGGTCGTCAATTACCAGGCCTCGCTTTCTGCGAGCTACCAGCTCGACTTCTTCGGCCAGAATCGTGACGCGCTGCAGGCGGCCGAGGAAACCGCATTGGCCAACCGCTTCGACCGCGACGTCACGCAGTTGACGACGCTCGCCACCGTCGCAAATGCCTATTTCCAGGTGCTGGCCGCGCAGGATCGGATTCGGACGGCGGAGCGCAACATCGCCAGCGCCACGCGTGTGCTCGATGCCATCCGCGAACGGCAGAAGGCGGGCACCGGCAATGATCTCGACGTCGCGCAGCAGGAGAGCGTGCTCGCCAATCAGAAGGCGGCGGTGCCGCCGCTGCGCCAGACGCTCGACCAGAACGTCAATGCGCTGGCCGTGCTGGTCGCGCGATCGCCCGAAGGCATTCGGGTCAGCGGCGGCTCGCTCGACCAGATCAGGACTCCGCGGGTCACGCCTGGTCTGCCGTCGGAGATCCTGACGCAGCGTCCGGACATCCGCCGGCAGGAGGCCCAATTGGCGTCAGCCACCGCCAATGTCGGCAGCGCGCGGGCGCAATTCTTTCCGAGCATCCAGTTGACCGGAAACGGAGGCTATCAGAGTGCAGCGCTGACCTCGCTGTTTCAGCCGCATGCGGCGTTCTTCAGCCTGGCCGGCAGCCTGACCCAGCCGATCTTCGACGGCGGCCGGATTCTCGGCAATTTCGAGAATGCCAAAGCGCGCCAGGATGAGCTGCTGCAGACCTACCGCAAGACCGTGATCCAGGCCTTCACCGACGTCGACAATGCGCTGTTCTCGATCAAGCAGACCACGATCAGGCTTCAACTGCAGCGCCAGGTCGTTACCGCCTCGCGTCGTGCGTTCGAATTGTCCGAGCAGCAACTGCGCGCGGGAACTGCCGACATCGTGACAGTCTTGAATACGCAATTGACGCTGTTCCAGGCCGAGGACGCGCTATGGCAGGCGCAACTGGCGCGCCTGCAGGCGTTCGTGAGCCTCTATCAGGCGCTCGGCGGCGGCTGGGAGCCGCGCATGGAGAAGTCGGCCGATGCTCTTTAAACCGGACGAGAAGGGAGCAGGGGCAGTGAAGCGCGCGCGGTCCAGCGTGGCGCGGCGGCTGGTGTCGATCACGATCACGCTGCTGATCCTGGGCGGCCTCGGCTATATCGGCTGGTCGGCGATGCAGCAGAAGCAGCAGACCAATAACCGCTTCGCGCGGCCCGACCTTCCCGTTCCGGTCCTGGCCGCCTCGCCTGCCATCAAGGACGTGCCGGTCTATCTCGACGGCGTCGGCTCGGTCCGCGCGCTCAATACCGTCACGGTTCGCTCCCAGGTCGACGGCAAGCTGATCGCGGTCAATTTCGTCGAAGGGCAGGACGTCAAGAAGGGCGACGTGCTCGCCGAGATCGATCCGGCGATCTATCAGGCGCAATACGACCAGGCCGTCGCCAAGAAGGCGCAGGACGAGGCGCAGCTCGCCAACCAGAAGCTCGACCTCGCCCGCTACGAGCAGCTCGCCGCCAGCAATGCCGGCACCAAGCAGCAGGCCGACACGCAGCGCGCGGTGGTGGCGCAGCAGCAGGCGCTGATCAAGGCGGATCAGGCCGCGATCGACAACGCGGCGACGACCTTGAGCTACACCAAGATCGTGGCGCCGCTCTCCGGCCGCGCCGGTCTGCGCCTGGTCGACCAGGGCAACGTCGTTCATGCCTCTGACGCGACCGGCCTCGTCGTCATCACGCAGCTGCAGCCGATTGCGGTTCAGTTCAGCCTGCCCCAACAGCAAATCATGCGCGTCAATGCGGCCGCCGCCAACGGACCGCTCGCCGTCGACGTGTTCGGCAATGACGGCGTCACCGTCATCGACACCGGCACGTTGCGGGGCATCGACAACCAGGTCGATCAGACGACGGGCACGCTGAAGCTGAAAGCCGAATTCCCCAACGGTAAATTCCAGCTCTGGCCAGGACAGTTCGTCAATGTCCGGCTCAAGGTCGAGACCCTGTCGCAGGCGATCACGGTGCCGACGTCGGCAGTACAGCGCGGGCCGGCAGGTACGTTCAGCTACGTGATTGGCGAGGGCGACATCGTCTCCGCGCATCCGGTGGCGGTCGTGCAGCAGAATGAGAGCGAGGCCGTGATCGCGAGCGGCTTGAGCCCCTCGGACCGTGTGGTGACGACAGGTTTTGCCAACCTCGCCGAGGGCGTCAAAGTGGTGGTCGGGCGCGCCGAGCAGACGCCGCAGGCCGATCTGGCGCCTCGCAAACGCGGCCGCAATCCGCAAGCAAAGGATCAAGGCAAGGACCAGGCGAAGGAGGGCGGAGCGCCGCCTAACGGCGCGCCGAAGGACGGCGAGCGGCGTCGCAGGCCTCAGGCCGCGGGCCAGACCGATGCCGGTGCAGCGCCCCAGGGAGGGAGTGAGGCAGGTCGCGGCGCGAAGGCGCAGCCATGACGCGACCGCAAGAGTGACGAGCAGTCGCGATGAGCGTCTCCGAACCCTTCATCCGCCGTCCTATCGCGACCTCGCTGCTCGGCGTCGCGCTGCTGATCGGCGGCCTGCTCGGCTATCTCGCGCTGCCGGTCTCGGCGCTGCCGCAGGTCGACTTCCCGACCGTCCAGGTGACGACGCAACTGCCGGGCGCCAGCCCCGATGTGATCGCCTCGCTGATCACGGCGCCGCTGGAGCGCCAGCTTGGGCAGATCCCGTCGCTCTCGGCGATGAACTCGACGAGCTCGTTCGGCGTCAGCCAGATATCGCTGCAGTTCGATCTCGGACGCGACATCGATGGCGCCACGCAGGACGTCCAGGCGGCGATCAATGCCGCCGCCGGCGTCTTGCCGAAGTCGCTGCCCTATCCGCCGACCTACGCCAAGGTCAATCCGGCCGACGCACCGGTCATGACGCTCGCGCTGACCTCGGACACGATCTCCCTGCGCGCGATGAGTGACATGGCGGACACGATCATGGCCCAGCGGCTGAGCCAGGTCTCGGGCGTCGGCCGTGTCTCGGTGCTCGGCGGACTCAAGCCCGCGGTGCGCGTGCAGGCCGACCTGGCGCGGCTCGCCGCCTATGGCATCTCGATGGAGGACCTGCGCGCCGCCATCGCAGGCGCCAACGTCTCCGGTCCCAAGGGATCGCTCGACGGGGCGCAGCAGGCCTATCTGATCACGGCCAACGACCAGATCGCGGCCGCCGACGCCTACAAGCCGATCATCATTGCCTACCGCAACGGCTCGCCGGTCACGATCGGCGATGTCGCGACGATTATCGATGGTTTGGAGAACGATCGGACCGGCGGCTGGTACCAGGGTGTCCCTGCGGTCATCCTCGACATCCAGCGCCAGCCGGGTGCCAACGTCATCGAGGTCGTCAAGCAGATCCGTGCCGAGATCCCGAAGCTGCAGCGCACGCTTCCCGCCGGCGTGAAGCTCGCCATCGTCAGCGATCGCACCGTGACCATCCGCGCCTCGGTGCACGACGTGCAGTTCACGCTGGTGCTCAGCGTGGTGCTGGTGACGCTGGTCGTGCTGCTGTTTCTGCGCTCGCTGCGCGCCACGATCATCGCCGGCGTCGCGCTGCCGCTTTCGCTGATCACGAGCTTCGGCGTGATGTACTTTGCCGGCTTCAGTCTCGACAATCTCTCGCTGATGGCACTCACCATCGGCACCGGCTTCGTCGTCGACGACGCCATCGTGATGATCGAGAACATCGTGCGCCACATGGAGAATGGCGAGAGCGCGATGAACGCCTCGTTGCGCGGCGCGCGCGAGATCGGCTTCACCGTGATCTCGCTGACCGTGTCGCTGATCGCGGTGTTCATTCCGCTGCTGTTCATGTCGGGGCTTGTCGGCCGCATGTTCCGCGAGTTCGCTTTGACCTTGACGATCGCAGTGGTGACGTCGGCGGTGGTCTCGCTGACCCTGACACCGATGATGTGCTCGCGGCTTTTGAAGCATGCCAGCGAGGAGTGGGTGCTGCCGGGGCTGAACGCTATCAGCCGCTTCATCGACCGCACGGTGGCGGTCTATCACCGCAGCCTGCTCTGGGTGCTCGACCGCCAGACCGAGACGCTCGTCGTGACCTTCGCGACCTTGGCGGCGACCTTGGCGCTCTACGTCGTCGCGCCCAAGGGCTTCCTGCCGCTGCAGGACACCGGCTCGATCACGGCGGTGACCGAAGCCGGCGCTGACGTGTCGTTCGCCGAAATGCAGAAGCGCCAGGCGGATGTCGCCGCCGCGATCCGGGCTGATCCCGACGTCGTCGGCGTCGTCTCGGTGATCGGCGCCGGATCGGTCAACCCGACCACCAATGTCGGCCGTCTCGTCATGACCTTGAAGCCGCTCGGCGAGCGGCAGGATGGCGTCGCCGAGGTGATCGACCGGCTGAAGCAGAAGACCTCGGGCGTGCCCGGCATGACCGTGTACTTCCAGCCGGTCCAGGATGTGCAGATCTCGACCCAGGCGAGCCGCTCGCAGTACCAATACACGCTGACCAGTGCCGATGCCGCGGAGGTGTCGAAATGGGCGAGGCAGCTTGTCGGAGAAATGCGCCGCGACCCTCTATTCCGCGACGTCTCATCCGAAGCCCAGGAGGGCGGCCTGCGCGCTGAGCTGACCATCGACCGCCAGCGCGCCGGCCAGCTCGGCGTCAGCCTGCAGGGCGTCACCGACACCCTCAATGACGCCTTCGCGCAGCGGCAGATCTCGACGATCTATGGCCAGGCCAACCAGTACCGGGTCGTGCTGGAGGCGCTGCCGATGTATCAGCGCGATCCCTCGATCCTATCGAAGCTCTATCTGCCTGGCGCCGGCGGCCAAGTGCCGCTCTCGGCGGTGGCAAGCCTGAAGCGCACCACCGCGCCGCTGGCGATCTCGCACCAGGCGCAGTTTCCGGCGGTGTCGCTGAGCTTCAATCTCGCGCCCGGCGTGGCCCTGAGCGAGGCGGTCGACGCGCTCCATGCGACCGAGAACCGCATCGGCATGCCCGGCAGCATCATCGGCGTGTACTCGGGTGATGCCGCCGAATTCGCCAAGTCGCTGGCCGGCCAGCCCTGGCTGCTGCTGGCGGCCGTGGTCACGATCTACATCGTGCTCGGCGTGCTCTATGAGAGCTACATCCATCCGATCACGATCCTGTCGACCTTGCCGTCGGCGGGCGGCGGCGCCATCCTGGCCCTGATGCTGTTCGGCCAGGATCTCTCGGTCATCGGCTTGATCGGCATCATCCTCCTGATGGGCATCGTCAAGAAGAACGCGATCATGATGATCGACTTCGCGCTCGAGGCGGAGCGTCACGAGAACCGCACGCCTTACGACGCGATCGTGCAAGCGTGTCTCCTGCGCTTCCGCCCGATCATGATGACGACCCTGGCCGCGCTGTTCGGTGCGCTGCCGCTGGCGATCGAGAGCGGCACCGGCTCGGAGCTGCGCTTTCCGCTCGGTATCTCCATCATCGGCGGCCTGCTGCTCAGCCAATTGCTGACGCTGTACACGACGCCGGTCATCTATCTCGCGCTCGACCGCATCAATCGTCGCTTCGAGCGCGCGCTGCCGCCGGCGCCGGACCTGCCGTCGCCGCCGATCGCAGGTGCTACCGAAGGCATCCAGTGATGGCCTCGATCTCCGAGCCGTTCATTCGCCGGCCGGTCGGCACCACGCTGCTCTCGATCGGCCTGTTCCTGGTCGGGATCGTCGCCTACATCTTCCTTCCCGTCGCGCCGGTGCCGAACGTCGATTTCCCGGCGATCTTCGTCAGCGCGTCGCGCCCCGGCGCGGACCCATCCGTCATGGCGGGGACGGTCGCGGCGCCGCTGGAGCGGCGACTCGGCGAGATCGCGGGCGTCAACCAGATCACCTCGACGAGCTCGCTCGGCACCACCAACATCCAGATCCAATTCTCGATCGGCCGCGACATCGACAAGGCCGCGCGCGACGTGCAGGCGGCCATCAATGCCTCGCTGTCGGACCTTCCGAGCGACCTTCCGGCGCTGCCGCGGTTCCGCAAGGCGAACACGGCCGCGGCTCCCGTATTCGTTCTGGCGCTGACCTCGAAGACGATGACGACGAGCGCGATGTATGACGTCGCCGACACCGTGCTCGCGCAGCGGCTGTTCCAGGTACCCGGCGTCGGTAACGTCACGGTCAGCGGCGCCGATCAACCCGCCGTGCGCATCGCGCTCAATCCGGTCTCGCTCGCCAATGCCGGCATCTCGACCGACGATGTCCGGACGGCGATCATCAATGCCAATCCGATCGGGCCTGTCGGCATCTTCGAGGGCGGCCGCCAGAGCGAGACCATCGCCATCAACCGGCAGATGCGCAGCGCGGCCGAATTCCGCGACATCCTGATCAAGAGCAGCAATGGCAGCTTCGTACGGCTGTCGGATGTCGCCGACGTCGAGGATTCCGTGCGCAACGTGCGTTCGATCGCCTGGTTCAACAAGCAGCCGGCGGTGCTGATCCAGATCGCCAAGCAGGGCGATGCCAACGTGATCGAGACGGTCGACCGGGTGAAGGCGCTGATCCCGGAGCTCAAGCAATGGCTGCCGGCGGGGATCGAGATCTCCACGCTGGTCGACCGCACCGGGACCATTCGCGCCTCGGTCGATGACATGCAGTGGACCTTGCTCGCGACCGCCGTGCTGGTGATGATCGTCGTGTTCCTGTTCCTTCGCCGTCTGGTGCCGACGGTCGCGGCCGGCGTCTCGGTGCCGCTGGCGCTTGCCGGTACCTGCGCGGCGATGTGGCTCGCAGGCTTCTCGATCGACAATCTGTCACTGATGGCGCTCGCGATCTCCGTCGGCTTCGTCGTCGACGACGCCATCGTCATGATCGAGAACATGTACCGCAATCTCGAGCATGGCCTGTCGCCGATGCGCGCCGCGCTCGATGGCGCCCGCCAGATCGGCTTTACCGTGTTGTCGATCAGCCTTTCTCTGATTGCAGCCTTCGTGCCCTTGATCTTCATGGACGGCGTCGTCGGCCGTCTCCTGCGTGAGTTCTCGCTGACGCTGACCTTCGCGATCGTCGTGTCGACATTGGTATCGCTGACGGTGACGCCGATGATCTGCGCGCATTACATCAAGGAGACGCTGTCCGATCGTGCCACCTGGTTCGACCGTATCGTCGAAGGCGCGCTGTCCGGCATGGTCCGCTTCTATGCCTGGACGCTGCGCGGCGTGCTGGTTTATCCGTTTCTCACCCTGATCGTGTTCTTCGCCACCATCGCGCTCACGGTGACGCTCTACATCAAGGTGCCCAAGGGCTACTTCCCGACCGACGATTCCGGCTTCGTCATCGGTGCGACGCGCGCCTCGGCCGACATTTCGTTCCAGTCCATGCTGGGCCTGCAGCAGCGGCTTGCCGACATCGTGATGGCCGATCCCGCCGTGGCCGGCATCGGCTCGACGGTCGGGGGTGGCGGCGGGCCGGGCGGCGCGACGTCCAACCGCGGCACCATGTTCATCAACCTCAAGCCCCCGGCGGAGCGCGAGGGCGTCTCGACTGAGCTCGTGATCAACCGCCTCAGGCGGAGCCTCGCGATGGTCCCCGGCATTCGGCTCTTCATGTTCGCCGCGCAGGACGTTCGCACCGGCGGCCGCCAGAGCGATTCCGACTACCAGTACACGTTGAGCAGTCCCGATCTCGACCTTCTGCAGAAATGGGCGCCGATTGTCGCCAAGCGCCTGGAGTCGGTCGACGGCATCACCGACATTTCAAGCGACCGCGATCCCGGTGGCCTGCAGCTTGCGCTGCGGATCGACCGACAAACGGCGGCGAGCCTCGGCGTCCGCGTCCAGGATATCGACAACGCGCTCAACAACGCCTTCGCGCAACGCCAGATCTCGATCGTCTACAGCCAGCGCAACCAATACATGGTCGTGCTGGAGATCGACCCGAAGTTCCAGACCGATCCCTCCAATCTCGACCGCATCTATGTGGCCGGGGCAGGGGACGCGCAGGTGCCGTTGTCGGCGCTGGTCAAGGCCGAGCGCGGTCTGTCACCGCTGGCGGTGTATCATTCACAATCGTTCCCTTCGACCACCGTCTCGTTCAACCTGCTGCCGGACGTGCCCTTGCAGACCGCGACCGCCAACATCCAGCGCGCCGTCGACGAGCTGCACATGCCGGAGGGCATCCGCGGCAGCTTCGACGGCAATGCCGGGGACTTCAACAAGAGCAGCGGCCGCCAGCCTCTCTTGATCCTGTTCGCCCTGGCCGCGATGTATATCGTGCTCGGCGTGCTCTATGAGAGCCTGGCGCATCCGCTGACGATCATCTCGACCTTGCCGTCGGCCGGGCTCGGCGCGCTGCTCGCCTTGCAGGTTACCAACACGCCGCTGACGGTGATCGCCTTCGTCGGCATCATCCTGCTGATCGGGATCGTCAAGAAGAACGGCATCATGCTGGTCGATTTCGCGCTGGAAGCCGAGCGGCAGCGAGGCATGTCATCGGCCGATGCGATCTTCGAGGCCTGCCGGGTGCGATTCCGCCCGATCCTGATGACGACCCTCGCCGCGCTGTTCGCCGGCCTGCCTCTGGTGATCGCGACCGGTCCCGGCACTGAGCTGCGCCGCCCGCTCGGCATCACCATCATCGGCGGGCTGCTGGTGTCGCAGATCCTCACCCTCTACACCACGCCGGTGATCTATCTGCTGATCGACCGGCTGCGCCGCCGCTCGGCGCCGGAGCCGCTCGCAGCTCCTGCCGAATGAGCCGTTGTCGCGACGTTCAGCGGCGCGTATAGGCGCGCCATGCCAGAGATACATAACCATCCGCCGCTTGCCACCGAGGCGCCACCCGACTGCCCGCGCTGCCAGAAGCCGCTGCCGCTGTGCATCTGCGACAGCGTCACGTCGCTGGAAAGCCGGCTGGGGCTCCTGATCCTGCAGCACCCGCAGGAGCAGGACCGCGCGCTCGGCACCGCGCGGCTCGCCGCCCAGCATTTCAAGAACGCGGTGGTCAAGGTCGGGCTGTCCTGGCCGAGCCTCGCCAGGGCGCTGGGACGGCCGGTCGACGATCCCGCGCGCTGGGCGATTCTCTATCTCGGCTCGGCCAAGGCGGCCGAGCTCGATCCTGAGACCGAGGTGGTCGCGCTGACCCGCAAGGGCGAGGTGGCCGACAACCAGCGCGCCATCCTCAAGTCGATCGAGGGCGTGATCCTGCTCGACGGCACCTGGAGCCAGGCCAAGGCGCTGTGGTGGCGCAATCCGTGGATGCTGAAGTGCCAGCGCGTGATCCTCGGGCCGCGGCAGCCGTCGCGCTACGGCCGGCTGCGCCGCGAGCCGCGCCGCGACGGGCTGTCGACCATCGAGGCGGCGGGGATGCTGATGGCCGCGCTGGAACGCCGGCCGGAGATCGCCACGACCCTCGACGCCAGCTTCGAGCGCATGCTGGCGCGGTATCGGGAGGTGGAAAAAGAGCAACCGGAGCTCACGCCCCGCCCAAAGGCCCGCAAGCCGGATTGGCGCGGCCGTAAACGCCGGGTTTAGGAACCGGGGGTACGCTTCTTGCATTGCAGCATGGAACGAGGATCAGAGCCATGCAGGAAGCAGAAAAATCCAATGTGGTGCAGTTCAGGGATTACGCGCCCCGGCTGGCCGGCAGGTCCGGCTCGGATCGGGGCGGCGTCTCGGCCGGTGAACGAGGCGCAATTCTGACCTGGCCGCGCGCGCAGGTCAGCTATCCCGGCGGCATCGACGATCTGCCCATCTAGCGCCGGCCGCGGCCAATGGGGGGTCCAACCCGCTTGATCTTGATTGAGTGGAGGCCACGACCAGAATTGAACTGGTGTAAACGGTTTTGCAGACCGCTGCGTAACCACTCCGCCACGTGGCCCCTGTGGGCGGAGCAATATAGGCAATCGGTCGCTTAGGCAACCACTCTCGTCGCGAAGCCGACGCCATCGATCCGGGCCTCGGCCAGCTGGACCTTGATCGGCCGAGCCGCGTTTAGATCGGGTCGGCACCCGGCACGGCAGCACGTAGGGGTGTTGTCGCGCTGCTCTCATCCCGACCCTGGCGCACACCTTGCGTGGTCGAAATTCCAGACGGAGCTGGCGACACCGTCGCTGCCGATCACCAGCAGCTTTCGCCGAACTGTTGCATCGGCAATGACGCGCAGCAGCGACGATAGTTGAAAACATCGCGGCGAAATCGCGCAACGCGCCTTGATTTCGTCAGGTTGTGTTGTTCTAATTATTCTATGTCAGGGTGCGCTGCGGGACGCCGGACTTTAGAGCAGCATTCCCACGACTCAAGCACACAACTTCACACGCAAAGATCTGTCATGGATGATCACCCGACACGCCGCTCGGTGGTTTTCGGCACGCTTGCCGCATGCGCAACAGTCGCCAGCGCAGCGGCCGATGACGATGATCCTCGCAAGGAGAAGCGGCCGCAGAAAGGCGACCTGATCGTGTTCTCGGAAGGGGAGCGCGAAGGGCAGACGATCACGCCTGACGACTTGAAGATCGGCGAGCCACCGGTTCATGGGTGGCCGAAGGATCCAGCGAATGCGATCGTGCGTGACGGATCGCGATTGAACGAGGTGGTGCTCGTCAGGCTCGATCCAAACGAACTGGACGACGACACGCGTCGGCGCGCAGCCGAAGGAATCGTGGCCTATTCGGCCATCTGCTCGCATGCGGGATGCCCGGTCACGGCCTGGATCAAGGCGACCGAGGGCAACGACGATGTCTTCAAATGCATGTGCCACAATTCCGAGTACGACCCGAGGCGCGGGGCGCAGGTCGTGTTCGGCCCCGCGCCGCGGCGGCTTGCCGCGCTTCCCCTCGCGATCAAGGACGGCACGCTCCTGATCGCCGGGCCCTTCATTGGGAAGGTAGGTGGCCAACAGGGCTGATGAGATCCCATGTCCCTATCGGAACTCGCATCGTCTCGACACCCGTCACGACAACAAGTGAATCGAAAAACGAAGCAGGGGAGGTTTGTCCATGTCCATCACGTCCACCGCGATCAAGCAATGGCTGCTATCGAGCACCGTGGCGTTCACCTGTCTCGCCGCACCGGCAGCCGTGGCCGGCCCGATCGACAACTATAGTCCCGTTACGCCCGCGCGGCTCGAAAATCCCGAACCGGGCAACTGGATGCTCTACCGCCGGACCTATGATGGCCAGGGGTATAGTCCGCTCGACCAGATCAACACCACGAACGTCAAGGACATGGTGCCGGTCTGGACCTTTGCCACCGGCGTGGTCGAGGGGCACGAAGCGCCGCCGCTGGTCAACAACGGCGTCATGTTCATCACGACGCCGATGGGGCAGGTCATCGCGCTGAATGCCAAGACCGGCGATCAGTACTGGCGCTACAAGCGCGAGCTCCCCGAGGATCTGTTCCAGCTGCATCCGACCAATCGTGGCGTCGGCCTCTGGCAGGACAAGCTCTACCTCGCCACGACGGACGATCATCTGGTCGCGCTCGACGCCAAGACCGGCAAGGTGCTGTGGGACAAGAAGGTCCAGGACTACAGGAAGGGACAATATCTCACGCTGATGCCGCTGATCGTCGACGGCAAGGTGATGGTCGGCGGCTCCGGCGGCGAGTTCGGCGTCCGCGGCTACGTTGCCGCTTATGACGCCGAGGACGGCAAGGAGCTTTGGCGCACCTTCACGATCCCGGCCGAAGGCGAGCCCGGGCATGACACCTGGAGCGGCGACGACTGGAAGAACGGCGGCGGCTCGGCCTGGATGACCGGCACCTACGACAAGGACACCAAGACGGTGTATTGGGGCGTCGGCAACGCCGCGCCCTGGCCAGGGGGCCTGCACCCCGGCGACAATCTCTACACCAGCTCGGTGATCGCGCTGGATCCTGCGACCGGAAAGATCAAGACGCATTTCCAGTATCACCAGAACGACTCGTGGGACTGGGACGAGGTCGATGCGCCGATGCTGGTCGACCTGCAGCGCGACGGCCGCAGCTTCAAGAGCCTGATCCATCCCGGACGCGACGCCATCTTCTGGGTGCTCGAGCGCACGCCGGAGCGCATCAACTACGTCAATGGCTGGAACTTCGTCCACACCGATGTCTGGAAGGGCATCGAGCCCGAGACGGGACGGCCGATCGTCGATCCCGCGCACAAGCCGACGCTCGGCAAGCGTGTCGACTTCTGTCCCTCGTTGTGGGGCGGCAAGGACTGGCCGTCCGCGGCCTACAGCCAGAAGACGCGCTTCGTCTACGTGCCGGCGAACGAGAATTTCTGCGGCGGCTTCACCGGGGAAAAGCTGCCGCTCGTTCCCGGCCAGCTCTGGCTCGGCACCAAGGCCGAGGACATCGGGCTCACGGTGCGGCCCGGTGCCGACCATTTCGGGGAGCTGCAGGCCTGGGATCCCGCGACAGGCAAGAAGGTGTGGTCGCACAATTTCCCGAAATC
The DNA here is from genome assembly GCF_032489875.1 of Bradyrhizobium sp. SZCCHNR1015. Classification (NCBI taxonomy): domain Bacteria; kingdom Pseudomonadati; phylum Pseudomonadota; class Alphaproteobacteria; order Hyphomicrobiales; family Nitrobacteraceae; genus Bradyrhizobium; species Bradyrhizobium sp. SZCCHNR1015. Next base: position 227,818 of record NZ_JAUEYW010000001.1, read on the forward strand.
CCAGCTGTTCGGGTCGGTGACCGCGACGGCGGGCGATCTCGTTCTGGTCGGCGGCACCAACGACCGGATGTTCCGGGCCTTCCATGCCAAGACCGGCGAGCTGCTGTGGGAGCAGAAGACGAACTCGGGGATCATGGGCATGCCCGTCGCCTATGAGGTCGATGGCACGCAGTACATCGCCGTGCAGTCCGGCTGGGGCGTCGATGCGCAACGCATCCAGGATGCGCTCTCGAAAGGCAACATCGGTCTGGAGGACAACGTCCCGCAAGGCGGCGTCGTCTGGGTGTTCGCAGTCAAGAAGTAGCGCCGGCGATCTGAGGGGCGGCGGCCTCCGCCGTCGCCATCTCAGAAAATGAAGACCGCAGCAGTGTTCCGGCAAAGACGTGCCGATCCACTGGCTTGCATGACGACAGAAGATCGCGCGTCAACAGGCCGCGAACCAGCCGTCCGGAAACGGGATCAGCGGCCAGGCGCCCTGGTTGTCGTTGGCTGCCGCGGGGAAATGCAGAATCGCGAACAAACGGGCCATGGAATCGGTCTCGGTCTCGGGCGCAATAGCGGTTCTCACAACATCCATCAACAACTCGTATTCGGCTTCGCTCATCTCGCCCTCGCACAAACTGCGAGCCAGGATGGCAAAATTCCACTTTGTTCAAATTGAGCGGATCGCTCAAATTCTAACGATCGGGCACGAAGGACCTAATTGGTTACCGGTGCCCTTCGTTCCAAAAGATACCGCGGTCCGCGCCGTTCCAGTGTGAACGGGCTCACATCCCAAGGCTTCTCGTCGTCCGTCGACCCGTCTGCCCGTGCGGCAGGTGATGCCCTGCAGCGATCACGAGTCCGCCCGTAGCCGACCGCGAGCAAGAGATCCAGAACGTCTGCCGCGCGTCGCAAGCTGCCTTGCCGGAGAGAGGCGACCCGCTCCAAACGCCCGGCTCGACGCAAGCAGCAGAATCGCTGGCGGTCAGACCGCCACGGCGAGAAGCTCGGTGTCCTGCGCCAGAATGTCACGCATCAGCTGCGACAGGTCTTTCGGCTTGAACGGCTTCGCCAAACGATGAAGGCCGACCACTTTGGGCGAGGGGGAGAGCAAGTCAGGCGCCCCCTGTCCTGACTCGAGCACCATGCCCGACATCATCACGATCGGCATCGTGGGCCGGGCCGCGCGCGCAGCCCGGATGACGTCGTTGCCGTCCATGTCGGCCAGGTTGAGATCGATCAGGGCCGCAGCGAAATCGTCGCGGGACACGGCATCCATGGCCAGCCGACCGTCGGTGACGGCCGTGACCGCGTAGCCCTCGCGAACCAGAAGATGCTGGATGACACAGCAAACGCCGACTTCGTCATCAACGACCAGGATGTTCATCATGAGCCCTTCCTGACAGACGTGGATGAGGAGCCACGCGCCGCGCCTCGGTCAGAAGTCGTTGCCGCACCTCGATCGCACGATCGACCGCTTCGAGCAGATCGAGGATGTCGAACGGCTTCTGCAACGCTGCCGTTGCTCCGAGCTTGATTGCCATTCCGAGGAAGTCTGGAGCTCCCAGTTTCTTATCGGTGAACGCGTAGCCGGAGATTGCGATGAACGGGACCGTGGGATCGAGCTTGATGAGCTCGCGAATGGTTGCGATGCCGTCCATGCCCGGCATGAACATGTCGATCACGACGGCATCGAAGGACACGCTGCCGATCAATCGAATGCCGGTCGGACCATCCGGCGCGAGAAACACGCAGAACCGCTTCTTCTTCAATAATGTTTCCAGCGCAGCGCGCGTGGCACAATCATCGTCAATAATGAGGACAGTAGGCATGGGCCACCTCAGTATCAGCGGGACTGAAGGACTCTCACGCTACAAGGACAATAGGCTGAGGCTCAAAAATGGCAAAGTAGTTAACACTGAATTAGTTGCTGCGATTCTGCAACCAGGAGTTTTACGGAACTTCCCTGTCCGGACCGCAGGCAGATCTTCTGTTGTGCATCATGCGATGAAGATGGAACTATGATGTCCGGGTCGATGGCTCCGGCTGTTTGACGAATCTCAATCCGGCTTGAGCAAGGCGACGATGACCAGCCCGACTGCGATCAGCGCCGCGCAGCAAAGCCGTTGCGGCGTTGCACGCTCTTTCAGGAACAGCACGCCGATCAGCGTCGCAAACAGGACGCTGCATTCGCGAAACGCGACCACATTGGCGATCGGATTGCGGCTCAAGGCCCAAAGGAATACCACGAATGACGTCAGCCCCAGGGTGCCTGCGATCAGCACCGGAGTGCGGGCGTCTCGGATCTCCAACACCAGCGCAGGTCCTCGCAACATCATTGCGACGAGAAAGAACACGACACTGTCGAGCACGATCATCCAGACCGTGAACGAAGCCCAGCCTTCGGTCTGCCGAGTGCCTGCCGCATCGACGACCGAATAGCCGGCGACCAGTGCGGCGGCGCAGACCGCAGCCCAGAACGCGCGGCGGTCGATCGGACCGTGGATGCGGTCGCGCGCCAGGCCGGTGATTCCGAGGACGATGACGGCAATTCCGATCAACTGCCCGCTCCGTGGCAGTTGCTGCAGACCCAGCGAGGCAAATAGCGTTGCGAACAGCGGAACGGTGCCACGCGCGATCGGGTAGGTACGTCCAAGCTCGGCCGAACGGTAGGCCATTGCGAGGCTCGCCTTGTAGCCCGCGTGCAAGACCAGCGAGGCCACGATGAGCGGCCAGGTCGAGAGCGCCGGAATGGGAACGAGAAACATGAAGGGCAGGATCAGGGCGCTGCTCACCAGACCCATGCCAGCCAGAAGGGAGAGGCTGCTGCCGGTCTTGACGATGGCATGCCAGCTCGCATGAAGCAGACCGGCCATCAGCATGAGAATTGCGGCGACAGGATCCAACGAATCGAGTCCGGTTCAGCTCTCGGGCCGCCAGCTCGCGGCAGCGAAGTAGGGGACCGGGTCGTGCTGGAGCGCCTGACGCGAGATGATCCGGCTCGATGGCGACACCGGGAGCTGGTCCCATTCCCCACGATCGACGAATCGGAGGCTCGCGATCTCCTCGCCGTCAGGCGCAAGCGCGCCGCCTTCGATGACGGCTTCGAAGGCGATGACCGTATAGTAGGTCAGATCACCGTTGGGATAGCGGATGAGGAACTCCGGGCCGCCGAACACCCCGAGCAGACGTTTCGGGCGGACCACGAGGCCGGTCTCCTCAAAGCATTCGCGGGTGGCGGCGTCGGCCGGATGCTCATTCGGATCGATGGCGCCGCCGGGCAACGTCCAGAGGCCCGTCTCCGCGTCGCGCCCGAGCAGAATGCGGCCCTGGTCGTCGAACACGGAGATGGAAACCGCCGTGGTCGCCAACAGATCATGGCCGATCTTGCTGCGGACGGCTCTCAGATGATCGGAAATCGGCATCGCTGGTCGTCACTGCAGAAGGAGTGCCCCCGCTTGCCCGACGCCCCATGCGCGGTCAAGGGAAGACAGTGAAGATCGGCGAACGTTCGCCGCCAATCGGCGGATGTCCCGCGTCACAAGAAAGAAGGATTGGGAGGATAAAGAACCATTCGGCATGGCCAGAATGGCTCCCCGGGCTGGATTCGAACCAGCGACCATTCGATTAACAGTCGAATGCTCTACCGCTGAGCTACCGAGGAACAGGCGAAGCAATGTTCGCGAATGCGGCTGCGTATAACAAAGCCGTTTCGCCTTGCATAGAACGAAATCGCATCTTTGCGACGATTGCGGGCTCAGGAATAAAATACCGAAATTTCATATGGTTAGATTGATTTTGAACGCTTGCTGGGCAGCGGCCGCCCACAGTTCGATGACAGGAAATTCACTTGGAGGGGAGCAAACCGGCCCCGATAGTTTGCTGGAACCGGCCAGTCCCCCGCGGTCATGGAGTGTCGTAGATGCCAAACACCGTCATCCCATTCGCTGAAGAAGTCTCCGCGCCCTCGTTGATTCCCGACCAGGTCGAGCGTCTCAGCGACGACGAATGTCTCACGCGGTTGGCCGACATGATGACGCGCGGTGATTCTGAACATATTGACGAGATCGTGCAGTTGCTCGGGCGACTGGCCGTGGTGATCGAGTAGCCGGCGGTCGGCGTCCTCACAGGCGGTGTCCCAGCGGCTCCGTTGAAACCCGCATGTTGCCTTTTCGAGGGCCTTGTACCAAAAGATTGCGCAGATCGTCCGCGGTCCATCCGCTTTGCTTGCAGGTCTGCTCATGTCTTCATTCGCGACGGCGCGCCAGAAAATGGTCGATGGTCAGGTCCGGACCAACGACGTCACCGATCACCGCGTGCTGGATGCGTTGTTGACCGTGCCGCGGGAAGCCTACGTTCCCACAGATCGGCAGGCGCTGGCCTATCTCGACCTGGATCTCGACGTCTCCGAATCCGCTTCGACCAAGCGGTATCTGATCAAACCGATGCTGACGGGAAAACTGCTGCAGGCTGCCGAGATCAAGCCGACCGACAGCGTGCTGGTGGTCGGATGTGCGACGGGCTATCTCGCTGCGTTGGCCGCCCGGCTTGCGGGCAGCGTGACGGCGACCGAGGTCGATTCGGCGGTCGAAGGTCGCGCCAAGCATCTGCTTGCCGCCGTCGATGGCTGCCCGGTTACGATTCGAGTCGCGCCGGCTGCGGAGGGTGATCCGGCGGACGGCCGCTTCGACGTGATTCTTCTCAATGGAGCGACCGAGGTCGCTGTTGACGGTCTTTGCCGTCAATTGAAAGAGGGCGGCCGCCTGGTCGGCGTCTTCGCCACCTCGCGCCCCGCCCGCGCCATGATCTTTACGCGATCGCATGGTGATATCGGCAGCAGGGTTCTGTTCGATGCCGCGGCGCCGGTCATTTCCGGCCTCGAACGGGTCCCCGAGTTCGTTTTTTAAGTCGTCAGACGAAGTTCTTGGCGACCCCTCTGAACTGCCGGCATCCCGTCGCGCAGTACGGCTTGGTGCGTTGTCTTCGCGGCTGCGGGCGGGCAAAATTCTGTTTTAAATCAGAAGTGTGGCCTGGATGCTGCACGTTGACAGTTTTCGATACGGGTTCCAGGCTTGGGTGGTTCCGTTGCGCTTGCATGGGGAATAAGGTGCGAGGTGCGCGGGAGTCTCTTCAACAGGTTACGGCCCGGCTCTGGCGTTCGAGCCGGTAACAAATGAATGGAACAGGGATGTTTGGGGTGAAGCTCGTCACCGCAGCGGCGGCTGTGGTCCTCGTGATGGCTTGTGCAGGCCCGACGCCTGCGCTGGCCGACACGATCGAGGCTGCGCTGGTGCGCGCCTATCAGAACAACCCGCAACTGAACGCGTCGCGGGCCCAGGCTCGTGCGGTCGACGAAGGCGTTCCGCAGGCACTCTCGGGGTATCGGCCGAAGGTCAATCTGACTGCGACGGCGGGCATTCAGTATACGGATTTGCAAGCGGCACCCGCGACGCCGGCCGCGCACGGCGTGCAAAGGCCGCGAAGCGTCAGCCTGACGGTCAACCAGAATCTCTACAACGGTCAGCAGACGGCAAACGGCGTGCGCAAGGCCGAGGCGAACGTCTCGGCGCAACGCGAGGCTCTCCGCATTCTCGAGCAGCAGGTGCTGCTAGCCGCGGCCACGATCTATATGGACTATCTGCGCGATGCGGCGATCGTCGAGGTCCAGCGCAGCAACACGCGAGTGCTGGAGCAGACGCTCAAGCAGACTCGGGATCGGTTCAACGTCGGCGAGGTCACCCGCACCGACGTCGCGCAATCCGAGGCTCAGCTCGCCGCCGGCCGCACGCAGCAGCTCACAGCAGAGGCCCAGCTGACGGCGACCCGCTCGAACTTCCGCCGAATCATCGGCAACGATCCCCAGAATCTGGCGCCGGGCTCTCCTGTTGATCGTTACTTGCCGCCGAGCCTCCAGCAGTCGGTCGAAACGGCCCTGACGGAAAACCCGAGCGTGACCGCGGCGATGTACGGCATCGACGTCCAGTATCTTGACACGAAGATCAAGGAAGGTGCGCTGCTGCCGTCCGTAAACGTCCAGGCTCAGGCTCAGCAGGGCTATGAGTCGAGCCTGCAATCCTATCGTGGGTTCAGCGCGTCGGCTGTCGCCTCGCTGAACGTTCCGATCTACAACGGAGGGGCGGAATATTCGCTGATCCGGCAGTCCAAGGAGTCGCTGGCACAGCAGCGTCTGGTCCTGGAGCAGACGCGTGATCAGGCTCGCTCCGACGTGGTATCTGCCTGGGGCAAGCTGCTCGCGGGCAAGGCTCAGGTGCAGTCGGCGCAGGCCCAGGTGGCGGCCTCCGAGATCGCCTTGAACGGCGTGCGCGAGGAAGCCAAGGCGGGCCAGCGGACCACGCTGGATGTCCTCAACGCTCAGCAGGCGCTGGTCAATGCGCGGAACTCGCTGGTGAACGCACAGCACGATCGTGTGGTGGCGTCCTACTCGGTGCTTCAGACCGTCGGTCGGCTGTCGCCGCAGGTGCTGAACCTGCCGACGACCACCTACGATCCCAGCGTTCACTACCAGCAGGTCCGGGATAACTGGGCGGGTGTACGGACGCCGGATGGTCGTTAGTACATTCTTAATATCGACCCTGATCCCTCGGTCCTTGGCCGGGGGATTTTTTTGTGGCACATGCTGTGGTTGTGACGAATGGGCGACGCTTGACAGGCGACCTCCGTGCTCCACCGGGTTCGCGGCCGGCGTTGCTTGCATTCATTTGTTGCCATGACATAGCCTCAAAATGGCCGCCGAACGATTCGGACTGCGTCGGAAGTTCTTCCAAGAATAGTCTCCGACATGGGCAGTATCGTTCTGTTGTTTTGCATCGATCAGGCCTTGTCCGGAGACAAGTTGGCATGTCCGTTGAGAAGTCCAACCCTCTTGGATCCGGCGCCCGGGACTTTTGCGCCGCGCCGATACGTAGGGCGGCGTTGCTGATTTGGAGTCGGAAATGACGCAGCCTGCGAAGGTCCAAGAACCCTCCATGGAGGAGATTCTGGCGTCGATCCGGCGTATCATTGCCGACGACGAGGGCAAGCCGCCGGCGGCGGACAAGGCTGCCGCGCCGGAGCCGGTGAAGGCCGAGAAGCCGGCGGCCCCGGCCGCGAAGCCGGTGATGAACGACATCCCGCCTTCGAAGATCGCTGCTGCGGCCCCCGCCAAGCCCGCGCCACCACCACCTGCGCCGCCGCCCGCGGCGGCTGCGGCGCCCAACAGTCAGGATGACATTGACGCATTGCTGGCGGGTTTGGATGAAACGACTCCGGCGGCAGAGGTCAGGCCGGCCGAACCCGAGCCGGATCCAGAACCTGAAGTACTCGAGTTGACGGACGACATGGCAGTGGCCCCACCGACTCCCGCTCCAGCGCCAGCCCCCGCCGCGGCATCCTTCCGAAAGGTGGATCCGCAGAACGATATCGAGTTCATCGAGTCCGGGCGGCTCAACCAGAAGGCCGCGAGCTTCGAGTCGTCTTTCGAGCAGGCCACGCCGAAGCAGCCGATCCTGGCGCCGTCCACGGTCAACGCCGTCGAATCGGCATTCAATGCGCTGGCCAACACGGTGCTGAGCAACAACGCCCGGACGCTTGAGGACCTCGTCAAGGAGATGCTGCGTCCGATGCTGAAATCGTGGTTGGATGACAATCTTCCGGCCCTGGTGGAGCGCATCGTCAAGGCCGAGATCGAGCGCGTCTCGCGCGGCCGCTGACGCCGAGAGGGGGCACGAACTCGCATTCCGTTCTGGAGCGAGCCGCGGCGGGCGGTAGGCCCTTTGCGTCAATGTTCGCCGCTGCTGTTGACTTGGCGCGCCGCGGCGGCTTTCTAGCCCTGTCAAGCTGATCCCTGCCGGACGGATCGAGAGGGCTCCTCCGGGAGCACGGTCCGCGGTCGGACATCAGTCCGAAAACAGCCCAAGCACCAACAGCTTGCGTGAGCTTTTTCAGGTCATGTCACAAAAGGCCCGGACGAGTTCCGCGACATCCCGAATTGGACAGCCGGCCCCACGCCGCTGGAAATGCCATGATCGATAAGAATTATCAGCCCACCGATCTCGAAGGTCGCATGTCCCTGGTCTGGGAGGATGCCCGGGCGTTCTCCGCCGGTCGCCCCGATCGCCGAGATGCCGATCCTTTCACCATCGTGATCCCGCCGCCGAACGTGACCGGATCGCTGCACATGGGGCACGCGCTCAACAACACGCTTCAGGACATCCTGTGCCGGTTCGAGCGCATGCGCGGCCGCGACGTGCTGTGGCAGCCCGGCACCGACCATGCCGGCATCGCCACGCAGATGGTGGTCGAGCGCCAACTGATGGAGCGCCAGCAGCCCGGTCGCCGCGAGATGGGCCGCGAGAAGTTCCTCGCGCGCGTCTGGCAGTGGAAGGACGAGAGCGGCGGCACCATCATCAACCAGTTGAAGCGTCTCGGCGCCTCCTGCGACTGGGGCCGCGAGCGCTTCACGATGGACGAGGGCCTGTCCAAGGCCGTCGTCAAGGTGTTCGTCGAGCTGCACCGTGCGGGTCTGATCTACAAGGACAAGCGGCTGGTCAACTGGGACCCGAAGCTGCTGACGGCGATCTCGGACCTCGAGGTCCAGCAGATCGAGGTCAAGGGCAACCTCTGGTACCTGCGCTATCCGATCGAAGGCAAGACGTTCAGCCCCGAGGATCCCACGAGTTTCATCGTCGTCGCGACCACGCGTCCCGAAACCATGCTCGGCGACAGCGCAGTCGCCGTGCATCCGGATGACGAGCGCTACCAGCATCTCGTCGGCAAGCGCGTGATCCTGCCGCTGGTCGGGCGCGAGATCCCGATCGTCGCCGACACTTACTCGGATCCGGAGAAGGGCACCGGCGCGGTCAAGATCACGCCGGCGCACGACTTCAACGATTTCGAGGTCGGCCGCCGCCACGGCCTGCCGCAGATCAGCATTCTTGATCGCGAAGGCTGCATTGCGCTGGTCGACAACGAGGACTATCTGCGCGGCCTTCCCGAGGGCTCCGAGGAGTTTGCCAGGGAGTTCCACGGCATCGAGCGTTTTGCTGCGCGCAAGAAGATCCTGGAGCGGCTGGAATCCTTCGGCTTCCTCGAGCGGGTCGAGCCGAACACGCACATGGTGCCGCATGGCGACCGCTCCGGCGTCGTGATCGAGCCCTATCTGACCGACCAGTGGTATGTCGACGCCAAGACCCTGGCGCAGCCCGCGATCGCGGCGGTCAGGTCGGGCGCGACGACGTTCGTGCCGCGCAACTGGGAGAAGACCTATTTCGACTGGATGGAGAACATCCAGCCCTGGTGCATCTCGCGCCAGCTGTGGTGGGGCCATCAGATTCCCGCCTGGTACGGCCCTGACGGCAAGGTCTTCGTCGCCGAAACCGAGGAGGAGGCCGTCGGCCACGCCATCGGCTACTACGTCGAGCAGGAGGTCATCACGGCGGAGCAGGGGCGCGAGATGGCGCTCGACCGCAACAAGCGCGAAGGCTTCATCACGCGTGACGAGGACGTGCTCGACACCTGGTTCTCCTCGGCGCTGTGGCCGTTCTCCACGCTCGGCTGGCCCGACGATACACCGGAGGTGAAGCGCTACTACCCGACCAACGTGCTGGTCACCGGCTTCGACATCATCTTCTTCTGGGTCGCCCGCATGATGATGATGGGCCTGCACTTCATGAAGGAGGTGCCGTTCTCGACCGTCTACATCCATGCGCTCGTCCGCGACGAGAAGGGCGCCAAGATGTCGAAGTCGAAGGGCAACGTCATCGATCCCCTCGCGCTGATCGACGAGCACGGCGCCGACGCGCTGCGTTTCACCCTGGCGGCGATGGCAGCCCAAGGCCGCGACATCAAGCTGTCGACGCAGCGCGTCGACGGCTACCGCAAGTTCGCCAACAAGCTCTGGAACGCCAGCCGCTTCGCCGAGATGAACGGCTGCACGGTGCCCGAGGGCTTCGACCCGGGCTCCGCGAAGGAGACCCTGAACCGCTGGATCGCGCATGAGGCGGCCGCGGCGACGCGCGAGGTCACCGAGGCGCTCGAGGCCTATCGCTTCAACGACGCGGCCAACGCGATCTACCGTTTCGTCTGGGACGTCTATTGCGACTGGTATGTCGAGCTCTCCAAGCCGACCCTGCTCGGCGAGGACGGGCCCGCCAAGGCCGAGACCCGCGCGATGGTGGCCTGGGCGCGCGACGAGATCCTCAAGCTCCTGCATCCCTTCATGCCCTTCATCACCGAGGCGCTGTGGGAGTCCACCGCCAAGCGCGACAGTCTGCTGACCCTGTCACCCTGGCCGCACCGCACCGACAGGCCGACGGTGGCCGAGATCGCCGCGCTGTCCGCGGCCAGCTTCGGCGATCCCCTGGTGCCGCCGCTGCTGATCTCGTTCGACGCCGCCAGCTTCAAGGACGAGGCGGCCGAGGCCGAGATCGGCTGGGTGGTCGATCTCGTTACCGCGATCCGCTCGGTCCGCGCCGAGATGAACATTCCGCCGGCGACTCTGATGCCGCTCGCGCTGGTCGGGGCCTCCGCCGAGACGAGGGAGCGCGCACCGCGCTGGACCGAGGTCATCAAGCGCCTCGCGCGGCTCTCCGACATCAGCTTCGCCGACGCCGCGCCTGACGGCTCCGCCCAGCTCGTCGTGCGCGGCGAGGTCGCCGCGCTGCCGCTCAAGGGCGTCGTCGATTTCGCCGCCGAGCGCACCCGCCTGGGCAAGGAGATCGCCAAGGCCGAGGCCGACATCGAGCGCGTCGACAAGAAGCTCGGCAACGAGAAGTTCGTCGCCAACGCACCGGAGGAGCTCGTCGAGGAGGAGAAGGAGAAGCGCGAGGCGGCGCTGGCGCGCAAGGCCAAGTTCCAAGAGGCGCTGTCGCGGCTGCAGGGCGTCTGACACGACGCTCTCTCCTCCGTCATTGCGAGCGAAGCGAAGCAATCCCGAGTCTCACGCGCAGCCCTGGATCGCTTCGCCGCTTACGTTCCTCGCGATGACGGCGGAAATGGCTTGCTCAGGAACCGCGAGCCTTTCAGGCCGAAGCGCCAGGGCAGCTCGACGGCCTTGGTGATCCCGATGCGGATGCCGGTGACGACCTCGACATCGCCTGTCCGCGCGAACAGCTCGATCGGCGGAGCATCGAGCGGCAGTGCGTTATGCGCGATCGTGATGCCCATCGCCTCCGTCAGCTTGCCTGGCCCCGCGCACAGTGCACGGACGTCCTCGAGCCCACGCCGCCGCTGCATCTCCTCCATCCCCATCGTCGGCTCGATCGCCCGGATCAGCACAGCGCTGGCCGAGCCCTCGGCCTCGCAGACGAAGTTCACGCACCAATGAATGCCGTAGGAGCGGTAGACATAGGCGAAGCCGGGCGGGCCGAACATCACCTGGTTGCGCGGTGTCGGTCCCCGGAAGGAATGTGCCGCCGGATCGGTGTGGTGATACGCCTCGACCTCGACGATGATCCCGCCGACGCCGTCGACCAGAAACGTCGCCCCGATCAGCTCCGGCGCCACCGCGAGCACCTCGCGGGCGAAGAACGCCCGCGTCAGCCGCTTGGCCGCCGCATTGCGCCGGAGCCGTGAAACTCCGGGGGCTTTTGCCGGTTTTTGCGCCATTCTCGAGGAAATCCGCCGTGGTGAGCGCTGTTCCGCGCTGCCCATATCTGCCATGCCCTGGTATCCTCGGCCAGCCGGTTGCGGTGCGCCGCGGCACGGAATAGCTAGGGCGCAACAGAGGTTTGTGCGAATCCCATGGTCACCATCGTCGACATCAACGCGAACACGCCGCTGCGCCCCCGCCACCCCGAAAAGGCGAACCGGCCGGATTCCATCTCGCCGGCCAAGCCGGCTTGGATCCGGGTCAAGGCGCCGACCACCCGCGGCTATGCCGACACCCGCAACATCGTGCGCGAAAACGGCCTCGTCACCGTATGCGAGGAGGCCGGCTGCCCGAACATCGGCGAGTGCTGGGACAAGAAGCACGCCACCTTCATGATCATGGGCGACACCTGCACGCGGGCCTGCGCCTTCTGCAACGTCAAGACCGGCCTTCCCGCCGCCCTCGACGCCGGCGAGCCCGAGCACGTGGCGGAGGCGACCTTCAAGCTCGGCCTGACCCATGTCGTGGTCACCTCGGTCGATCGCGACGATCTCGCCGACGGCGGCGCCGCCCATATCGCCGCGACCATCCGCGCCATCCGCGCCAAATGCCCGACCACCACGATCGAGGTGCTGACACCCGACTTCCTGCGCAAGGACGGCGCGCTGGAGCAGGTCGTCGCGGCCAAGCCCGACGTCTTCAACCACAATCTCGAGACCGTGCCGTCGCGCTACCTCTCGGTCCGCCCCGGCGCGCGCTACTTCCACTCGATCCGGCTGCTGCAGCGGGTCAAGGAGATCGATCCCACCATCTTCACCAAGTCCGGCATCATGGTCGGCCTCGGCGAGGAGCGCCACGAGGTGCTGCAGGTGATGGACGACCTGCGTTCGGCCGAGGTCGATTTCCTCACCATCGGCCAGTATCTGCAGCCGACCAGGAAGCATCACGCCGTGATGCGCTTCGTCACGCCGGAGGAATTCTCCGGCTATGAGACCGTCGCCTACACCAAGGGCTTCCTGATGGTGTCGGCGAGCCCGCTCACGCGCTCCTCGCACCATGCCGGCGAGGATTTCGCCAGACTGAAGGCCGCGCGCGACGCGCTCGCGCGCTGATCGAGACCAGATGCCGAGATTTTCCAACAAGCGCCGCGTCGCGCACACGGCCGACCAGATGTTCGACCTCGTCGCCGATGTCGAGCGCTATCCGGAGTTCGTGCCGCTGTGCGAGAAGCTGGTGGTGCGCCAGCGCAATCCGAAGCCTGACGGCACCGAGGTCGTCGTCGCCGACATGACGGTCTCGTTCAAGCTGGTCAAGGAGACCTTCACCAGCCGCGTCACGCTCGACCGCGCCGGGCGCAAGATCCTGGTCGAATATGTCAGCGGACCGTTCTCAAGCCTGGAGAACCGCTGGAGCTTCGAGTCACGCGAGCAGGGCGCCTGCGAGGTGACGTTCTTCATCGCCTACGAGTTCAAGAGCCGCATGCTGGCGATGCTGATGGGCTCGATGTTCGACACGATCTTCGCGCGCATGTCGGCGGCGTTCGAGAAGCGCGCCGACGCGATCTACGGCCGCAAGCCAGCGGTGTCGTCGACATAGCGCTTTTTTGATCACGCCAATGATCAACCACTGACGGCGCTCCACTCTCCGCTGTCGTCCCCGCGAACGCGGGGACCCATAGCCACAGAGGGCCGTGTGGCCGCACGCGCGCCACTCCGATCTCGTTTCACCACATCTGCTGCGGGGTATGGGTCCCGGGTCGGCGCCTCCACGGCGCTCCGCGCCGCTCCGGCTTGCCCGGGACGACAGCGGAGGGCGCGGTTGGCCGCGTGCCTCTCACCGCAGAGACGGCAGCGTGCAAGTTCCTTCCTATCCACGTCTTCAAACAGCTGCTCCGCGTCATGGTCGCGGAGCCGTCCTGATCGCCGGCGTCAACTGCTGCGATCGAACCTACGCCGCCTGCACGGCGGTCAAAAAGTCCTTCACCCTGCCGCGCAGCTCGTCCGCATGCTTGGCGAGCTGGCCGGCTGCACCCAGCATCTGCCGCGCGGCGCCGCCGGCCGATTCCACCGTCTGGCTGACCGAGCCGATGTTGGTGGCGACCTCGCGGGTGCCGCTGGCGGCCTGGCTGACCGAGCGGGCGATCTCCTGCGTCGCATGGCCCTGCTGGTCGACCGCGGTGGCGATCGTTTTGGCGATCTCGCTGATCTGGCCGATGGTGCCGCCGATGCCCTGGATCGCCGCCACCGTATCGCTGGTGGCGCGCTGCATCGCGCTGATGTGGGCGCTGATCTCGTCGGTCGCCTTTGCGGTCTGGCTCGACAGGCTCTTCACCTCCGAGGCGACCACGGCGAAGCCGCGGCCGGCATCGCCGGCGCGGGCGGCCTCGATGGTGGCGTTCAGCGCCAGCAGGTTGGTCTGGCTCGCGATCGCGTTGATCATGTCGGTGACGGCGCCGATCTTGGCCGCAGCGTCCGCGAGGCTGTTGACGAGGTCGTTGGTGCGCGAGGACGCCTCGACGGCCTCGGCGGCGATGGTCGAGGAGGTCGCAACCTGGCGGTTGATCTCGCTGACCGAGGTCGAGAGCTCCTCGGTGGCGCCGGCCACCGACTGCACGTTGGAGGAGGCGGAGTTGGACGCCGACGCCACCAGCGCCACGCGCTGCGCGGCCTGATCCGCGGTCGTGGTCAGCGAGGCGGCCGTGGTCTCGACCTCGCGCGAGGCGCCGGAGATCGCATTGGCGATGGCGCCGACCGAGGTCTCGAAATCCTTGGCGATCCGGTCGAGCGCGCGCTTCTTCTCCTCGCGCGCGGCAATGAGGTCGGAGAGATCGCGGCGGAAGCTGATGACATAGGTCTGGCCCTCGACCTGGGTCGGCACCAGCGTGATCTGCACCAGCGCCGGGCTGCCGTCGGCGCGCTTGGTGGTCCACTCGAACGTCGCGTGGCCCTCGCGCCTCGCCTTGGCATCCATCTCCTTCACGACATCGGCGGAACGCTTGCCGCTGGGCTGGAACTCCGGCGCCATGGTCGCCGGCGAACGCGACAGCAGGTCCTGCTTGCTGCGGAAGCCGCCGAAGCGGACCGCGGTCTCGTTGCAGGCGATGATCTTGCCGTCGGACATCACCAGGATGGCGTCGCGATGGCGTTCGAACAGCTCCGTCATCAGGAGGTTATGCGTGCGATCAGCCGACTTGCCGGAGAAGAAAGCCATGGGGTCCCGAATCCACTGTCAGAGAAGAATGCGCGAGACGTAGCAGGACAAAATTAACCAAAACCTTTAGGCCGTGGCGGCGCGTGCGATAATCGTCGGCGATCGCGATCCGGACGGTGAGGGACGGCATCGAGCGGACGAGCAGCCGCATCCTCCGCGGCGCAATCGTGCCCGGGCTGTGCCTGTCGATGGCCCCTCTGAAATCACGAGGGCGCAGGGAATGCCGGGAGCTCGCCGCCCCCATGGCCCGCCTGCGGAAAAAAATGCAGGCGGCAGGTACCACAGGTGCAGCCGAGACATCCCGGCATTCCCCGCGCGACGGTCTTCACGCTTATACGCAGTCTCCCCGGGGACCGGCTGTCTTGCCCCCGTGACCGGCGGATCATCATCTCCACCGGCGTGACACCAGCTTCGGGGTGTCAGGACGCTGCGACTTCACGTCCGCCAGGAGCCGTTCGTCCGCACGTCCAAGACGCGCTGCGGCAATCAGCGGCCATCGCCTCCCCACCTCGCGTGTCGTGACGATCGCGATACGCCCCTCGTGTCGAGGCGGGATGAGGGGAAGGAAACATGGATTCTGGAAAATCGAAAGCGGAATATTTTCGCGGGAAGGACTGGACAGTGAGTCGGACATTGAAAGCACTCGGGAAATTCGTCGCGTGGCGCACGGGGTGGAATGCGATTTCGGCGGCTGGAAGGATTCAGCACCCGGCCGGGCACAAACCGCGAGAGGGCTGATTTGCCCGACGGGTCGGCTATCGTGATGCTCAAGGGACAATCTGAAGAGGAAAGCAGGCTGATGTCACTCTCTCATCTCTATGACGACGCGCTGGTCTATGCGGCGAAGTTGCACCGGACCCAATTGCGCAAGGGCAGCATGGTGCCCTACATCGCGCACTTGCTCAGCGTCTCCAGCCGCGTGCTGTCGGCGGGCGGCAGCGAGGTGCAGGCCATCGCCGGCCTGCTGCACGACGCCGCCGAGGATCAGGGCGGACAGGCCACGCTGGACGAGATCCGGCGGCGATTCGGTGATGGCGTCGCAGAGATCGTCGCGGACTGCACGGATTCCTGGGTCGATCCGAAGCCCGCATGGCGCCCGCGGAAGGAAGCCTATCTCGCCAAGCTGCCGCTCAAGCCGGCGTCATCGCTGCTGGTGTCGCTCGCCGACAAGGTCGACAATGCCGAGGCGATCGCGCGCGGTCTTGATGAGGTCGGCGACGCGGTGTGGCAGCGCTTCACCGGAGGAAGGGAGGGAACGATCTGGTACTACAGCTCGCTGAGCCGGATTTTTGATGAGGCTCTGCCTGGAGCGTTGGCGCGGCAACTCGCGCGGACCGTCGGCACTTTTCCGTCCTGAGCAAACCGGGGGAGGGCGCTCGGCTCGGCTCCCATTCGAGGATGACAACCTCAGATGGATCGGCTATAGAGCCGCCCATGATCACCGTCGCCACTCATCGCTTTGGTCGTTGGACGCACCGCAGCTCGCTGGCGGCGGGAGGATCGCGCTCAATCTGACGATTGCAGCATTTGATCCGATCAGCCGCCAGGGACCTGGCGGCTTTTTTAATTGCCGGCAGGTTCTTCATTCGCAAGGGAGCCCGCCATGCCGAGCACGACCGACGATCCGAGCATCAGCGCCCTCGAGGCGCGTATGCTGCGTGACACGTCGCGACCAGCAGGGCTCTCCGAACGCGGTCGCGATCCCCCGTCGAGTCATCCGATCTCGCCAAAGCCCGGCGCGAACGTCTACTACTTGGTGCCACCGGTCCCCGATCGAAGCCGCGCCGGGCCCGAGCCAGTGTGTTTGCTGCGGCTCTGGTGGCAGCGCTGGCGCGAGCGCCGCCGCTTCGGTCGGGAGCTGCCTTGGATGGCAGACGAGGAGTTGGAGGATTACGGCCTAACGCGCGAGGAAGCGCGGCGGCTGTGCCGTCGTCCGTTCTGGCGCGCGTGAGAGAGACGCGGCGGAACACAGGTCCTGCCGCGGATCCTACTTGCCCAACCTCTCGGAGAAGAACCTGACGACCTCGGCGTCAAACTCCCGGTGAAACGCCGCGCGGTCGAAATCCGCGGGCGTATCGGCACAGATGCGCGGGACGGCGGCTTTCCCGTCGCCGTTTGCCAACGAGGCCATGTCAGCTATGTCTGTTCGTCCGCAGTGTCGCCGGGATCGGCTATGACGAGGTCGGCATTGGTCGTCGGCGGCTCCTCGACGTCAAGGAGGCCCAAAATCGCAGCCGATTCGTAGACCCGCACCGCTTCACGGACACGCTCCTTATGCAGGGTGAGAAGAATCCGATGGCGGAAAAGACACAACACGAAACTTGCTGAGAGCGGCAAGAGCAAGACCGACAGGTCGTCGTTGGGCGGGCGCCACGCCAGTGTCACCACGGGGACATAGAACACCATGAGGAAAACAAGAATAAGCAACCACACTTGCGTCGCGACAGAAAACGTCGATGCAAGAAGTCGATTTTGCGCTTCGAGCTGAATGATCGAACGGTACACGCTGGGAGAATTGATCTCTATCCGCGTCTTAATCGCATTGAAATTGTCGAGATCCATGCCCTGCCGTCTCTGTTGATCTCTGCAGAACTCATGTTCGTCTGAAGAGCAGGGCTCTGGAGGCCGGGGCTCCCACCTGATGTGCTGCGCGATGTGGGGAAGCCCTATGCGCACAAGGTAGCTCCGCAAGTTATCATAGGGAAATTCCACAAGCGGCATACCGTTAACTGGGATGCCGAACGCGAAGCGTGGACTGTCGAATAGCTTAAATCGCAGATAGGCGAATAGTTGTTCAAGTGTCCAGAAGTTGGTTGGTGGCTCCGACAACTGGCGAAGACGGGTGACAGGGCTGGCGTGAGGCTGATGTGACTTTGCGACCACGGTCTCGGCATAGTAGTAGCTCGCAGTGTCCGCCCATGCGACGGATCGTTTCGAATACGTGATGCCGATCAGATAGGCGGCGCCGAGTGCCAGAACATTGCCGAGCGTGGTGGTGGATTGGCTGTGTAATCCTTGGATCGTATCACAGATGGCGTGCCAGTGAGTTCCGTAGGTGCAGTACAATATGTCTATAGGGTAGAGAATTCCTACATAGATGCCGACCAGCAGAAGCACACCTGGAAGAAGTGAACCAAAAAAATCGACTGTGAAGGCTTGGACAAAGGAAACAAGGTTTTCACTCACGAACGTTCCTCTGTGGTTGGAGCCGCTTGCAATTGCGCTGCGACGTTCAGGAAGATTGGTGACAACGTGAGGCGTTACTCTGGCACACCGCTTTCACATTCGGTCGGAGAGCTCCCTAGTATTACAATCGTAGGTTGATTTAAGTCAATCCGCCGCGAGATAGCAAAATACGAGGCGCGCGCTAACCGTGCCTGCCAAGCCGGTATATCCCCGCTTGGAGAAACCAATCCCGGCGGGGGGCAGGAGTCATGATCCAGCGCGATGACAAGATTGCTTGATCAGGTCTTCGAGGTTCTGCGGCTACCCCCAGCCGATGAACAGGATCGATTGGCGCGGCGCTCGTGGTCGCCGTTTCATCGTCTGAACCGATTGACCTCGTAAAGTTTTTGGGCGTCGAGCAGGGCATGCCGTTCCGTCACGCTCAACCGACCCGCGTCGGGGTCTTTGGAGGTCCGGCAGCGTCGATCATGGCCGAGCAGGGCATCGCGGACGTCGTTGGGAAGCGGCGCTACCGAGTCGATCGTGCAGACAGCGCCATCGGCTTCAAAAGGAATGCTCACGCCGCTCCTTCGGTCGAAGCGGAATGTTTCCTGGGTCGTCAGCGCCCGTGCCGTAAAGGTGCTGTCGTCCCTCTCCGTCACGATACAAATTTTGACAGCGTCGTTCGAAAACGCTGCATGGAAGAGATCGTTGACCATCAGGTCGGAGACGGATGTCTTGCGCTCTTTCATTGTTGATACGCCGGTACGTTCATCCGCTTGAAATCTACCGCTCCATCCACCTCATTGCGAGGCGCGGTTGCGCCGAAGCAATCCAGAGTCTTGAAGTGGGAAAGGCCCTGGATCGCGTCGCTGCGCTCGCGATGACGGTGCGGCGAGAGCCGCGTCACATCCAACTAAGTTCGCGGACGCCTCGGCCGCTTCACCGGATGCAGCCGTGGCGCGCGCGCCACGCGCGGGCGCAGTCTCGTCGCCGCAGCGCGCTTCGGCTTCACGGCGACCTGCGGCCGCGCCAACTCCATCAGCATCCGCAACGCCTCGACCACCGAGCGCGTCCGGACCGTGCTGCGGCCGATGGCACCGAAGCGGTGCTCGCGGTGGGTGATGCGGCCGTCGCGGGCTGCGACGGCGAAATGGACCAGGCCCACCGGCTTGCCGGGGGTGGCGCCGCCGGGGCCGGCGATGCCGGTGATGGCGACGGCGAGATCGACGTCGGCGCGCTCCAGGGCGCCGACGGCCATCTGGATCGCGGTCTCCTTGGAGACGGCGCCGAAGGTCTGCAAGGTCG
This sequence comes from Bradyrhizobium sp. SZCCHNR1015, assembly GCF_032489875.1. NCBI lineage: Bacteria > Pseudomonadati > Pseudomonadota > Alphaproteobacteria > Hyphomicrobiales > Nitrobacteraceae > Bradyrhizobium > Bradyrhizobium sp. SZCCHNR1015. Next base: position 247,070 of record NZ_JAUEYW010000001.1, read on the forward strand.
AGGCCTCGACGCCGAGCATCGCGCGCTTGGCCTCGTTGGAATAGGTGACGAAGCCGCGGTCGATGACGTCGGAGGAGCCGGGGATGTCGGTGAGCGCGGCGGCGACCAGGCCGCCGGTGCAGGACTCGGCGGTCGCGATCATCAGCTTGCGCGACCGGCAGAGGTCGAGCAGCGAGCGGGCCAGCGCGCTGGTGGAGCCGATTTGACGTTCGCTCGCCATGTCCCCGCTCGTCCTCGATACCCTGAGAGCAGCATCAGCATCTACGTCCAAGTCCGCATAACGTTCGATGATCTCGAAGCGTTCTCGGCGGGCTCGATTTACCTCGCCTGCCAGCGCGAAGCGAAACTTCGCTCGAGCGGGGAGAGGTCGGATTGCATCGCAAGATGCAATCCGGGTGAGAGGGTGCAGGTCTATCCGCACACACTTCCCGTGCGGCTGCCCCTCACCCCAACCCTCTCCCCGCAAGAACGGGGCGAGGGGCGCACCGCGGTCGCGGTGATAGCTCGACTCAAACTCGGATTGGATCAATCTCGTAGGCTAATGTCGGTAGCGGGTTTCTACCACCTGGTCAGATCAATCCAGTCCTACTCGTTACACACCCCACGGCAACCGGATCGTCGCGCTTGCGGTGGCCGCGATGCCTTCCTCGCGGCCGGTGAAGCCGAGGCGCTCGCTCGTCGTGGCCTTCACGGCGATGCGCGAGATGTCGACGCCGGTGATCTCGGCGATGCGGGCGCGCATCTGGTCGCGCAGCGGGCCGATCTTCGGCCGCTCGCAGATCATCGTGACCTCGAGATTGGCGACGCGGCCGCCGCGCGCGGTGACGCGCTCGATGGCGTATTTCAGGAACTGATCGGAGGCCGCGCCCTTCCACTTCATGTCGGAGGGCGGGAAGTGCGAGCCGATGTCGCCATCGGCCAGGGCGCCCAAAATTGCATCAACCAGAGCGTGCAAACCGACATCGCCGTCGGAGTGGGCCAGGAAGCCCTTGCTATGCGGCACACGCAGGCCGCACAGCCAGACATGGTCGCCCTCGCCGAACGCGTGGACGTCGTAGCCGGTGCCGGTCCGGATGTCGCCGAGCGATGCTACGAGGCGCGCTTCCTCGCGCACGAAATCTTCCGGTGTGGTGAGCTTCATGTTGGCAACATCGCCCTCAAAGGTCGCGACGGTCAATCCCGCCCATTCCGCAATCGCCGCATCATCTGTGAACTCGGTGAGGCCCTCGCGCGCGGCGCGGCGATGCGCCTCGAGGATCGTCTCGAACTTGAAGGTCTGTGGCGTCTGTGCGATGCGCAGCTTCGCGCGCTCCGGCGTCGCGGTGATGTCGCCGCCCGTTCCGACCTCCTTGATGGTGTCGGTCACCGGCACAACGGGAATCGCCGCACCGGTCTTGCCGGCCGCGACAATCGCGCGCGAGATCACGGCCGGCGTGACGAACGGACGCGCGGCATCGTGGATCAGCACGATGTCGGGCTTGTGCGGCGCCAGCGCTTCCAGGCCTGCCAGCACCGAGGCCTGGCGCGTTGCGCCACCATGTGCGGGGACCTCGTGGCGCAGGCCTGATACGGCAGCATTGAAGATGTCGATGTCATCGGGATTCACCACCGGCTGGACCACCTCCACCTCGGGATGATCGGCGAAGGCGGCGAGCGCGCGATGGATGACGGTACGGCCGCCAATCGTGCGGTACTGCTTCGGACCACCGGCGCCGGCGCGCAGGCCGCGTCCGGCCGCGACGAGGATGGCTGCAGTCCGCTGAGAAGTCGTCATGGGAACAGGATATCGATGCTGATGAAAGACCAGGGTGAGGAGATTTGCCGGCTTCTTACATCTGCAGAGGATGTTAAGCGAGCAGGATCACACATGACTTGAGCGGCGACTGCGACCGCGACGCGTTCGTAAGGCGCCGTGAGGCACTTGAAGGCCGATCCGCTGCTGCGAACCGCCGTGGAGCCATGCAAAAATCCGGCGGCTCAAGGGTTTACCATGACTGCCGAACAAGCATATTTTGCTGCACTGCACTTGAAATACTGATCGTTTTGGCTAAAGTGTAGGCATGACGCTTGACTGCCCAAGATTTGTGCTTGAGAGTGCAGCGCAGACGCGATGATGCGTCCAAAGAGCTTTAAGAGTCGTTCGTGACCGGTCCGGCCAAACCACCAGCCAAAGCCTTGAAGATAGGCGACGTTTCGCTCGCCAACCGGGCCATTCTGGCGCCGATGTCGGGCATCACCGACGCGCCGTTCCGCCGACTCGCGGCCGAGCTCGGCGCCGGTCTGGTGGTGTCCGAGATGACCGCGAGCGACGATCTCGTGCGCGGGCGGTGGATATCCCGGTTGCGCTGCGAGGCCAGCGGCATCGGGCCACATGTCGTGCAGCTCGCCGGCTGCCAGGCGCATTGGATGGCGGAGGGCGCCAGGGTCGCCGAGGACGGCGGCGCCGATATCATCGACATCAACATGGGTTGCCCGGCGCGGCATGTCACCGGCGGCCAGTCCGGCTCGGCCCTGATGCGCGATCTCGATCATGCGCTGACCTTGATCGAGGCGACGGTCGAGGCCGTCGATGTGCCCGTGACCCTGAAGATGCGGCTCGGCTGGGACGAGCGCAGCCTGAACGCGCCGGAGCTGGCGCGCCGCGCGCAGGCCGCGGGCGTGCAGCTGATCACGGTGCATGGCCGCACCCGGCAGCAGTTCTACAAGGGCGAGGCCGACTGGAGCGCGGTGCGCGCGGTGAAGGACGCCGTCGATCTGCCGGTCGTCGTCAACGGCGACATCACCACCTACGAAGACGCGCGCGAGGCGCTCGACGCCTCCGGCGCGGATGCCGTGATGATCGGGCGCGGCGCGCAAGGCGCCCCCTGGCTGCCCGGTCAGATCGGCCGCCAGCTCAATGGCGGGGCGGAGGAGGGCGCGCCGGAGCTGGCGCAGCAGCTCGCACTGCTCACGGCGCTCTATGACGAGATCTGCCGCCATTACGGCGCGCGTGTCGGCCTGCGCCACGCCCGCAAGCATCTCAGTTGGGGGCTCGACGTCGCCGCTGAGCATGCCCGCGCGCCGGCCGAAAAACTGAAGGCCTGGCGCGACCGTATCCTCACGTCCGAGCAGCCGTCTTTGGTGCATCGGGCGCTGCGTGACGCTTTCGACGATTTTGCCTGGAGTGCAGCCGCATGAGCTCAGCCGCAGAACAGCGCAAGCGACTTCCGTCGGATGGCGACGCCATCCTCAACGCCTTGCCCAATCCGGTTCTCGTCATCGGCCCGGACGGCATGATCATGGACGCCAACATGGCGGCGGAATCGTTCTTCGATTCCTCGACGCAGTTTTTGCAGCGGCAGTCGCTGAAGAAGCTGGTGCCGTTTGGCAGCCCGCTCCTGGCGCTGATCGACCAGGTCCGCACGACGAGCGCGCCGGTCAACGAATACAAGGTCGATCTGGGCACGCCGCGCACCGGCGCCGATCGTCTCGTCGACCTGCACGTCGCGCCGCTGCCGGAGCGGCCCGGCCATATCGTCGTCATGCTGCAGGAGCGCACCATCGCCGACAAGATGGACCGCCAGCTCACCCACCGCAGCGCCGCGCGCTCGGTGATCGCGCTGGCCGCGATGCTGGCGCACGAGATCAAGAATCCGCTGTCGGGCATCCGCGGCGCTGCGCAGCTCCTGGAGCAGCAGGCCTCCTCGGAGGACCGCATGCTGACCCGGCTGATCTGCGACGAGGCCGACCGCATCGTCACTTTGGTCGACCGCATGGAGGTGTTCGGCGACGACCGCCCGGTGGCGCGCGGGCCGGTGAACATCCACTCCGTGCTCGACCACGTGAAGCGGCTGGCGCAATCCGGCTTTGCCCGCAACATCCGCTTCGTCGAGGACTACGATCCGTCGCTGCCGCCGGTGCTCGCCAATCAGGATCAATTGATCCAGGTGTTTCTCAACCTGGTCAAGAATGCCGCGGAAGCGGTCGTCGATCTCGGCTCGGATGCGGAGATCCAGCTCACCACCGCGTTCCGCCCGGGCGTGCGGCTGTCGGTGCCCGGCAAGAAATCGCGGGTGTCGCTGCCGCTGGAGTTCTGCGTCAGGGACAACGGCCCCGGCGTGCCGGAAGACCTGATGCCCAACCTGTTCGATCCGTTCGTGACCACCAAGCCGACCGGAAGCGGCCTCGGACTTGCATTGGTCGCGAAGATCGTCGGCGACCATGGCGGGATCATCGAGTGCGAGTCGCAGCCGCGCAAGACGACCTTCCGGGTGCTGATGCCGATGTACAGCGCAACCAAACAACCAGACCAAAGCAATCGCGATGACGTTTCGGGGACGCCGTTGCATGCCTCACAGGGATCAAATTGAGGACCACCTATGCCTGCAGGTAGCATTCTCGTTGCCGATGACGATACGGCCATCCGCACGGTCCTGAACCAGGCGCTGTCACGCGCCGGCTATGAGGTGCGGCTGACCGGCAACGCCGCCACCTTGTGGCGCTGGGTGAGCCAGGGCGAGGGCGATCTCGTCATCACCGACGTGGTGATGCCGGACGAGAACGCGTTCGACCTCTTGCCGCGCATCAAGAAGATGCGGCCGAACCTGCCGGTCATCGTGATGAGCGCGCAGAACACCTTCATGACCGCGATCAAGGCCTCGGAGCGCGGCGCCTACGAGTATCTGCCCAAACCCTTCGACCTGAAGGAGCTGATCGCGATCGTCGGCCGCGCGCTGGCCGAGCCGAAGGAGCGGGCGGCGAGCCAGCCCGACGACGGCGAGTTCGAATCGATCCCGCTGGTCGGCCGTTCGCCGGCGATGCAGGACATCTACCGCGTGCTCGCGCGGCTGATGCAGACCGACCTCACGGTCATGATCTCCGGCGAGAGCGGCACCGGCAAGGAACTGGTTGCCCGCGCGCTGCACGATTACGGCAAGCGCCGGAACGGCCCGTTCGTCGCCGTCAACATGGCGGCGATCCCGCGCGACCTGATCGAATCGGAACTGTTCGGCCATGAGCGCGGCGCCTTCACCGGCGCCAACACCCGCGCCTCGGGCCGCTTCGAGCAGGCCGAGGGCGGCACCTTGTTCCTCGACGAAATCGGCGACATGCCGATGGAGGCCCAGACGCGGCTTTTGCGCGTGCTGCAGCAGGGCGAGTACACCACCGTCGGCGGCCGCACCCCGATCAAGACCGACGTGCGCATCGTCGCAGCCTCCAACAAGGACCTGCGCATCCTGATCCAGCAGGGGCTGTTCCGCGAGGACCTGTTCTTCCGCCTCAACGTCGTGCCGCTGCGGCTGCCGCCATTGCGCGAGCGCATTGAGGACCTGCCGGATCTGGTCCGGCACTTCTTCGCGCTGGCCGAGAAGGACGGGCTGCCGCCGAAGAAGCTCGATGCCGCCGCGCTCGAGCGGCTCAAGCAGCACCGCTGGCCGGGCAACGTCCGCGAGCTGGAGAACCTCGCGCGGCGCCTGGCGGCGCTGTATCCGCAGGACGTCATCACCGCCTCGGTCATCGACGGCGAGCTGGCCCCGCCCGCGGTGACGACCGGCTCCAATGCGCCGACCTCGATCGACAATCTCGGGGGGGCCGTCGAGGCCTATCTGTCCTCGCACTTCCAGGGCTTTCCGAACGGCGTGCCGCCGCCGGGCCTCTATCACCGCATTCTCAAGGAGATCGAGATTCCGCTGCTGACGGCAGCGCTCGCAGCGACGCGCGGCAACCAGATCCGCGCCGCCGATCTGCTCGGTCTCAACCGCAACACGCTGCGGAAGAAGATTCGCGACCTCGACATCCAGGTGTACCGCAGCGGCGGGTGACGGTGATTTGATACCTTCGCGGCTGGCTCAAGCCCGCCTCAGGTGAGAATTATTGTAGACAAATCCGCGTCGCGCTTCCGCGCCGCGGATTTGTCGCAATTTGGCAACAGCGTGGTAGGAATGCATCAGTCCGATTCCCGGACGTGCCGCGTTCAGCATCACCCACCTTACCGGAATGACCAGCGCAGAGACCTCGGCCACCCCCTTCGATTCCTCGTCCGCCGACCGCCGACGCTGGACCTGGCGCACCTGGCTCGCGCCGGTCGCGGTCGCGCTGGCGCTGCTGTCGGCCTTCCTCACCTTCATTGTGCTGGTCGGGCTGACCCCGGTTGAGCCGACGACGGACGTCGTCAAGACCTTCTACTTGATCGATGCCGGAACGATCCTGGTCCTGGTCGGGATCATCATCCGCGAGGTCTGGCAGGTGGTGCAGGCCCGCCGCCGCGGCCGGGCGGCGGCACGGCTGCACGTCCAGATCGTCAGCCTGTTCTCGGTGATCGCGGTCCTGCCGGCGGTGCTGGTCGCGGTGGCCGCCAACGTCACCATCGATCGCGGCCTCGACCGGCTGTTCTCCGGACCGGCCAAGGTCGCGATCCAGAACTCGCTGACCATCGCGCGCGCCTACATGCAGGAGCACGCGCAGTTCATCCGCGGCGACATCATTGGCATGGCCAATGACATCGCCCGTGCGCGGCCGCTGTTCGATCAGGATCGCGCCAGCTTCCGCGATCTGCTGACCACCAGCGCCGCCTCGCGCAATCTGCCGGGTGCGATGATCATCGACAAGAACACCAATCCGATCGTCTGGGCCGAGTCCGGCGGGGTGCAACTGGCCTATTCGCCGCCGGCACCCGACTTCCTGAACAATGTCCGGGAGGAGGAACCCGAGATCGCGGTGCTGCCGGAGTCGAACTACGTCGCTGCGGTGATCCGGCTGCGCGCGTTCAACGACACCTTCCTCTACGTCGCGCGTCCGCTCGATCCGCAGGTCGTCGAGCAGCTCAAGCAGACCGAGCTGTCGGTCGCCGAATATGCCCAGGTCGAGGCGCGGCGCTTCGGCATCCAGATCGCCTTCGCGCTGATGTTCGCGGTGATCGCGCTGACCATCCTGATGGCCTCGGTGCTGATCGGGCTGAACTTCGCCAACTGGCTGGTGGCGCCGATCCGGCAACTGATGAATGCCGCCAACACCGTGTCGACCGGTGATCTCAACGTCCAGGTCCCGGTGCATCGCTCGGAGGGCGATCTCGCCCAGCTCGGCCAGACCTTCAACAAGATGACGCAGGAGCTGCGCACGCAGCGCGACGAGCTGGTCAGCGCCAGCGATTTGATCGACAGCCGGCGCCGCTTCATCGAGGCGGTGCTGTCGTCGGCCTCCGCCGGCATCATCGGTGTCGATGCCTCCGGCAGCGTCGGCATCCTCAACCGCTCGGCCGAGAAGCTGATCGGACATGCCGAGCAGGAGGTGCTCGATCATCCGCTCTCCGACGTGCTGCCCGAGCTCGACGACATGATGAAGACCGCGCGCGAGGGCAAGCAGCGGCTGGTGCAGGGCCAGATCACGATCCAGCGCGACGGCCATGAGCGCAATCTGTCGGTGCGCGTCACCGCCGAGCAGACCAACCAGGCGCGCGACAGCTACATCATCACGCTCGACGACATCACCGAGCTGGTGTCGGCGCAGCGCACCTCGGCGTGGGGCGACGTCGCGCGCCGCATCGCACACGAGATCAAGAATCCGCTGACGCCGATTCAACTCTCGGCTGAACGCATCCGCCGCAAATTCGGCAAGGTCATCACCGAGGACAAGGCGGTATTTGAGCAATGTACCGAGACGATCGTGCGGCAGGTCGACGACATCAGGCGAATGGTCGACGAGTTCTCGCGGTTCGCGCGGATGCCGAAGCCGGTGATGGAGGGCGAGGACGTCGCCGACACCGTGCGGCAGGCCGTGTTCCTGATGAAGGTCGCGCATCCCGAGATCGACATCGAGACCGAGATCAAGCAGGACCCGTTGCGCGCGCAGTTCGATCGCCGCCTGATCTCGCAGGCGCTGACCAACATCATCAAGAACGCCACCGAGGCGATCGAGGTGGTGCCCGAGGCGGAGCTCGGCAAGGGCCGAATCGATGTCGTCGCCTCGCGCGAGGGTGAGGACGTGCTGATCGACGTCATCGACAACGGCATCGGCCTGCCGAAGGTGGCGCGGCAGCGGCTGCTCGAGCCCTACGTCACGACGCGCGCCAAGGGCACCGGCCTCGGGCTCGCGATCGTCGGCCGCGTGCTGGAAGACCATGGCGGCAAGCTCGAGCTGAAGGACGCATCCGATTTTCGTCCCGGCCAGCGTGGCGCCTGGATGCGGCTGCGCTTTGCCGTCTCCGGCCAGGCCGCCAAGACGGGCGCGAAGGAGCAGGCGGCGGCGTCTGACAATGCGCAGAAGACCGAGGCCGGCGGCGAAACCGCCGACACGGTTCAAACGACCAATGATGAACCAAAAATCCAAGCCGCAACCGGCAGCTGACGAGACAGGCGTGACCCATGGCGAGTGATATTCTGATTGTCGACGATGAAGCCGATATCCGGGAGCTGGTCGCCGGCATCCTGGACGACGAAGGCTTCACGACGCGAACCGCGCGCGACAGCGATTCGGCGCTCGCGGAGATCACGAGCCGCCGTCCCAACCTGGTGTTCCTGGACATCTGGCTGCAAGGCTCCAAGTTGGACGGTCTGCAGCTGCTCGAGCAGATCAAGAAGGACCATCCCGACCTGCCGGTGGTGATGATCTCCGGCCACGGCAACATCGAAACGGCGGTCGCCGCGATCAAGCGCGGCGCCTATGACTTCATCGAGAAGCCGTTCAAGTCCGACCGCCTGATTCTGGTCGCGACGCGTGCGTTGGAGAATTCGCGGCTCAAGCGCGAGGTGCGCGAGCTGAAGCAGCTGGCGCCGACCGCGAGCACCATGACCGGTCGCTCGCCATCGATGAACCAGCTGCGCCAGACCATCGAGCGCGCCGCCAAGGCCAACAGCCGGATCCTGATCGTCGGCCCTCCCGGCTCGGGCAAGGAGCTCGCCGCGCGGTCGCTGCACGCGCAGTCGCCGCGCTCCGAAGGCCCGTTCGTCGTCATCAACGCCGCCGCGATCACGCCGGAGCGGATGGAGGAGGAGCTGTTCGGCATCGAGCAGTCCAATGGCGAGCAGGCGCGCAAGACCGGCGCGCTCGAAGAGGCCCACGGCGGCACGCTGTTCGTCGACGAGATCGCCGACATGCCACGCGAAACGCAGAACAAGATCCTGCGCGTGCTGGTCGACCAGACGTTTCAGCGCGCCGGCGGCACCACCAAGGTGCACGTCGACGTGCGCATCATCTCCTCGACCGCTCGGAATCTCGAGGAGGAGATTGCCGCCGGCCGTTTCCGCGAGGATCTGTATCACCGTCTGTCGGTGGTGCCGATCCGGGTTCCGCCGCTGTCGGAGCGCCGCGAGGACATTCCCGAGCTGATCGACTATTTCATGGACCAGATCTCGGTCACGACCGGCCTGCCGAAGCGGCAGATCGGGCAGGACGCCATGGCCGTGCTGCAGTCGCATGTGTGGCCCGGCAACGTCCGCCAGCTCCGCAACAACGTCGAGCGCGTGATGATTCTGGCCGCCGGTGGACCGGAGGTGATCATCACCGCGGACATGCTGCCGCCGGATGTGGGATCGATGGTGCCGGCGATGCCGACCAGCAACAATGGCGAGCACATCATGGGACTGCCGTTGCGCGAGGCACGCGAGGTGTTCGAGCGGGACTATCTGATCGCCCAGATCAGCCGCTTTTCCGGCAATATCTCGCGCACCGCCGAGTTCGTGGGCATGGAGCGGTCCGCCCTGCATCGCAAGCTGAAGGCGCTCGGCGTCGGCTGAGGCCTTCGGCTCGGCCAAACTTGCCGACTGGACGAATTTACATTGGAAAATTCGGCGAGTTCCGGAATTTTACGGATGAATCCGGGTCTTTTGGAACCGGCTTCCCTGCAAGCGGCTTGCCTAATATGCTCGCCTGTCTTCTAATCCGGCATCCCGTGGTCCCTCGAGGGGGATCTCAATGGACCATGGGTCACCTCGATGAATCCGGGGCCTGCGATCGGGTCATCGAAGGTTCAATAAGAAAAAGCACAAGACTGCGAGATAACAACAATGGCGGCCGACCGCGCACAAAACCTACAAGACACCTTTCTCAACCATGTCCGCAAAACCAAGACGCCGCTCACGATCTTCCTGGTCAATGGCGTAAAACTGCAGGGGATTGTCACATGGTTCGACAATTTCTGCCTGCTGCTCCGGCGCGACGGTCACTCGCAGCTCGTCTACAAGCATGCGATCTCCACCATCATGCCGGGAGCGCCGATCCAGCTGTTCGAGGGTGGCGAGGACGCGTCTGCGTAAGTCTGACCTGACGTGAGAGTGACCTGATTGGAACCCCGCGATCGCGAAGGGACCATCGGCCTGTCGAGGCCGGATGACAACAAGGGGACCGGGCTCGTCATCGTGGTCGGCCCCTACTTGCGAGCGCGCCGCGGCGACGATGGCGCGCAAGCAGGCCAATCCGACATGCGTGATTTCGAGGCGCGGATCGACGAGGCCGCCGGCCTCGCGCGGGCCATCGAGCTGACCGTGGCCGAGGCCATTCTCGCGCCGATCGGGCAGATTCGCCCCGCGACCTATCTCGGCAAGGGCAAGGTCGAAGAGATTGCCGGCGTGATCGCCGGCCATGGCGTCGAGCTGGTGGTGATGGATTGCGCGCTCTCGCCGATCCAGCAGCGCAACCTGGAGAAGGCCTGGAACACCAAGGTGCTCGATCGCACCGGCTTGATCCTCGAGATCTTCGGCCGCCGCGCCAAGACCAAGGAGGGCGCGCTGCAGGTCGAGCTCGCGCATCTCAACTATCAGCGCAGCCGTCTGGTGCGGTCCTGGACCCATCTCGAACGCCAGCGCGGCGGCTTCGGCTTCATGGGCGGTCCCGGCGAGACCCAGATCGAGGCCGACCGCCGGTTGATCGGCGACCGCATCACGCGGCTCGAGAACGAGCTGAAGAAGGTCCAGGCGACGCGGCGGCTGCATCGCGCCGGACGCCAGCGTGTGCCGTATCGCGTCGTGGCTCTGGTCGGCTACACCAATGCCGGCAAGTCGACGCTGTTCAATCGCCTGACGCGCGCCGACGTCCAGGCCGCCGACATGCTGTTCGCGACGCTCGATCCGACCTTGCGCGCGATCACGCTGCCGCATGGCGGCAAGGCGATGCTGTCGGACACCGTGGGCTTCATCTCCAACCTGCCGACGCAGCTCGTCGCCGCCTTCCGCGCCACGCTCGAGGAGGTGCTGGAGGCCGACGTGATCCTGCACGTCCGCGACATGTCGCATGAGGATGCCGAGGCGCAGCAGCACGACGTCGAGCTGGTGCTGAGCCAGCTCGGCATCGATCCCGAGGCCACCGACACCATCATCGAGGTCTGGAACAAGATCGACCGGCTCGATGCGGCTGCGCGCGAGAACCTAGCCAACATCGCCGCGCGGCGTCCGCCGGAGCGGCCTTGCCTGCTGGTCTCGGCCGAAACCGGGGAGGGCGTCGACGCGCTGCTGCAGACCATCGAGGACCGGCTCGCGGCGGCGCGCACCACGTTGGACCTCACCATCGACGCCGCCGACGGCGCCGGCATCTCCTGGCTGCACCGCAACGCCGAGGTGCTGGCCAAGGAGCTGCACGAGGGCCATTACGACATGACCGTGCGCGTCGACGCCACCAAGCGCGACATCGTGGTGGAGCGCTATCACGGCGTGCCCCGGGTTGCGTAGAATAGTAAAGGTATCCAACCACTATCGATTGCCACTCGATCGAGTGCGCAACCATCCAAATCAACTGATTTGAGCGCTTATTCGCTATATTCTTTGAGCGTCTCCGGCGGCCGCTTAGTGGGCCACCATCAGCTTCATCGCGCAGCAAAATCAAACAGATGCAGCCGATTCAACGGCTCTAACAGCCATCTCGGCTCACAGATGCGGATGACTTTACAGACAAAAAACTTACAACTAAAACGTGTCAATCATAATATTGATTTGTATCAATAGCGGCCGACGGCCACGCCGTTCAGAAGTGCCTTTCGTTCAAATGAGATTATTTTGTCGAGCGACATGCGGGTTGCGCGTATGGCCTCAAGAGAAAAAATTCGACAGAGTGTCCGAACCTCGATCTTTATGAGATCGATTGGTCACTGTGAGTACGGTGCTTGTGGGGAAATCGCTGCAAGATGGTCCAATGGGCACATCGAGATGATCGGCGAACTCTGCCACATCCTGCCGGTGAATGATGGCAGTCGATCCGAATTCAAAGCATCGTTTCCGCACGTCGATCTCGATTCTGAAAACAACTTGATGCTGCTTTGCCGAAAGCACCATCACCTGATCGATCAGGAAAAACCGAGCGAATACCCGCCGGCGATCCTCTTCCAGATGGTCATGAACAAAGCTCGTCACGTCGCTAGATTCGTAGATGACTTGTTTCAGAGCAGTCCATTCAGGTTCGACCACCACGAGTTGGCGCAAGATGTCAGGGTCGGTCGAATCTATGACCTGATGAATGAGGCGACCCTGAGCGGACCAAAAGAGGGGCGCAGTCTTCTCCGGGAGGCAGAGCGTGTTCTAGGCGATATTGCGCTCAACCCGTTGGTCGAAACTGCCGTGCAATGGGTGGAGTTGGCGCGACTTGAACTCAAGACGACGTCGTTGGAGAACGACTATTCTTCGTCTCGATGGGAGAAGGGTCTGCAGGCGAGCACCGCTCTGCTGAGAAAGATAGCAGACGCGCGAAAGGTGCCCGTCGCGGTTTCGCTTATGCTGCTTTTCTTAAGGGATGAGTACAGCGTATTCGATACGCAAAAGAAGCTCACATTGGCAAAGGCTCTGAACGACAAGCTCGATTCAGTTAGTGCTTCAGCTGAAGATCAGGACGCCTTGGCCTATATCTTAATAGTGAAGTCAGCCGTCGTCAGGTGGCGAGGCCGCTTGCAGCGACTTCAATCACACCAAGAGAGTTCGTTCAGCGAAGCTGAACGCTGCGCGAAACGTAGCCTGTCTCTCGTCAGATCCTCGTCGGCGTTGCTGCAGTCTTTGCTCGTGGAATACTCGAAGGCAAGATTGCTCCCGCTGAGGTCGGTTGCGGAGTATGATGAACGGATAGCCGCTATAGGCCAGAGTTTGGAGGGCCCCGAACTTCTAGAATACGGCGCGTCTGCAAAATATCGTCCAATCTTCTATCGGCAGACATTTCAATATACCAAGTCGATAGACGCATTTTGGAAGGGCATCGATTTCGGATTTCGTCCTGCGTTGAGCCGAGTGGCGTACATCATAGGCGAGGCGTCGACTGCTGCATATTCGCAAGATCGAAGCAGGGGATTGACCATTGTGAATGACGCGCTCTCGTTTCTTTCGGAGTCATTGCGTCAGGGCTTCGACCATGCCCACAATTTCAAGGCCTGGATTGCTTGCAGGTCCATCGTGGATGAAGAGTGGTTCGATGTTAACCTGTTATCTAAGTTTGAGACTGACCTCGAAGCTCCAAACCAACTCGCAAACATCTTGACTGATGCGCGACGGCGTTTTTTCGGGCAAGACGCATTCGGCCACGACGTGCTCTTCGGTGTTGATGAAGCGGAGTTCTGGACGATGCTAGGTACCTTAACTGCTCGTTGTAGATCTGATCTGGATCTCGCAATGCGGTTTTTCGAACGCGCCAATCGCTATGGAGGGCATAAGTTTCCGATACATGCTGCACGTGTGCGGGCCTGCTTGCATGTAAAGCGTCTGGAGGAAGCACGGGCGCACCTAGTTAGGGCACGGAGCGTGGCAGGCGCGCGATATGGGAGCGCGATCGCTGATCTGGAAGCGTCCCTCGCCAGATTGGAAGATTTACCGGGTCTGTCCCGAAGCTCGGCATGATTCATTTCATACCTCATGTTCAACTGGCCTTCTCCGTGTTGTTCCATAGCTGTCGACATCTTCAGGCAAGGACCACTTGCAGAGTGGCCCCGTCAGCAGGGACGAGCTCGATGTAGGCAAAGAGAACTGACCGCCGCGCCGGGTCAGACCGCGCCGTTTGGTCGCGCCCGATCGAACTAAAGCGGCGTGATGTCCACATGCAGCACCGCGGCGCGACCGCCATCGACGGCTGCGACGCAGCGCTCGATCGCCGCATCGAGGGCATCGGGATCGTCGACCCGCTCGCCATGGGCCCCAAATGCGCTGGCGATGTCGGCGAGACGGCGCTGCTCGTCCTGACGGCCGGTGCAGAGCCGGGACAGAAACGAGTCCGTCCGCTGGGCCGTGCCATCGGGATAGACGCGCTGAACCGACGCCTTCACCGCCTGCCATCCGTTGTTGTCGAGGATCACGGTCAGGATCGGGAGCTGGTATTGCTGCGCTACGGCGTAGACGGAATCCGGTGCGGCGAAATGGTAGGCGCCGTCGCCGACGATCTGCACCACGCGTGTCGAGGGATTGGCGAGCTTGAGCCCGAGCGCCATGCCGCCGCTGAAGCCGAGGCCGCCGCCAGCGAGGCCCACATAGGTCATCGGCCTGGTGCGGCGAAGCTGCTGCTGCAGGAGCGGCGCATTGCGGACCGCCTCGTTGACGACGATGTCGTCCTCCGACAGATGCGCCTGCAGCCGGGCGAACAGATAGGCCGGGTTGATCGCGCCGGTCCGGCCCTTCTGGCCCGCCGCGGACGTGCGTTTCGCCTGTGCCGCCTCGCGGGCGGACTGCCAGCTCGCGATCCGATCGCGCACTTTTCTCAGATACGCATCGTCGGCACGGGCGACGACGATCTCCAGGACCTGGCGGAGAATGACGGCCGAATCGCCCTGAATGCGAAGGTCGGTGGCAAATCCCCACATCGGGATGTCCGCCTTCAGGGCGTCGATGTCGATCTGGATCCAGCGCAGCCGATCGGCCGCCTTCAGCATCTGCGGAATGAAGGGCACGTCGATGTCGATGAGCAGTCCGAGGTCGGCGCCTGCGATGAGCGCGGCGGGGTCGGCGCCCGCAAAGCAGGGGGAGTCCTGGCAGATGTTCATCGTGACGGGATTGAACTCGGCGACGCGGATGCCGCACACCAGCGCCAGCCGCTCCATGACGGAAACCGCGTCGGCGCTGCGGCCGAGATAGGCGGTCAGCGCGATCGGATTGTCCGCCTTCATCAGCGCGTCCGCGATCGCCTGCGCCCGTTCCGGCTCGATGCCTCCCGCTTTGACGCTGCCATAGCGCGCGGCCGGGTAGGCCGGCATCGCCTGCTCGTCCCAGGTCTCGGCCAGGGTTTCCCGCGGCAGCATCATGTAGACCGGGCCGGGCGGATCACTGTGCATGAATGCGGCGGCGCGGGCCACCGCCTCCTTGACGACGACGCCCGACGGCAGCGTGTATTCCCATTTGACATAGGGCCTGATGACGCTGCCCTGATCGAAACTCTCCTGCACGAAGTGGACGTAGGTGTCACGTCCTCCCGGCAGCTCGCCATGCAGCGCGAACGGGGCCCGCCCCGCGAACAGCAGCACCGGAAGCCGGTAGCGAAAGGCATTCTGAATGGCCATGCACGCGTTCGCCGTGCCGGCATCGACGTGGACGAACACGGCCTGTCCGCGGCCGGTCGCACTCGCATAGCCCATCGCCATGTGCACCGCGACCACCTCGTGGGGGCACAGGATCACCTCCGGGTGCCGTCGGCCTTCGCTGTCCCAGCGCGCAAGTTCCTCGATCAGCGAGACATGATCGGTGCCGAGATTGGCAAAGATGTAGTCGACGCCGATCTCGACGAGCGCCTCGAGGAAGTAGTGCGCGGTGGTGTGGCGGGTCATGGCGCGATGACGCGGATCAGGCGACGACGGCATTGTCACGGCGCACGGCCTCAGGCTGGGTTGTGAGGCCGCGCAGGCGGTCCAACAGGTCGTCGGGCTCTTTCGGTGCGGCCATGCCACGCCAGGCGATGTGGGAATCCGGCCGCACCAGCAGCAGGCTTTCGGCAAAGCCATAGCCGGCCGCGGCCCGGTCGACGTCGACCACAGTCAGGGGAACGCCATGCCGAGCTGCGGCCTCGACGAGCGCCGTGACATCGACGGCCGGATCGAACCGGACCAGCGTGTAGGCCGGGCCGAGCGCATCCAGCAGCGATCGGCCATCGGCGAGCCACACATGAGGGGCGCGTGCGCCCGGCACCGTGGACGCAGTGAAATGGCCCATGCCGTAGGGCGGCGGCGTCTCGCCATCGTACGAAATGGCCGGTGACCGGTCATAGTAGTAGCCGAAGTTCAAGCCGGCGCAGCAATATTGCTGCACGTTGAGATCGTAGGCGGCCTTGCCGACCTTGCTACGCGCCGCGTCGCCGACGGGGCCCTCCATTTCGACCTCGGCAGGCACGGCGCGCCGCTGGCTCATCACGGCGAGCGCATGGTTCATCGCGAAGTGCGACACCTGCTCGGTAATCGGCTGACGCTCCGCCTCATAGGCGTCCAGCAGGGCGGGGGCAGCCCAGCCGTGCAGCACGCCGGCGAGCATCCAACACAGGTCGACCGCATCGGCGATCCCCGCATTCATGCCGTAGCCGGCATAGGGAATCCACAGATGCGCGGCATCGCCACAGATGAAAGTGCGGCGATCGCGGAAGCGGTCCGCCACCAGGCGGCGTCCGATCCAGTCCTCCTTGCTGATGATCTCATACTGGAAACGGTCGTCGACGCCGAGAATGGTGCGCAGCGCCCAGTCGCGATCGACACTGTCGAATTCGACTTCCTCGGCCGCGAGGTGGTTGTGGATCAGCCAGTTGTCGCGGCCGTCGATGGAGACGGTGGTGCCGCAGCGCCGCGGGTTGAGCGACATCGTCATCCAGGCCGGCTTCTGGGTGATCAGGTCCTTCAGCGCGGGGGCACGGATGTAGGTCGACTGCACCCGCTGTACGACATCGGTGCCGCCGAGCCGTGCGCCGATCAGCTTGCGCACCGCGGAGCGGCCGCCATCGCAGCCGATCAGATAATCGGCCGAAATGGTGATGTCCTGGCCGGTGTCGAGATCGCGCGCCCGCGCGATCACGCCGTCTTCATCCTGGTCGAACCGATCGACCTCGACGCGGTTGAGAATCGTGATGCCGCGTTGCGCCTCGGCGCAAGCGAACAGGATGGGCTCGAGATAGATCTGGTTGATGCGATGGGGCGGCTCGGGCGTCGGCCAATCGGTGTCGGGTCCACCGGTCGCCGTATAGCGATCCTGGCGGGACGGAATCGGAATGCGGGTCAGCTCGCGGCCGACGACCGCGGTGCGATAGGCGCAGTCGTTGGGAAAGTCGGCCGGCAGGCCGCCTTCGCGCACGTGTTGGACGATGCCAAGGCGGCGGAACACCTCCATGGACCGCGCGGAAACGTGGTTGCACTTCACGTTGGGCGGCTCTCCGGCGCGCCTGATCTCGGCGACGACGACGTCGATGCCGCGCGAGGCAAGGTCCATGGCGGCGGTCAGCCCGACCGGGCCGGCACCCACGATGAGCACCTGGGTTTGAATCGTCTTCATGTCAGTTCTCTTTTTGCTTTGAACCTAGGCACGCTCGGCTGTCGAAAGCGCGTCCCGCTGCGCGTCGCCGGCGCTCGGAAGACTGCCGCGCATGCCAAGGACGGCAAGGCCGAGGATCACCAGTGCCGAGAACAGCTGCGGCACCGCGCTCGCCTGAAACAGCGAGGACACGTCCCATTTCGCCGCGAGCATCAGCCCGCCGAGCGTGACGCCGAGGATCGAGCCGAAGCGGCCGATGCCCAGCGCCCAGCCGATGCCGGTGCCGCGGATGTAGGTCGGATAGATCCGCGCCGCGTAGGCGTTGCAGCCGATCTGTCCGCCGATCACGGCGACGCCGGCGATGAAGACCGCGGGCACCAGGATCGGCAACGAGGCGCCGGCGATGCCGATGGTGACGATCGAGAGGAAGCCGGCGACGTAGGTCACGAACAGGACGCGATCGAAGCCGAACCGTTCGATCAGCAAGCCGAGCCCGACGGTGCCGAGCATGCCGCCGAGCTGAAAGGCGACGCCGACCGCGATCGCCGCCTGGACGTCGAGGCCGACACCATGCGTCAGCGTCGGCAGCCAGCTGTTGAGGAAATAGATGTCCATCATGTTCATGAAGAACATCACCCACAGCAGCAGGGTCGGGAGCAGGCGCCGCTTGGTGAACAACTGCGGCAGCAGGAAGCCCTTGCCGCTCTCCTCGACGATGGTGAACCGCGCATCGGCCGGAAGCTGGGCCGTGGGATCGATGCGCGCCAGCAACGTGCGCACGCGTTCGCTCCTGCGCGGATCGAGCGCCATCAGCGAGAGCGATTCCGGCAGCCAGACGATCAGGACCGGACAGAGGATGAGCGGCAGAGCGCCGCCAATGAGAAAGATGATCTGCCAGCCATAGGCGGTGATGAGCTTGGCCGCGACCGCTCCGCCGATCGCCGACCCCAGCGACACGGTCATGAACATCAGCATGATCAGCAAGGTTCGGCGACGCTGCGGGGAATATTCGCCGGTCAGCGCGATGGTGTTGGGCAGGACGCCGCCGAGCCCGATTCCGGTCGCGAAGCGGAGGACGACGAGGTCGGATATGCTGGTGGCCTGCGTCGTCGCCAGCGAGCCGAGCGCGAATACGAGAACGCCGGCCACCACCAGCCATTTGCGTCCGAGATAGTCGGCCAGCGCGCCGAACACCAGCGAGCCGATCATCACGCCGAACAGGGACGCACCGAACACGGGCCCCAACGCGCCCGGCGCCAGATGCAAATCCTTGCTGAGGGCAGGGGCGACGAAGCCGAGCGCCTGGGCATCGAAGCCGTCGAGCCCGACGACCAGCGCGCACAGGCAGATGACCCGGATCTGGAATCCCGACAGCGGCCGCTCGTCGACGTAGCGCGTGAGATTGATCGCCTGCGTCAAATGTCCCTCCCCATGTGCTTGTTGTTGCCGGGCCGCTTCGCCGCTCCGGCTGTTTGCAAATATGTTGCATGATCAAACTCTTTCGATTAGCCACAAAATTCTCATTCATTCATAAGGAAAGCTAATGCCCCCGACCCTGCGGCAACTGGAGGCCCTGGTCCTGGTGTATCGGCTCGGCAGCATCACCAGGGCGGCCGCCGAGCTTCGCGTCACGCAGTCGGCGATCAGCCTCCTGATCCGGCAGATCGAGGAGAACTTTCAGCTCAAGCTGTTCGATCGCACGACGCGGGCGCTGCACCCGACGGCGGCCTGCCGCGAGGCGATCACCGCCGCCGAGCGCATCCTGGCGGGAGCGCAGGGGCTGTCGCAGCGGATGCGCGACCTTGCCGAGATCAAGGCCGGCCGGATCTCCATCGCGGTCTCAGCGGGCGTGGCGTCGGCGCTGCTGCCACGCGTGTTCGCGACGTTCCGGTCGCGCCATCCCGAGGTGAGGATCGACCTGCGTGATGTCGCCCCCGACGAGCTCCTCGCGATCGTGATGGCCGGGCAGGCGGAGTTCGGCCTCGGCAGCGTCGAGGACGAGGGCGTGCCGGAGGTCCGGATCGACACACTGATGCAAAGTCCGCTGTCGGCCATCGGCATCAAGGACGGCCGGTTCGAGAAGCACCGCCGCCTGACGTGGGACGGCATCATGAGCTCCGAGCTGATCACGATGCGTCACGGCACGCGGATCCGCAGTCAGATCGACGAGGCGCTGGCGCAGACGGGGCGGGCGCTGAAGCCGGCCTGGGAGGTGTCGCTGATCACCACCGCGCTGGCGCTCACGGCGGAGGGCGCAGGCCTGAGCATCCTGCCCGCGCACATGCTGCCGAAGGCACAATTTCCGACGCTCGTTGCCATCCCCCTGTCGCAGCCGACGATCCATCGGCACGTCTCGCTCTTGAGCCGCGCCGATTTCGGATTGTCGCCCGCCGCGCAGCGCTTCGTCGAGATCGCGAAGGCCGTGCTGTCGCGCAAGGGCGGCTGATCACGGCTTCGGAGACGGGGGACGCTCCTTCTCCAGTCGCTTCGCCTCGTTCCACA
Organism: Bradyrhizobium sp. SZCCHNR1015; assembly: GCF_032489875.1. Lineage (NCBI taxonomy): Bacteria > Pseudomonadati > Pseudomonadota > Alphaproteobacteria > Hyphomicrobiales > Nitrobacteraceae > Bradyrhizobium > Bradyrhizobium sp. SZCCHNR1015. The sequence goes on from NZ_JAUEYW010000001.1 coordinate 266,941, forward strand.
ATTCGTCCATCTCGTCGAGCGAGGCTTCTTCGAGGCTGCGGCCCTTGGCCGTCAGCGCCTGTTCGATGTGCGCGAAGCGGCGCTCGAACTTGGCGTTGGTGCCGCGCAACGCGGTCTCCGGATCGACATCGGCATGGCGGGCGAGATTGACCAGCGCGAACAGGAGATCGCCGGTCTCCTCGGTCAGCTCGGTCGCATCTCTGTTGTCGAGGGCGGCCTCGATCTCGTCGGCCTCCTCGCGGATCTTCTGCAACACGGCACGCGGATCGTTCCAGTCGAAGCCGACGGTCGCGGCCTTGCGCTGCAGCTCCATCGCGCGCACCAGCGCCGGCTGTCCGGCCTTGATCCCTGCCAGCAGCGAGGACTTGCTCGTCCGCTCCTCGGGCGGGCGGCGCGCGGCGCGCTCGGCCTTCTCCTCGGCCTTGATGCGGTCCCAGGTGCCCTTGGTGGGTTGGGTGACGTTGCCGTCCTTGTCCGGGAACACATGCGGATGGCGGCGGATCATCTTCTTCGTGATGCCCTCGACGACGTCGCCGAACGCGAACGCGCCTTGCTCCTCGGCGATGCGGGCGTGATAGACCACCTGCAGCAGGAGATCGCCGAGCTCCTCGCGCAGATCGTCGATGTCGACGCGCGTGATCGCGTCGGCCACCTCATAGGCTTCCTCGATGGTGTAGGGCGCGATCGTCTGGAAGGTCTGCTCGACGTCCCACGGACAGCCGGTGACCGGCGTGCGCAGCGCCGCCATGATCTCGATCAGGCGGGAGATGTCGCGGGAAGGGATCATTGGCAGGTCCTGACAGCATCGTTCGATCCTGTCCTGTATGCCCCAAGCGGCGCGCGGCTCCCAGCAAAAAGGCCATGACGCGGGATCGCTCCGCAGGTTGGCCCGACCCGTCGATGATGCTAAGCGGGAGCCATGAATGAGCAGGACACGACGGCCCTGGTGCTGTTCTCGGGCGGGCAGGATTCCACGACGTGCCTGGCCTGGGCGCTCGACCGCTTCGCGCGCGTTGAGACGATCGGATTCGCCTACGGCCAGCGCCATGCGATCGAACTCGCCTGTCGCGACCGGCTGGTCGAGGGCATCGCGCGCCTGCGTCCCGACTGGGCGGTCAAGCTCGGTGACAGCCACACGCTGGACATTCCGACGCTGGCTGCGATCTCGGAGACGGCGCTGACGCGCGACGTCGCGATCGAGATGGGCGCCGACGGCCTGCCCAACACCTTCGTGCCGGGCCGCAATCTGGTTTTCCTGACCTTTGCGGCGGCGCTCGCCTATCGCCGCGGCATCCGCCACATCGTCGGCGGCATGTGCGAGACGGACTATTCGGGCTATCCGGACTGCCGCGACGAGACCATCAAGGCGCTGCAGAACGCGCTGAGCCTGGGCATGGCGCGCGCGTTCGAGCTGCACACGCCGCTGATGTGGCTGTCGAAGGCCGCGACCTGGCAATTGGCGCACGATCTCGGCGGCACCGGCCTCGTCGACCTGATCCGCGACCAGTCGCACACCTGTTATCTCGGTGAGCGCGGCGCGCGGCACGATTGGGGCCATGGCTGCGGGCAGTGTCCCGCCTGCGAGCTGCGCGCCAAGGGATGGCGCGAGTACATCGCGGCGGGCGGGCCATCCTGAATCGGAAGCGGGGCCCTCGAGCCCCGCGGAGAGTTGCGCGACAGACGAGCGCTCAGGCGGCTTCGGTGTCCGACGGCTCGCGCTGGCTGACGATGACGAGATCGGCATCGGCGACGTCGTGGCCGTCATCGGCCTGGTTAGCGGCAGCGGAGGCCGCCTGCGCAACGAGACGCGCGGTGATCTCGTCCTTGGCGTCCTTGCCGCTCTTCTCCCAGGCGGGTGCGTTCAGCACCACGATGTCGTCGTCCTCCGCGGCATCATCCTGATCGGCGGGCACGATCGATGGCGACTTCGCCGGAGTATCGACGACACGCAGGGTCGGGGCCCCGGCTTCGACCGGCTCGTCCTCGGCTGAAGCCGTTTCGTCTTCGGCCATTTCGGGCTGGGCCGGCTCGACGGGCGCGGTCTCTTCGGCGGAGGCGTCGGCTTCGGTGCTCGCCATTGCCTCAGCAGCTTCGGCGGGCTGCTCGGCGGCCGCGGCGGGGCTCTCTGCGGCAGGCGCCTCATCAGCCGGCGCGAGGCCGAGATGCTGCGAGATCTCCTTGATCACGCGGTCGATCGCCACCAGCACGCGATATTCCGGGATCGAGGCCATGTGCTGCTCGAACCGGTTGCGCGCATATTGCAGCGAGTCGATCACGTCGGTGGCGATGGAGGAGCCCGACGCCTCGGTGCCGTGCAGGGCGCCCGCGGCCTTCTCGGTCGAGCTTTCGATCAGCAGGAAGGCCTCGTATTGCGGAATCGATTTGAGCTTCTCGTGATAGTCCTGGCGCACGCCGGCGAGCGTGTCGACGATGGTGGCGAACTCTGGCGCGGGCATTTCGACGTCCCCCTCAACTTCAGCAAAGAAGATGCGGGACGCTACGGACGCACTGATGAATGTTCAATTTCGAACGAATACGGCTGTTCGCGGCATGAATAGCCGGCCGTTAAGACCGGCCCACAAAAAGCAGGATCGCCCGCTCACCGGGCATTAAGCATTCTTACGACGCGCACGCGGCCTCAACCGACGAAATCCTCGGGCTTGAGCTCGATCGGCCTGCCATGCGGGGTGCGATCAGCAGCGTGATCCCAGGCATCGCGGTAACGCGTCAGCGCGTCCGCGGAGGTGACGCCCTTCTCGGCGACGAGCCGCTCGAGCGTCGCCAGCCAGTGCCGGTAATAGGTATCGCCGCAATCGGGATCACCAGACGCTTGCGCGCGCGAAATCTCCTCGGCGAGCGCAGCCGCCCATTCGGGCCAAGTGAAGAGGCCGCGGGCGTGCAGCGTGACGGCCATCGCGAAGGCGTGCGCTTCCCACGGCTCGCGAAACACGGGCCCACTGTCATCGACGGGAATGCCGGGCAGGGCGCGCGTCGCCGCGACCGCCGCCTCACGGTCCGGTGTCATCGGGCTGGCTCCAGATAGGGCTCGAAGGCGTCGACCGTCACCTCCAGCAGCGGATCGGGCGCGTCGGCCCACAGCTCGGCGCCGCTGAACGACACCGTGTAGAGCCATTGCGGGTCTTCGCCGCCGCCATGGGCGTTGCTGTCGGGAAACACGTGCACGCCCCGGATCGCCTCGATGCGGCCGAGATGGCCGCGCACGTAGCGCGGCAGCCGCGTGTGCGTCGCCGGATGGATGTCCATAGCGCGCACGCGGTCGCCGACGGCGAACCGCGCCGGCTTGGTTTCCGCGCGTTCGGTCGGACCGCCGCGACGCAGGGTCGCCGCGACGGCATCTGCAGTGAGGATCCTGGCGACGGGCCTGGCCGGATGCAGCACCTTGCCGGCGGCGATCTCATCGGCGTCGACCAGATGCCGCTCCTGCATCAGCCGTTCGATGCCCGCGAGCCAGATCTGGTAGTAGCTCATGCCGAGGTAATCGTCCGGCGAACGGTTCTCGCGCGCGAAGCGCGACATGTCGATGTTCCAGCCGCCGGGGGTCGCCATGGCCAGCGTCATGGCGAACGCGCGACGCTCCCACTCGGCGTGAAACACCGGCTCGTTCGGCTCGGGGCGGACCGGACCGAAGCCGGCGACGCCGCCCATGTCATGCGCGCCATCCATCAGCTACCGACCTCATGCGGTTGCTTCGGCAGCCCGGTGCCGATCATGCTGTCGCGCGTGACGAGTTCGGCGAGCTGCTCCGCGCTCCAGCCGTCGGTCCCCTCGGGCCGCATCGGCAGCACGAAATAGCGGACCTCGGCGGTCGAATCCCACACCCGGATCTTCGTCGTCGGCGGCAGCTCGAAGCCGAAATCCTTCAGGACGCCGCGCGGATCCTTCACCGCCTTGGCGCGATAGGGCGCCGACTTGTACCAGACCGGCGGCAGGCCGAGCACGGGCCACGGGTAGCAGGAGCAGAGCGTGCACACGACCATGTTGTGCAGATCCGGCGTGTTCTCGACTGCTACGATGTGCTCGCCCTGGCGGCCGGCATAGCCGAGCTCGCCGATCGCCGGCGTGGCATCGGCCAGAAGGCGCGCCCGATAGGCCGGGTCGGTCCAGGCCCGCGCCACCACCTGGGCGCCGTTGCGGGGACCGACCTTGCTCTCATAGGTCTCGATGAGCACGTCGAGCGCAGCAGGATCGATATACCCCTTCTCGGTCAGGATGCTTTCGAGCGCGCGAACGCGCAGATCGGTCTCGGACAGGTCCGAGTGATCGTGCGGATGGTCGTGATGGTGATCGTGATCCGTCATGACTCAACCATAGGCGTAATCGAGCACCGCTGTCGAGCCGAGGTGGCTCCCTCGGTGCGTGCCGCCGTGTTCAACGGCCGCCGCAGCAGTGCGGCGGTCAGAATGCCGAGCGTTGCGTCCTCGGCCGTTGACGCGACGGCGCGGGACGCAGATGTGATCGGGGTCGCTCCATTGCCGCCATCCCGGGCTGTTCAAATCGGGGCCCAGATATGGTTCGTAGGGCCTACGTTGTCCCGATCGGGCGCGAAAGCGACAGAGGTTTGAGGTTCATCAATGCCGAACGACGTCTCCCGCCGTGATCTTGCAAAGCTGGCCGGGCTGGCTGCCCTTGGGGCGGCCAATGGCCCGGCGCAGGCGGAGGAGAGCGCGGTGAAGGAGGATGCCGGGCGGCGGTTTCCCGCCGATTTCGTGTGGGGGACGGCGACGTCGTCGTATCAGATCGAGGGCGGGGCCACGGCCGATGGCCGCGGACCGTCGATCTGGGATGTGTTCACGCATCTGCAGGGCAACATCGAGGACGGCAGCACCGGCGACGTCGCCTGTGATCACTACAACCGCTACAAGGGCGACGTGCGGCTGATCAAGGAGCTCGGCTGCCGGGCCTATCGGTTCTCGATCGGCTGGCCCCGGCTGTTTCCCGACGGCGGGCTGACGCCCAATCTGAAGGGCCTCGACTTCTACAACCGCCTCGTCGACGAGCTCCTGGCCAACGGCATCACGCCGTACGCAACGCTGTATCATTGGGATCTGCCGCAGGCGCTGCAGGACCGGGTCGGCGGCTGGCTGTCGGCCGACACGGCCAGGGCCTTTGCGCATTATGCGGGCTACGTCGCGCAGCATCTCGGCGACCGTGTGAAGACCATCTTCACGATCAACGAATGCGGCCGATTCATCCCGTTCGGCTATGGCCTCGGCGTCGACGCGCCCGGGCTGAAGCTGCCGCAGCAGCAGGTCAACCAGGCGCGCCATCACGTGGCGCTGGCGCACGGTCTCGCCGTCCAGGCCATCCGCGCCGGCGGGCAAACCGGCATGCGCGTCGGCATGGCCGAGAACATCACGGCCTGCCTGCCGGCGATCGACACGCCGGAGAACATCCGCGCCGCCGAGATCGCGACGCGCGAATTGAATGCGGGCTTCCTCAACGTCATCCTCGAGGGGCGCTACACGGACGGTTTCCTGGCGTGGTCCGGCAAGGATGCCCCGAAATTCACCGCCGACGAACTGAAGATCATTTCGGCGCCGGTCGATTTCGTCGGCCTCAACATCTACGCGCCGCAAGCCTATGTCGTCGCGTCGGACCGCGCGGCTGGCTTCGACGTGCTGCCGATGCCGTCCTCGTTCCCGCATATGAGCTCCCCCTGGCTGCAGGTCGGTCCGGAGACGGCCTATTGGGTGCCGAAGCTCGCCGCCAAGATCTGGAATCTCCAGACCATCTACATCACCGAGAACGGCACCTCATCGGACGACAAGCTGACCGCCGACGGCAAGGTCCACGACCTCGACCGCGTGATGTATCTGCGCAATTATCTCGCCCAGCTCCAGCGCGCAACGTCCGAGGGCGTGCCCGTGAAGGGCTACTTCCTGTGGAGCCTGCTGGACAATTTCGAGTGGGTGTTCGGCTACAAGCAGCGTTTCGGCATCTATTACGTCGACTTCGACACCCAGGTGCGCACGCCCAAGCTCAGCGCGTCGTACTACCATCACGTGATCAGCCGCAACGCCGTGAGCGCGTGAAGCGCCGCGACGTCACCCGGGGGGCCAGCCGGACCCAGTCCACGCCATTCAGGCGGCCAATGTGCCCTCGGCATCCGACGCATTGAGTGTCGGCGCGCCGGACTTCACGCCGCGATTGCAAATCCATGATGCGGAAAGCACACCTTGTGCGACTCTTTTGCGCGCACGCAGTTTTCGTGGCGAAAGCTGGCTGCAGATGACTTAAACCGGCAATCTGCCGGCCCCTCAAGCGAGTTTTCCAGCATGCAAGTTTCCGTTGTCTGTCCGCCAGCCGTCCGCGCGGGCGTTCTGTTGTGCGTCCTCGGAGTGATCGCTGGCTCCAGCGCCTGGGCCCAGGGAGCCGCGAACGATGCGGCCAAGCCCGCCACGGAGCAGTCTGCCGCGCCGACGGCCGACAAGCCCGCAGAGCAGCCCTCGGACGCCGGCAAGCCGGCGGCCGCGGCCGAGCCTGAGAAGACGGCCGAGAAGCCCGCCGAGCCGGCCGCTGTGGACACCAAGCCCGTTCAGTCCACTGACAGCGCCAGCCCGCAGCCGGCGGACAAAGTATCGACCGAAAAAACCGCGACGGATGTTGCGGCCGAGAGCAAGCCGGCCGAGGCCAAATCCGAGACCAAGGTCGAACCGAACTCCGCCACCGACGTCGGCCAGAAGCCGGCCGTGACCGAGTCGAAACCGGCAGAGCCCGCTCCGGCCGTTCAGCCGGCCGCCGTCGCCAAGGACGCGCCCGTACCGGAGAAGCTCGAAGGCAAGGCCGAGGAGAAGGCGGCGGAGAGCAAGCCGGCGGCCGCTGCGCCGGCGGAACAGCCGGCCACCGCTGCCGAGGCGAAGCCTGCGGTAGCGCCGGCCGAGCCCAAGACATCCGAGCCGCCGGCCGCGGCGCCTTCAGCGGCGGTACCGCAGACGGCGGCTGTGAAGCAGGATACCGCAGCCCCGTCAGCCAAGCCCGAACGGCACGGCAAAGCGAACGCGCATGCTCATCACGCCGAGGACGACGCCAAGCCGGCCAAGCGCAAGCTCCGCGCCCGCAGCAAGCCCGAGAGCGAAGCGAAGAGGGGTGGTGTCAATTGCAAGAGCTTCCGTACCTACGATGCGGAGAAGGGCACCTATCGCGGCTACGACGGGCGCGTTCACACCTGCTCGTAAGGACCGGTCGGCAAATGGGCGCATCGGCAGCGCAAAGGCCGCTACCGATGGCCGCTGCCGATCACACCATCAACGCGGCATCGGCGGCTGAATGCCCGAGGTGTTGCGGGTAAAGAGTGTCCCGAACGTCGAACCCTGCGGCTGCGCCGGCTGCGGCCGGGCCATTCCCGTCGTGGTCCGCTGCTGCGGCGTGACGATGATCTGCTGGGGCGGGCCTGGGGGGACCGTGCCGCGTGCCTGCACCGCCTGGTTGGACATTCGTGACACCAGTCGCATCAGCTGATCCTGGCCGGCCTGTAGCTGCTCGATGGCGCGGGTGTGATCGCGGCTGGCCTGATCCTGTGTGGACTTGATCTGTTCGATGCCCTGCTGCAGATCGGCGATGTCGCGCGCCATCCTCTGCATCAACGTCGCGGGCTCGCGGGAGCCGGTGGTGTCTTCCGCTCCCCTCAGCGAGGCATTCGACATCATGGCATCCTCGCTGCCCTGCTGAGCCGTCGCCTCGTCTTGCGTCGCTTCGCTGGCGCCCGGCATCCAGCGGTCCATCAGTGACGTGCCGACGTCGCGCTGCGACCAGGCGACCGAGCCGCCGACCAGCACGACCAGCAGCGCGAGACCCACGGCGTTGCGCCCGCGCAGCCTGCCGAGGGGGGCCTTCACCCGCGCCCAGCGGCTGGCCCCGGCGTCTGCCGCCCCGCTCGTGCTCGCTGCCGCCGCGGCATCCGCCGCCATGCCGGGCTTCTCGATCGCCGCGAGCCGCGTATCGATCCGGGTCAGCACCTCGCGCAGGACCCGCCGGTACAGTTGATCGTAGCTCGCCTTCTCGGGCTTCTCAGGGGCGAGGCCGATCTCGCTCTGATCAATCTGTTGCACGTTCTGTGTGGACTGCATTGCTGATCCCCAAACCCTTGGCCCGCCGCCGACGCCGATGTTCTCTTTGAATTTTCAAACGTGACTCGACCCGCCGCTTTGGCCGAAAGCAAGACAGCGTCGTGACGAGGAGGGGGCCTTTTCGGACCATCTCTCCCTCGCTGCAGCGCCAATCGATCGCTTCGAGAGGCCTCAATCGGCCTTTGGTTGCGCGCTGCCGAGCCTTCGAGGTACTATCCGACCGATGTTTTTGGGGGATTGGGGCCGGTGCAAAGCTTGATTGTCATTGCGCGCGCAGTGTTGTGCGCAGCGTTCGTCGTCCTGTCCGCTCACGCGCAGGCCGTGCCCTTGGATGAGGCCACGCGCAAGGCTGAACTGATGGCCGCCTGGCAGGCAGCGAGCCAAGCGGGCACCGACGGACCAAGCGACATCGTGCTGATCGACCAGGGCACGCTGAAGCTTCCGGCCGACTACTTCTACGTCCCGAAGAACGAAGGCCTGCGGGTCCTTCGCGCGCTCGGCAACGTCGTCAACGACGCGACCTTCGTCGGGCTGGTCGTCGGCAGGCGCCAGAACGACGACTGGATGGTGGTCATCAAGCACATCAAGGAAGGCTACATCAAAGACGACGATGCCAAGAGCTGGAACGCGGAGGATCTCCTGAGCAACCTCCGCGCCGGCGCCGAAGAGGCGAACAAGGACCGTGCGGCGCGCGGATTTCCGGAAATGGCCGTGATCGGCTGGGTCGAGCCGCCGGCCTACGATGCCACGACGCATCGTCTCGTCTGGTCGCTGCTCGCCAAGGAGAAGGGCCAGCCCGACGATGCGCCGAAGAACGTCAACTACAACACCTACGCGCTCGGGCGTGACGGCTATTTCAGCCTGAACCTGCTGTCCGGCTCGGAGCGGATCGCGGGCGACAAGGCTGTCGCGCACGAACTGCTGTCCGATCTCTCCTACAATGCCGGCAAGCGCTATGAGGATTTCAGCGCCGGCACAGATCGGATCGCCGAATATGGCTTGCTGGCGCTGGTCGGCGGCGTTGCCGCGAAGAAGCTCGGGCTGCTGGCGCTGGCCGGTGCGTTCGTCCTGAAGTTCGCCAAGATCATCATCTTCGCCGTCGTCGGCGCCGGGGCCGCGGTCATGAACTTCCTGCGCCGCAAGCCGCGCGGCGACAACGCGGGCGGGCCCGCGTGAAGGCACTCCTGCTGATCCTGTTCTCCGGCCTGAAATGGGGGAAGCTCGCCATGAGCGGCGGCACGATGCTGCTGTCGCTGGTCGTGTATGCGGGCATCTGGGGCTGGCGCTACGCGGCGGGTTTCATCGCGCTGCTGTTTGCTCATGAGATGGGGCACTACGTCGCCGCGCGCCAGCGCGGTCTCGACGTCGGCGCTCCCGCCTTCATTCCGTTCGTCGGCGCCTGGATCGCGCTCAAGGAGCAGCCGGTCGACGTCGAGACGGAGGCCTATGTGGCACTCGCCGGTCCGCTGGTCGGGACCGCCGCGGCGCTCGCGGTCTATTTGTTGGCAAGATCGGAAGACAGCAATCTGCTGCTCGCGATCGCCTATTCCGGCCTGTTCCTGAACCTGTTCAACCTGCTGCCGATCTCGCCGCTGGACGGCGGCCGCATCACCAGCGTGCTGAGCCCGCGCATCTGGCTGCTCGGCGTTCCCTTGCTGCTGGCTTTGATGCTCTATCGGCCGAGCCCGATGCTGTTCATCATCGCCATCCTCGCAGCCCCGCAACTGATGAAGGCCTGGCGCTACGATCCCGGCGCGCCCGAGAACGTTGCTTATTATGGCACGACGCTGCAGACGAAGCTCGAATATGCCGGGACGTATCTCGCGCTCGCGGCGCTGCTCGCCGTCATGACCTACGACGTGCACGAGATGCTTGGACACTTGCGCCAGTTTGGCTGAGTTGAGGTCGCCGCTTCAGACGAGAAGCTTCATGTAGATCGAGGGCACCGGCACCGCCTGGTCGTAAGGACGTGGGCCTTCTGCGACTCGGAATATCCGTTGCTGCAATGCAGCGGATGTGTCTGGGCGGCGCGCAGGAACGAGGCAGTCTTGTAAGATGTTCCATGAGCCATGAGCGCGGCGCGCTATCACAATGCGCTGAGCGCAGAGCACGTCGCCGGATGTTCCCTTGCCCACTGGCATATCGGAGACCAAAGTTGGGCCTGCCCGTCAGAGGCATAAGGATTCGGGAGGTTTCATGATTTCGCTCAAGTCCATCTTGCTTGCGAGCTGCGCAACTGCGCTCGTCTCCTCGGCCGCCATGGCCGCCGATCCCATCAAGATCGGCGTCATCGCCGAAGCCCAGGCCGTCGCAGGCTCGTCGATCGCTCCCGCGGCGCAACTGGCCGCCGAGGAGATCAATGCCAAGGGCGGCGTCGACGGGCGCAAGATCGAGATCGTCGTCTACGACAATCACTCCTCCTCGGCGGAATCGGTGCGTGCCTTCCAGCGCGCCGTCAGCGAGGACAAGGTCAACGCCGTCATTGCGAGCTACATCTCCGAGGTCGTGCTGGCGCTGGAGCCGTGGGCAGGGCGCCTCAAGACGCTGATGATCACGCCAGGCGCCGCATCCGACGTCATCACCCAGAACATCGCCAAGAACTACGACCAGCTCAAATACACCTTCCATGGCTATCTGACCTCGACCTCGCTGGCCGGCCTCGTCTGCGACGCGGCCAAGGATCTGCTGGTCGAACCCTACAAGATGAAGACCGCGGTAATCATGAGCGAGGATGCGGCGTGGACGACGCCGCTCGACGCCGGCTACGAGAAGTGCCTGCCGGAGATCGGGCTGAAGGTCGTCGACCATATCCGGATGTCGCCTGATACCACCGACTTCACGCCGATCTTCAACAAGATCGAAGGCCTGAAGCCGGACGTCATGATCACCGGCATCTCGCATGTCGGCACCCAGCCGACCGTGCAGTGGAAGAGCCAGCAGGTGCCGATCCCGATGTTCGGCATCTCCTCGCAGGCGACCAACTCGACCTTCTGGAAGGACACCAACGGCGCCGTCGAGGGCGTCATGTACAATGCCGTATCGGGGCCGGGCGTCGCGGTGACGCCGAAGACACTGCCGTTCGTGGATGCCTATCAGAAGAAGTTCGGAAACTTCCCATCCTATGCCGGCTACACCTCCTACGACGAAGTCTACATGATCGCGGACGCGATCCATCGGGCCGGCGGCACCGATCCCGACAAGATGGTCGAGGCGATGGAAGCGACCGACTATGTCGGCACGATTGGCCGCATCGCCTTCAAGCCGAAGGGCGATCCGAACCCGCACGCGCTGCGGACCGGCAAGGGCTACATCACCGGACTGATGCTGCAGTGGCAGAACGGCAAGCAGGTCAATGTCTGGCCCAAGGAGCTCGCCTCCGGCACCGCAACCTGGCCGTCCTTCATCAAGCTCAAGGCGGCCAGCAACTGACGCATCGCGGGGCCGCTCCTTCAAGGAGCGGCCCATTTTCTTGGTGCCTCAGTCTGACGTTGCGGATCGATTTTCAATGCTTTTCTGGCAGATCTTGATCGATGGCTTTGCCATCAGCGCGCTGTATGCCCTGGGCGCAACCGGCTTCACGCTCATCTTCGGTGTCTCCGGCGTTCTCAACCTTTCTCACGGCGCCATCATGGTCGGCGCCGCGGTCGCCGCCTGGGCCGCTGCCAGCGAGCTCGGCGTCGGGCCCTACACGGGGGCGCTGATCGGCGTCATCGCCGGCTTCATCCTGGCGTTCGCCACCTACTTCATCGCCGTCAGGCCGATCCAGCGATCGAAGGTCATCGCCGAGTCCGAGAAGGAGATCTTCATCCTGACCGCGACGCTGCTGTGGGGCATCATCATCCAGGAGGCGATCGCGTATCTGTTTACCAACAACGCCAAGACCGTGCTGCCCATCGTCGAGGGCGTGACCACGGTGTTCGGCGTGCGTACGCCGAAGAACGAGTATTTCACCTCCGTGATCTGCTGGGTCGCGATCGGGCTGCTGTGGTTCCTGGTCAACCGCACCAGGCGCGGCAAGGCCGTGATGGCGGCGTCGATGAACCCGCGCGGCGTCACCTTGCTCGGCATCGAGCTGTCGTCGATCTATCTCACCGTCTGGGCGATCTACGGCTTGCTGGCGGGCGTTGCCGGCATCCTGCTCGGCATGTTCCTGGGCGTCAGCTCCTACAGCGTCGGACCGCTGACGGCGAGCGCGTTCTCGATCGTCGTGCTCGGCGGCCTCGGCAGCGTGTCAGGCTCGCTGATCGCGGCCTATGTCGTCGGCTATCTCGAGACCGGAACGGCCTATCTGATCTCGCCGGCCTACCGGACGATCCCGGCGCTGCTGCTGCTCGTCATCGTCATGTATCTGCGCCCGCAAGGGCTGTTCGGACGGAGGTGAGCATGCCTGCATTCGTTATGTCGCGGCTGTTCTGGATCGCGCTCCTGACGGTGATCGTGGCTCTGATCCTGCCAACCTACGTCTCAGGCTACGTCCTCGGGCTGCTGACGGTCGCGTACTACACGGCCGTGTTCGCGATGTCCTGGGACCTGCTATTCGGCTTCGCCGGCGAGGTCAATTTCGGACCGACCTTCCTGATCGGCGTCGGCGCCTATACGGCCGGCATTCTCGATGCGCACTTCTCGCCGGGCCTGTCGATCTGGCTGTGCATCGCCGCCGGCGCACTGGCGGCGGTCGTCGGCGGCGTCGTGCTGGCGCTGCCGGCGCTGCGCGTCAGCGGGCCTTATTTCGGCCTGACCACGCTGGTGGCCGTGCTGATGTTGCAGAACTTCATCGTCGTTGCCGCAGGGCTGACCGGCGGCGAGATCGGCCTCGCCGTGCCGGACGTGATCTCGATCGATGCCAGGACCAACTACTGGATCGCGCTCGGCTTCATGCTGGTGAGCGGAGCGATCCTGTTCGGCTTGTCGCGCAGCGCCATCGGGCTGATCCTGCAGGCGAGTGGCCAAGACAAGATCCAGGCCGGCGCGCTCGGCTTCAATGTCACCAAGCACAAGCTCGCCGCCTTCGTCGTCAGCGCGTTCTTCTCCGGGCTCGCCGGCGCGCTGATGGTGTTCTACATGGGCACGGCCTCGGTCTCGACCTTTGTCGATGTCGGCGTCGGCGTGCAGATCATCATCGCCGCGGTGCTCGGCGGCCGGCGCACCGTCATTGGCGCCGCGATCGGCGCGATCTTCCTGATCGGCATGGGCGAGCTGCTGCGGCCGCTCGGCGAGCTCGCGACCCTCATCGTCTCCGTGATTGCGCTCGTGGTCATCCTTTTCTTCCCCGACGGCTTCCTCGGCATGATCAGGGGAGGGGCCAAGGCATGAGTGGCGCTCCGATGCTGGAGGTCAACGGCCTCACCAAACGGTTCGGCGGCCTCGTCGCCGTCAAGAATTTGAGCTTCTCGATCCGGCCCGGTGAGATCCTCGGCCTGATCGGGCCGAACGGCTCGGGCAAGTCGACCGCGATGAAGAGCGTCATGGGCGTCGAGCGGCCGACCGCGGGCTCGGTCAGGCTCGACGGCGTCGAGCTCGCGGGCCTGCCGTCGCATCACATCGCGCGCATGGGCGTCGGGCTGGTGTTCCAGCATTCGCGGCCGCTGGCGCGCCAGACCGTGCTGGAGAACATCAAGGTCGCGCTGCTGCCGGACAAGCTGACGCGGCTGTTCGCCGACAAGGACGTCGATGCGCGCGCACGGGCCATTGCGGAGCGCGTCGGCCTCGGCGGCGTCATCGACCGGCGGCCGCCGACACTGGCGTTTGCCGATCTGCGCCGGCTCGAGCTTGCGAAGGCGGTGGCGCGCAGCCCGAAGCTGGTGCTGGTGGACGAGCCTTTCGCCGGCCTCACGGCGTCCGAGGTCGCCGACTTCTCCGAGCTCATCCGCGAATTCCGCGACGACGGCCACGCCGTGCTGCTGGTCGACCACAACGTCAAGAGCGTGTCGGCGCTGGTCGACCGCGTGCTGGCGATGTATCTCGGCGAGAAGATCGCCGAGGGCAGGGCGGCCGAGGTGATGCAGGACGAGACGGTCCGGCGCGTCTATCTCGGCGGCGCGCTGGTCTCGACCGCGCGGCCGGAGGCGAGCTTCAAGGACGTCACGCCGGCGCTGCAGGTCGACAAGGTCGGCGTGCTCTACGGCAAGGCGCAGGCGCTCCAGGACGTGTCGCTGCACGTCCATGAGGGCGAGTTCGTCTCGGTCGTCGGCCTCAACGGCGCCGGCAAGACGACGCTGTTCAACGCCATCTCGGGCCTGGTGCCATATTCGGGCGAGGTGAAGTGGGCAGGGCGCAGCCTTGCCGGCGGCACGGCGGCGCAGATCGCCCGCTCAGGCATCGTGCAATGTCCGGAGACGCGCGAGTTGTTCGGCGACATGAGCGTGCGCGAAAATCTCGAGCTCGGCGGCAATGCGCTGGCCGACACCGAGCGTGCCGAGCGGCTCGAATGGCTGTTCGGGCTGTTTCCGATCCTCAAGTCGCGGCAGCCGCAGCTGGCGCGCACGCTGTCCGGCGGCGAGCAGCAGATGCTGGCGATCGCGCGGGCGCTGATGATGAAGCCGAAGCTCTTGATCCTCGACGAGCCGACGCTCGGGCTCGCGCCGGTCATCCTGGAGACGCTCTCGAAGGCGCTCGACCGACTGCGCGAGACCACCAAGATCACGGTGCTGCTCGGCGAGCAGAACGTCACCTTCGCGCTCCCGCACGCCGACCGCGTCTACGTGCTGGATCATGCCAAGATCGTCTGGGAAGGCCCGCCGGACCGCTTCGAGGCCGAGGCCGCTGCGAACTATCTGTGAGGGTTGAGCGGAGAGCGTGGGGAAGGGGAGCCAATTGAAGGGGAATGGCCACGCACCCGTTTCCGACGTTGCGGCCTGTCGCGCCGTCGAGTTGATCTATCACTCCTACCTGACCGGCCTCATCCTGATGTTGTCGTCGCGGGCGGGTCCGCAGCGCGCTGCGGAGATCGTGTTCCGGACGTTTCGGCGGCAGCAACTGGCTCGCTTCCTTCCGGGGTTGAAGAAGCTCGGTCTCGACGGTCTGCCGCATGCGGTCGCGTGTGCGCAGTACCACTACCTGTCCAATCAGGTCGGCGGCGTGAAGGTCGAATACGTCTACGAAAACGATCGCAAGGCGTGGGTGCGCTATCCGCCGCCGCGCTGGATCTGGTCGGGGACGGCGATCTGCGGCATTCCCTCCGAGGTGTCGCGCGCGATGCTGCGCGGATGGCACGCCAACAATGGCGTCGTCCTCGGCAATCCCAGGCTCGGCTTCGTCTGCACCGGGCAGACCGTCGACGGCCAGCCCGGCCTCGAAGGCTACTACAAGGAATGGGATCACGATCTCGCGCCGGACGAACGTCTTCAGTTCTCGCCGGGCGAGCGTTGCCCGGCTTTCGATCCGGCCCGCGCTCCCAAGCTCGCGGAGAATGCCTGGCCCGAAGAACGGCTCCTCAAGGTGCTCCGCAACTATGCGATGGAGTATATCACCTCGATCGTGCCGGAGACGGTGGCCGTGCTCGGCCCGGAGGAAGGCGGCCATCTGGCCGGCGCCGCGGCGAGGCTGATCGGCATGCATACGTTCGACGAGGTCGCAGCGCTTCTTGGCGGCGTCGAGCCTGGCGCTGCAGGGTTCGCAAAGGCGTTCGCGCGACTGGCCCGCGGCCAAGGCGACGACGCAGAGCTGTCGCCGGATCGCGACTCGATCCTCGTACGCCAGACGTCCTGGCGTCTGATGTCCGAGCGGGACAACCTCCCGCCAGCCGTGTTCGAGGCCTGGAGCGAACTCTGGGTCGGCACGGCGCTCGCGCACGACCGATTCATGAGGATCGACATCGTCGAGCGGCGCGACCGAGGCGACGCACACTGGGCCTGGCGATTTCGCTGATCGCAAAGTCCGCACATGCCTGCGCGTCCGGGAGAACCGTGCCGGAACTTCTTAGAAGCGAGGCGGGCGGGCCTGAGGCGGCCGGGGTGGGAGGCGCACGGCTGCGCCAACCGTCGTGGCCTCGGTCTTCGCCCCCCGGACCGCGCGCACCAACTGGTCCTGGCTTGCCTGCAGCTGTTCGATCGCCCTGGCCTGATCGCGGTTGGCCTGCTCCTGGCTGGACTTGAACTCCTGGAACCCGCTCTGCAGTTCGGCGACATCATGCGCGATCTTCTCGATCAGTGGCATAACGTCCCGGTCGGGAGCGGGCGGCATGTCACGCTCCGACGTTGCCTCCGCCATCGCGGAGGATGGATCGCTGGAGCGCGTTGATGATGCTGACGGTGACGTCTCCGGTGTTGGCGAAACGGATGGTGATACGGATGGTGATGGTGAGGCAGGGGCCGTCTCGGCCACACTCGATCCGTTCGCCGCCGTCTCCAGCGTCACGGCTGGATTCGCCGTCTGAGCGTTCTCGCGCCGGATGGATTGAACCGCCGCTTCGATCCGGTCGGTGACGGAGGTGATGGTCTCGGTATGGTCCCGCGCCAGGGTGATGGCCGCGCCGACGAGCCCGGCCGACGCCATCAGCGTGATCATGGCCCGCAATACGGGCCGGCGCCGGGCCGGAGGAGGCGTTTCCAGGTGCTCGCCGCCTGCAGCGGGTTCGGCAGCCTCGACAGCATCTGCGGCGGCCTGGGCCTCGATGGCGGCGATCCGCTGATCGATACGTGCGCGCACCTCGGCCAGCACCCGCTGATAGATCTCCTCGCAGACAGCGTCGTCAGGCGGCAGCGCGACATCACCCGGATCAACTTCCTTCGACGTCGACTGAACTGGCATGTCTTCGGATCCCATTCACGATACGCCCGTGCCCAATCCTGAAGGATGCGGTTTTGACCTCTGGGCTTTGACCAAACGAAGACTGCGGGGTGACGAGGCGGGGGCGATTTCGCACAGGCGCCGACGTGCGCTGGGCGGGCCGATGTGCGGCTTCCACCGTCAGGCAACCGCCCATAGCCAATTCGCATAAGGTATATTATGAAATATTTATATGCTGAGGGAGTTCAACGGCTTGGCGCCGAATCCTCGAATTTACGGCAGCCGCGGGCCCTTCAGACCCCCGGCCAGCCCAAGCTGATGGGCGCTCGCCATCGCCGAGACTCGCGCTGCGCATGGGGCCTGCTGCGAACGCCGATATTGCTGCTGCGGCCCATCGCTGCAATAAGCGCAGGCGACGTCGCTGATGTCGCTGGATTCGTCCGGCGATGCTTGCGGCGGCGCGATGCAACGAGAAGAAGCTTCTCCAGGGAGAAACGAGAATGAGCCTGTCACGACGCGCGCTGTTGAAGGCCTCCGCGGCGTCAGCCGTACTGGGTGGAATTGGCACCGTCGCAGCGCCGCATGTGGCGCGCGCTGAGAGCGCCGAGTTCACGTACAAATACGCCAACAACCTCCCCGACTCCCATCCGCTCAACGTCCGCGCCAAGGAGATGGCGGCGGCGATCAAGGCCGAGACCAACGGCAAGTTCGACCTGCAGATATTCCCGAACAACCAGCTCGGTTCCGACACGGACATGCTGAGCCAGATCCGCTCCGGCGGCGTCGAGTTCTTCACGCTCTCGGGCCTGATCCTCGCGACCTTGGTGCCAGCCGCGTCGATCAATGGCATCGGCTTCGCGTTCCCGGACTACGACACGGTCTGGAAGGCCATGGACGGCGATCTCGGCGCCTATGTGCGCGGCCAGATCAACAAGGCCGGCCTGGTGGTCATGGACAAGATCTGGGACAACGGCTTCCGCCAGACGACGTCGTCGACCAAGCCGATCAACGGTCCGGATGACCTCAAGGGCTTCAAGATCCGCGTGCCGGTGTCACCGCTGTGGACCTCGATGTTCAAGGCATTCGAGGCGGCGCCCGCCTCGATCAATTTCAGCGAGGTCTATTCGGCGCTGCAGACCAAGGTGGTCGAGGGCCAGGAAAACCCGCTGGCGATCATCTCCACCGCCAAGCTCTACGAGGTGCAGAAGTACTGCTCGCTGACCAATCACATGTGGGACGGCTTCTGGTTCCTGGCGAACCGCCGTGCCTGGGAGGCCGTGCCGGCCGACATGCGCACGATCGTCGCCAAGCACATCAACGCGGCCGCCGTGAAGGAGCGCGAGGACGTCGCCAAGCTCAATGCCGGCCTGCAGGCAGAGCTCGCGTCGAAGGGCCTGACGTTCAATCAGCCGACCGTCGCGCCGTTCCGCGACAAGCTGCGCACCGCCGGCTTCTATGCCGAGTGGAAGGGCAAATACGGCGACGAGGCCTGGGCGCTGCTCGAAAAGGCCGTCGGCAAGCTGTCGTAGCCCCCCCGAGCATGATCCGGAAAAGTGGAGACCCGGTTTTCCGAAAAGATCATGCTCAAAACAAGAATGGCGTAGGGCGCGTTCGGGTGACGTCATGGCGCATGCCGAGTTCACGGAAATTGCGATCAGCGAGGTGATCATTGAGACCCCTCGCCGCCGGTCCTGGCTCGACGGCCTGGAGGCCCTGCTCGGCCTCCTCGTCGAGATCCCCGCCGCGCTGCTCGTCGTGGCCGAGATCGTCATCCTGTTCGCGGGCGTCGTGGCGCGCTACGTCCTGCACCAGCCGCTGATCTGGTCGGACGAGCTGGCCTCGATCCTGTTCCTGTGGCTCGCAATGCTCGGCGCCGCGGTGGCGTTCCGCCGCGGCGAGCACATGCGGATGACGGCAATGGTGGCGCGCGCCAGCCCCGGCTTGCGCGCCTATCTCGATCTGGTCGCGACGAGCGCGGCGCTGGCGTTCCTGGTCATGATCGCCTGGCCGTCCTGGGAGTACGCCTACGAGGAAAGCTTCATCACCACGCCGGCGCTGCAGATCGAAAATATCTGGCGCGCCGCCGCACTGCCGGTCGGCGTCGGACTGATGGCGCTGTTCGCCCTCATCCGTCTCGCCCGCACGGCCAGCGTCAGGACGATGCTGCTGGCCGTCGTCTCCGTCGTAGCCATCATCGCGCTGTTCTGGGTGGCGCAGCCGCTGCTGAAGCCGCTCGGCAACATCAACCTCGTGATCTTCTTCGTCGGCGTGGTCGGCTTGTGCGTCTTCGCCGGCGTGCCGATCGCGTTCGCTTTCGGGCTCGCGATCTTCGGCTATCTGGCGCTGACGACGCGCACGCCGCTGATGGTGCTGGTCGGGCGTATGGACGAGGGCATGAGCCACCTCATCCTGCTGTCGGTGCCGCTGTTCGTCTTTCTCGGATTGCTGATCGAGATGACCGGCATGGCCCGCGCCATGGTCGCGTTCCTGGCAAGCCTCTTGGGGCACGTCCGCGGCGGGCTGCATTACGTGCTGGTCGGCGCGATGTACCTGGTCTCGGGCATTTCCGGCGCCAAGGCCGCCGATATGGCCGCGGTCGCGCCCGTGCTGTTTCCGGAGATGAAGGCGCGCGGCGCCAGGCCCGGCGATCTCGTCGCCCTGCTTGCCGCCACCG
Organism: Bradyrhizobium sp. SZCCHNR1015; assembly: GCF_032489875.1. Classification (NCBI taxonomy): domain Bacteria; kingdom Pseudomonadati; phylum Pseudomonadota; class Alphaproteobacteria; order Hyphomicrobiales; family Nitrobacteraceae; genus Bradyrhizobium; species Bradyrhizobium sp. SZCCHNR1015. The sequence goes on from NZ_JAUEYW010000001.1 coordinate 286,429, forward strand.
GCGCGCAAACCGAGACCATTCCGCCGAGCCTGGTGCTGATCACCATCGGCTCCGTCACCGGTGTGTCGATTGCGGCGCTGTTCACCGGCGGCCTGCTGCCGGGCGTGGTGCTGGCGATCACGCTGTGCACGCTGGTGTGGTGGCGCTACCGCAACGAGGACATGAGCGGCGTCCGCCGCGCCACCGGAGCCGAGATCGGCAAGGCCTTCATCGTCTCGCTCCCTGCCCTGGCCCTGCCCTTCGTGATCCGCGCGGCCGTCGTCGAGGGCGTCGCGACCGCGACGGAGGTCTCGACCATCGGCATCGTCTATGGCGTGCTGGCGGGCCTCCTGGTCTATCGCCGCTTCGACTGGCGCCGGCTGATGCCGATGCTGATCGAGACGGCGGCGCTGTCCGGCGCCATCCTGCTGATCATCGGCACCGCCACCGGCATGGCCTGGGGCCTGACGCAGTCCGGCTTCTCGCGCGCGCTGGCGGCCGCGATGACCGGGCTGCCGGGCGGCCCGGCGACGTTCATCGCGGTCTCGATCGTCGCCTTCACGATCCTCGGCAGCGTGCTCGAGGGCATTCCGGCAATCGTGCTGTTCGGGCCGCTGCTGTTTCCGATCGCGCGTGCCGTCGGCGTGCACGAGGTGCATTATGCCATGGTGATCATCCTGGCGATGGGAATTGGCCTGTTCGCGCCGCCGTTCGGGGTGGGATATTATGCCGCCTGCGCGATCGGCCGGGTCGATCCCGCCGAGGGCATCCGTCCGATCTGGGGCTACCTGCTGGCGCTTGTCATCGGCCTCGTCATCGTTGCGATTTTTCCATGGATTTCGATCGGGTTCCTGTAAACTCTTCAGATCGCAAGGGAGGGTGGTGATGAGCACGAACCAGTACAAGCTCGGCCTCGACAAGACCCCGGCCAATTACGTCCCCCTGACCCCGCTCAGCTTCCTGGCGCGCAGCGCGGCCGTCTATCCGGACCACGTCAGCACGGTCTATGAAGGCCGCAGCTTCACCTGGCGCCAGACCTATGAGCGCTGCCGGCGCTTCGCGTCCTATCTCGCGGGACGCGGCATCGGCACCGGCGACACCGTGGCGGCGATGCTGCCGAACATCCCGGCGATGAACGAGGCGCATTTCGCCGTGCCGATGGCCGGCGCCGTGCTCAATACCCTCAACATCCGCCTCGATGCATCCTCGATCGCGTTTCAGCTCGATCACGGCCAGGCCAGGATCATCCTGGTCGATCCCGAATTCTCTGCCGTGATCAGCGAGGCGCTGAAGCTGATGAGCGGCGCCAAGCCGTTCGTGATCGACGTCGATGACGCCTCCTATGCCGGCGGCAGCCGCATCGGCGAGATCGAGTACGAAGCCGCGGTCGCATCCGGTGATCCGAGTTTCGAGCCGCGCCGTCCCACTGATGAGTGGGACGCGATCGCGATGAGCTACACGTCGGGCACGACCGGCAACCCCAAGGGCGTCGTCACCCATCACCGCGGCGCCTATCTCAACGCCGTCAGCAACATTCTCGCCGGCGGGCTCGGACAGCATCCGGTCTATCTGTGGACCCTGCCGATGTTCCACTGCAACGGCTGGTGCTTCCCCTGGACCATGGCAGCCGCGGCCGGCGTCAATGTCTGCCTGCGCAAGGTGGAGCCGACCAAGATTTTCGAGCTGATCAAGGCCCACGGCGTCACCCACATGTGCGGCGCGCCGATCGTCTACAACGTGCTGATCAACGCGCCCGACGCGCCCAAGGGCAGGCGCGACAAGCCGGTGGTCGGCCTGATCGCCGGCGCGGCGCCGCCGGTCGCCGTGCTCGAAGGCGCCGAGAGCATCGGCATCAAGCTGACGCATGTCTACGGCCTCACCGAGGTCTACGGCCCCGCCTCCGTCTGCGCCGAGCAGCCCGGCTGGGACGACCTGCCGGCGCCGGAGCGCGCGCGGTTGAAGCGCCGCCAGGGCGTGCCGTATCCCCTCCAGGAAGCGGTCACCGTGCTCGACCCGGAGACGATGCAGGAGGTGCCGCGCGACGGCGAGACCATCGGCGAGGTCATGTTCCGCGGCAACATCGTGATGAAGGGCTATCTCAAGAACGAGAAGGCGACGCAGGAAGCCTTCGCCGGCGGTTGGTTCCATACCGGCGACCTCGGCGTGCTCGACGAGCACGGCTACGTCATCATCAAGGACCGCTCCAAGGACATCATCATCTCCGGCGGCGAGAACATCTCCTCGGTCGAGGTCGAGGACATCCTCTACAAGCACCCCGCCGTTTTGTTTGCCGCCGTCGTCGCCAAGCCCGATCCGAAATGGGGCGAGGTGCCCTGCGCCTTCATCGAGCTCAAGGACGGTGCTGAAGCCACCGAAGCCGAGATCATCGCCTATTGTCGCAGCCACATGTCCGGCTTCAAGACGCCGAAGGTCGTCGTGTTCGGCCCGATCCCGAAGACCTCGACCGGCAAGATCCAGAAGTTTTTGCTGCGCAACGAGGTCAACTCGGCCAAGGCGATCTCCGCGTAGGTGCCTCTGAGTAGGGCGGGTTAGCCGCAGGCGTAACCCGCCGCACCAGTGCTGGAGGCTATGGCGGATTACGCTGCGCTAATCCGCCCTACGCGCGGCCAATGAACTGATGAGCTGCATCGACACGCGCGGTGCACCCTCTCCCCTTGTGGGAGAGGGCGGTTTCGATGCAAAGCATCGAAACCGGGTGAGGGGTTGCCACGAACTCAGAGCGGAATGTGCGGCACGAACCCCTCACCCGAGTGAGGACGTAGTCAGCACCTTTGAGCCCTCTCCCACAAGGGGCGAGGGCGCATTCATGAGCACCGCGATGACGATGGTCTTTCCTCGCTCGGGCGTCGAAGGTCAGTTTGCCGCCGCGTCGCCCCTGCTCTTCTCCGGATAATACTGCGGCGCTTCGCGGCGATCGTACATGCCGTAGTCTCTGCTGACTTCGACGACGCGGATGTTGTCGGCGCCGGGGTCGGCGAGCAGGCGCACACTCAGCGCCACGCCGGTCGCCTCGTCCGGCAAGTCGATCAGATGCGCGAAGCGGCCCTTGCGATAGACGCTGGAGAAGGTCGCGACCGGCAGATCCGTCGCGATGCTCAGCTGCGGCGCAGCCGTCTCCACCGCCAGCACATAGGTCGGCGCACGCCGTTTCGGATCGTTGTACGTCCCCCGCCGCTCCGGCTGCCAAGCCGCCTGCCCCGGCCTGATCTCGTGCACCAGCTCGGCGACGCGCAGGCGATAGTCGGAGAACACCTTGTCGCGGCCGAGCGTCTGGATGTCGTGGTGATGGGCGTGCACGCGCCAGGCGGTCATGGCGCCCTCGTCCTGCCAGATCTGGTAGGACAGGATCAGGTTATCGCGCGACAGGCTCCTGAAGCGGTCGAGGAACAGGCAGCCGCCAAGGGCGTCGAGCTCGGGCCGCAGCGCGGCAGCGAGCTGCAGATACTGGTCGAGATGGCCGGGCTTGACCTCGACCTCGAAGAACAGCGACAGCATGGTAGCGTCTCCATGTATTCGGCCGCAGGCTGCTACAGCTTCGTGGCCCTTGCGGTCGCCCGCCCCTGCCCGTCATTGCGAGCGAAGCGAAGCGATCCAGAGTCATCGCTATAACTCTGGATTGCTTCGTCGCCTTCGGCTCCTCGCAATGACGGCCTTAGCCGGCCAACGAACAATCAGCCGACCTCCAGCCGCATGCCATCATACGCCGGCACCACACCGGCCGGCAGGCTCTGGCGCAGCACCTCGTAGTCGAGATCGGCGGTCATGTTGGTGATGACGGCGCGTCGGGGCTTGAAGCGCTCGATCCAGGCCAGCGCGTCGTTGACCGAGAAATGGCTCGGGTGTGACGCCGGGCGCAGGCCGTCGACAATCCAGAGGTCGAGATCCTCCAGTGCGCCCCAGCTCTCCTCTGGGATGTCGTTGAGGTCAGGCGTGTAGGCGGCATTGCCGATGCGGTAGCCGAGCGCGGGGATGTTGCCGTGCTGGACGAGGAACGCGGTCAGCCTCAGCTCGCCGCCCTTGCCTTCCACCGCCTGGGTCTCGCCGGCCTCGATCGCGTGCTGGGTCAGGATCGGCGGATAGTCGCTTCCCGGTGGCGAGATGAAGCAATAGGAGAACCGGTGCATGATGTCCTTGGCGGTCGACTGGTTCAAATAGACCGGAATCCGCCGCCGCTGATGCATGACCACCGAGCGCAGGTCGTCGATGCCGTGGGTCTGGTCGGCGTGCTCATGCGTCAGGAACACCGCGTCGATGTGGTCGACATTGGTATCGATCAGTTGTTCGCGTAGATCCGGCGAGGTGTCGATCACGACGCGCGTCACGCCGTGCGCGGCGCGGCGCTCCACCAGCAGCGAGCAGCGCCGGCGACGGTTCTTCGGGTTGTTCGGATCGCAGGCGCCCCACCCCAGCGCCGGGCGCGGCACGCCGGCCGAGGAGCCGCAGCCGAGAATGGTGAGCGTCAGCGTCATGCAGCCTCCCTTGGCCGCGGCACCTTCGAGAACAGCTTGAAGAAGGTCTCGGTGGTCTGCTGCGAGAATTCCTCGAGCGAGACGCCGCGGGTCTCCGCCAGAACCTTCGCGGTCTCGACGACATAGGCCGGCTCGTTGCGCTTGCCCCGGAACTTGCCGGGCGCGAGATATGGCGCGTCGGTCTCGACCATGATGCGGTCGGCCGGCACCTCGGCGGCGAGCGCGCGCAAGGCCTCGGACTTCTTGAAGGTCACGATGCCCGTGAACGAGATGTGCAGTCCGAGATCGATCGCCTTCATCGCCAGCTCGCGTCCGCCGGTGTAGCAATGCAGCACGGCGTTGAAAGGTCCGCGCGCCATCTCCTCCTCGAGGATGCGGCCGCACTGAGCGTCGGCCTCGCGGGTGTGGATGACGAGCGGCAGGCCGGTGTCGCGGGCGGCCGCGATATGCGCGCGGAACCCGCGCTCCTGGGCATCCTTCGAGCCGTGATCGTAGAAATTGTCGAGCCCGGCCTCGCCGAGCGCGACGACCTTGGGATGGCGAGTCAGCGCAATCAGCTCCGCGGCCGGAATGCCGTCCTCCTCGTCCGCGTTGTGCGGATGGGTGCCGACCGAGCAGAACACGTTCTCGAACCGCTCGGCGATCGCGAGCAACTCGGGCAAGCGCCGCACCCGCGTCGAGATCGTCACCATCCGGTCGACGCCCGCGGCGGCGGCGCGCGCGACGATGCCATCCAGATCCTCGGCGAAATCCGGAAAGTCGAGATGGCAATGGCTGTCGACCAGCATCACGCGGCCGTCGGCTCGATGTAGCGCGGGAACACCGCCTGTGGCGCTGGCAGCTGCGTGCCCGCAGCAATCCGGAGCTCTCCGCCAAGCCGCGCGAACGTTCGCTCGTCCTCGGGAATGCCGAGGCTGTCGAGCAGCTTTGCCGACGCGGCCGGCATCACCGGCTGGGTCAGGATCGCGACCTGACGGATCACCTCGGCGGTGACGTAGAGCACGGTGTGCTGGCGCGCCGGATCGGTCTTGGCCAGCGCCCAGGGCGCCTCGCCCGCGAAATAGCGGTTGGCCTCGGCCACGACCGACCACACGGCGTTGAGCCATTGGTGGATCTGCTGCGTCGCCATGGCTTTGCGCGCCGCGCCGATCATCGCGTCGGCCTCGGCCAGAATCGCCTTGTCATTGGCCGAGAACTCGCCGGGCTCCGGCAGCACGCCGCCGAGCTGTTTCGAGATCATCGACAGCGAGCGCTGTGCGAGATTGCCGAGGTCGTTGGCGAGATCGGCGTTGATGCGCGCGACGATCGCCTCGTGATTGTAGTTACCGTCCTGGCCGAATGGCACCTCGCGCAGGAAGAAGTAGCGGAGCTGGTCGACGCCATACTGGTCGGCGAGATTGAACGGATCGACGACGTTGCCGACCGACTTCGACATCTTCTCGCCCCTGTTGAACAGGAAGCCGTGGGCATAGACCCGCTTCGGCACAGGGACGCCGGCCGACAGCAGGAACGCCGGCCAGTACACCGCATGGAAGCGGATGATGTCCTTGCCGATGACGTGGACGTCGGCCGGCCAATACTTCCAGTTCGGATCCCTCTCGTCGGGAAAGCCGACGCCGGTGATGTAGTTGGTGAGCGCGTCGACCCAGACATACATCACGTGCTCGTCGTCGTGGGGCACGCGGACGCCCCAGTCGAACGTGGTGCGCGAGATCGAGAGGTCCTTCAGACCGCCCTTGACGAAGCTGATGATCTCGTTGCGCCGCGCATCCGGCCCGATGAAATCCGGCTGGCTCTCATAGAGCGCGAGCAGCCTGTCCTGATAGGCCGACAGGCGGAAGAAATAGCTCTTCTCCTCGACCCACTCCACCGGCGTGCCCTGCGGTCCGCGGCGGACATTGTCCTCGCCGACGACGGTCTCGTCCTCGGCGTAATAGGCCTCGTCGCGCACCGAGTACCACCCCGCATAGGTGTCGGCGTAGATGTCGCCGTTCTCGCGCATGCGAGTCCAGATCGCCTGCACCGAGTTGTGATGCGCGGGCTCGGTGGTGCGGATGAAGCGGTCGAACGAGACGTTCAGCCGCTCGTCCATCTCGCGGAAGCGGCCGGCATTGCGGGTCGCGAGCTCCGACGGCGTCAGGCCCTCGTTCTGCGCGGTCTGCACCATCTTCAGGCCGTGCTCGTCGGTGCCGGTGAGGAAGAAGACGTCCTTGCCGTCGAGCCGCGCAAAGCGTGCGATGGCGTCGGTCGCGATCGCCTCATAGGCGTGGCCGATATGTGGGTTGCCGTTGGGATAGGCGATCGCCGTCGTGACGTAGAAGGTGTTCTTGTCGACCGGAGGTGCGGCGACCTGCGCTACGATCTCGTCGATTTCGACGACGACAGCGGCCTCGACCTTCGGCTTGCGCGGCGCCTTCGGCTTGGCGGCGCGCGGCGGCTTCGGGGCTTCAACGATGGCCGGCGCGACCTTCTTCGGTGCGGCCGGCTGTTTCGGAGCGGCGGGCTTCCTCGCTGCCGCAGGCTTTTTCGTTGCTGCCGCAGGCTTGGCGGCGGTCTTCTTGGCCGGCGGTGTGGCGGGCTTTGCCACGGCCTTCCTGGCTGGCGCCTTCACAGCTTTCTTGACCGCTTTCTTGGCGGCGCTCTTCGAAGCTTTCTTGGCCGCGGTCGCCGCCGGAGCTTTGCTCTTGGCTTTCGCGGGGGCCGTCTTGGATGTGGCGGTCTTTTTCTTGGCGTCCTTGTCCTTCGCCGCCTTCGCCTTGGCCGCGCTGACCTTGCCCTTCGCGGGCGCGTTGCGGGCAGCCTTCTTCGCGCCGCTCTTGCTCGCGGGCTTGCCCTTTTTCACGGTTGTCTTGCTGGCCTTGGCCACGGCAGATTCCTCTTTGACGACGTCGGTCGACGGATTGATCCTGATGATCCCGGGATGATGGTCGCGCGGTTACCGCGTGGCTTCGGCAAGCATCCCGAACACCGAGAAAACCAGCGGTTTTCGTTCCAGATTATAGGATTCGGTGTCGCGCGCGGCGCGGACGATCTTTTCCCATACCTCCGCCAGCCGTGCAAGGCGCGGCAGTTCCGCGTTGGCATCGCCAGCGCGCAGCCGCTCCGCCACCCAGCGCTCGATGCTGTCGAGGAAGCTCGCCAGCGCGACGCGGTCGCTGGTGCCGAGCGCATCACCCAGGGCATGCAGCTCGCCGGCGTCGATTCGCGGCAGGCTCGCGAGCAGCGCCGCGGTCCGGGTCTGCAGCTGCAGCCCGTCGCCGCCCAGCAGCATCAGGGTGCGCGCGACGCTGCCCTCGGAGGCCCTGGCCGCCTCGCGCAGCGCCGGCTCGGCTCCGTTCATGCCGGTGGCCTCGGCCGCGGCGCTGATGACGTCGTCGGTCGCCAAGGCCCGCAGCGCCAGCCGGCGGCAGCGCGATTTGATGGTGGCCAGCACCCGCGCCGGCGCGTGGCTGACCAGCAGGAACAGCGACTGCTGCGGCGGCTCCTCGAGGATCTTCAGCAGCGCGTTGGCGGCGTTGGGATTGAGCTCGTCGACGGTGTCGACGATGCAGACCCGCCAGCCCTCGACCGCCGCCGTCGAGCCGAAGAACGAGATCGTCTCGCGGGTTTCGTCCACGGTGATGACGGTGCGCAGCACGCCCTTGTCGTTGGCCGAGCGCTCCAAGGTGAGCAGCCCGCCATGGGCCTCGGAGGCGATCAGCCGGGCCACGTGATCATCCGGGTCCACGTACAGCGAGCCGGCGGTACGTACCGCGTCCGACGCAGGATCACGGTGGGTCAGCACGAAGCGCGCCATGCGGTAGGCCAAGGTGGCCTTGCCGATGCCTTGCGGGCCGCCGATCAGCCAGGCATGCGCCATCCGGCCGCTGCGATAGGCTGACAGCAGCGCGGCCTCGGCCTCGCGATGGCCGAACAAGGCGCTGGTCTCGCGGGGATGGCGGACCGCGATCTCCGGCTCGACCTTGCGTGCGCTCATGAGGCGGCCGCCACTTCCGCGAACAGCCGCTCGCGCACGGCGTCCCAAACGAGTTGCGAGACCGTATCCGCGCTCGCCGTGGCGTCGACCAGCACGCAGCGCCGGGGATCCTCGGCGGCGATCTTGTGAAAGGCTTCGCGCAGCCCCTTGTGGAACTTGATGTCCTCGCCTTCGAACCGGTCCGGCGCGCCGCTGCCGCGCCGCGCCGCGGCTCGCTGCAGGCCGACCTCGACGGGCACGTCGAGGATCAGCGTCAGGTCCGGCTTGAGGTCGCCGATCGTGACCCGCTGCATCGCATTGAGCACATCAGGCGCGACCTTGCCCTGGCTGCCCTGGTAGGCCCGGGTCGAATCGAAGAAGCGATCGCACAACACCCAGCTTCCCTGGTTCAGCGCCGGGAGAATCACGTTGCGCACATGGTCGTCGCGTGCGGCGGCGAACAGCAGCGTCTCGGCCTCCGGCCCCAGCAGCTTGCCCATGCCCGACAGCACGAGGTGGCGCATGATCTCCGCGCCCGGCGATCCCCCGGGCTCGCGGGTCAGGACGACGCGCACACCCTCCTTCTGCAGACGGTCCGCCAACATCTTGATCTGCGTGGATTTTCCGGCGCCCTCGCCACCCTCGAAGGTGACGAATCGGCCGCGGCCCGGACCACGTTTCAAAGCTGAATCCGCCATGTCTCTAGAGCTTCTCGGCCCCGGCGCGGAACATCCCGATCACGAGCTCGCTGACCCCATCGATCGCACGCCGCATCGTGGATCCCCTGCCCACCGCCTCCGCAGCATAGACAGGGGCCTCCATGGCGATATTGGGGCCGCGCCAGACCCTGACAACCCCGACCTTCTGCCCGGGCTCGATGGGAGCCCTGACCGGGCCACTGTAGATGATGCGGGCGATCAGCTTGTCGCCGCCGTTCTTCTGCACCATGACCTTGACCGGCACCGGGCTCGACAGCTTGACCGAGCGGCTCTCGCCGCCGAACACCTTGGCGTAGCCGATCGGCTGCTCCGCCGCGAACAGGGTGCGGGTCTCGAAATTGCGGAAGCCCCATTCCAGCATCTTCTTGGCCTCGGTGGCGCGGTCCTCGGAATCCTCCAGGCCATTGACGACCACGATCAGTCGGGTGCCGTTCTGCACAGCCGAGCCGACCATGCCGTAGCCGCCTTCCTTGGTGTAGCCGGTCTTGAGGCCGTCGGCGCCTTCCATAGCGTTCAGCAGCGGATTGCGGTTCTGCTGCCGGATCTTGTTCCAGGTGAATTCCTTCTCGCCGAAGATCTTATAGAACTCCGGGAAATCCAGGATGATGTGTCGGGCGAGCATGGCGAGCTCGCGCACCGTCATCTTGTTGCCGGGATCCGGCAGCCCGTTGGAATTGGCGAAGGTCGATCTGGTGAGGCCGAGCTCGCGCGCCCGCTTGGTCATGTAGTCGGCGGCGAAGATCTTCTCGTTGCCGGCCATGCCCTCGGCGAGCGCAATGCAGGCGTCGTTGCCGCTCTGGATGATCGCGCCGTGCAGGAGGTCGCTCACCGACACCTTGCTGTTGAGCGCGGCGAACATCGTCGAGGTGCCGGAGGGCGCCCCGCCCCGGCGCCAGGCGTTCTCGCTGATGCGGTATTCGTCGTTGAGCTTGATCGTGCCGTCCTTGACCGCGTTGAAGACCACCTCGGCGGTCATCAGCTTCATCATGCTGGAAGGCGCCCGCAGCTCGTCCGCATTCTTCTCGAACAGCACGCTGCCGCTGTTGGCCTCCACCAGGATCGCGGTCGGCGCATCGCCGTCGAAGCCGCCATCCTCCTTGCGCGCGCCCTGGACGCTCTGGTTGGCGGCGTAGAGCACGCCGCTCCAGCCGACGGCGAACGCCGCGGCCAAGGCGATGAGCGCACGCGTCACCCGTCCGGACGTGAAACCGGAGCGACGCGGCGGTAAGGTCATGACATTCATCGGCTAAGCTCTGGAGCGCACTGAGATTCTAGCAGTTGCGGGGGGTGCAAACAACTCGGCAGTCCGCGGATCCGTCCGCTGTCCCGGGATTTGCACGGCTCATCGCGCGGTGCAATACGTCCAGGGCCGGCAATCACAAGTCGAGCAACCAAGGGGGAAACGGTGTCATCGACGCGGACCATCAAGGCCAACGGAATCGAGCTGTTCGTGCGCGAACAGGGCGAAGGCCCGCTTGTCGTGCTGTGCCACGGCTGGCCCGAACTGTCCTATTCGTGGCGGCACCAGATCGTGGCGCTGGCGGAGGCCGGCTATCGGGTGGTCGCGCCCGACATGCGCGGGTTCGGCCGCTCGCAGGCGCCAGCAGACATCGCCGCCTACTCGATCTTCGACACCGTCGGCGACATGGTGGCACTGGTCGAGGCGCTCGGCGAGGACACCGCCGTCATCATCGGCCACGACTTGGGCGCGCCGGTGGCCTGGCATGCGGCGCTGTTCCGGCCGGACCTGTTCACGGCCGTCGCCGGACTGAGCGTGCCGCCGCCGCTTCGCGGCCGCGGCCGGCCGCTCGACACGCTCCGCGCCGGCGGCATCGAGAACTTCTACTGGCAGTATTTTCAGACGCCGGGCGTCGCCGAGGCCGAGCTCGAGCGTGACGTCGCGCTGACGATGCGCACGATGCTGGCGCGTGGCTTCTCCGACCCGCAGTCGCTGTTCGTCGCGCCGGACAAGGGCTTCCTCGGTGCGGCGAACCCCGCCCTGCCTCTGCCGGCGTGGCTGAGCGAAGCAGACCTCGCCGAGTTCATCGCAGCCTATCGCACCTCCGGCTTTCGCGGCGGCCTCAATTGGTACCGCAACATCGACCGCAGCTGGGAGCTGACCGCGCCGTGGCAGGACGCCCAGATCCGCCAGCCGTCACTGTTCATCGCGGGCAGCGCGGACGCGGTGGTGACGGGGCTGATCGGCGCCAAGCGCGTTCAGGACATGGCGCGCGTGCTGCAGGATCTCCGGCGCAAGCTGATCATCGACGGCGCCGGCCACTGGATCCAGCAGGAATGCGCCGCCGAGGTGAACGCGGCGCTGATCGCGTTCCTGCGCGAGGTGGCTCCGACTCGTTAGCGCGCGAGCGGCAGCTCCATCATGCGATGCGACGCTGTCGCGTTGTCCGCCACGTCGCGGAAGCCCAGTCGGACGTAGAACCTTATCGCGTCGTCATTCGTGGTTGCGACCGCGAGCGAAAGCACCGCGGCGCCCTGCTCCCGTGCGGCGGTGGCGACCGCCTGCATGATCTCGCGCCCGACACCCGCGTTGCGCGCGCCAGGCAGCAGCGCGAGATCCACCACGTGCCATCGCGACGCCGCGCGGTCGAGCAGCAGCCGCCCGACCGGCGCGGCGTCGCGGAGAATGATCAGCGACTGCGCCGCCGGACACTGCGCCGCATGGCTTGCGAGCTGGGCGCGATACTGCTGCGCCAGCACGAGATCGAGCATCGCCGGCGGCAGACCGGCCGCGGCGAGCTGCGCACCTTTGACGAAACCAAAGAGGTCACGCAGGAACGGCTCGTCGGCGGCCTCGGCCGGCCGCAGCCGCAAGCGAACGTCCGGTGAGACGACGTCGATCCCGAGCGTCACTCCGAGCCTGCTCGGCTCAGGAGTTGTTGAATGACGGGAAGATGCCCGCATAGCAGATGCACCAGATCAGCGCCTGGGTCGGCTGCATGTTGTCGTGCGGAATGCTCTGCCCGTTCGGTGTGACCGCATTGACCGCCAGCGTCGTATTGCCCGGCGGCGCAAGGAACCCGTTGAAGCTGGGATCGATCGCCACGATGCCCACGCCCGTCCCCGGCCCTGGCGTGGCATTCGCGGCCGCCTTGCTGCCGAGCTGCAGCGTGTGGGCATGCGCGGGCATCTCGGCCGTGGTCAGAAAGGCGGTGCTGGTCCCCATCGCCTCACCGATGACGCGCGGCTGCAGACCGGGGCCGTCGCCCTGCCCGTTGGTGATCGCGCCGCTCAGATTCGGCAGGGCGAAATTGGTGGTGCCGTTGCCGCCGTAATAGGTGCCGATCAGCGCGAACAACGGCGTATACCGCTGGATCGGAAGCAACTGGCCGAAGCACGGCAGCCACGCGCTGTTGAAGCCTTCGGCTGCAAAGGTGAACGGAAAGGCCTGGATTTCGCCGACGAAGGGGTCTGACACGACGTCTCTCCTGAGGAATGCGCAATAGAGCCGATCGAACGCGAAGGCGTCAGCCCGGCGACGGGAAGATGCCGTTGATGCAGATGCAGTAATTGCCGACGACGGTCGGCATGATGTTGTTGTGAGCGACGCCCTGCCCCGACGGCCCGACGCAGGCCGCCATCACTTCGTAGGTCCCGGCGTCAGCACTGGGCGCGTAGAGATTGCCCGCTGTCGCGGTTCCCAGGAGGGTACTGGTCCCCGGCTGTGCCGTGTCGGCGACGGTGGTCGACGCCAACAAAGCGTGGCTGTGCGTGGGCATCTCGGTCGTGATCAAGGTGTGCTCGTCCTCACCGTCCAGTTGCCCCAGCACATAGGATGCGCCGCCGGGCGGCGTGCCCTGCCCGATCGGAACGCGGCCGCGCAGGTCCGGCAGATTGAAGGTCTGGACCCCGTCGCCACCAAACGTCGTCCCGATGACCGCATAGAGCGCATCATAGTTGGCGATGGACAATGCGCTTCCGTCGCAGGCCAGCCAGCCATCCGGTATGCGCGGAAAGCCGAACAGCCTGATCTCGCCGAGAAACGGGTCTGACATCCCGACATCCTTTCAAGTGCGGTGGGCGCCGCGAAGCGGGCGCGATGCGGCGGATTGCGACGATGGTGAGAAACGTGAGCGCCGAGCCGTCTCAGTTGCGCGAAGGGTAAACCCCATTCAGGGCGATCAGATAATTGATCACCAGATAGGGCTGCATGTTGTTGTGGGGCTGCCCGCCGCCGATATCGACGATGTTGGTGCTGAGCGACAGCGGCACCGCGTTCGTCCCAGCGGTGGTGAAGATCAGCTTGGGATTGTCTGGCGGGAGCTTGTTGGTCGCGAACACGTTGTTGGTCGCCGACGCTCCACGCCCAGTACCATCGTTGCTGGACGCCTGGATCTGGTGATTATGGGTCGGCATCTGCGCCGTCGTGAGCGTCACCGTGGTCTCGCCGCTGACCGTGCCAGCGGGAAACTGGCCGCTGCCGCCGGTCGAGCCGAGGATAGCCCGTCCGCGAAGATCAGGCAGTGCGAACGTCGTGACACCATTGCCGCCGTAATAGGTGCCGAGCAGGGAGAACAATGCCTGATTCGTCTGGATCGCCAACAGCGCACCGTTGCAGAACGCCCACCCCCTCGGTGGCTGGCTTCCAGCAAATGGCATGATTTGCCCGAGCACAGGCGTAAGCGGCATGCGTTGCCTCCAAATGATTTTGTGCAATTCAACGAAAAAAGAAAGCGTGTCACGACGAAACGCGGACAACCGACGCGTCCAGTATTCATCATGTGCAATTCGAAAGTGTCATGCATCCAACGGGAACAGTCAAGCATGAACCCGCAGGGGATGTGGGGCGTTTCGCGAGACCTGCCCCGAATCAGCACGCGGAGAGGTCGCAGTGTTGCGGGCGCGCAACTGGCCTCAAGAAAGGCCACGCGAATGCAGCGGTTCCGTGTATCACTGGCTTGCGGCACAGGGGAAACAAAGCTTAATCAACGGTAAGTTTTCGGTAATCTTTATTGCAGTCGCAAAATATTTGGGACCGCGGCCGGGGTCGACCCGCGGTCTCGGGGAAGCGCAGGGGCAAGGTGCACCTTTTCTCGGTCATGATTGGCGCGTGGAAGACGTCGTTCCAGCGATTTCTGACTCGCTGGTCGTCGGCCGTCAGCAACGTAAGAACGTTGGCGGTGACGACCTTTGTCGTTCTCGCGGCCATGGGCGCGTCGATCTCATCGGCGCAGGCGGTCTGCGATCTGACCGTCAATTCGACCACCGGGGCCACGATCACATTCAATTCCGTGTCACAGGTCTATCACCTGTGTCTCACCGTGGTTGGCACTCCCAACACCGGAGACGATGCCGTTGTCTACGGCTTGTACTCCGTATCCGGCACGAATGCGAACACCCAGCTGCCCATCGCCGGCACGAGCTCGAGTGCCTATTCCGACTACAGCCCGACCACGAGCAAGGCCAATTACACCCTGCATCCAAGCAGTGGAAACGACAATGGGCAGAGTGCGAATACCGGTCAGGCTCAGATCAACATCACTCTGAACAGCCTGACGGGCGGCGGTCAGGATACGATCACGCTGTTTTATGCGTCAGACTGTAGCGACTTTCTCGTAACCTGCTCAGGCTCCGGAACGGCGCTCACCTCTTGGACCATTACGGTCAACCTGCCCGGCCCCACCGCGACACAGTCCATCGCGTCGAAAGCGCTGACCGTCAACACCGCGACGACCTCGTTCACGCCGGTCACCGGCTCCGGCGGCACCGCGCCGCTCGGCTATGGCATCGCGCCGTCGCTGCCGACCGGTCTTTCGTTCAACACGTCCACGGGTGCGATCACCGGCACGCCCACGATCACCAGCACCGCGACCACCTATACGGTCACCGTCACCGATGCCAACAGCGCCACCGCCAGCAACACGTTCAGCCTGACGGTCAACGGCGCGGTCACGGCGACGCAGGCGGTCGCCTCGAAGACGTTGACGCAGAACCACGCGACGACCTCGTTCACGCCGGTCACCGGCGGCGGCGGCACGACGCCCTACACCTATAGCATCTCGCCGTCGCTTCCCTCCGGTCTCTCGCTCAATACGTCGACCGGCGCGATCACGGGCACGCCGACGGCCACGAGCGGATCGACGACGTACACGGTCACCGTCACGGACGCGAACAGCGCGACGGCCTCGAACACGTTCAGTCTCGCCGTCAATGCGGCCGTGACCGCGACCCAGTCGGTCGCATCGAAGATATTGACGCAGAATGCGGCGGCGACCTCCTTCACGCCCGTGACCGGCGGCAACGGCACCCCGCCGCTCACCTACGGCGTGTCGCCGGCGCTGCCCTCGGGCCTCACGCTCGACACCAACACCGGCGCGATCACTGGCACGCCGACCGTGAGCAGCGGTGCAACCACCTATACGGTCACCGTCACCGACGCCAACAGCGCCACGGCCAGCAATACCTTCAGCCTCACGGTGAACACCGCCGTCACCGCGACGCAGTCGGTGAGCTCGGCCACCGTCACCGTGAACACGGCCATCACGCCATTCACACCGGTCACCGGCGGCGGCGGCACGACGCCGCGGACCTATGCGATCGCGCCGACCTTGCCGACCGGTCTCAGCTTCAACACCAGCACCGGCCAGGTCAGCGGCACGCCGACCGTGACCAGCAGCACGACCACCTACACGGTGACCGTGACGGATGCCAACAACGGTACCGCCAGCAACACCTTCCAATTGACCGTCAACGGTCCGGTGAGCGCGACCCAGGCCATTGCGTCCAAGGCGCTGACACAGAATACAGCAGCGACCTCGTTCACGCCGGTCACCGGATCGGGCGGCACGCCGCCGCTCTCCTACTCCGTTGCACCCGCGCTGCCGACGGGCCTGACGCTCAACACCTCGACCGGCGCGATCACGGGCACGCCGACGGCGACCAGCGGCGCCACGACCTACACGGTCACGGTGACGGATGCCAACAGTGCCACGGCCAGCAACACGTTCAGCCTGACGGTGAACAGCGCGGTGACCGCAACGCAGGCCATCGCCTCTCGGACGTTTACCGCCAACCAGGCGATCACCGCCTTCACGCCGGTCACCGGCGGCGGCGGCACGGGCGCATTGTCTTATTCAATCTCGCCGAGTCTGCCCGCCGGGCTGAGCATCAACACTTCCACCGGCGCGATCTCGGGCACGCCCTCGACCAGCGCGGCGACGGCGACCTACACCGTGACCGTCACCGACACCAACAACGGGACCGCGACCAACACCTTCAGCCTGACCGTCAACGGCGCCGTCAGCGCGACGCAGTCGATTCCGGCGAAGTCCCTGACCGTCAATGTCGCCGCGACATCCTTCACCCCGGTGACCGGGGGCGGCGGCACCTCGCCGCTGAGCTACGGCATCGCACCGGCGCTGCCCGCCGGCCTCAGCTTCAACACCTCGACGGGTGCCATCACGGGCACACCGACCGCGATCAGCACCGCCGCCACCTATACGGTCACGGTGAGCGACGCCAACAGCGCCAGCGCCAGCAACACGTTCAGCCTCACGATCAATGGCGCGGTGACCGCGACGCAGGCCATCGCGTCCAAAGGCCTGACCGTGAATACACCGGTGGCGTCCTTCACGCCGGTGACCGGCGCCGGGGGCACGTCGCCGCTGAGCTATGGCATCGCGCCGGCGCTGCCCGCGGGTCTCACCTTCAATACGTCCTCGGGCGCGATCACCGGCACGCCGACCGCGACCAGCGGCGCCACGACCTATACGGTCACGGTGACCGACGCCAACAGTGCCACGGCGACCAATACGTTCAGCCTGGCGGTCAACGGCGCCGTCAGCGCGACGCAGGCGATCGCCGCGACGACGCTGACCGCGAACCACGCCGTCACGCCGTTCACGCCGGTCACGGGCGGCGGCGGCACCGCGCCGCTCGCCTATTCCGTCGCGCCGACGCTCCCGGCCGGACTGTCTCTCAATACGGCCAACGGCAGCATTTCCGGAACGCCCACGGTGACCATTGCGGCGACGACCTTCACCGTGACCGTGACCGACGCCGCCAACGCGACCGCAAGCAACACATTCAGCCTGACCATCAATGGTGCGGTGACGGCGTCGACGGCCGTGCCGTCCAGCTCGCTGCCGATCAACCAGGCTGTGACGCCATTCACGCCTGTGACGGGCTCGGGTGGTACGGGCGCGCTGGTCTTTGCCGTTTCGCCGGCCCTGCCGGCCGGCCTCAGCTTCAACACGACCAATGGCCAGATCACCGGCACGCCGACGGCGCCGGCGGCAATGACCACGTATACCGTGACCGTGACCGACACCAACAGTGCCTCGGCCAATGCCACCTTCAATCTGTCGGTAGGCCAGCTGGTCACGACGGTCGCGCTGACCTCGTCGCAGAATCCGAGCCAGTTCGGCCAGCCCGTGACGTTCACGGCCACCGTTTCAGCGTCGGGCGGCACGCCGACCGGCACGGTCACCTTCAACGACAACGGCTCGCCGATCGGCACGGTGACACTGGCTGGAGGCGTCGCGACCTTCGCCACCTCGACGCTCGCCGTCGGCAGCCACACGGTCACCGCAAGCTATGCCGGCAGCGCGCTGTTTACCGCGAGCACATCGCCTGCCCTCGCCCAGACCGTCAACGTGCCCGTCGACAGTGTGCGGCTGCGCTCGCTGCAGCAGACGGTCAGCAAGCTGGTGGCACAGAATTCCGGCCAGGCGATCTCCGGCGCGATCGATGACGCCATCGCCGACGGGTTCAATGATGGCGGTTCGTTCCTGACGCCGGGCAATGCGCGCATGCGCTTCAATTTCTCGGCCGATCCGCGCGATCAGGACGAGCCGGCGCCGACCTCGGACCGTGCTGCGGCCGGCGGCAGCGACGCCTATTCCTCCATGCTGCCCGGTGCGTCGCAGCCGCGCGGCCGCAGCCGCGGGCGAATCGATGATGCCTTCGCGGCCATCGACCGGGGCGACAAGAAGCAGGCCGCGCCAAGATGGCACGAGCAGAAGGAATGGCTGCTGTGGGCTGATGTCCGCGGCACCGGTGTCGATCGCTTCGGCACGACCAACAATGGCGGCATCACCCAGGCCAACCAGGTCTCGCTGTACGGCCAGCAGCTCAACGCGATGATGGGGCTGACCTACCGGGCGACGCCGAGCTTCCTGGTCGGCGTGCTCGGCGGCTACGAGACATTCAGCTACACCCAGCAGGAGATCAACGGAAAGCTGAAGGGCGACGGCTGGACCACCGGCGCCTATCTCGGCTGGAAGATCGTCCCCACCCTGCGCTTCGACGCCGCCGTCGCCTATTCCGGCATCGGCTATGACGGCAGCGCGGGGACGGCCCAGGGCAATTTCAGCGGTCAGCGCTGGATGCTGTCGACCGGCCTGACCGGCAGCTACAAATTGGCCGGCGTGGTGCTCGAGCCCTCGACCAAGGTCTATGCGCTGTGGGAGCATCAGAACGCCTACACCGACTCGCTGGGCACGCGGCAGGGGACGAATGATTTCGCCAGCGGCCGCGCCTCCGGCGGCCTGCGTGCCGCCTACCCTGTCGCCTGGCTCGACAGCGGCGTTCTGCTGACGCCGTTCCTCGGCATGTATGGCGACTACTACTTCAACAAGGAGGACGCCAACACGCTCGCCGCCGGCGCGCTCGCCTCGACGCCGCTGCTGCTGCAGGGCTGGTCGGCCCGGTTCACCGGCGGGCTCGGCATCCAGACGGAGGGTGGTGCCGGCGTCGGCCTCGGTGCCGAGTATGGCGGGATCGGCGGCAACACCCGGGTCTGGACCTTCTCGGCCAGGGCGCGCGTGCCATTCACCGCCCGATAGGCCCCTCCCGGCAGGACTTTTCCCAACAGGACTTTTCCCAACAGGACTTTTCGCAACAGGTCTTTTCGCAAAAGGTCTTGGCGGCTCGGTCGAATCGAAACCGCCCCGGCGAGGGACGGCTGGTTCGACGTGCGAGATCGTATTCCGTGAGCGTATTGCGTGATCAGTACAGACCGCGGCCGCCGAGGATCTCGCGGGCCTCATCCGCGCCGTCGTATGCGCTGGTCGGCGTCACGTAACGGCCGGCCTGATCGTAGGACACGGCACGCGGATTATCGAGGCTGCGTCCGCGGCTCCGGCTGGAAGCCGACATCTCCGACGTCGCCGCGACCGACGCCAGGTCGGCGGAGGTGTTGCCGAGCGTGTAGGGACGCCCCTCGGGCAGCGGGACTTCGCCGCGAATCGGACGACCTGCGCCGATCTCGGGAACGAACGGCTTGGCGGAGGCGACACGGACCAGGGACGGCGCCGGCGCCGGGATGCCGGTGCGCAGGGTCGCCATCAGCTGGGTATCGTCGGACCCTTCGAGAGGCGCACGGCCGACATATTCGACGCGGACGCGGGCGATGCCGCTGCCCTTGAACTCGAGCAGATCGGCGGCCTTGTTGGAGACGTCGATCAGCCGGTTGCCGTGGTACGGGCCGCGATCGTTGATGCGGACGATGAGCGATTTGCCGTTGGCAAGATTGGTGACGCGGGCATAGCTCGGCAGCGGCAGGGTCGGATGGGCGGCCGTCAGCGACGTCATGTCGAAGACCTCGCCATTGGCGGTCAGCCGGCCGTGAAAATCATCGCCATACCAGGAGGCCAAGCCCTCGGCGCGGTAGTTGGTGTCCTCTTCGGGAACATAGGTCTTTCCGGCCACGGTATAGGGCTTGCCGACGCGGTAGACGCCGCCGCCCTTCGGCACCGGCTCGCCGAATCCGACGACGCGCGGGCTCGACGATACACCGTATTTCGGATCGACCTTGCTGGCGAACTTGTTGGACGAGGCGCAGTTCGCGACCATCAGGCAGGCGAGGACGGCAACGGCACTGCGCACCGCTCTCTCGACCGGATCTGTTTGACCAATCCCCATCGACCCCAATTACCAATGAGCCGGTCGCAGCCGAGCCATCCCATCAGGCCCCCGCGTCCCGGCTTGTCCCCGAGTCGCATCCCCGCAACTCAATACACAAGGATAACGCAACCCGAACACGGCGGAAATGGGGTGGGCCCCGCCGTGGTTAACCGGAGCTTTCCAGCGGTTGTGACGCGGACCATGGCCGCCCAGGCGTGCACTCCGCTGCGCCACTGTGTTGCGAGTGCACCTTTTGGGACACATATGTTGCGTGAAATCCTCACCTGGGAGTGTTCTCATTTCGCGGGACCTGAATCATTTTGACTGTGCGGGGCTGCACGTCGTTTGCTTCACGTGGGGCGCAACAGGGTGTGTTCGCTATGATCGAAGCAATGACGGCAGTGATGGGCTTGGTTGGCGCCGGGATCTTCCTTGCTCATGCGTTTGAAGGGGTCCGCTCGCGGGCCTGATTCCGGACGGATCGGACAGCCGACGCCATGGTCGGCTCTCGTCCGTTTCAATGTTTGCGTCCGCTTTAATAACGACACTTCAGGAGCATCCCTGAAGCCGGAAGTTTCGACCAGAAGATCATCCAGACCGTTCGTCGCCCGGCCCTTGGTTTTCTCCGGCCGGTGTGAGATCGGACCGGTAGCGCAGCCGCAGCAGGTGGCCCATGCGACACCAAGATCTACGACATCAAGCGTTGCGACATCAGGACTTGCTCTCGGGCAGCTTTCTCGCCCTGGCAGCGCTGAGCACCGCAGTCTTGTGCTCCGGCCTGATGGCCTTTGCGCTCAGGTGAGCGTGGGCTTTGAGCTGAGGCCGTCCTGGCAGGCGTGAATGCGCCGTTGACGAGCCGCAAGCCCGCACCCTAAACAAGGATCGCGTCGATCCCGCGCCGCCGTGGCGTGGACGTCGCCGACGTCCAGGACACGACGCCGGATGGAAGGGTGGCCGAGTGGTTTAAGGCACCGGTCTTGAAAACCGGCGTGCCCGCAAGGGTACCGTGGGTTCGAATCCCACCCCTTCCGCCATTCCCGTATTTGCTGGCAGCAAACTGCAGGCAGCCGGATTCGCCCGGTGATGCACTGTTCCATACTGGCAGACGCGAGAGGCTGAGAAATCCGGCCGCTGAGGCGTTGAGCCTGCCCGCAGGGTCGCGCGCGCCCCCCCCCCCGATCAGTGGCTGACGTGCGCGCCGTTGATCGCTCGCGGCGCACCGTGAACGTCGGCAGCTTCCGGCGGCACGCCGACCCGCTCCATCAGTTCGCGAACGTCGCGGATGCGGCTGTCGAGAAGGCCGTGCACCTCGGTCAGCGTCCAGCGCAGCTCATCCACCGCGCCAGGTGCTGCGTCGGGAAAATGCGAGAGATGATAGATCATCTCGTTGAGCACCTGCCGCAGCCCGTACAGGTCGTCGTGGGCGAGCTTCTGGACGTCGAGCTGGCCGAGCAGCCGCTGCACGAAGCTGCGGCGATCGGGCGGCACATGGCGCAGATCGACGAACCGGTTGACGTGGAAGGCGCGCGGCGCCTCGGCGCTGCCGGCCGCGTGCGCCAATGCAAGGCGCACGCTGTCCGCGTTGAGGTCCTCGGTATCGACGGAGAGCGTGTTCGGGAACAGGCTCTTGTGCCGTTCGATCAAGGCGTGGGTCTTGTCGTAGTACCAGCCGAACTTGTCGGCCAGCGACAGATCCATCCATTGCTGCTTCGACATCTCTCCGAAGTGGAAAGCGGTCGGACGCTTGCGCTGCGCGGCCGGCGAGTCGGCGTAGTAGAGGTGGTTCTGCGGCGACAGCGCCGCATTCTCAACCAGGCTTGCGATGCACGCCGCCCGGTCGCGCCGGCGCAGATGCACCAGCGTGACCTGGTCGCCGAGGAGCTCGGCGATGATCGGCAGCACGGCCGCATAACCGTTGCCGACGACGCAGGCATGGGGGCAATCGAGGATCGTCTGACGAATCTGATCCGCGAAGCTGGGATCGTTGGTTTCCTTGAGCTGGCAGAACAGCTCGTTGAGCTCGCTCGACGCCCATTCGTGCACGGCCCTGTCGCCGTTGCCCTGGTTGTCGAACACCTCCTGCATCATCCGCGCGAGCGACGTCGTGCCGTCCCGGCCGGTGCCGACGCACAGCACCCGCAGCGCGGAAGGCGGAGAATTCCTCAAGGCCACGTCACGGCGATTGCCGGAGGGGCGCGTCGCTCCATTGTCCGAGACCACGGCCGGACGCTGGCGCGTCAGCCGGCGAAGCTCCGCGGATGCCGCCTCCCACTCCAGCCTGTAGCCGTCGCGCTCATCGCGCAGGCGGCCCATGATCACGCCCCTCTCTTCGGTGATGCGCCTGTACCGCTCGGACTCATCCTTCGCGGCGATCAACTCCGCTTGCAGCGCATCGACGAAGCGTTTCACATCCTCATCGAGGCGGCTTTCGGTGCTGGCGGTGCCAATCCCCAACCGGCCCTCGATCCATCGGCGCAGTCGCACTCTCGACAACAATCATCCTCCAAGACATCGAGCCGAACGGCCTGCTGATCGTCTGCCGTGCGATCGCTGCTGCGAATCAGCACGCCTGCGAAGACCGCCTTGCCGGCTCCGGCTCTCTACGTAATACAATTGCAATGTACATCAAAATGCGTCGCAGTTCGGTTGCAGAAGCAGCGCTGGTGGACCGGGACGTTGCGCGAGCACCCCGCTCGTGCTCGATAAATGTGCACGCCGCTGGAGCCTGCTTTCTCCCGGTCAGGCCGTCAACGCGACCAATCGTCATTCTTGGGGTATTAAAATACCGTAGCGCGGTGCGGCCGCGGTGATCATGCGTCACGGCATGCCGCAGGCGCGGCTGCTGCCAACGGACACAGCCGCGGCGACGCCAACTCCGTCGAGCTAGTCCAGTCCGCGCTCGCGACTGAGCCGCACCATCTCGTCGATGAAGATCTGCTTCTGCCTGTCGTCGAGGCTGGTGAAGAGCGGCTCCGACGCGTCGGCCACGGCGCGCTGGTCGGCGGCGCGGTCGACCAGGAACTGAGCCTCGTTGCGCATCTGCTCGACGATGTCATCCGGCGGGTCGCGCTTCGACCGCGCGATGCGCAGATCGAGCCTGTCAGCGCCGCTGCGGCCGAGCGCGTGCATCGCATTGGCGAACGGACCCCAGTTCTTCGCCTGCTCTTCCGTCAGGTTCAGCCCGGTCTTCAGCCGCTCGACATTGCTGTCGCTGTTGGCGACGATCTGTTCGGCCGTGAGTTGCGGGGCGCCTGGCTGCGTCAGCATCGGCGTCGCCTTGGCGACCTTGCTCGTCTTCGCCGGCTTGGAAGGCTTCGCCTTCCTGGCCTCGGCCGGCGGTGCCGCGGGCTGCGCACTCTGCTGGTCGTTGTTGCCGGTGAACGCCCCGGTCACGCCGGTGACCACGCCGACGACACCGCCGATCGCGCCACCGAGCACACCGCCGACCGGGCCTGCCGCCTTGTTGCCTTCGCGCGCGCCCTGCTCGACGCCCTTGAACAGGCCCTGCGCGGCAGGCTGACGCGGCAGGCCCACGAGGTCGACGAGGCCCACTGACACTCCTATTGCGATGCATCCGAAAGACCGGCGCCAGATGCCGGCGGGGCTCGTCACCATCAGTTCATGCTCCGTGCAACACGTCCGACCGTCTCGCGACTTGCCGGTCGTGACGGCCATGATTCCAACGAATTCTATCGTTGCCGCACCGCGCAAGTCCATCTGTCGCACGCAGTGCGATGCATCCAACGCGTCCAGCTACATCGATTCCTGTTCTGCCGTGACGCGCTTTGCGCTGCAGCGCTCATCGTTGCGATGCAATCAGTTGCGAGACCTGCGACGATTGTGCCCGCCATTAGTTCTAGGATTCGCCCCACCTGCTTTCTCGACAGCCGCTCGCAATTCTGCTCTGATTGCACCCAAGCGAAATCCATGCGTCGCATGACGCGACGCAACAACTAACAAATCGGATTCGCACCCAAACGCTTGGCTCACCAGGGAGGGAACGCCATGTCACGGAGGAAGCTGAACCGCCGACAATTCGTTGCTGCGACCGCTGCCACCTCGGCGGTCATGATTGCCGCGCCCTATGTGCGCGGCGCCTACGCCGCCGGCAAGCTCTCGATGGGATTCTGGGACCATTGGGTTCCCGGCGCCAATCAGGCTTCGACCGATCTCGTCAACGAATGGGCTGCCAAGGAGAAGGTCGAGGTCCAGATCGACTACATCACCAGCCAGGGCAAGAAGCTCGAGCTCACCATCGCTGCCGAGGCGGCGGCCGGTTCGGGCCACGACATTCTCGCCCATCCCACCTGGTGGCCGCAGGCCTATGCCAATCAGCTCGAGCCCGTCAACGACATCATGGAGCCGATCGTCAAGGAGAATGGCTCCGTCAACGGCACCGTCAAATATCTCGGCCAGGCTGGCGGCAAATGGCTCGCGGTGCCGGCCTGCGTCGGCAGCCAGATCAAGGGCCCTTGCACCCGCATCGATCTGATGAAGAAGCACGCAGGGATCGACGTGCAGGAGTTGTATCCCGCCGGCAGCCCGCCGAAGGCCGACAGTTGGACCACCGAGACGTTCCTGAAGGCGGCGGAGGCATGTCACAAGGCCGGCGTGCCGTTCGGCATCGGTCTCGGCGAGACGACCGACAGCGTCGATTCCGCCGGCGCTTTCTTCCAGGCGTTCGGCGCCGATCTCGTCAACGCCAAGGGGGACGTGACGGTCAAGACCGATGAAGTCCGTCAGGCGCTGGAGTTCTACAAGCGGCTGATTGCCGTGCTGCCGCCCGACGTCGCGGCGTGGGACGACGCGTCCAACAACAAATGGCTGGTGTCCGGCAAGGGCGCGATGATCATGAATCCGCCGAGCGCCTGGGCGGTCGCCAAGCGCGATGCGCCGCAGGTCGCCGAGCAATGCTGGACGCACGGGTTCCCGGCGGGCCCGAAGGGACGCTTCGCACCCTTCCTGCCGTACTTCTGGGGTATCTGGGCGTTCTCGAAGAACAAGGAAGCGGCCAAGAGCCTGATCGTCCACCTCTCGAAACCGTCTTCGATCGAAAAGATGGTGGTGGCCAGCGGCGGCTACGACCTGCCGGCCTACGAGAAGCTGACGACGCTGAAGGTGTGGGCCGAGGCGGCGCCGCCGAAGGGGACGCTGTTTCACTATCCCAACCCCTATAATCACCAGACGCTGTCGATCGCAGCCTCCCCTGCTCCGCCCAAGATCGCGCAGCAGATCTATGCACAGGCGACGATGACCAAGATGTGCCTGCGCTACGCCCAGGGCGAGAAGATGGAATCGACCCTCGCCTGGGCCGAAGGCGAGTGCGAAGGCTTCATGCGCAGCTGAGGCATGCTCGAAGCAACGCAGGCGGTCCGCCTCGGCAGGCGGGCCGCCCCCTTTCACCTCGTCAGTGTTTCCCATCCAGTGAGGACCCCGCCTTCGCAGGGGACATCACGAGGAGCCCTTTCTCATGGTTGATGCCGCCATCGGTGAAAACGCCGTCGCCCGCCCCCGCGCGGCCCGTCGCAATGGTCTGCACAGGGCGCTGAAGCGGAAATCGACCGCCGCTTTCCTGATGACGCTGCCGCTGATCCTGCTGATCGTGCTCCTGGTCGTCTATCCCGCCCTGTATTCGGTGCATCTGGCGACCCTGAACAAGTCGATGCAGCGCTTCGTCGGCTTCGGCAATTTCGAGTTCCTGTTCAAGCGCGACACGTTCTGGCTGGTCGTCAAGCAATCCTGCATCTTCGCGATCACCGCCGTCGTCTTCAAGGCGCTGATCGGCTTCATCGTCGCGCATTTCGTCCACAACATCCCGGCCAAGGGCCAGCGCAAATGGCGCGGCATGCTGCTGGTGCCCTGGGTGATTCCGCCAGCGATGAGCACGCTGGCCTGGCTGTGGCTGTTCGACCCGTCCTACAGCGCCTTCAACTATACGCTGTCGTTCTTCGGCATCGGCCCGATCCCGTGGACCGGTGATGCCGCCTGGGCGCGGTTCTCGGTGATCCTGGTCAACGTCTGGTACGGCGCACCGTTCTTCATGATCATGTACCTGGCCTCGCTGAAATCCGTCCCGGACCAGCTCTATGAGGCCGCGGCGATCGACGGCGCCAATTGGTGGCAGCGGATCTGGTACGTGACCCTGCCGATGATGCGCAACATCATCGCCATCACGACGCTGTTCTCGCTGATCGTGACGTTCGCCAACTTCGACATCGTCCGCATCCTCACCGCCGGCGGCCCGCTCGACAAGACGCACATCTTCGCGACCTGGGCGTTCCGCGTCGGCATCGAGGGCAGCGACATTCCGCTCGGCGCCAGCGTCTCGCTGTTCATGGTGCCGATCCTCGCGGTCGCCGCCATCTTCATCCTGCGCGACGTCAACAAGCGGGGGAACGAGTCCTGATGAGCACGATGACCGTCGACAAGGCCGGCCCGACCCGCACCGTCAAATACGGCTCGATGAGCCGCGACCGCGCCTGGGCGCTGCGCTGGTCGTATTTCTTCCTGACGCTGTTCGCGATCTTCTCGCTGGTGCCGCCGCTCTACATGCTGATCACCTCGCTGAAGGGCAGCGCGGAGATCTCGGCGGCGACCAACCCGTGGTGGGTGTTCCACCCGACGCTCGAGAACTATGTCGGGCTGCTCACCTCGAACCAGTTCCTGCGCTTCTTCTTCAACTCCGCCATGGTCTCGATCATCGTCGTGATCATCACGATGCTGATCAGCATTCCGGCCGCGTTCGCACTGTCGCGGATGAAGTTCTGGGGCTCGGCGACGCTGGCGACCGGCGTGTTCCTGACCTACCTGATCCCGGACAGCCTGCTGTTCATTCCGCTGTTCAAGATGTTCGCGCTGGTCGGCGACGTCACCGGCATCCAGTTGATCAATCGCTGGTACGTGCTGCTGTTCATCTATCCGACGCTCACCGTGCCGTTCTGCACCTGGATCATGATCGGCTATTTCGCCTCGATCCCCAAGGAGCTCGACGAGGCCGCCATCATCGACGGCGCCTCCTGGCTGCAGACCTTGACGCGGATCTTCATTCCCGTCGCCCTGCCCGGCCTGATCGCGGCGACGATTTTCGCCTTCACCGTCTCCTGGGCGCAGTTCCTGTATCCGCTGGTGTTCACGACCTCGACCGACCAGCTGGTGCTGCCGGTCGGCATCGTCACCACCCTGATCAAGGGCGACGTCTTCAACTGGGGACAGATCATGACCGGGGCGCTGCTGGGCGCGGCGCCGCCGCTGATCATCTACGCGTTCCTGATGGACTACTACATTGCCGGGCTCACGGCCGGCGCGACCAAGGGCTGAGGACGGGAGTTGATCTGACATGGCTGAAGTGAGCTTGCGCAAGGTCGTGAAACGCTACGATGACGTCGAGGCCGTCCGTGGCATCGATCTCGACATCGCCGATCACGAGTTCGTCGTGCTGGTCGGCCCGTCCGGCTGCGGCAAGTCGACGACATTGCGGATGATCGCAGGGCTCGAGGACATCTCCGACGGCGACATCACGATCGGCGGCGACGTCGTCAACGACGTGCCGCCGAAGGACCGCGACATCGCCATGGTGTTCCAGAACTACGCGCTCTATCCGCACATGACGGTGGCCGAGAACATGTCGTTCGGGCTGCGGCTGAAGCACTATCCGAAGGCCGAGATCAAGAGCCGCGTGGCGGAGGCCGCGCGCATGCTGGATATCGCCGACCTCATCGACCGCAAGCCCAAGCAGCTCTCCGGCGGCCAGCGCCAGCGCGTCGCGATGGGCCGCGCGATCGTGCGCAATCCCAAGGTGTTCCTGTTCGACGAGCCGCTGTCGAACCTCGACGCCAAGCTGCGCGTGCAGATGCGCATCGAGATCAAGAAGGTGCACCAGAAGGTCCGCACCACGACCGTCTACGTCACCCACGACCAGGTCGAGGCGATGACCCTGGCCGATCGTGTCGTGGTCATGAACAAGGGCCGCATCGAGCAGATCGGCACGCCGAACGAGCTGTACCACAATCCGGCGACACGCTTCGTCGCCGGCTTCATCGGCTCGCCCGCGATGAACTTCGTGCCGTGCCGGCTCGAGGAGGCCAATGGCCGGCTCCACATCCGCCTCACCGATCGGATCGCCTTTCCGCTGCCGCCCGCGCGCGCCGCGCGCTATCAGTCCGTGTCACGGAATGAGCCGCTGCTGCTCGGCATCCGGCCGGAGCACATCACCGAGACCAAGCCGCATGCGGAGCCTGGGATCGAGCCGTTCGAGGCGCTGCTCGACGTCACCGAGCCGATGGGCATGGAGACGCTGGTCTACTTCACCCTCAACGAGACGCCGGTCTGCGGGCGAGTCAACCCCAATGCCGGCGCGCGGGATGGCAGCCCTCTGCGCATGGCAATGGACCTCAACAACATGCACCTGCTAAACGAGGCGACCGGGCTCGTGATCTGACGAGCACCAGGACGATTCAAGGGCAGGACATGACCACCAGGACGGCAACCAACAAGAACAAGATCCTCGTCACGGAATCCTTCTCGGCCAAGGGACGCGCGCTGCTCGCAGCGCGCGACGACGTCGAGATGATCGAGTTCCCCAACATGATCTCGGCTGCGGATTTCTCCGTGCTGCTCGCCTCCCATGCCCCGGTGCATGGTGTGGCTCTCGGTGCGACGCGCTTCGGCGAGCCGGAGCTCGTCGCTGCCGGCGACATGAAGGTCGTGACCAGGATCGGCGTCGGCTTCGATGCGGTCGACGTGCCGGCGCTGAGCCGCCACAAGGTGCCCTTGATGGTCGCGGGCACCGCGAATTCGCCGTCGGTCGCCGAGCAGGCGCTGTTCATGATGCTGACCTTGGCCAAGCGCGCCAACGAGATGCATGCCATGGTCAAGGACGGCACCTGGGGCTCGCGGCTCGGCGTGCTGCCGTTCGATCTCTACGGCAAGACCGTGCTGATCATCGGCTTCGGCCGCATCGGCACCCGCACCGCCAAGCGCTGCCTGGCGATGGAGATGCAGGTCCTGGTCTACGATCCCTACAAGCCCGCCGCCGACATCACCGCCGCTGGCTGCGAGCCGGTAACCGACCTCGACGCCGCGCTGCCGCGCGCCGACTTCGTCAGCATCCATTGCCCGAAGACGCCCGAGACCATCGGCCTGTTCAATGCCGCGCGTCTGCGGCTGATGAAGCCGACCGCCTATTTGATCAACACCGCGCGCGGCGGCCTGATCGACGAGGCCGCGCTGTACGACGCGCTGGCGTCCGGCCGCCTCGCCGGCGCCGGCCTCGACGTGTTCGAGCAGGAGCCGCCGCCGGTCGGCCACGCGCTGCATATGCTGCCCAACGTGATCATGGCCCCGCACGTCGCCGGCGTCACCCGCGAGGCGGTCGACCGCATGAGCGAGCAGACCGCGCGCAACATCCTCAGTGTGCTCGACGGCGAGCCGATTCGGCAGAACGTGATCAATCAGGACGTGCTCTGAATCGCGGGCTGGCGCCGTCTCGCGCTGATACCTGTGCTCAGTGCTCGAATGATCATGGCCGGGCTCCATCCCGGCCATTCACGTTTGGAGACGAGCCGGCTGAGTCGAACGCCGTCCTGCGGGGATCTTCATCCACCGCTTTGTCGCCCAAATTTGAACGCAATGTTGCATCTCGCCCAGACTTCGCTACAACTGCAGCTATTGGCGTCGGCGTTTGCGCGCGTCAGTAGGAACAGAGGCGATCATGAGTGTTGCGACGGAGCACGCGCTCGCAACGATAGCGAGCATCCTCGACAAGCCGGAATCTGCGAAGCGTGACGACCGGGCGAGCGCGCCTGTTCCCAACTCTCCAGCCAGAAAGGCCACGGGTACGGTGGTCTCATTCGATCAGGCCGACGGCTACACCAAGATCGGTCCCGGCCCGATCTCTGCGATCCGCTTCCGCTGGACCGCGCGGCGCGGCGAGGACGGCTACTATGTCGATGAGACCGTCGGGCCGACCTCGATCGCCGTCAGCAGCGGCCCGATGACGGCCGAAGCCGCCATCGACATGGTCGACACCCGTGCGCGCGAGGCGGCAGAGCGCTTCGAGGCACTGAAGAACGAGATGACCGGCAAGGGTGCGTTTGCTCCGGTCGAACCCGGCCGGACCTAGCGCTCGGTGGCCGCGCATCGTTGAATGATGCGCGGCATTGCCTGGTGGACCAGGAGGCTCGACCGCTGGCGGCGGCCGTGAGCCGATCCGAACGATGCGACCGCCGCCTGCCCCTCGTCCCGCGACACCGCTTCCTGTAAGAAGACCCTCGTCCCACTCAAGCCGAGGTGTCGCAATCATGGGGTTTTTCGATCGTCCGCTGTCCGTCCTGACCGGGCTCGTCCTCGTCTGCAGCCTTGCCGTGCCGGCGGCCGCGGACCAGGCCTCGCGGCTCGACGAGATCGTGCAGCGCGGTAGCTTGCGGGTCGGCATGACCGGCGACTACAAGCCCTTCACCTATCTCGACAAGGCGACCGGCAAATTCTCCGGCTTCGACGTCGACATGGCCGAGTCGCTCGGCAAGGCCCTCGGCGTCAATGTCGAGTTCGTGCCGACGAGCTGGCCGCAGCTCATGAAGGATTTCGAGGCCGACAAGTTCGACGTCGCCATGGGCGGCGTGTCGATCACGCTCGACCGCCAGAAGAAGGGCTACTTCTCGACGCCGATCATGCGCGAGGGCAAGACCCCGATCGCCCGTTGCAGCGACGCGTCGAAGTACCAGACGCTCTCCGACATCGACAAGCCCGGCACACGGGTCGTCGTCAACCCCGGCGGCACCAACGAGCGCTTCGCCCGCGCCAACATCAAGTCCGCCGACATCCGCGTCCACCCCGACAACACCACGATCTTCGAGGAGATCGCCAAGGGCGACGCCGATTTGATGATGACCGACGCCTCCGAGACGCGCTACCAGCAAAAGCTGCATCCCGGCGTGCTCTGCGCCGTGCACCCGGAGAAGCCGTTCGACTTCTCGGAGAAAGCCTACTGGCTGCAGCGCGACGTGGCGCTGAAGGCGTTCGTGGACCAATGGCTGCACATCTCGACGGAGAACGGCAGCTACCAGGCGATCTACAAGAATTGGTTCGAGTAACATGTCCGCGGTCTTCCGTCGGGCAATGATGTCCGGATGATCTTCTGGCCCGCCAGCAAAGGACGACATGCGATGAAGTGTCTTCGGATCTACGCAACGCCCGACGGCGAGTCCCGCTTCGGTGAAGTGGATATCCCGACGGCGGCAGCTGTGACCGTCGCCCCCGGCGCCAAGCCGTTTCAAGTTTCCAAGCGCTATATCGCCTCGAGCGTCGAGTTTACGCAGATCCCCGCCGGTATGCGTCAGGTTGACTGGCACACCGTTCCGGCGCGGGTGTTGGCCGTCAGACTGAGTGGGGCGGTCGAATACGAGACAAGCGACGGCGAGGTGCGGCGCGTCTCCGCAGGCGAGTTCGTGCTGGTGGAGGACACGCACGGAAAGGGCCATCTGTCGCGTCATTCCGCGGACGCGCAAACCGTCCTGTGGATCAGGCTGCCTGATGGCCTCGATTTGCCGAGTGCATAGTCCCTGGAAGTCGCTGCCGTCTGCCGGCACCTGAGGAGAACCCGCAAGGATGCTTGGAAGAGGTGCGCAAAAAACAAATTGTTCCTCCGCGATTTCAATAGGAAGACCTTTGTCCAGTCCCCCTCGCGAAAATATTTTTCTTTCGTTTTTCCGAATCACATGATTGACTGCCCACATCCCGCCTCATCGAAGAGGGGCGTTGCGCGCGATCGTCACGACACGCGAGGTGGGGAGGCGACGGCCGCGAGATGCCGAAAGCGTGCTTGCACGCGGACGAACGGCAGCTTGCGGACGTGAAGTCGCAGGGTCCTGATACCCCGACGCTGGTATCAAGCCGCGAAGGTGCTCAAGGCGCCGCGTGGTGATGGTGGCCAACAAGCCCGGCGCACCAGGGAGACTGCGTATAAGCGTTAAGACCGTCGCGCAGGGAATGCCGGTTGATCGGCAGCACCTGTGGTACCTGCCGCCTGCATTTTTTACGCAGGCGGGCCATGGGTGAGGCCCTCACCCGGCATTCCCTGCGCCCTCTTCTATTCGAGAGGGGCACGACTGATGGAATCACTCGGACGTCATGCGTCGCGAGACAGCAAGGTCATGCTCTAGAGTGTTAGGTGCGGATCGCTCGGGCGACACAAACGGTGTCGTCCCGGCCTCGAGCCGGGACCCATACTCACAGGCCGTCGTTTGTGGCAGGTGCGAAGGTGCAGGCCTGCAGAACAGTCCCGCTGGTGGCTATGGGTCCCGGCTCAAGGCCGGGACGACAGTGGAGCGTGTTGTGAAAGCTCGGCTCATAACCGCGCAGCGAACGGAGTTCAAACAGGCCTCAGCCGTTGCGATACGTGTAGCTGTAGCCGTTGATCGCCGGCGCGCCGCCGAGATGGGCGTAGAGCACCTTCGATCCCTCAGGGAAGTAGCCCTTCTTGACGAGGTCGATCATGCCCTGCATCGACTTGCCCTCGTAGACGGGGTCCGTGATCATCGCCTCGGTGCGGGCGGCGAGGCGAATGGCCTCGTTGGTCTCGGCGCTCGGCACGCCATAGGCCGGATAGGCGTAGTCGTTGATGATGACGATCTCGTCGTCGCGCACCTTGCGGCCGAGCTCGACGAGCTCGGCGGTGTTGTCGACGATCTGACGCACCTGGGTGCGGGTCTGCTCCGGCGTGCCGGAGGCGTCGATGCCGATCACGCGGTCGGCGCGGCCATCGGCGGCGAAGCCGACGATCATGCCGGCCTGGGTCGAGCCGGTGACGACGCAGACGATGATGTAGTCGAACTTGACGCCCATCTCGGCTTCCTGCGCCCTCACCTCTTCCGCGAAGCCGACATAGCCGAGGCCGCCGAATTTGTGCACGGAAGCACCGGCCGGAATGCCGTAGGGCTTGCCGCCGGCGTCCTTCACCGACTGGATCGCGTTCTCCCAGCTCTTGCGGATGCCGATGTCGAAGCCGTCCTCGACGATGCGGCTGTCGGCGCCCATCAGGCGCGTCATCAGGATGTTGCCGACGCGGTCATAGACGGCGTCCTCGTGCGGCACCCAGCTCTCCTGGACGACGACGCACTTCATGCCGATCTTGGCCGCGGTCGCCGCCACCATGCGGGTGTGGTTGGACTGCACGCCGCCGATCGAGACCAGGGTGTCGGCATTGGACTCGATCGCGTCGGGCACGATGTATTCGAGCTTGCGCAGCTTGTTGCCGCCCATGGCGAGACCGGAATTGCAGTCGTCGCGCTTGGCGTAGATCTGCACCTTGCCGCCGAGCGCCGCCGTCAGCCGCGGCAGATGCTCGATCGGGGTGGCACCGAAGGTGAGCGGATATTTTTTGAATTTGTCGAGCCGAAGCACGGGGCCTCTCCGTGGGTGAATGAGATCGGTCGTCCCCAACATACGAAAAAGCCTGAGAAAGGTGCTCTCTTTATTGGCGCAGAATTTCATGCTTACGTTGGCACTTGGCTCGTTGAGCGATGGGTTTTCCCAAAACTTGTGTGTCATATGAAAGAAACTTCCGAAACCGATCTCGACCGCGTCGACCGACGCATCCTGCAACTGCTGCAGAAGGACGGCCGGATGAGCAATGCCGAGCTTGCCGCCACCGTTCACGTCAGTCCGGCCACCTGCCATCGCCGCACCCAGCGCCTGTTCGAGGAGGGCTACATCCGGAGCGTGCGCGCGCAGATCGCGCCGGAGAAGGTCGAGCGCAGCGCACTGGTGCTGGTCGGCGTCGTGCTCGACCGCTCGACGCCGGAGAGCTTTCGCACTTTCGAGGCCGCGATCCGCAAGCTGAAATTCGTGCTCGATTGCCATCTCGTCGCCGGCGATTTCGACTTCTTCCTCAAGATCCGCGTTCGCGATATGCAGGATTTCAACCGCATGCATGGTGACCAGTTGATCTCGCTGCCCGGCGTGCGGCAGACCCGCACCTTCTTCGTGATGAAGGAGGTGGTCGACAATGCGCCGCTGGATTTCTGAGCGGAGGGCGCGTTGAACCAGGGCTGCCGCAGCGGCGACTTAATTGCGCGTGAGCTCGCTCACATCAGCAACCGACATCGTGGAGATCCTGATGAAGAGGCTGTTGGCCGTTGCTGCCGTGGTTCTGGCCAGCAGTGCCGCCGAGGCGCAATACGTCATCGAGTACGGCGGCAAGACGATCCGCATCGATCCCGACCGCGGCACCGTGCAGATCCCCGGCGTCTACGACAATACCGAGCAGAAGAAGTCCAAGCGCACCAAGCGCGATCCGGATCAGGCGGCCAGGCCGCCGGCCGCGGCGGATAAGCCGGCTCCGGCGCCCACCGAGGCGGCGGTCACCCCGGCCCCGCAACCGCCTGCTCCCGCCGTCGCGGCCCCTGCTCCAGTTCCCGCCGCGCCTGCTCCGACGGCAGCCGCACCGGTGAGCCCACCGGCCGCTCCTGCTCCCGTTCAGGCGGCCGCGCCACCGGCGCCGCTGCCGCCACCTCCGGCGGCCCCAGCCGCCAACGCTACGGCACCGGTTGCGCCTCCGGCCGCTGCAACGGCCGCTGCGGCCCCCACGACGGCCGCCGCGCCGCCGCCACCGCGTCCAGCCCAGACGCCTGCCGTGACCACCGCAGCCGCTCCGCCCGCTGCGGCGCAGACCGCCGGTCGCGATCCCAACTCGCCGGTCGGCATCTGGCTGACGGAGGAGAAGGAGGGCCAGATCCGCATCGAGCCCTGCGGCGCCAATCTCTGCGGCTACGCCGTGGATGCGAAGACCAAGCAGAACGGCGAGCAGATCCTGATCAACATGCGGCCGAGCGACAAGGCCCTGGAGAAGAAGTGGACCGGCCGCATCTTCGATCCGAACAGCGGCAGCACCTACGATTCGACCATCGCGCTGAAGGGGGCGGACAATCTGCGCGTGCAGGGCTGCGCCTTCGGCGGCATGTTCTGCGGCGGCCAGACCTGGACGCGGGTGAACTGAGCCCGGCGCGCGACGCGCCTCCAAAAGCAAAGCGCGCGGCCCTGCGACCGCGCGCTCTTGGTCTTGCTAGTCCCGCATCAGCCGACCGGCGTCGCATATTCCTCGTCGGTGACGTGCTCCATCCACGTCACGTGCTCACCGTTGAGCGATTCATGCATCGCGACGTGGACCATGCCGGTGGTCGGCGCGGCGCCATGCCAGTGCTTCTCGCCCGGCGGAATCCACACGACGTCGCCGGCCTTGATCTCGCGCACCGGCCCGCCCTTGGCCTGCACCCGACCGACGCCCTGAATCACGTAGAGCGTCTGTCCGAGCGGATGGGTGTGCCAAGCGGTGCGCGCGCCGGGCTCGAACGCCACGCGCGCCGAGGCGACGCGGGCCGGCGCCTGCGGCGTGATGATCGGGTCCTGCCACACCGTGCCGGTGAAACTTTCGGCCGCCGCGCGGCGCGTGGGGCGCGAGCCCGCGAGATAAACATCCACCATGGTTCTGCCTTTCCTGAGTCCTTGCAGTCGATCGATCGCCGCGTCGGCCGCGACCTACTTCTTCGACGCCGCGTAGCGCGCCTTGGTCTCGGCATTCATCGGATAGAGGCCCGGCAGCACCGCGCCCTTGTTCACCTCGTCGACGATCCAGGCTTCCATGCGCTCCTGCTCCGGGCCTTCGGCGAGCACGTGATCGAGCATCGCCTGCGGGATCAGCACCGCGCCATCTTGGTCGGCGACGATGACGTCGTTCGGAAACACCGCAACGCCGCCGCAGCCGATCGCCTCGCCCCAGCCGACGAAGGTGAGCCCCGCGACCGACGGCGGCGCGGCGTAGCCATCGCACCACACCGGCAGGCCGGTGCCCATCACGCCTTCGAGGTCGCGCACGACACCATCGGTGATCAGCGCGGTGACGCCGCGCTTGACCATGCGGGCGCACAGGATGTCGCCGAAGATGCCGGCGTCCTTGACGCCCATCGCATCGACCACGGCGATGCAGCCTTCGGGCATCGCCTCGATCGCGGTGCGGGTCGAGATCGGCGACGACCAGGATTCCGGCGTCGCCAGATCCTCGCGCGCCGGCACGAAGCGCAGCGTGAAGGCGGGACCGACCAGCCGCTTCTGTCCCGGGCGCAGCGGCTTGGCGCCGCGCAGCCAGACATTGCGCAACCCCTTCTTCAGCAGGACCGTCGTGATGGTCGCCGTAGTGACCTGGGAGAGGGTAGCGATGGCTTCGGGAGTGAGGGACATTGTGAGACTGGCGCTCCAAACAGGCTGGTGGAAAAAGCAGGCGCATCTTGCGAGCGACGAAGGCCGCGTCAAGGGCATGCTCAGTGCGCCCAGCGCATGCGGGGCCTGCAGCGGCCCGATAAGGTCTTCTTATCGCGGGGCATCCGATTAATTTATTGAATTTTCGAGACTTTTTGTCTCCAGCGCAATTCCACTGGCGATCGAAAGCAGCTAGATGAGGAACAGCAACACGGATCTTTTCGGACAGATGGCCGACTCTTTTCCACCTCCTCGCCTGCTGCCCAGCGGCGACAGCGCGGTCACCGTCGAGTTCAGCCGGACCATCGACGAGACCGCCAATCGCCGCGTGCTTGCGCTCGACCATGCGGTGGCAGCGGCCGGGATCGAGGGCATCACCGAGACGGTGCCGACCTATCGCTCGCTGCTGGTGCACTACGATGCAGGTGTGATCGACCACGACACGCTTGGGGCAAAGCTGTTGGCGCTGTCGGCCGGGTCGCTTGCGCCGGACAGCGAGGTCAGGCGCTGGCGGGTTCCAGTCTGCTATGGCGGAGAGAATGGCATCGACCTCGAGGATGTCGCGAAGGCGTTGGGCCTGACGCCGGACGAGGTCGTCGCCCGCCATGTCGCCGGCATCTATCGCGTCGCGATGATCGGCTTCACGCCGGGCTGGTCCTATTTGTCCGGTCTCGATCCGACGCTGCAGATGTCGCGCCGCCAGAATCCGCGGCTCTCGACACCGGCAGGCATCATCGCGATCGGCGGCATCCAGACCGGCATCCAGTGCCTTGCCGGCCCCTGCGGCTGGCACCTGCTCGGGCGCACCGCGATGCGGACGTTTCAACTGCACCGCGACCCGACCTTCCTGCTCGAGCCCGGCGACGAGGTCAGCTTCTACGCCGTCGACGTGAAGACCTTCGCAGAGCAGGAGCGCGCCGCGGAGGGCGGCGAGCTCATCGCAGAGCGGATCGCCGCATGAGCACGCTCGTCGTCTCACAGATCGGTCCGGCAAGCTCGGTCCAGGATGGTGGGCGTTTCGGCGCTCAGCGCTACGGACTGACGCCATCCGGCGCGATGGACAAGCTGGCGCTGGCCGCAGCCAACAGCCTCGTCGGCAATGTGCCGATGGCGGCTGCGATCGAGATCGGCCCGTTCGGCGCGACGTTCGCGGCGAAGGGCGGCGCGGTGCGCGTGGCGCTCGCCGGCGCGCAGCGGCCGGCGGACGTCGCCAAGCGGCCGATCGAGATCAACACGTCGGTGACACTGAACGACGAAGAGCAGCTCACGCTCGGCTTTGCGCGCGGCGGCTCGTTCACTTATCTGGCCATCGAAGGCGGCATCGCCGGCGAGCCGATGTTCAACAGTCTCTCGGTGAATGCGCGCGCCGGGCTCGGCAGCCCCTACCCGCGGCCGCTCCAGGCCGGCGACAGGTTCGAGGTCACCCCCGCCAGCGACGCGCCGGAACTGCGGATTGATGTGCCGAGAATGAGCGGCGTGATCCGCGTCGTGATGGGGCCGCAGGACGATGAGTTCAGCGACGAGATGAAAGCGCTGTTCCTCGGCAGCGACTGGATGGTGTCAGCAACCAGCGACCGCATGGGCTATCGCCTCGAAGGACCGCCGATCCGCCATCTCCATGGCCACAACATCGTCTCCGACGGCACCGTGGACGGCAGCATCCAGGTGCCTGGCAACGGTTCGCCGATCGTGCTGATGTCCGATCGCGGCACCAGCGGCGGCTATCCGAAGATCGCGACCGTCATCACGGCGGATTTCGGCCGCCTGGCGCAGACGCCCGCCGGCACGCCATTCCGCTTCAAGGCCGTGAGCATCGCCGAGGCGCAGGCCGAACTGCGCCGCTACAAGGATCTGCTGCGCAGCCTGCCCGGCCGCGTCACCGAGCTCGCCAACAGCGATTTCAATGTCGATGCGCTGTTCACGGCCAATGTCGCCGGTCATGCGGTCAGCGCAACCGACGCCACCACCTGGCCCGGAGCGACTCCCGATTGATTTGAGCACATCTCACGCTGTTTCGGACCCATCAACGAGCGGACCCTGACATGACCAGCACCGTCGACCTGAACTGCGACCTCGGAGAGAGCTTTGGCCCGTGGGAAATGGGCAACGATGCCGCCATGATCGAGCTGGCGACGTCGGTGAACGTCGCCTGCGGTTTTCATGCCGGCGATGCCGACATCATGCGCCGCACGGTCGAGATGGCGAAGGCCAAAGGCGTCAGCGTCGGTGCGCATCCCGGCTATCGCGATCTGCATGGTTTCGGCCGGCGTCCGGTACCCGGATTGAAATCATCGGAGATCGAAAACCTCGTCGCCTATCAGATCGGCGCGCTGCAGGCGATCGCCACCGCGGCCGGCCACAAGGTCACGCATGTGAAGGCCCACGGCGCGCTGTCCAACGTCGCCTGCGAGGACGACATGACGGCAAACGCGATCGCCAAGGCGATCAAGGCCGTCGATCCCAGCCTGATCTTTGTCGTGCTCGCCAACTCAAAGCTGGTGACCGCGGGCGAGAAGGCCAATCTGTCGATGGCGCACGAGGTGTTCGCCGATCGCGCCTATGGCGACGACGGGCTTCTGGTGTCGCGCAGCAAGCCCGGCGCCGTGCTGCACGATCCCAAGGTCATCGCCGATCGCGTCGTGCGCATGGTTCAGGATGGCGCGGTGATCTCGGTGACGGGCAAGGTGATGAAGATGCGCACCGACACCGTCTGCATTCACGGCGATACCGCTGGCGCGGTCGAGATTGCGCGGGAGGTCCGCAAGGCGCTCGACGCGGCCGGCATCACGGTCGCGC
Source organism: Bradyrhizobium sp. SZCCHNR1015 (assembly GCF_032489875.1). Lineage (NCBI taxonomy): Bacteria > Pseudomonadati > Pseudomonadota > Alphaproteobacteria > Hyphomicrobiales > Nitrobacteraceae > Bradyrhizobium > Bradyrhizobium sp. SZCCHNR1015. The sequence continues at coordinate 325,479 of NZ_JAUEYW010000001.1, forward strand.
CGTTCAAGAGGTGAGGAGGATCAGAACGGGTGCGTGAAGGATGTGCCCAGGGTGATCGCGGCAATCAGCGCCATCGCGCTGTAGAAGGCAACCAACGCGACAGTTGCGCCGCGCTCGCGAATGGCGCGGGCCTGGGGCATCTGTCGCAGGGGCGTCGATATCGTCCGCATGGCCGGTCTCCTGAAGTTCCGGCCATGAGAAAAGCGTTCTCGCGGGCCGGCGCAAGGCAACCGGCGAAATAACGACAAGCCCCCTGCTTCGGGTCCCGCTGGAACCAAAAAATTCTCGGCCGGGCTCGCGGCCGAGAATATTCTCCGCAGGGTTCCCGCTCAGTAGACGTCGAGCTGGAACCGGCCCTTCTTCTTGAGGTCGGCCACGAAGCTGACGGCCTCGTCGGTCGAGCGGGCCCCGAACTGGGCGACGATGTCGACGAGGGCGCGCTCGACGTCCTTGGCCATGCGCTTGGCGTCGCCGCAGATGTAGAGATGGGCGCCGTCGGCGAGCCAGGTCCAGACCTCGCGCCCGACCTCGCGCATGCGGTCCTGGACGTAGAACTTCTTGTCGCCGTCGCGCGACCACGCCAGCGACAACCGCGTCAGGAGGCCGGCCGTCTTCATGGCGTTCAGTTCGTCGGCGTAGAAGAAGTCGCAGTCGCTGCGCTGATGTCCGAAGAACAGCCAGTTCTTGCCGGGCGCGCCGGTCGCCCTGCGGTCGTGCAGGAACGCGCGGAACGGCGCGACGCCGGTGCCGGGACCGACCATGATGATCGGCGTCTTCGGATCAGCGGGCAGCGCGAATCCGTGCGCCTTCTGCACATAGACGCGCAGCTTGTCGCCGGGATTGATCCGCTCGGCCAGGAACGTCGAGGCAAGTCCCAGCCGCTTGCGCTTGCCGATGACGTAGCGGACGCAGTCGACCGTCAGCGACAACCTGCCGGGCGTGGCATTGTGCGACGACGAGATGGAGTAGAGCCGCGGCTGCAGCGGCTCCAGCGCCTCGACGAAGGCCTCCGGATGCGGCCGGACGCCGGAGAACTTCTGCAGCACCGCCATCACGTCGAGCGTCGCCGCGTCGCCGTCGGGATCCTCGCCCTGCGCCAGCTGCCGCGCCTTCTCGCGGGTTGCGCCGCCGGTGATGAAGGAGATCAGCTCGAACAGCGAATCCGGCGCCGGCGCCAGCGAGACGTCCTCCAACAGGCACTGCCGCAGCGGCTTGCCGTTCACCTCGGTCATGTGCGAGGCGCCGAGCAGCGCGATGATCTGATCGACGAGGCCGAGATCGTTCTTGGCGAAGATGCCGAAGGAATCGCCGACGACGTAGTCGAGCCCGCTCTCGCCGAGATCGAACTCGATGTGCCAGGTCTCCTTCTCCGAGCCCGGCTTGTTGAGCAGGCGCCGCGACAGGAACGTCGCATCGACCGGATTGTCGCGCGAGCGACCGGGCTCGCTGACGACGACGGAGACGGTGGCCGGCGCAGCCGCAGCGGGCTTGGCCGCGGCCGGAGCCCTGTCGATCTCCTCGTAGAGCGCCTTGAGCATCCGCGCGGTTTCCTTGCCGCCGGGGACGCACAGATTCAGCCGCGCCTCGCTGCGATCGGCAATCGCATCCGAATAGTCGCTGCAATTGTAACCGCATTGGCCGCAGTCCTGCTGCGCCATGGCCGCCATCATGCGCCGGCGCAGCGGACGGCCCTCGGCGAGCTTCATGCGCTCGGCGATCGGCATGGTCTGGTCGTGCCATGGCGCCTCGCCGTCGTCACCGTCGCCCGCGGGCGCAAGCACGGCGCCGTTCTGCGCCGGCGACAATGCTGTCGCGCCGTCGAAGCCGAGCGCTCCGGCCAGAAAGCCGTTGAGCCATGAGCGTTGCGCCTCGGAGAATGGCGCCGTCGAAGGAATGATCTCGATCTTGGGCATGGGCGTGATCTGGTTCATGCTGACACCTCCGACGAGGTCTGGGCTTCGGCGAGATTGCGCAGCGCCTCGCCGTCGTGACGGCGTGCGAACGACAGGAAGGTCTCCTCGGGAGAGGCGCGATGGGCGAGATAGGCCTTGAGCAGCTTCTCAACGGTTACAGGCGCATCCGCCGCCTTGAGGTCGCGATAGACCTCGCGACCGATGTCGGCCTGCGGGCCGAACCCGCCGCCGGCGAACAGGTGATAGCCCTCGACCGTGTCGTCGCCGTCACCGACCGGCACCTTTGCCGCGATCATGCCGATGTCGCTGATGTAGTGCTGGGCACAGGAATGATGGCAGCCGGTGAGATGGATGTTCAGCGGTGTGTCGACGTCCACCCTGCTCTCGCACCAGTCGCCGATCTCGGCCGCATGTTTCTTGGTGTTGGATGCCGCGAACTTGCAGCCGGCGTTGCCGGTGCAGGCGATCAGTCCGGCGCGGATGTGCGAGGACTTTGTCGACAGCCCGATCTGCTCGATCGCCGCACAGGCCAGCGCGACCTTGTCGTCGGGAACGCCCGAGAGCAGCAGGTTCTGCCACACCGTGAGCCGGATCTCGCCGTCGCCGAGATCGGCTGCGATCTTGGCGAGCGAGCGCATCTGGTCCGTCGTCAGCTTGCCCAACGGCAGCACCACGCCGATCCAGTTCACCCCCTGCTGCTTCTGCTGGTGGACGCCGATATGGGCCATGCGATCGGCGTCGGGCCGCGGCGCGAGCGCCTCGTCGGGGACGCGCGCCAGCTTGCGGCCGAGCCTTGTTTCAACGGCTTCCATGAACTTGTCGTGGCCCATGCTGTCGAGCACATATTTGAGCCGAGCCTTGAGGCGATTGGTGCGGTCGCCGGTCTCGATGAACAGCCGCACGATGGCGTCGGCCACCTCGGTCGCCCGCTCCGGCTCGACGATGATCCCTGTCGGCTTGGCGAAATCCTTGTGCCCGGTGATGCCGCCGAGGGCGAGTCTGAACCACACGCCGGGCGCGACCCCAAAACCGTCCTTCACCTCGACCGCCGAAAAGGCGATGTCGTTGGTGTCCTCAAGCGCCGCGATCCGCCCGGCACCGTCGAAAGCGACGTTGAACTTGCGTGGCAGGCCGTACAGTGAGCGGTCGTTGAGGATGTGGAAATGCCATTCGCGCGCATAGAGCCGCGTGTCCAACAATTCCTGCGGATCGATGCCGGCCGTTGGCGTCCCCGTCACATTGCGGATGTTGTCGGCGCCGGAGCCGCGCGCCGTCAGACCGAGATCCGAGAGTCCTTCCAGCAGCATGACCGCGTGCCTCGGCGGGATTTCGCGCAGTTGCAGGTTGGCCCGCGTGGTGACGTGGCTGTAGGGACCGCAAAGCTGGTCGGCGAGATCGGCAAGTCCCGTCAGTTGCCAATGCTTCAGGATGCCGTTGGGAATGCGCAGCCGGCACATATAGGAATCCTGCGCCGGCGCGACGTGAAACAGGCCGTAATAGCGCCAGCGGAAATTGTCGGCCGTGGATGGCGCAGCATCATTGCGCGCCTGCTCCTTCAGCCTCTCGTAGGCATCGAAGGGATGGAACTCGCGCTTGACCTTCTCCTGGTCGGCGAGCTTCCGTCCCGACGCAATCACCTTGTCCTGGGCCTTGATGTGGATAGCGTCCGGGCCGGTCGGCTCGCTTGCCGTCTGCGTGCCACCCTGGCCGCGCCCTGCCAGCGTGACCTTGAGGCCCGCAGCCAAGCCTTCGAGGTAGCGCTTCTGCTCGTCGTTAAAGTCGACTGACAACGATTCGATTCTCATGATGGCGGACGAAGCTCCAGCGGCCACGGCGGTTGGCGTTCGGGAATGGGATGAGGATCGCACCGTCCGACAGGCCGACATGGCCTGCTTCCGATGAAAGATCCGACCAGCTTCGTTGCTGCGGAAATCCGACACGGATTGCAGTCAGCGGCATCTGCGGCGGCTGACTGCACTGCAATATTCAAGTTGCGTGCCAGCCTGAAAAATCAGGAAAAGCGTGTAAAATCAGAATGCTGATCGAATCAATGAAGGCAAGTTAACCGACTCAAGCCTCGAAATACGGGCACGCCGCCCAAAAATTGGTCGACGGCACACGGTGCCCAGACCGTGATCGGTGCGTGAATCAGGCCGTCCAGCGGCCGATCTTGAAGGCCTTGAGATGGCCGATCACGTCGTCCGCCGCGAAAGGCGGACCGGCGAATGCGCCGATGGCGGCATCCGTGCCGACCGCGGCCGTGCCCATGGCCGCGTCGTAGATGTCCGGCCGGAACACGCCCATGGCAGTGCCCAGGGCTTCAGTACTGAGGGGAGTCTGGCCCCACCGCACCATCTGGGCATAGAGCCATGCCGCCTGGATCCTCTCGGGCCGTCCCGCGTCTTCGCGGCCCACCAGCAGATAGCGCGAGCTTTCGCGGAAGGTGCCGTCCGGCGAGATCTTGAGGCGGCCGTCCAGCGTACGCTGGAGCACCTCCGCATCGACGCCGATGCGCTCCGGCTGAGCCAGGATGCGCGCGGATTCTGCGTGGTTCTGTTCGATGAAATTGGCGGCCTTGGCGCAGGCGCGAATCAGGCCGGCGAGAGCGCCGGGATTCTTGTCAGCCCAGCTCTGCCTGACCGCCAGCACCTTTTCGGCCGCGCGCACCAGCACGTCAGACACGAAGTGGAGAATATGGCCGATGCCGAGATCGACTGCGATCGAGTTCCACGGTGCTCCGACGCAGAACGCGTCGACGTGACCGTTGGCGATGCTCTCCACCATGTAGGGCGGCGGCAGCACCACGAGGCGGACGTCCTCATCGGGGTCGACGCCACCTGCGGCCATCCAGAACCGCAACTGATAGTTGTGGGTCGAGAACGGAAACGTCATGCCGAACGTCAGCGGCTCGCGCCCGGCCTTGCGCCGTTCCGCGACGACGCGCGCCAGCGCCAGCGCCGTCGCCATCGGGTCGAAACGATCCCCATCGAGATTGGCCATGATCGCCGCATGCAGCGCCGGCGTCACGGTGATCGCGTTGCCGTTCACCCCGAGATTGAAAGGAGCCACGATCGGCACCTTGACGTGACCGATGCCCAGGCTCGACGCGATGGCGACGGGAGCCAGCAGATGCGCCGCGTCGAACAGGCCGATGTTGAGCTTGTCGCGCACGTTCGACCACGACACCTCTCGGACCAGCGTGACGTCGAGACCTTCGGCCGCGGTGAAGCCGTTGTCGACGGCGACGATCAGCGCGGCGGCATCGACCAGCGGGATGAAGCCAATGCGAAGCGGGCCGGTCATTTCAACAACTCCGAGGCGGTCAGGATCGACTGCGCGATCTCGCCGATCTTCTTCTTTTCGCGCATGGCCGTGGAGCGCAACAGCACATAGGCTTCCTCTTCGGTGAAGCCCTTCATCTTCATCAGAATGCCCTTGGCGCGGTCGATCACCTTGCGGTCCTCCAGCGCGGACTTGGTGCGCTCGAGCTCGTCCTGAAGCTTGGAGAACGCATTGAAGCGCGAGATGCAGAGGTCGAGGATCGGCTTGATCCGCTCCTTCTTCAGCCCATCGACGATGTAGGCGGAGACGCCCGCCTCGACCGAGGCCTGGATCGAGGCCGCGTCGCTCTGGTCCACGAACATCGCGATCGGCCGGCGGACGGCGCGGCTGACCTGGAACATCTGCTCCAGCACGTCGCGGCTGGGGTTCTCCAGGTCGATGACGATGACATCCGGGTCCAGGGCATAGATGCGCGCCAGGAGACCCTGCATCTCGCTGACATGCACCACGCCGGTAAAACCCGCCTCCCGCAAGCCCTCCTCCAGGATGGCCGCGCGGATCGGGCTTTCGTCGACGATCACGATTTTAGGCGATTGCTCGGCGCTCATCGATCACCAGGTTGTCCGGGCCCTCACCCATAGCATGGACGTGGCCGCCTCAAAGCCTTGTCTTTCTGGACAATTCGGACTAGCTGACGCCTATCTCATCAGGCAGTTCCAAGATGCAGCAGGGTTCGGCGCCCAAGATCAGCTTTGTTTCGCTCGGTTGTCCCAAGGCCTTGGTCGATTCCGAGCGCATCATCACGCGCCTGCGCGCCGAGGGCTACGAGCTCGCCCGGAAGCATGACGGCGCCGACGTCGTCATCGTCAACACCTGCGGGTTCCTGGACAGCGCCAAGCAGGAATCGCTGTCGGCGATCGGCGCGGCCATGGCCGAGAACGGCAAGGTCATCGTCACCGGCTGCATGGGCGCCGAGCCGGAGCAGATCGAGCAGGCCTATCCCGGCGTGCTGTCGATCACCGGCCCGCAGCAGTATGAGAGCGTGCTGGACGCCGTCCATCGCGCGTCGCCGCCGGCGCACAACCCGCATCTCGACCTGGTTCCTCCGCAGGGCATCAAGCTCACGCCCCGGCACTACGCCTATCTGAAGATCTCCGAAGGCTGCAACAACCGCTGCACCTTCTGCATCATCCCGAAGCTTCGCGGCGATCTGGTGTCGCGGTCCGCGGCCGACGTGCTGCGCGAGGCCGAGCGGCTGGTCGCAGCCGGGGTCAAGGAGCTCCTGGTCATTTCTCAGGACACCTCGGCCTATGGGCTGGACCTGAAATATGCCGAAAGCGCCTGGAAGGACCGCAACGTCCGGGCTCGCTTCCTCGATCTGGCGCGCGAGCTCGGCGAGCTCGGCGCCTGGGTGCGCATGCACTACGTGTACCCCTACCCGCATGTCGACGAGGTGATCGGCCTCATGGCGGACGGTAAGATATTGCCCTATCTCGACATCCCGTTCCAGCATGCCAGCCCCAACGTCCTGAAGGCGATGCGCCGCCCGGCGGCGCAGGACAAGACGCTGGACCGGATCAAGGCCTGGCGGACGACCTGCCCGGATCTTGCGCTGCGCTCGACCTTCATCGTCGGCTTCCCCGGCGAGACGGACGCCGACTTCGCCTACCTGCTGGATTGGCTGGATGAGGCCGAGATCGATCGGCTCGGCTGCTTCAAATACGAGCCGGTGGCCGGCGCGACCTCCAACGCCCTGCCCGACCAGGTCCCGGACGAGGTCAAGCAGGAGCGCTGGGACGCGCTCATGGCCCGCCAGCAGAAGATCTCGGCGCGCAGGCTCAAGCGCAAGGTCGGAACGCGTCAGCAGGTGATCATCGACGAGGTCGGGCCGAGCGTCGCCAAGGGCCGCACCAAGGCCGATGCCCCGGACATCGATGGCGCCGTTTATCTGTCCAGCCGGCGGCCGCTGCGTGTCGGCGAGATCGTCACGGTCAAGATCGAGCGTGCCGACGAATACGACCTGCACGGCACGGTCGCTGGGTTCTAGCGCGGGTCAACGGCAATTCAGGGAAGCCGGCCGATCGCAATCGTCCGGTCGGGTCCTACGCTTTCCAATGATGCAAAGCCGGCGTGTCTGCCGAGTTCATCAAGATTGCCGTAGCGCGCGATCCAATCGGGATAGGCGTAGCAGAGGATGATGTCGGCGTGGCTGCGAAGCCACCGACACAGTGTGGCAGCCCTGTCGGCGCCCGCTTCGAGCAACCGTCCGGGCATGATCAAAACGACGCTCCGATCAGCGGCCGTCTCAAGAGGTGCGGGGCAAGCGAACATGTCGCAACTCGGCCAGTGCGAAACCGCTCGTCCGAACATCGCTCGCGCATGGACGAGCTTTCGTGAATCTCGCTCGATTCCAAGCGGCTGCAGATCAGGCGTCCCTTCGCAACTCGCGGCCAACAGCGCCCCATTGCCGCATCCGAGATCGATGATGTTGTAGCGCGCCCCGGCCGTGACCGTTCTTACGGCCGCGGCGATGGGAGCGTGAGCCTCTCGCATTCCGCAGACGGACGCGAAGCCGTTGTCGGCCGCAAGCCAATCCGGCGCGGGCCGTTCGCCGGACATCAGCGCTCGCCACGTTGACAGGTCCAACGACGGCCTCCTCAGTGCACCGCCGCCGCCTCGCGGGTCTCGAGCAACTGCCGGCCTCGCGCGATCAACGCGTCGATCCAGGCGTAGAGGCCGGCAACGAACGCCTCTCCGTCCCGGTCGACGCGGATGTACCGCCGGATCTCGTCGACCCCCTCCTCAATGCGGGCGAGATTGCGCCGCAGCAGGCGAAACAGCAATTGGCGCCGCTCTTCATCCGGCTCGGTCTCGATCAGCACGATGTCGAGCGCCGTGATGTAGGCAAACGAATATTCCGCGTGCAGCACCGCGGTCATCGGGCGCAAACGATCCTTGATGACGGGGCTGACATACAACTCGTCCGCCGGATTCAACACCAGCCGATCCGCGGATTCCAGATTGATGCCGAGCGCGCGAAGCTTGTTGTGTCCCATCTCGTGCACGAACGCCTGGGCCAGGCCGATCGGATCGAAGATGGTGGCGAACAGCGTGCCCAGCCGGTCGTCGGTCGAGCCGCTGTAGGATCCATAGCCCTCGCGATAGTCGCTCTCCGCAACATCGGGACGCGCCAACGGATGGAAGGAATCGATGAGCATGCGCATCTGTTCGAAGGCGACCGGCCAGCGCCGCACGTAGTCGACGGCAGCATCGATGTTGGGGTGCTCCAGCGGACCGTTGCTGAATACGGGCGCCCCCGGCGCGGTCGGCTGCACGTAGCGAACCGACACGGCGCCATCGAAGATGCGCGGCGAATGGCCGGCGACCCGGTGCACGAACGGCTCCGGCCGGTGAGCGTTCGTGGTCGTGCTGGCGAGATGACAGGCCAGCAAGGCGTCATACAGATCATCCTGTGGTGCCGCGGCCCGCGACCAGTCGATCATTGTCTCCTCCCGCGACGGTTGTTGATTCAGAATTGAAGCTGAGCGGACGACGCGCCGGAGCCGTCCCTGGCGATCGGGCGCAGCCAGCCGCCGGGGAAATCGCGCCGGCATTCGTCGTCGATGACGAGGGCTTCGGTGCTGGTGACCAGCGTCAGCGCGCAGTCCTCGTCTTCCAGGATGCACCCGCTGGCGACCAGGCCGGCGTAGCTCTGCTCCACCTCTGGCCAGGAGGTCTCCTGGTCGACCAGTCGCCCGAGGGTCGCGTCGATGCGAACTGGTTCTCGGAAGGCGTCCAGCACGGCGATCTCGATCGGATCGAGGATGCGCCATGTCTCGGTTGCGATCCGGCGCGTGTCCTTGAGGATCGACAACGGACCCAATCCGACCACCGCCAGTATCGGCATTGCGGTGCCGTCCACATGTGCAGACCGCCAAAGCTTGATCGCCGCGCCGAGCGGCGCGAGATCATCATCCGACGCGGTGTTGGCCGCCGTGCCATCGAAGAAATAAGCGAGCCGCGTCAGCACATCTTCCGGCTGGCCATAGACCGCCTGATAGGCCAGCGCGGGAGCGACATTTTCAAACCCGAACTCGGCCGCGTGGTTGAAGTACGGGCTGAAGCGGTCGAGCCTGATCCGGCAATGTCCGGTCGGCGGCTGCAGATGCTCCAGCAGCGCAAACCATCGCGCTATCTTGGCGTAGGCCGCAGGCCGCTCGCCCGGGAAGCCGCACAGCACGTTCCAGATCGGCCGGAGTCCGATCTCGGCACAGCTTCGGAGCACGCGGACGTTCTGCAGCCCGGTCACGCCCTTTTCCATCAGGCGCAGGACATCGTTGTCGAGATGCTCGATGCCCGGCTGAACCCAGGTCACCCCGCCGCGCGCGAGCGTACGCAGCTGCTCGGGGCGCATGTTCGACTTGATCTCGTAGAGGATCCGGTAAGGCGACGGCGCGGTGTTGGCGAGGTGGCCGAACACGGCATCGACATGCTTCAAGTTCAGAATGTTGTCGGTCGCCTCGAAGCGCTTGACGCTCCAGCGCGCGGATAGTGTTGCGAGCTCGGCCAGCACGCGCTCGGCCGACTTGGTGCGAAACGCCATCGTCGCGCCGTTCAGGCCGCAGAATGTGCAGTGGTGCTTCATGCCCCACCAGCAGCCGCGCGAGCTCTCGAACGGCAGCGCGGGGAGCAGATCATCGCAGAACGACGCCTGCCTCAGCTCCGCGAAATAGTCGGTGAAGTCGGGGACGGGAAGCTCGTCAAGATTCTGCAGCGGAGTCTCCGCGATCCTCCCATTCGTGCCCACGCGGCCCAGCACGTCGGTGCTTTCACTGTAAGGCAAGGTGCCTGCAAGGAAGCGCTCGACGAAATCCGGAAAGGTCCGGTCGGACTCGCCGCGAAACACATAGTCGATTTGCGGGAAGCGTTCGAGCAGCGCCTCGCCCATCGGCCCCTCGCAGTTGGCGCCGCCGAAGCATATGATCGTGTCCGGCGCGAGCTGCCTGATGCGATGCGCGATGCCGAGAGACGCGCAATTCTGCTGGAACGTCGACGAGAAGCCGACGATGCGGGCGCCGTCTGCGATCAGCAGACGAGCCGACCGGTCGACGAACCTCTCCGCCGCATCGCGCGCCGCGACGACCGCGGGCCAATGCTTGCCGCAATAGGCTTCCATTCGCTCCCGGTGCCGGGCTTCCGCGACAGGATCAGGAGCGTTTTCGAAGGTCGCGGCGAACACCCATTCACCGATCAGCAGGCTGGTCTGAACCTGCTCCGCGATGAACTGGAAGGTGTCGGCGCCGATCAACTCGGCAAACGCAAAACCGAGATAGTACTGCCGTGCGTCGATCCCGCGGTCCTCGAGGGCCGCCTGGAGCGTGCTGATCCCCAGCGCGGGCCGCGTCAAGGCCAGGAACGGCGCTGCAACCAGCGCAACGGATATGGTCATGGCAATGGCTCTCAGAACTTAAGCTGTCAGAACTTGGCGGACAGGTCGGACGACGGCGGAGGCACCGAATGAAATACACCCACTGCCTCGAACATGTGCTCGAGCAGCGTCAACGTTGGCAGCTTCCGCGGCAAATGGCTGTCGAGCAATTGCAGCAGCTCGGGATTTGAGAACAGACGGTCGCACGCCGTGCAGATGCCGTCGAAATCGCTGGCCGCGAGCGGTCGTTCGGTCTCCGCCGTGATTTCGCAGAGCAGAGCGATCGGACCTTCGAAGGCGATCCACTTCCACACCGGGTCCATGTAGGCGCGGGACATCGCCTCGGACATCGGCGTCTCGTTCAGATCACCGACGCTCATCGCGGCATGAAACGGCAGCACGCCGCAGCAGGGCAGAACGTTCCCGCTCGGGGCCACGGAGAAATGCCTCAGCACCGAGGGACATGGTCCGCGATAGACCTGTGGCGAATGCCGCCTTGCGTCGAGGTCGGACGCGCTGACATCGTCGACGGCGCGTCCCGTGGAGTTGATCGCCGTCTCGTACACCGACAGCTGCGGATCCGAGTCAGGGTCGACACCGAGAAGATCGAAGATCCGGGACTGGTCGATCACGCTGCCCGGCGATGTCACGACGGCAATCAGCACGTCCAATCCGAGCGAACGGGCAGCCCGGTAGGCATGCGCGATATTGCGCCCGTCCAAGAATTCGGCATGCATGTCGTCGAAAGAGATGATGATCCGTTCGAGACCTGCTTCAACCAGTGGAGTCAGGATCCGCTCGGCCTTCGCTTCGGATGTCGCCCAATAGGCGCTGGTGGTCGCGGACGTGGAGAGGCCGAACGACCTGGCGCGGGATGCCGCAGCGCGCATCAATTCGGGCTGGAGGAATGGATCGCCGCCGACCAGATTGATCCGCGTCATGTCGTGAGCGACGGCTGCATCATCGATCGCTGCGATCATCAGGTCCTGCGGCAGCACGTCGAGCTGAGTCATATCCGACGAAAAGCAGCAATGGCTGCACTTCAGCGGACAGCGGTAACTGATATTGAAGACAAGCTCAGTCGGTTTCGTCACCCGGTCACGCGAATGCATGTCCAGCTGCTCCCAGGGGCAGGAACTGACTTTGACGGAGGTCGGAGCTGCAGCACGTTTCCGGCCGGGCAATGCAGACATTGTCCGGCCGGCTTGAGATCGCGGTCAGACGTCGACGTGAATGACCGAAGCAGGCGCGGCGGTCGCCTTCTGGCCCGACAGGCGATCCTTGATCAGATCGGCCGTGTTCGAATCGATCTCGATGCCGACTTGGGCGAGATATCCCTGCGGATCCTTCTGGAGCTCGTCCGCGGCATTGGCCTGGCTCTTCAGCTGGGCCGCCGCAGCCTTCACTTTCGCAAGGTCCGCAGTGATTTGAATCTTCTTGTCCATGTAAGACATCTTGGAGTCTCCCGATAATCGCTCTTGGCAATGAAGGTGGTCAATCAACGCAAAGCGGAGCATATAACACTTTTGCGGCAGTAGATACATCACAACTCGCGGAGATTGTATTTTCACTCGGGCTAGGGAAGTAGGACCGCCTACCCTGTCGTCAGCGTTCCCCCACGAAAGCTCTTCGACCCCGTCCAGCGTTCGCGCGATGGTGCCCGATACGGGAAGCGCAAGCCGCTCGCGCCTTCAACGGGCCAGGTCGCGCCATGATAGATAATTTCGCGGCGTGCGCTGCTGTAGGAGGTCGATGCCGTGATCCGGCAGACCGGCGCGTGCAGCTCGGCGATGCCGTGCATCATCGACCACTCGGCCGGCCATGTCAGGACATCGAGCAGCCACTCCGTCGTCTGCCCGCAATGCGCTCGGCCGAATGCGAGCATGTTCGCCGCGAGCGCGGCGCTTGCCGGGCAATCGAGCCGGCAAGGCCAGTGCGGGATGATGCAGAGATCAATTGACCGCCAGAGCATGTTCGTCGCCGGCCGCGACGGCAGCTCGATCCGCCGATGTCCCGACGCTTCGGTTCTCTCGAACAGCGCGCTCGCCCAGACCGGATCCAGCGGCCGGCGCTCGCGGCGGCGCAGCGCCTCGGCGCAACAATGGGGACACCCTGCCCAGTCCCGCAATGTGCGTGCCGGATCGCGCTGCCAGTCGGCTTCGAACTCATCCGTGTCGCGAGCACGGACGACAGCGATGGTGACTTCGAGCGGCAGTCTTGCCCGCGTCTGCGACGACGGCAATTTCGGGACCGCCTCGACCGCTAGTCGGACTGGTATGAGCGCGAGCCCTGCGCGTTCGACCTGCAGCGCCATCTCGTCGAGAGCTTCGGGGTTGACGGTGCTGATCGATGCCCGGCTCAAACCGGCCGCGACCGCCCGCCAACGCAACACTTTCCATTCCGTCCTGATCAGCTCGAAGCGCGGCTCCCACACCTTTCTCGCAGCCTCCGAGACCCAGCCGATGCGAACGAATGGCGGGCGGATCGGAGGGAGGATCGCGGCATGCTCGGACATTTGATCGGCCAAATTCTCTTTCGCAAACGTCCTGGATCTCAAACCGCCACAGGCGGCGATCCACTCAAATCGTCCATGATCTCCGTCAGCAACGGGACCCGGCCGTCCATCATCGACTTGATGAGCCTGTGCTCGATCTCGGCGCGACGAGGATCGCAGGACAACGGCGTTTCGCCTGCAGCGAGCAGGTCTTCCTCGATCTGGACAAACAGCGCGGTCCAGAGCGCGCATTGCGCACTGCGGTTGCGCCAATCGCCGTCGATCGAGGTTCCCGGGCATTGGCCCTTGCACATCGCGAAGAAGCGGCAGTCGCGGCAGCCGCCGGCCGGCTGCGGGGTGAACCACAGGGCAATGCTGCGCTCATAGCCGGCAGCCTCGGTCTTGATGAAGTCGATCCCGCGCTTGTTGGTGCGGCCGCAATTGCTGCGCTCGCCAAATCCCTCGATGCCGTGCACCGCGCCGGTCGTATACGGATCACAACCGTGCCAGACACAGCCGGTCTGGTCGTCCAGCCCACGAAGAAGCGCCCGCATCTCGTCGAAGATGTCGAAGCGCATCGAGGTGAGGTGCTCGCGCTCGAATCGATAGAAGTGCAGAAACGCCGCGATGGTTTCGGGATCGGTCATCGCCCAATGCGCCTGCACGGCGGGCGAGTCGACCTCGAGTGCATGCAGCCTGACATTTCGCACCCCCCTCGCCTGCATCTCCAGCAGCCAGCTGTCCATCGAGGGCCAGTGCTGCGGCAGGCCATTGCCCCGATGCATCGTGATGATCAGGCTCGGATGCAGGCCCCGCTCGCACAGTCCGGCGATCGCACGATCGACGCTCTTGGTGAGGTCCCGCGTCCTGTCGAGGGACCCGGCCCAGCGGACATCATTCAAAGCGTCAGGGCCGTCGATGGAAATGCCGACATGAACCGCATAGGTCGCGAACAGCTCCATGTGGCGGTCTGTGATGAGCGTGCCATTGGTCTGGATCCGGTTGCGGCCAAAGCGCGCCAGTCCGAATGCCCACAGCCTCTCGAGATCCGGCAGCGGCAGCAGCAGCGGCTCGCCGCCGAACAACGTGAACGGCTCATCGTCCTCTGCGAGGGCGGCCAGCATCGCATCGATGTCATAGCGCGGGCGCAGGCTGCCGCTGTCCCGGAGCGGGTTCTGGTAGCAATACTGGCACATGATGTTGCAGGTCACGCCCAGCGGACGAAGCTCGACACCCATCACGATCTCCTCGACGGGAGTCATTCCTGACCGGTCTGACCGGGGCATCTCCCGCAGGCAGCGGAGAGGATACGATACAACCCCTGATTTTAAAAGATCAAAGGTGCGTGGATATGGCCGAACGCCCCTCGGTTGTCTTGCTGCACCGCAGCAGGTCGCCCAAGCGCCTTTGCGGCCCCGGGCGAGCCGTCCTCAGTGCGAGGAGCCCGTGGTACGAACCGACCAGAGCTTCAGCAGGCGAAGCGCCTCGTCCTGCTTCAGTTCGAGATATTTGTTCTTGAGCTTGGTCAGCTCGTCGGGGGGCGTTGCGCCTGAAACGAACCGGCTATCGAGGATCGCGGCAACCGTGACCCAGCTCAGTCCAGCGGCCTTGCACGGCACGAGAATGCCGTCGCTGCGCAGGCTCTGCATCAGCGGCCGCACCAGCTCGATGCTGCATTTCGCGAGCTCCGCGATGGCCGCGATCGTCTCGCCGTAACGCCGCTGGCGGGCAAATTCCAGCAGCGCGGCTTCGGTCAGTTTGCCGCCCTGCTTCAGCTGGCCGACTGCCACCTTGGAACTGCCCGCGTCGCGATTGCGCGACATCTCGCGCTCGGCGTCGAGCGTGGCCGATGAAATGGCGCTGCGAATTTCCTCGTAGAGATGCGGCGGCGCCGACGCGAGCAGGCGCACCCTCACCGCCTCCGTCGCGCGCTGCAACAGGGTCCTGCGCAAGGCTGCCGGCAGATCGGCGCGGATGCCGGCCGCGACCGTGAGCTCCGCGTCTCCCGCCGCTTGCGCCACGATGGCGGCAAATCCGGCGGGTGACACCCGCGCCCCGGGGTTCTTCATGAGTTGCCGGCTCACGCTCGGATAGCGTCGCGCGAGCAGCGCGTCGGTCACGATCTCCTGCAGCCACCAGCGCCCGGCGATCGCCATCAGGTGCTTCTCGCTGCGCGTCTGCGCGATCTCGATCAGATCCTCGCTGCTCAGCCGCGGCGATTCCGAAAGCACCGGCCCCGCGACGGCGATGTCGTCATGATGGGCCAGCCGCCGGATCACGCCGGCCGGCGCCTGCGGGATCGGAGCAAGCTGGGCGCTGAGTTCGGCGAGTGCGATCCGGGCCCCGACGTCGGCCAGCGCACGCAGCTCGATGGTATTGACGAGACGCTCGAAGACGTCGGCAAACAGCGCGTGCTGCTCGATATCCAGGCTGCCGGCAGAGGCGACGAACAGGGAGGCGACCCGCTCGGCCACGCCGGAGCAGCGGTCGGCTGAGCCGGTGGCTATGGCCGCCTGCACTTCTTCGGCGATCGTGAGATGGGGGTTCGACATCGCTCGTCCTGAGCGCTTGCATTTTCAAGCTGCCCAGGGAGGGTAAACACAGCCGCTAAATGTTTGGTAAAGTTGTCACTAAAGTGCGAGACCCGAGACCGGATCGAGCGGGCTTCGCACCGGCGGCGCTTCCCTCGCCGCTTCCTGGAGCGGCGGCCCTTGTTGCAGTCTGCAGGCCGGCATCTTGACACCGGTTGCGATTTGCCTGTATGGCCGCCGCATGATCTTCAACCGGACCAACCGCCGCGCCGCCGTTTGCCGTCGTCACCGCCGTGACGATGCCGGGGCGCGCCATGTCCGAAAACGTTGCTGATCAGCTAGCTCATCAGCTCCAGGTTTTCGAGAAGGCCGCTCCCGCAAAGGAGCGGCCTTCTCGCTTTTTGGCCCCCGCTTCCCCCTGAGCATAGGAGATTGCACATGCTGACCGCCTCCCATCCCTACGACGCTCTGATGGAGATCACGGCGCGCCCGCGCACCGTCTTCGTTCAGGGCAAGGGTTCCTGGTTATGGGACAACGGCGGCAAGCGCTACCTCGACTTCGTCCAGGGCTGGGCCGTGAACTCGCTCGGCCACGCGCCGCCGGAGCTGGCCAGCGCGCTCGCCCACCAGGCGGCACGCCTGATCACGCCGAGCCCGGCCTATTTCAACGACACCAGCCTCCAATTCGCTAAGGCGCTGGTCGACCGCTCATGCTTCGACCAGGTGTTCTTCACCAATTCGGGCGCCGAAGCCAATGAAGGCGCCATCAAGCTCGCCCGCAAATACGGCGCTCTGCGCAAGAACGGCGCATACGAGATCATCACCTTCGAGGGCGGCTTCCACGGCCGCACGCTGGCGACGATGTCGGCTTCGGGCAAGAAGGCGTTCGAGCCGCTGTTCGAGCCCAAGGTCCCGGGCTTTCCAAAGGCACGGCTGAATGACATCGCCTCGGTCGAGGCCCTGATCTCCGACAAGACGGTGGCGATCATGCTGGAGCCGATCCAGGGCGAGGCCGGCGTGTGGCCCGCGACCGACGAGTTCCTGCAGCAGTTGCGGGCGCTGACCACCAGGCACGGGCTGCTGCTGATCGTCGACGAGATCCAGACCGGCATGGGCCGCACCGGAAAACTGTTCGGCTATGAGCATGCCGACGTCCTCCCGGACATCATGACCCTGGGCAAGGGCATCGGCGGCGGCGTTCCGCTCGCCGCCCTGCTGGCGACCGACGAGGCGTCTTGCTTCGAGCATGGCGATCAGGGCGGCACCTTCAACGGCAATCCGCTGATGTGTGCGGCGGGACTCGCCGTGCTCGATGTGATCGAGAAGCCGGAGTTTCTGAAGGCTGTCGCGGACAACGGGATCTATCTGGAGAGCGAGTTGCAGCGCATCTCGGCAAAGCACGGCCTGGGCGAAGTGCGCGGCCGTGGTCTGCTGCTTGCGCTCGACGTGATCAGGCCGATCGCGCCGGCGATCGTTGCGCACGCCTTCGAGCTCGGCCTGCTGCTGAACGCGCCGCGTCCGGATGCGCTACGCTTCATGCCGGCCCTCAATGTGACTCGCGATGAGATCGCGGCGATGATCGACACGCTGGACGGAATCCTGACCAAGGTCGGCGCCGCGCGCTGCGTCGCCTGATCGAATGCCGTTCAAGACGCAGGCTCCGTGCCACATGCGAAGCCTGCGTGCCGGCTGCCTACAGAAGGCACAAACACCGAGGTCGGGCTCGCCGCCATTTGACCTGGATCAAGGACAGCTGTCCCCCCGAACAACGATCCTGATCGCGCCAAACACCTGCGATCCGATGACTTACGTTATATCTGTCCTGATATAGCGTTGTACGGGATGTGATCAGCTCGGAGGAGAGAGGCTTGCCGGGACCAAGCTGATGATCATCCGCCGACAACGAGGTCGGCACGATAGAAGGAGATGCAAGAATGGCGAGAGACAATCTGGCTCGGGCGTTGCCGGTCGACGACAGCGGCAGCCACATCGCCCTGGCCGCAACCGAAGAGGTGCTGATCCACGTTCGCTTCTTCCCGAACTCGGACATCAACTCGATCGGCGAGAAGCCCGCCAGCCTGACCGCCAATGAATGGTATGAGCGCCTGCTCGACATGGCGCGTCCGCATTATCAGACCTTCGCCGGCGGCCGCGGCTTCTTCCGCATCCCCCGCCCCTGTTTCGAGGCGATCCTCAAGGGCATTGCCTGACATCGGCTTTCGGGCTGGGTGTGGCAGTGAGCGTCCTCTCTGCCCTGCCCCTGTCGACCGCGGTGCGCCGGGTGCGCCGCGGTCGCTGGCGTTTTGACCGTCCGGCGTTTTGATCGTCGGGTCTTTGGAGGACAGCATTGAGCGATGCGGCTTTCACCGAACTGAAGCGGGCGTTCAGCTCGCTGCTGGCAGCGTGCAGGGCATCGCAGAACTGCGCTGAGACGCTCGCCGACCGCGCTTTCGATCTGTTCGAAGCCAATATCGATGCCCAGACGGCGCATCTGCCCGCCCTCGCCTGCGCCAAGGGCTGCCCCTCCTGTTGCGCATTGCGCGTGACCGCGACGGCACCGGAGATCTTCCTGCTCGCGCGCTATGTCCGGCAGATCGACCAGCGCATGCCGGCTAAGGCGCTCGGCTCGCTGTCGCGCCGGATCAAGCTCGCCAACCGCGCGACGCACGGATTGAGCGACACCGCGCGGATGAAGTTGCGTCAGCCCTGCCCATTCCTCGTACGCGGCGGCTGCATCATCCATCCCGCGCGTCCGCTCGCCTGCCGCGGGCATGCCTCGTTCGACCGGCGCGCCTGCGCACAGGCCATGGCCGGCCGCGAGGTCGACGTGCCGGTCTCGGCACCACACCTCGCGCTGCGCGCGCTGGTGCAGGATTCGCTCAGGGCGGCGCTCGACGCTGCGGGGCTCGCCTCTGGCCTGTATGAGCTCAACCAGGGTCTCGTTCTGGCACTCGACGACCCCGAGCGCGAGCGCGCCTGGCGGGACGGGCAAGACAGCCTCGCGCCGGCGCGGATCGAGGCGTCGACGGCAGCGCAGACCGATGCGGTGCTCTGGAGTCGCGCGGCAGCCGGCGACGCTTCGATCCGGGGCGAGGTGTAGCGACAGGGCTCGGTCGCGCGGCTGTTAAGGCCGGCTGTTAAGGCTTGAGGATCGAGGCCCCGGTCGTGGCGCGGCTTTCGAGGTCGGCATGCGCCCGACCCGCATCCTTCAGCGCATAGGCGTGATTGATCGGCACGTGCAGCTTGCCGCTGATCACCGCCGAGAACAGCGTATCGGCGCCCTCCAGCAGTTCGGACCGCTTGCCGATATAGTCGTTGAGCTTCGGCCGGGTCGCGAACAGAGAGCCATGACTGTTGAGTTCGGCGATCGAGAACGGCGGCACCGGACCCGAGGCGTTGCCAAAGCTGACGAACAGGCCGCGCTGCTTCAGGCAGGACAACGAGCCGGGGAAGGTCGACTTGCCGACGCCGTCATAGACCACGTCGCACAATTCGCCGCGGCTGATCTGCTTGACCCGCGCGACGAAGTCCTCCTCGTTGTAGAGGATGACGTGGTCGCAGCCATTGGCCAGCGCGAGATCCGCCTTCGCCTTGGAGCCGACGGTGCCGATGACGTGCGCGCCGAGCGCGCGCGCCCACTGGCAGGCCAGCAGGCCGATGCCGCCGGCGGCGGCGTGGATCAGCACGCGATGGTGCGGCTCGACCTTGAAGGTCTTGTGCAGCAGATACCAGACCGTCAGCCCCTTGAGCATCAGCACCGCGCCCTGCTCATAGGTGATATGGTCGGGCAGCTTGACCAGGCGCTGCCAGGCGATGTTGCGCTCGGTGGCATAGCCGCCGAGGTTCTCATAATACGCGACGCGGTCGCCGGGATGGAAATGCGTGACGCCGGGCCCCACGGCGATCACCTCGCCTGCCGCCTCGTTGCCGGCGATGAACGGCAGGCCGGGCGCCTTGTACAGTCCGGTGCGATAGTACACGTCAATGAAGTTGAGGCCGATCGCGTGCTGGCGGATGCGGACCTCGCCGGGGCCGGGCGCGGCGAGATCGACCGGCTCATAGACCAGCGCCTCGGGGCCTCCCACCTTGTGCACGCGCACCGCCTTGACCATCCCGCCATCTCCCCTTCGGACTCTCCATCGCCGCGTCCGGGAATCCGGCGAAAGAACCTTCGACACTTACCTGATTCTCATCGGACATCCGGCTCCGTTGAAGGAGCCGACCTCCGGCCGCGCACCCGGCGCTGCCGGCGGCAAAAGCGAAGGCGATCACGGCGGCCTTGTCAACTCGGCACCGGTCAGGCGTTGCGCTTCCTGCGGTTGCGCGAGGCCATCACGTTGAAGGCCTCGACCGCCAGCGCAAAGACGATCGCGAAGTAGATGTAGCCGCGCGGGATGTGGAACTTGAAGCCGTCGGCGACCAGCGCGACGCCGATCAGCACCAGGAAGGCGAGCGCCAGCATCTTGGTGGTCGGATGGTTCGCCACGAAACGCGCCACCGGTCCCGAGGACACGTACATGATGACCATGGCGATGATGACGGCGGCGATCATGATCTCGAGATCCTGGGCCATGCCGATCGCGGTAATGATCGAGTCCAGCGAGAACACGAGATCGATGACGATGATCTGCAGGATCACCCAGAAGAACTTGTTGGCGCCGCCGCCCTGCGACCCCTCCTCCTCCTCGCGCGCCTCGACCTCGGCATGGATCTCGTGCGTGGCCTTGGCGATCAGGAACAGGCCGCCGGCGATCAGGATGATGTCGCGCCAGGAGAAGCCCACGCCGCCGATCGTGAACACCGGCTGCGTCAGCCCGATCAGCCAGACCAGCACGCTGAGCAGCAGGATGCGGAAGATCAGGGCCAACGCCAGCCCGATCTGGCGGGCGCGTGTCGCCTGCGGCTGCGGGATGCGCGAGGTGATCACCGACAGGAATATGACGTTGTCGATGCCGAGAACGATCTCGAGGGCGGTCAGAGTGAGCAGCGCGGCCCACGCTTCGGGACTGGTCAGAAGGTCGATCATGCTTTCAAGGATCTCAGCAGGCGGATCGCGGAGTCGCTCGCGACGATGTAGAGGGCGATCGCGCACAACAAGGTCGTCACGATCGAGCCCACGGCGAAGTTGTTTCCCAGCACGTCGATGACCAGGACGCCCCAGAGCGCGACCAGCGGCAGCGTCAGCCAGCGCAGCCGCTCGACGCGCACCGGGTGGATGACATGGAATGGGACGAAGGTCAGCGCGATCAGGACCGCGAGACCGAGGGTCGCCAACGATGGCGAGGGATGCAGCAGGAACAGGTAGAATGCCGCGATGTTCCAGAGTCCCGGAAACCCGCGAAAATGATTGTCGTGGCTCTTCATGCGGCGATCTGCGAAATACAGCGCGCCGGTGACGGCAATGCCGACGCCGATGACCGGCGCGGCGAGCGGCAGCAGCATCCCGCTGGCGGTGATGGCATAGGCCGGCACGAACACGTAGGTCGTGAAGTCCACCACCAGATCGAGCACGTCGCCCGACCAGTCCGGCTGCACATGGACGACGTCGAGCCGGCGCGCCAGAGGCCCGTCGATGCCGTCGATGACGAGCGCGGCGCCGAGCCACCAGAACATCGTAGTCCAATGCTCGCGCACGGCCTCGAGCATCGCCAGCAGCGCGACGCCCGCACCGAGCGCGGTGAAGACGTGCACCGAGAACGCCGCGGCGCGATGCGCCGGCGTTGCGGCGACCCTGCTCTCTGGTCTCAACTGATCCATGCGGCGCCAGTGCTATCAGGAATCGGCGCCAATTGCATATCCGCCGTTGCGGCGATGCGCCGCGCAGGCTCACGCAATACCCTTGAAAAAGCCCTGCCGGAACGTCAAATGTTCCCGCATGAGCAACACAGACGCCAGCTTCGATGTCATCGTCGTCGGCGGCGGACCCGCCGGGCTCGCCACCGCCATTGCCCTGTCGCAGACCGGGGCGCGGACGGCGCTCGTGGCCCGTCAGGCTCCGTATGCCGACAACCGCACCACCGCCCTGCTCGGCGGCTCGGTCGACTTCCTCGACGAGATCGGCGTCTGGTCGGCGTGCCGTGACCGCGCCGCCGGCCTCAAGGCGATGCGGCTTGTCGACGATACCGGCCGGCTGATCCGAGCCCCCGAGGTGCGCTTCGTCGCCGACGAGATCGGTCTCGAAATGTTCGGCTACAATATCGCCAATGCCGTCCTGGTCGAGGCGCTGGAACAACGCGCCGGCGAGATCGACGGCCTGGTGCGGATCGCCGAGGATGCGGAAAGCGTGCGTAGCGATGCCGATGCGGTGACCGTCACCAGCGCATCGGGCCGCGTGCTGACGGCGCGGCTCGTGGTCGGCGCCGACGGCCGGCATTCACCGTGCCGCGAGGCCGCCGGCATCGGCGTGAGCCGGCGCACGCTGCAACAGTCGGCGCTGACCTTCAACATCACCCATGCCCGGCCGCATTTCAACGTGTCGACGGAATTCCACACGCCGCAGGGACCCTGCGTGTTCGTGCCGCTGCCGGGCGACCGCTGCAGCGTCGTCTGGGTCGCAGCTCCGAAGGAGGCCGACCGGCTGTTCGCGCTCGACGACGACGCCCTGTCCGCCGCCGCCGAGCGGCAGTCGCATTCGATCTTCGGTCGTGTGCGCGTCGAGCCGGGCCGCCATGTGTTTCCGCTCGCGATCGAGCGGCCCTTGAGCTACGCGCAAAACCGGATCGCCCTGGTCGGCGAAGCCGCGCATGTGGTGCCGCCGATCGGTGCGCAGGGACTGAACCTCGGCCTGCGCGACGGCATCGACATCGCCGATGTCGTGCGCAAGGCGCATGCGGCCGGCGAGGATCCCGGTGCGCCGCAGGTGCTCGCGCGCTATGGTGCGGCGCGCCGCGCCGATATCCTGAGCCGCACCTTCGCCATCGACGTCGCCAACCGCTCGCTGCTCAGCGATCTCCTGCCGATGCAGTCGCTGCGCGCCGTCGGCATGCATCTGATCAGCGGCATCGGTCCGCTGCGGCGGCTCGCGATGCGCGAGGGCCTAGCGCCGTCATGGAGAGCCACGCGCAGGGCCGGTTGAGTACCGTCAGGGAAACGCCAGCCGGCCAGTCTGGATCAGCCACATCACGCTGGTCAGGGTGATCACCGAGGCGAAGGTGCCGATCAGCACCGCCGATGAGGCCGGCTCGATCCAGCTGTCGTGCTGGCGCGCGATCACGAACACATTGAGCGCCGGCGGCAGCGCCGCCATCAGCACCGCGGTCGCCGCCCAGGGCTGCGCGAACGGCCCGAACAGCAGCATCAGCCCGAACGACAGCAGCGGGTGAACGACGAGCTTCACCACGGCCAGGACCGGCACCTCCCAGGGCAGCCGCTCGAACGGGCGCAGCGCCACGGTCACGCCGAGCGCGAACAGCGCCGTCGGCGCAGCGGCGTTCTGCAGGAACTGCAGGGTGCGGTCGAGAACGGTCGGCGGATGCAACTGGAACGCGGCCGCCAGGATGCCGGCGGCGGTGGCCATGATCAGCGGGTTCTGCAGGATCTGGCGCAGCACGGTGCGCATCGCGTGCACCACCGAGGCATGATCGCGCTCGGTCAGCTCGACGAGCAGCGGCACGATCGAGAACAGGAAGATGCTGTCGCAGCAGAAGATCAGCGCGGTCGGCGCCGCCGCCTTGGTCCCGAGCACGGCCAGCGCCAGCCCAGGCCCCATATAGCCGATATTGCCGTAGCCACCCGCGAGCCCGGCCATGGTCGCCTCGCGGAGCGACAGCCGCCCGATGGCCTTGCCGAGCACGAGCGCCAGGGCGAAGGTGAGCATGGTGGCGAGCGTCGTTGCAACCAGGAAGGGAGGGTTGCTCAACTCGGTGAACGGTGTCCGCGCGATGAGGTTGAACATCAAGGCGGGCAGCGAGACGTAGAGCAGGAAGAAGTTCATCCAGGCGAGCCCGGCTTCGGGCAGCCTCCTCCACTTACCGCAGGCGAAGCCTATGAAAACGACGCCGAAATAAGGCAGGGCCAGATTGAGAATGTCGAACATGGGCTCGGAAGATGGCCCCCTGAGGGAGCCTGGGAAGGGCCTGGAATGCGGGGGCGTCGCGGCTTGACGCGACTCGGATTGGTCTAGATTAAATCCGCCCGCGGGGCACTAGCATCGCTCCCCGTCCTGGTCTATTCGACTGGAATGATCAAAGCACGAACTGCCAAGTTTCAGATCGGCCAGATCGTCCGGCATCGGGTGTTCTCGTTCCGGGGCGTGATTTTCGACATCGATCCGGAGTTCAACAACACCGAGGAATGGTGGCTGTCGATTCCCGAGGAGGTCCGTCCGCATAAGGACCAGCCATTCTATCACCTGCTGGCCGAGAACGCTGAATCCGAATACGTCGCCTATGTTTCCGAGCAGAACCTGGTTCCCGACGAGTCCGGCGAGCCGATCCGCCATTCCCAGGTTGCGGAGATCTTCATCAAGGACAAATCGGGCGGCTATCGTCCGCGCAATCCGCTGATGAACTGACCTGCTCGACCAGAGAGCTTCGCCTGAGCGCCGTCGGCGCAAGCCCCTCATCGTTCGGTCCCGGCTCGCAAGTTCCCCCTCGCATCAGCTCGCAGAATGAAAAAGGCGCTCCGAATGGAGCGCCTTTGATGATGCGGGACGGGCCCGGCCAGCGTTACTGCTTCGCCTGCGGCTGGCCTGGCTGGGTCTGCTCGAGCTTCTTGCGCTGCTCCTCGGCGCGCTTCTGCAGCTCTTCCTGCAGCTTCTTCTGGGTCTCTTCGAACTGCTTCGGGTCGGTCGGCGGACCATCATAGGCCTTGGCGAAGCTGCTGTTGCCTTCCTGCAGCGGCAGCGGCAGCGTCAGCGCGGTGCCGTTCGAGTTGATCGCCTGGACGTAGAGGGTCTGGCCCTTCTTGAGGCTGTTCACGAATTCGGGCGTCGCTTCGTAGTCCGACATGCAGCCGTTCTGGAAGCAGATGACGTACTTTCCTTCCATGAACTGGTTATTGTCGATGACGATGCGGGTTCCGGGCTGGAGCTGCATGCCGAGCGGCAAGGTCACACGCAGGATCTTCTTCGGCTCGCCTTCGGGCTCGATGATGACGGCTGCAACCACAGGCTGACCGGATTCGATGCGGCCGTCCTTGCCGATGAAGCAGACCTGCTTGGCGTTGGCATCCTGCCCCTTCAGGCAGAACTTGGTCCACGGCGCGTAGATCAGCTGCGGCATCTCCTGCTGAGCCTGGGCCTGAGGCTGGCCGCCGGCGGGAGGAATGGCAGGGGCCTGGGCGGCCGGCGCGGGAGCCTTGGGAGCGGCAGCCGGAGCCTTCGCCTTCGGCGCTTGAGCCTGCGCAACCGAAGGAGCGAAGGAAACGGCCAGCGCGGTGACCGCGAGCAGCGCGACAAGCCGCCCACGCGGCCCAACCGACGAGGCCAAGTCACGGAAATTCATTGCGGAAAACCCTTTCTGAACGGCAGCGCCCGAGACCGCCAAAGGCGCCACACCAAGCCGTTGAAGCGGCTGTCTCCTCAGGAAATGAGGCGGTTAAGTGACAGGCGTTGCCGCCCTAACTCAATCGCCCGCCTTCTTAACGCGGTGCGCGGAAGAATCAATGCCGCGAGACCATGTCGAAGCCGCGGTCTAGCGCTGGCGAGCCTGTGGTAAAAGCCCCTTGTGACCTGTTCCGAATCAAATGCTTGCGCCCCGATCCTGATGCTGCAGCGCATGTTCAGCGCGGCCGCGGGATGGGTCGCCGTGGTCCTGGCATTGTTGCCCGCGGTCTACACCCCCACGGCGAACGCGGCAGAGACTGCGGCGATCGCCATGCACGGTCTCCCGGCCTTGCCGGCCGACTTCGACCACATGCCCTATGCGAATCCCGACGCGCCCAAGGGCGGCCGTCTGGTCTGGGGACTGCTCGGCACCTTCGATAGCCTGAATCCGTTCATCGTCCGCGGTCTCGCGGTGCAGCAAATCCGCAGCTATGTGGTCGAGAGCCTGCTCACCCGCGGCAACGACGAGCCGTTCACGCTGTATGGCCTGCTCGCGAAATCCGTCGAGACCGACGAGAACAGGACCTATGTCACCTTCCGGCTCGACCCGCGTGCCCGCTTCTCCGACGGCAGCCCCGTGCTCGCCGAGGACGTGGCGTTCTCCTTTGAGCTGCTGCGCGATCACGGCCGCCCCAACCACCGGCAGTTCTACGGCAAGGTGGCCAGGGCCGACGTGCTCGACCCGCTGACCATCCGGTTCGATTTCGGTGGAACGGAAGACCGCGAGCTGCCGCTGATCCTCGGCCTGATGCCGATTCTGGCGAAGCACACGACGGACGTGCCGAGCTTCGAGGACACGACGATGACCGCGCCGCTCGGGTCAGGCCCATATCGGGTCACCGCGGTGCAGCCGGGATCCAGTGTCACCCTCACCCGCAATCCGGACTATTGGGGACGCGACCTGCCGGTCAACCGCGGATTGTGGAACTTCGACGAGGTCAGGCTCGACTACTACCGCGAGTCCAACGGACAGTTCGAAGCCTTCAAGCGCGGGCTGTACGACTTCCGCGTCGAGACCGAGCCGCTGCGCTGGCACGACGGCTATGACTTCCCGGCCGCACGCAATGGCGAGGTCATCCGCGACAGCTTCACCTCGGGGATGCCGCAGCCCTCGCAGTTCCTGGTGTTCAACACGCGGCGGCCGGTGTTCGCCGACGTGAAGGTGCGCCGTGCGCTGACGCTGCTGTTCGATTTCGAATGGATCAACCGCAACTACTTCTTCGGGCTGTACCGCCGCAGCGGCGGCTATTTCGCCGGCTCGGAGCTGTCCGCCTATGGACGTCCGGCCGACGCGACCGAGCTTGAGCTGTTGAAGCCCTACGCCACGCAGATCCCCGCCGACATCATGGACGGCAGCTACCGGTTGCCGATCACCGACGGATCCGGCCGCGACCGCGCAACGCTGAAGGCGGCGCTCGATCTGCTTAACGAGGCCGGATATGGCCTCGACGGGACGGTATTGCGGCATCGGACCACGCGGGCCCCCCTCGCCTTCGAGATCCTGGTCACGACGCGCGATCAGGAGCGCATCGCACTGGCTTACGCCGGCAGTCTCAAGCGGGCCGGCATCAATGCCTCGATCAGGGTGGTCGATCCCGTGCAGTTCGACCAGCGCCGCCTGAGCTTCGAGTTCGACATGATCCAGAATCGCTGGGACCAGTCGCTATCCCCCGGCAACGAGCAGGCGTTCTATTGGGGCAGCGAGGCCGCCGACCGCACCGGAACCCGCAACTACATGGGGGCCAGGGATCCGGCGATCGACGCCATGATCGCGGCGCTGTTGCGCGCCCGCGACAGGCCGGAATTTATCTCGACGGTTCGCGCATTGGACCGTACTCTGATGGCGGGGTTCTACGCTATTCCAGTGCTCAATGCCGCCGAGGAATGGATCGCGCGGTGGAATCGTATAGAACGGCCAAAGAGGACGGCTTTGACGGGAGCGCTCCCGGAGAGCTGGTGGCAGCGGCCGGAGCCGGCACGGAAGTGACCAATCGGGGCAATTGGTCGTGGCCGGGTCCGTGAAAGTACGGGGCAACAGGTGAATCAGGCCAATACGTCGCCGACGCTCGACGCGTTGTTTCAACGCATCCTGGCGCGCAAGCCGGATGCGGTCGCGCTGGTCGATCCCATCAACAAGCAGCGCGTCACCGGGCGGCCGCCGATGCGCCTGACCTATGCCGAAGCCGATCGCGTGATCTCGGCGCTGGCGGCGCATTTCATCGACGCCGGCCTGCCCGCCCATTCGGTGATCGCGGTCCAGCTGCCCAACACGATCGAGTTCGTGCTGACGGTGTTGGCCGCGCATCGCGCCGGCCTCGTCGTCGCCGTGTTCCCACTGCTGTGGCGTCAGTCGGAGCTCGTGGCGGCGCTGAACCGCACCAGCGCGCGCGCCATCGTCACGATGTCGAAGATCGACGGCGTGATTCACTCCGATCTCGCGATGAATGCGGCGGCGGAGGCGTTCTCGATCCGCCACGTCTGCGGCTTCGGCTCCGACCTGCCCGAGGGGATGTATTCGCTCGACCAGTCGATCGCGAAACCTTCGCGCTCGACGCGCGGGCTGATGCCGGACGGCCGCAAGGCCGCGATCGTCTCGTTCGACGTGACCGCCGACGGCTTCCGCGCCGTCCCGCGCACCCATTTGAGCCTGATCGCCGGGGGGCTCGCCGTCTCGCTCGAGAGCGATCTGCCGCAGGGCGTGAACATGATGTCGGCCTTCCTGCCGTCGTCATTCGCCGGCCTTGCCGCTTCGGTCGTGACATGGCTGTTGTCCGGCGGCACCCTTGCGCTGCATCACCCGTTCGACGCCGACGCGCTGGAACAGCAGCTCGCGGAGCTGGCCTGCGATACGCTGATCGCGCCGGCCCAACTCGCCTTGCGTCTCGACGAGGGCGACCTCGCCTCGCGGCTGCCGAACCTGCGTTACGTGCTCGGCATGTGGCGCGCGCCCGAGCAGGTGGCGTCGAGCGCATCGTGGAAGACGCGCGACATCGAGATGACCGACGTCTATCTGTTCGGCGAAGCCGGACTGTTCGCCGTTCGCCGCACCGCGGCCGATGGCAGTCCCGGGCCGGTCAAACCAGGCCGCCAGGGCGCGCCGCGCGAACAGCCGGGCTCATCGATCGCCGGCGAGATCCTGGTGACGCCGAAGGGCACGCTCGGGCTGCGGGGGCCGATGGTCGTGCTCGCCGCCTACGCTCCTCCGCCGCCGCCGAGCGACTCGCTGATGCCGGCAGCGCCGCGCGACTACGTCGACACCGAGTATGCCGTGCGCCTCGACCGTGCCCAGGACACGATCTCGATCACGGCGCCGCCGGCCGGCGTGATGGCCGTCGGCGGCTACCGCTTCCTTGCGCAGGACCTGCACGAATGGTCGCGGCGGCTTGGCCAGGGCGCGCTGCTGACCGCTCTGCCCGACCGTCTCAGCGGTCACCGCCTCGCGGGCCGCGCGATGGACAATGCGCGCGCGCGGGAAGCGCTCGCCGAGCTCGGACTCAATCCGCTGATGGTCGAGGCCTTCCGCGACCGCGCCGGCCCGGGCGGCTGATCCTGCCGTCCGGACCACTACGGAACCGTCATGTTTGGAACAGTGTTGACGCTGCGTTAACGGGAGGGACCTAGGATCGCGACGTATCGCCCAGCGTATCCTGAGTTTCCTGGATGTCCCCACAAGGCCCGCTTCTCATCGTCTCCTCGTCCACACGGCCTTCGCTGAGTGCGGCCCTCGCGGTGGCGCAAATTCTCCCCTCCGTCGAGACGCGCTGGGCTGATGCGATCAGCACGATGTCCCGGGTTCAGCCGGCCGCGGTCGTCGCCGTCGTCGAGGATGCTGATGCAACCGAGCTGGCGGCGGTCTCGCGTCATGTCGGTGCGCGCAAGCCCTACGTGCCGCTGATCGCCATCGCGCCCGGTGGCGCTGTCCTGCCCGACCACGCCATTCCCTTGCATGGCAGCGACAATCACGAGCGGCTGCTGGCGCGGCTGCGCGCGGCGCTGCGTGTCCGCACGCTGCACACCACCGTGCTGCGCCGTCTCGATGAGAAGAAGGCACCCGACGCCACCCTGCCGGAAACAGATCCGCTGGATGACGCGACCGTGCTGCTGCTCGGCCGCGGCAGCTCCCTGCCCGGCCTGTCGGTCGCGCTCGGCGAACGCATGGCGGTCGTCGGCGCGCTGAGCATCGAAGCCGCCGCCAAGCATCTGTCGAGCCGCGACATCGACGGCATCGTGCTCGGCGAAGGGTTTTCGCCGCGCGTGGTCGACGCGTTCCTCGCGGTGCTCGCCGAGGACACCCGCTTCCGCAACCTTGCCGTTGTCGTCACTGCCAACCAGCCGGCGCCGCTGCAGGAACTCGCCAATCTCGAGATCATCGCCGGCGCTCCCGCGCACATCGCGGCCAGCGCGCTGCCGTTGATCCGCCTGCACGCCTTCGAAGCCCGCCTCAACCGCACGCTGCGCGCCATCGAAGCCGGCGGCATGCTCGACCCGCAGACCGGCCTGCTCACCCGCAACGCCTTCGCGCGCGACTTCGCCACCGCGGTCAGCCAGACGCAGAAGAGCGGCGGCAGCCTCGCGGTAGCTCGGTTCGCCTTCGACCCTGTCAACCCGCGCGCGCAATATGACGGCGCCCGCATCATCAGCCGCCTGATGCGGCGGATGGATTTCGGCACCCACGAGGACAACGGCTCCGTCGTCGTCGTGTTCGCCGAGACCGACCTGCGCTCCGCCCACGCCATCGCCCGCCGCCTCTCCAGCGTGATGCGCCACACCTCGCACGGCAAGCGCGATACGCGCACGGAGCCGTCGGTCACCGTCGCCGCGCTGCAGCCGACTGACACTGCGCGCACCCTGCTGGCCCGGGTCTATGGCGAGGCGCAGCGCGCGGCGTCGTAATAAACTACATGTTTTGCGTCATCACTGCGCTGGTTCGAACCAAGAGTCGTGCTGCGTAGGGTGGGCAAAGGCGCATGCACGGGCTCGCTACATGCGATCTATTAGATGGCGCCGTGCCCACCGTCTCACCGCTTAGTATGCCGGCCGACGGTGGGCACGCTGCCGCCTGACGGCGGCCGCTTTGCCCACCCTACGAGATCTCGTGTTCCACGCCGGACGTTCGTTCCTTCGGCCACGATCTCATCCAAACACGTGCATGTTGAGATCGCGCATTTGCCCCACTCGTGTGGTGCGATCCAAGCTCGACTCGGGGGCATCTCAGCAAGCGGAGCATGCGTCATGCACAACCGGCAATCACGCGACGAGACTGACTGAGTCAGCGTCGTCGCGATCGTCTCGGTCTTCCTGATCGCCAGCCCTGCCTTGCACTTCGGCTGGCAGCTTCGCTGATGTAGAGCCAGCGGCTGCCCTACGCCGCCTTCTTCTTCTCCGCGAGCTCGGCCAGCTCCTTGAGGATATCCGTGGTCCCCGCCAGGCGCTCTTCCGGCGTCTCCCATATCTGCAGGAACACGACCTTCATGTCGGGACGTACCTTGGCGGCCTGGCCGTGGCGCTTGATGAAGGCGACCAGGCGCTCGGGATAGGCAAAACTGTTGTCGCGGAAGGCGATGACGGCGCCCTTCGGACCGGCATCCACCTTCTCGACATTGGCCCGGCGGCAGTAGTTCTTGATCGCCGCGACCTTGAACAGATAGCGCGTCTCGTCCGGCAGCTTACCGAAGCGGTCGCGCAGCTCGGCGGCAAAGTTGTCGATCTCGTCGTCGGTCTCGAGATCGGCGAGCCGGCGGTACAGCGACAGCCGCACCGAGAGGTCGGAGACGTAGTCCTCCGGAATCAGCACGGGCATGCCGATGGTGATCTGCGGCGACCAGCGGTCGACGGTCGGCTCGGTGATGCCCGCCTTGAGGTTCTCGATCGCCTCCTCCAGCATCGACTGATAGAGCTCGAAGCCGACCTCCCTGATGTGGCCGGACTGCTCGTCGCCGAGGAGATTGCCGGCGCCGCGGATGTCGAGGTCGTGGCTGGCGAGCTGGAAGCCGGCGCCGAGCGTCTCCAGCGACTGCAGCACACCCAGGCGCTTCTCGGCCTGCGGGCTGATCTTGTGCGTCGACGGCAGGGTGAACAGCGCATAGGCGCGCAGCTTGGAGCGGCCGACGCGGCCGCGCAGCTGATAGAGCTGGGCGAGGCCGAACATGTCGGCGCGGTGCACGATCAGCGTGTTGGCGCGGGGAATGTCGAGGCCGGACTCGACGATGGTCGTCGACAGCAGGACGTCGAACTTGCCGTCGTAGAACGCCGACATGATGTCCTCGATCACGGTCGGCGCCATCTGGCCGTGGGCGACCGCGACCTTCATCTCCGGCACGGTCTTGTCGAGGAACTCCTTGACCTCGGCGAGATCGTCGATGCGCGGCACGACGTAGAACGCCTGGCCGCCGCGATAGCGCTCGCGCAGCAAGGCCTCGCGGATCATCACCGGGTCATGCGGTGCCACGAACGTGCGCACGGCCAGCCGATCGACCGGTGGCGAGGCGATGATCGACAGCTCGCGCACGCCCGTCAGCGCCAGCTGCAAGGTGCGCGGGATCGGCGTCGCTGACAGCGTCAGCACATGCACCTCGGCACGCAGTTGCTTCAGCCGCTCCTTGTGGCCGACTCCGAAATGCTGTTCCTCGTCGACGATGACGAGGCCGAGGTCGCGGAACTTGATGGACTTGCCGAGCAGCGCATGGGTGCCGACGACGATGTCGACCGAGCCGTCGGCGAGCCCCTTCTTGACCTGGTTGAGCTCCTTGGTCGAGACGAGGCGCGAGGCCTGCGCGACGTTGACCGGAAAGCCCTTGAAGCGCTCGGTGAAGGTTTTCGCATGCTGGCGCGCCAGCAGCGTGGTCGGCACGACGACGGCGACCTGCTTGCCATCCAGCGCGACCGCGAACGCCGCGCGCAACGCCACCTCGGTCTTGCCGAAGCCGACGTCGCCGCAGACCAAGCGGTCCATCGGACGTCCTGCTTCGAGATCGGCGAGCGTCGCCTGGATCGCGGCGAGCTGGTCCTCGGTTTCGTCATAGGGGAAGCGCGCGCAGAACTCGTCGTAGAGGCCGGCCTGCACCGGCAGCTTCGGCGCCTCGTGCAGCATGCGCTCGGCGGCGATCTTGATCAGCTCGCCGGCCATTTCGCGGATGCGATTCTTGAGCTTGGCCTTGCGGGTCTGCCAGCCGGAGCCGCCGAGCTTGTCGAGCTCGACGCTGGTCTGGTCGGAGCCGTAGCGCGACAACAGCTCGATGTTCTCGACCGGCAGATACAGCTTGGTCTCGCCGGCGTAGCGCAGCTCGAGACAGTCATGCGGCGCGCCGGCGACTTCGAGCGTCTGCAGGCCGACGAAACGGCCGATGCCGTGATCGACATGGACAACGATGTCGCCGACCGCGAGGCTCGTCACCTCGGAGATGAAGTTGTCGAGCTTGCGGCTCGCCTTGCGCGGCCGCACCAGGCGGTCGCCGAGAATGTCCTGCTCGGAGATCACAGCGATCTGGTCGGTCTCGAAGCCGGACTCCAGCCCGAGCAGCGCCAGCATGGTCTCGTTGCGTGGCGTCGCCTGCACCACGCGCCAGGTATTGACGCTGGTGACGTGGATCAGCTTGTGATCCTTCAACATGCTGGCCATGCGGTCGCGCGAGCCTTCGCTCCACAGCGCGATGACGACCTTCTTGCGCATAGACTGCAACGCCTGGACATGGGCGACGACGGCCTCGAACACGTTGACCGCGGCGTCGTTGCGCTCGGGTGCGAAGCTGCGGCCCTGCCGCGCGCCGATATCGACGACTCCGGTGCCTTCCGGCACGGCGAAGGGCGTCACCCGCGCCAGCGGAACGGCTGCGAGCCGCTCAGCCCATTCGGACGACGTCAGATACAGGCGGTCGACCGTCAGCGGCTTGTAGATCGCGCCGCCGCCGGGATGCTCCATGGCCTCGCGACGCGCGTCGTAATAATCGATGATCTGCTTGAAGCGCTCGCGCGCGGCGTCCTCGCCCTGCGGCTCGATCACGACCGGCGTGTTCGGCAGGTAGTCGAACAGCGTCTCCATCTTGTCGTGGAACAGCGGCAGCCAGTGCTCCATGCCGGGATAGCGCCGGCCCTCGCTGACGGCCTCGTACAGCGCATCGTCGCGCTCGGGCGCGCCGAACTCGGCGACATAGCCCATGCGGAAGCGGCGGATGGTGTCGGTGACCAGTTGGAATTCGGAGACGGGCACCAGATCGAGCGAGCGCATGTCGAGCAGGGTTCGCTGCGTCTCGGCGTCGAAGGTGCGGATCGATTCCAGGCTGTCGCCGAAGAAGTCGAAGCGCACCGGCTGGTCGAGGCCCGCCGGGAACAGGTCGAGGATGCCGCCGCGCACGGCATATTCGCCGCTCTCGCGCACGGTTGACGAGCGGTGGTAGCCGTTGTGCTCCAACCAGGCGACGACAGAGTCCATCAGCACGACATGGCCGGGCGCGACCGACAGTGCCTGCCCGGCCATGGTGTCGCGCGACGGCACGCGCTGGACGATGGCATTCACGGTGGTCAGCACGATCAGCGGCTTGTCGCTGCCGGCGAGGCGCGACAGCCGCGCCAATGTCGTGACGCGCTGGGCCAGGATGCCGCCATGCGGCGAGACGCGGTCATAGGGCTGGCAGTCCCAGGCGGGGAACTGCATGACAGGAAGATCGGGCGCGAAGAAGTCGAGCGCCCGCGCCAGCTGCTGCATGCGTGCGCCGTCGCGGCAGACCACGGCGAGGCTCACCGCCGGCGGCTTCGGCTTGGCGGCGATGGCGCGCGCGAGGTCGGAGACGACGAGGCCTTCGGCGCCCTCGGCGACGTTGGCGAGCGTCAGCGCGCGCCCCGGCGCGAGATGCTCGGCAGGCGACTTGACCGGGCTCTTCATCAGTCGGCGTCCACCGCGCGGAACGCCTTGATGCGAGCGAACAGCGCCGGGGTCTGCTCCGGCGGCAGCGGCCGGGCGCCGGTGACCGCGGCATAAAAGTCCGGGTCGGGGACTTCG
Source organism: Bradyrhizobium sp. SZCCHNR1015 (assembly GCF_032489875.1). NCBI lineage: Bacteria > Pseudomonadati > Pseudomonadota > Alphaproteobacteria > Hyphomicrobiales > Nitrobacteraceae > Bradyrhizobium > Bradyrhizobium sp. SZCCHNR1015. Next base: position 359,666 of record NZ_JAUEYW010000001.1, read on the forward strand.
AGCAGTTGCTCGAGCTCGGCCAGCTCGCTCTCGCTGAGGCTGCCGATCTCGGCGTCGGCAAAGCGGCCGAGGATCAGATCCATCTCGCGGGTGCCGCGATGCCAGCAGCGGAACAGGAGCCGCTTGCGGCGGTCGTCAAGGCCTTGGCTCGATCGGGTCGTTCCAGTCATCGCGACATCCTGCAGTACAACGCCAAAAGCCCGGACGGTGCCGGGCGCGGTTGATATAGCGGTGCGCGGCGTCCCTGTCAGCCCTCGGGACTGCAGAACCGGCATGCCCGGCACCTGAAAACTGAGAAAAAGACGTGGATGTCTCGGCATTCGCGGCTATCCCGGCTCTCAAACCGCTTTAAGTGTTCGCTCCATGCGCCCCAGCATCCTCAATCCCCTGTTTGCGCCGGTCACCGCCCTCTCCGGGGTCGGGCCGAAGCAGGACAAGCTGCTGCGCTACCTGCTCGGCTGCAGCGAGACGCCGCGGCTGGTCGACCTGCTGCTGCATCTGCCGGCCAGCGTGATCGACCGCCGTAACCGGCCGAAGGTCCGCGACGTCGAGGTCGGCACGGTCGTGACGCTGGAGGTCACGGTCGACCGCCACCGTCCCTCGCGCAATGCGCGCGCGCCATACCTCGTTTACGCCAGCGACGAGACCGGCGACGTCGTGCTGACGTTCTTCCGCCCCAAGGGCGACTACATCGAGAAGATCCTGCCGGTCGGCGCCAAGCGCTACGTCTCCGGCACGGTGCAGATGTACGACGGCGTGCCGCAGATCGTGCATCCCGACCGCATCCTCGATGAGGCGGGGTTTGCAAAACTGTCAGGAATCGACCCGGTCTATCCGCTGACCGAAGGCCTCGCGCTGGGCTCGCTGCGGCGGGCGATCGCCGCCGCGCTGACCAAACTGCCGGACCTGCCGGAGTGGATCAGCCCGGAGGTGCTCAGCCGCTGCAACTTCCCGTCCTTGAGGGAGGCGCTGACGCGGGTGCACATCCCGCAGGAATTGACCGACATCCTGCCGGAGAACCCGTTCTGGTCGCGCCTCGCCTTCGACGAGCTGCTCGCCGGGCAATTGGCGCTGGCGCTGGTGCGGGCGCAGCTGCGCCGGCCCGCCGGCAACCGCCACGCCGGCGACGGCCGCCTGCGCCGCAGGATCATCGACGCCCTGCCTTATGCGCTGACGAACTCGCAGGCCGAGGCGATGGCCGCGATTGCCGCCGATCTCGAAAAGCCGGTGCGGATGCTGCGGCTGCTGCAGGGCGACGTCGGCTCCGGCAAGACGGTGGTGGCGCTGCTGGCCGCAGCCGCCGTCGCCGAGGCCGGCAAGCAGGCGGCGCTGATGGCGCCGACCGAGATCCTGGCGCGCCAGCATGCCAAGACCATCGCCCCGCTCGCCGCGCGCGCCGGCATGAACGTGGTCATCCTCACCGGACGCGAGAAGGGCAAGGAGCGCCGCGACATCCTCGCCCGGCTCGAAGCCGGCGAGATCGACATCCTCATCGGCACCCACGCGCTGATCCAGGACGACGTGGTCTTCCAGTCGCTGGCGCTCGCCATCGTCGACGAGCAGCATCGCTTCGGCGTACGCGAGCGGCTGGCGCTGACCTCGAAGGGCGAGGCCGTCGACGTGCTCGTGCTGTCGGCGACGCCGATCCCGCGCACCCTGGTGCTGACCTATTTCGGCGACATGGACATTTCCGAGCTGCGCGAGAAGCCGGCCGGCCGCCAGCCGATCGACACCCGCGCGGTGGCCGATACCAGGCTCGGCGAGGTCATCGACGCCGTCGGCCGCGCGCTCGATGCCGGCAAGCTGGTGTACTGGATCTGCCCGCTGGTCGAGGAATCCGAGGCCGAGGGCATCGATCATCTCACCAACGCGACGGATCGCTTCGAGAGCCTGCGCGAGCGCTTTGGCGACAAGGTCGGCCTCGTCCACGGCAAGATGAAGGGCAGCGAGAAGGACGAGGTCATGGGCCGCTTCGCGGCGCATGAGCTGCGCCTGCTGGTCGCCACCACGGTGGTCGAGGTCGGCGTCGACGTGCCGGCCGCCAGCATCATGGTGATCGAGAATGCCGAGCGCTTCGGCCTCGCACAATTGCACCAGCTGCGCGGCCGCATCGGCCGCGGCTCCGAGGCCTCGACCTGCATCCTGCTCTATCACGAGCCGCTCGGGCCGATGTCGAAGGCGCGGCTCGCGGTGATCCGCGAGACCACCGACGGCTTCCGCATCGCCGAGGAGGATCTCAAGCTGCGCGGCGAAGGCGACGTGCTCGGCATCCGCCAGAGCGGCCTGCCCGGCTATCGCATCGCGCGGCCCGAGGTGCACGCCCAGTTGATCACCCAGGCGCGCGACGAGGCGCTGCGCATCCTGAAAGAGGATCCGAAGCTGAAGGGTCCGCGCAGCGACGCGCTGCGCTGTTTGTTGTATCTGTACGAACGGGATGAAGCGATCCCGCTGTTGACCGCGGGATAGACCAACGCCGTGATTGCGAGCGCAGCGAAGCAATCCAGAGTCGTCGCGGGATTCTTGATTGCTTCGCTGCTGTTTAGCCCGGAGACATAGCTTACACCTGTTCGGGGACATGGTTGACACTTTTGGGGTCACGCAAATCGATCGCTGCGATCTGATGAGCGGCAAAGAAAACTCCGAATTTTCCGTCTTGTCTGAGTGGACGAATAGCGAGTCGCTCACCGCGAAAGGCTTGAGGGACTTTCCAGAGCCGTCCCTCGAAACTGACATAGGCCTTCGTGCTCGACACGGAACGGACGATCTCCCCCTCGTCGTAGTCCACCGTCGGAAGGCGATCCGGCATGGTGCGTTGGCTGGGCCGATAGCGGCTTGCCGGCACATTGAAGTCGAGAGCCTCATGGGGGCGGTCGAGATTGTAGACGGCTCGCCATTCGTCGAGTGCCCGCTGGACATCGGGAAGGTCCCTGTAACGCTTGAAGGCAAAGACCTCGGCCTTCAGGCTGCGGTGGAAGCGTTCGTTCTTGCCGCGGCTCTGGGGATGATAGGGCCGGCTATGGATCGTTCGAACGCCGAGCTTCAGCAGCCAGACCGTCAACGCGGTCCAGGGGTCTTCGAGAGTAAAGCCCCAGGGGCCACCGTTGTCGACGAACATCGCATCCGGCAGTCCATAGCGGCGGAACGTCGTCTCCAAATGTCCTTTGACCGTAGAGCCGCGCTCATTGTCGCAGGCCGCCAGGCACAAGGAAAAGCGCGAGTGATCGTCCAGCGCGGTGAGCGGATGACAAGACACACCGTTCTCCAGCGCACTGTGTCCCTTGAAGTCCATCTGCCACAGCTGATTGGGCGCATCCTTCTCGAACCGCGTGTAGGGCTGCCCGGGCGTGCCGCCAGGCTCCGTCACCCGATCGTAGCGGCGCAGGATGTTATGCACGGTGGAGATCGCCGGGACAGCTTGCCCATCGCGATCGAGACGATGCGCGAGCTTGCGCGCGCCCCAGGCCGGGTGAGCATCGCGCAACGCGACAATCTGCTGCTCAGTCGCAGCTGCGGTGCGCTCCGGACTTCGATGCGGCCGCCGCGACCGGTCCGCCAGCGTCGTATCGCCGGCGTCAGACCGCTCGATCCATTTGTAGCCGGTCTGGGGGCTGATGCCGAACCGCCGACACAGCTGCCGCCGGTTGGCTCCCTCCTGCTTGGCAAGCATCACAAACTCTCGTCGCTGGTCCATGACAGACACCTCTCGCCACGGCATCGCTCGCCCCTTTGCTTGACGAATCGAGCCAATTTTGAGGTGTCAACCATGTCTCCGAACACCTGTCAGCCATGTCCCCGGGCTGAACACTGCGCTCGCAATGACGCGGGGAGAGGTTCCGGCTACTTCTTCGCCTTGCAGCTCTCGGCGAAGGCCACCAGCTGCGCCGCGTCTGACCCCTCCCCCTGCACGTCCGCCGCGATGTGCTCGAACAGCCGCGCGAAACCTTCGTAGATCAGCGCCGCCGGATGATCCTCTCCCAGGAAGCCCGCGATCTCGCGCATTTCGGCAACCCAGCGATAGGCCTTCGGCAGCATGTCCGGCAGCGCATTGCCGAGCCGCGCCTGCACGTGCGGCTGGCTCAGAGCCAGCTCATCGCGCAGCGCGTCCGCTGCGCCGGCGCGGGTGGCGGCCAGCACCATCGCGGCGCCGAGCCCGGTCAGCCCCTTGTTGATGCCGGCATAGGACATCTTCAGCGCCGAGGCCGCGCCGATGGGTCCTTCGATCCGTCGCAGATCGAGCCCGAGTTGGCCCAGCACGGAGACATCGGCGGACGCCTCGCCGCTCACATAGAAGGCCGGTCCCTTCGTGCCGGGCTTCGGCGGCAGGCCGATGATGGCGGCATCCACCAGGCGCGCGCCCGACGACAGCACGATGTCCTCGATCTTCCGGATGGTCTCGACGTTGACGGCATTGCAGTCGACGATGATGGGCTTCCTCGAATTCCGGTTGATGACCGTCGCGAGCTGCTCCGCCAGCGCCACGGCCTCGCCCGGCGGCACGATCGACAGGATGATGTCCGCATTGGCGATCTCGGCATCGCTGGCGCCGATCATGCCGGATGCGGCCGCTCTCGCCCGCGTCGCCGCGCTGCGCCCCTCGAGCGACGTCAGGACGTTGCAGCCGTGCTCCACGAGACGGGCAGCGATCGCGCCGCCCATTGCGCCCGGTGCGATGACGGCAATGCTGGGGGGCATGAGGACGGCTCCGGTTCCAACGATGGTCTCGAAGACTATGCGCACCCCGTGACAAAATTGAAGGCACGAAAACGAAGGGCAGCCCTTCCGGGCTGCCCTCGCCTTGGCCGCAACTTCAACGCTCCCCTCAGAGCCCCCGAGAACGCTGGCCGCCGCGGCAGACCTCAGAACGCGATCTTCAATCCTCCGCTGCCGAAGAAATCGTCGCCACCCGTGCGTCCGATGGTGCGCGACACGGTCGCCGTCAGCGCCACATTGCTCCAGAACGGCGCCACGACGCCGGCGCTCACCCGGCCGTAGACGTCGTGCGAGGTGCCGTTCGGAACGGTCCAGTTGTTGACGATGACGGGCGCCGACGTCGCGCTGTACTGAATCAGGCGGCCGTTGCCGATGATGTCGTCATCGAGCGTCAGGTTCAGGTACGGATTGATGACGTTGCCCTGCACCTGGAACGGGGTGCGCAGCTGCACGCCGACGCTGCCGATCAGGGTCTCGGCGGTCTGCGAGCCGACCGCGAGCGTGAGCGCAGGATCGCCGGTCTCGGTGAAGCCGTCGACACGGGCGCGGGCATAGGTCAGCCCGCCGATCGGGCCGAGCTTTGCCGTGCCGGCATCGAACAGGTAACCGGCCTTGCCGGCCGCGACGAAGGTCGTGCCGCCGGGATTGGAGGTGATGGTGTCGACGACGCCCGGCCGCGTGTTGCGATAGTCCTGATGGCCGATCGTCGCGAGCGCTTCCGCAAACAGGTTGCTGCTGGCCCAGGCGCCGTAGAGGCCGAACTGATAGGAGTTGGCATCCGTGGTGCCGGCGCTGTTGAACAGCCTCGCCTTCGGGTTGGAGTAGTCGAAGGCGGTGCCGATCATGGCGTTCGCCGACAGCCGGTACTCGACGCCAATCGTGCCGCCGATGCTGTCGAGATTGAAGCCGTTCGAGGCGGCGCTGCCCTGGCGGTCGCTGACGCCGCCATTGCCCTGCATGTAGAACGACCATGGACTGACCGACGCGAGCGGCGGCGCCTTGGTGTGGGGCGGGCGGCCCATTGCCCCATAGGCGTTCATCGTCGATGGAGCAAAGCCCGCGGTCTCGCGGAACATGTCGAGCTTGCCGAACAGGGTCGAGGCGAAGCCCATCGCCGTGATCGACCCCACCTCGCCTTGCGGCGCGAAGGTCAGCGGCGCGTTGAGGCGGTTGACGATATATTGGCCCAGCACCTCGAAGCCGTGTGACGTCAGGTGCACGCCATCGACATAGAACAGGTATTGGTTCTGCAGCGCAGGATTGCCGATGCAGGCGATCGGACAGGCGCCGACATTGGTGAAGCCATAGCGCGACGGATTGGCCTGGATCAGCGTCCCCACCAGTCCGGTGTCGACATACTCGACACGTACGCCCGAACGCGCGACGCCGGCGAGCGACTGCTGCATCAGGCTGTTGTAGGTCGTGCTGTAGGCCTTGCCGGCTGAAGCATTGGCGTTGCCGACGGCCTCCGGCAAGGTGCTGACATCGCCGGCCGTGAACACGATGCTGCGCGCGCCGTCCCCGACCAGCGCGTTGATGCCGGCCATGGCCTGCTGAGCCGTGACGGCCGCGGCCGTCGGCGCTCCAGCGAGCGAGCCACCGGCGCGGTAGTACGCCCGCGCATCGTTGCCGCCGACCGAGATCTCGACCAGGTCGGTCGAGGAGATCCTGCCGGAGAAGCCCGTCAGTCCGCTCCATTCCTGAAAGAAGCCGGGAATGCCGGGCGCCACCACGTTGGTGTTGCCGGCCATGGCGCCGCCGATCGCGTAGTTGAGCTGGGGAATGCCGAGCAGCGCCGAGGTCGTGTCGACGAAATTGGTGCCGCCGCTGAAGCGGCCGGTGGGATAGAGCGGCAGCTTGCCGGCCCCGCCGGTGAAGGTCCAGAGATTGCCCGTATCGGCGTAGCTGTCGCCAAAGGCTTGAATGAGCGTATAGGTGGTCTGGGCTGCCGCCGGCCCGGTCAGTTGCAGCGACGCTACGGACAGCGCGACCACGCATAACAACGTCGTTCTACTCACAGGCCTCATACGCGCTTCCCCAACGTCATACTTTTGTTTGCCCGATGTTTCCATGGTGACCATTCGAAACACCACCGCCCGCTGGTTGTAGGAACGACGACATCCGTGGCTGTGCCTTCCTCGCATCATCATGCAGTGCAAAGTGCCGCGATGCGCACGTTTGCCCGCTGAGCGGACCGGACCGCCGCCGACCGTGCTCGCGAAGGCTGCTGACAGAATCTGGCAGGGAGCTCGGCTAGTCGTGTGGCTGACGCGCCGCAGCCGGCGCCGCCACCGGAGAAAAGACGATGCCCGAGTTCAATTTCCTGATCCTCTACGTCGACAACCCGCCGAGCAGCGCGGCCTTCTATGCGGATCTGCTTGGCCGGCCCGTGATCGAACAATCGCCGACGTTCGCCATGCTGCCGCTGCGCGAGGGCGTCATGCTGGGCCTGTGGTCGCGGCACACGGTCGAGCCGCCAGCGGCCGGCGCAGCAGGCTTCGGCGAGGTCGCGTTCGCGGTCGGCGATGCCGGCGAGGTCCAAAGGCTGCACGACGACTGGAAGGCGCGCGGACTTTCGATCGCGCAGGCGCCGACGCGGATGGATTTCGGAACGACGTTCGTCGCGCTCGATCCGGATGGACATCGCCTGCGCGCGTTCGTTCCGCAGGATGCGGCCTAGCTCTTCCGCAGTGGCTGGCCTTTCGCGCCAGTCGGCCCTTCAGCCTAGTCCGCCTTGGCCGGCTCGGGCTCGCGGTGCGGCGATGGCTGCGCGGGTGCGTTGGCGAGGCGCGCGGCGTTGGCCATGTTGGCCAGCGCCGCGACTTTTTTCTGCTGGTCCGATCCCGGCTGCACCACGCCGCAGGACATGATCAGCGTCGCCGCGTCCTCGGCGCTCATGTCCACCTCGATGATCTTGCTCCGCGGCAGATAGAAGAAAAAGCCGGTGGTGGGGTTCGGCGCGCACGGCAAGAACACCGAGATCTGCTCGTCGTCACCGGGCAGCCGGCCCGAAATCTCCGCGCTCGGCGGCTGCGAGATCAGCACGATCGACCACATGCCGGGCGACGGAAACTCGACCAGGCCGACACGGCGCAGGCTCGAACCCTTGCCCGAGAACAGCGTCTCGAACACCTGCTTGAGGCCGCGATAGATCGCCCGCACCGCCGGGATGCGGCCGAGCAGCCGCTCGCCGAGGTCGACCAGGGTGCGGCCGATCAGGTTGGCCGTCAGGAAGCCGAGCAGCGTCAGTCCGATCACGGCCACGATCAGGCCGGAGCCGGGCACGCCGAACGGCAGATAGGTTTCCGGACGATAGACCAGCGGCACGAACGGCCGGACCAGCCCGTCCACCCAGGTCACGAACCACCAGGTGATGTAGAGCGTGATGGCAACGGGTCCGGCGACGACGAGGCCGGTCAGGAAATAGTTGCGAAACCTGAACATCAGCCCATGGTGGGGCGTCTCGGCCGGAGCATCGGCCAAGGGATCGGTCTCAGGCGGCAGGTCGTCGCGGGAACTCATGCGAACTTCCGGGTCGGATCAAATCTCACCTAGGGGTCTTAGCAGATTTTTGAAGGGCAAAGGCCCTCTTTCCGACACAGGCGCGCTTTGCCGCTGACCTGTGGCCCGGCAGTCGGGCCCCAAGTCAGCGCGCAAGCCGTCGATTTCGATCCCTGCGGCGGCGAGGAGCCACTCAAAAGGGCAAACCCGCCGCGCCTAGGCGCTACGCAGCGGCAGGGCCAGGCCGACCGCCACGAAGATGCCGCCACAGACCTGGTTGAAGCGCCGCCCGACCCGGGCGAGCCACGGACGAACCTGGGCTGCCGCGCTGGCAATGGCGTATTCGGTGACGAACTCCGTCACCGTATAGGTGACGGCCACGACGGCGAACTGCACCGCCAGGCTGCGATCGGGATCGATGAATTGTGGCAGCAGGGCGCTGAAGAACAGCAGGCATTTCGGGTTGGTGGCCGCGGTCAGGAAGCCCTGGCGGAACAGCGCGTGCGGGCGCGCCGCCACGGTCTGGCCGGCCAGATCGACGCCCACCGGCGGCGCGAACCAGAGCTTGATCCCGAGCCAGGCGAGATAGAGTCCGCCGACCCACTTCAGGACCACGAGCCAGGTGATCGACGCTTGCACCAGCGCGCCGATGCCGAACATGCACAGCGCGATGACGAGGATGAAGCCGATCAGGCCGCCCGCGATCGTGAACAATGTCCTGCGACCGCCATGCAGCGCCCCGTGCGTCAAGGCGAGCAGGCCGTTGGGTCCGGGCGTCAGGGAGATTCCGATGCTCGTGAGCAGGAACAGCAGCCAAGTGTCGAGTGCCATCGGAATCCCTGTCAATCAGTTGCGCCACAGCACAGGCAAACTCGGCCGTCGTCCCGGGAGGTGGTTTGGGCCTCGCTGGAGCTGCCAGCCACGAAGTGAGGTGGTTATGGATCCCGGCGTTCGCCGGGATGACAGCGAATGTGCAGAGGCCGCGTCGCAACTCACGCCCAACTGGTTCTCAAGGCGACGCGAGAGCATCGCTTGGACGCGGCAAGCGGCGGCGTATCTACTCCACCGTGACCGACTTCGCCAAGTTGCGCGGCTGGTCGACGTCGGTGCCCATCACCACGGCGGTGTGATAGGCCAGCAGCTGGACCGGGATGGCGTAGACGATCGGCGTGAAGGTCGCGGCCATGTCCGGCATGGTGATCGTGACCAGCGAGTCCACCGTCGCCTCCTCGGCGCCCTTGGCATCGGTCATCAGGATGATGTTGCCACCGCGCGCGGCGACCTCCTGCATGTTCGACACGGTCTTTTCGAACACGCGGTCATACGGCGCGATGACGACGACCGGCATGGTCTCGTCGATCAGCGCGATCGGCCCATGCTTGAGCTCGCCGGCGGCGTAGCCCTCGGCATGGATGTAGGAGATCTCCTTCAGCTTCAGCGCGCCTTCCAGCGCCAGCGGATAGGAGGTGCCGCGGCCGAGATAGAGCACGTCCTTTGACTTGGCGATCTCGCGGGCGAGCTTCTCGATCTGCGGCTCGGTGGTCAGCGCCGCCGCGATCAGACGCGGCACCTCGACCAGGCCGTGGACCAGCTTGGTCTCGTCGGCCTCGGACAGCTCGCCGCGGCCGCGGCCGGCGGCGATGGCGAGCGCCGCCAGCACCATCAACTGGCAGGTGAAGGCCTTGGTCGAGGCGACGCCGATCTCGGGACCGGCCAGCGTCGGCATCACGATCTCGCTCTCGCGCGCGATCGTCGAGGTCGGCACGTTGACGACGGAGAGCGTATGCACGCCCTGCGATTTGGCGTAGCGCAGCGCGGCCAGGGTGTCGGCGGTCTCGCCGGACTGCGAGATGAAGATGGCGAGATCGCCCTCGCGAAGCGGCGCCTCGCGGTAGCGGAACTCGGAGGCGACGTCGAGCTCGACCGGCACCCGCGCGAAGCGCTCGAACCAGTATTTGGCGACGAATCCGGCGTAGCTCGCGGTGCCGCAGGCGGTGATCGAGATGCGCTGGATGTCCTTGAAGTCGAACGGCAGCCGCGCCGGCAGCATCACGCGCTCGGTGCCCATGTCGACGTAGCGCGCCAGGGTGTGGCCGACGACCTCCGGCTGCTCGTGGATCTCCTTGGCCATGAAGTGGCGATAATTGGCCTTGTCGACCAGGAACGACGACGCGCCGGATTTCAGCACCTCGCGCTTCACCACCGCGCCCGAGGCGTCGTGAATGATGCCGGAATCGCGGGTGATCTCGACCCAGTCGCCGTCGTCGAGATAGCTGATCGTATCGGTGAACGGCGCCAGCGCGATCGCGTCCGAGCCCAGGAACATCTCGCCGTCGCCATAGCCGAGCGCCAGCGGCGAGCCCTTGCGGGCGCCGATCAGGAGATTGCCGTGGCCCTTGAACAGGAAGGCCAGCGCGAAGGCGCCCTTCAACTGCGGCAGCGACGCAGCGACCGCCTGCTGCGGCGTGTGGCCCTTCAGCAGATAGGAATTGACGAGATGGACGACGGTCTCGGTGTCGGTCTCGGATGCGAACCTGGCGCCCTGCTTTTCGAGCTCGGCGCGTAGTTCGCGAAAATTCTCGATGATGCCGTTATGCACCACGGCAACATTGTCAGTTGCGTGCGGATGCGCGTTGCTCTCGGTCGGCTTGCCGTGGGTGGCCCAGCGGGTATGACCGATGCCGGCGTGCCCCTTCAGCGGCTGCTGCTCGAGCCGCTTCTCGAGGTTCTTCAGCTTGCCCTCGGCGCGTCGCCGGTCCAGATGATCGCCCTCGAGCGTGGCGACACCCGCGGAATCGTAGCCGCGATATTCGAGACGTTTCAGGGAATCGACGAGATGCTCGGCAACCGGCCCGCGTCCCAGGATCCCGATGATTCCGCACATCAGCGCTAGTCCCCAAATCGTCGAGAGAGATTCAAAAGCGTGGCATTGTCTTAACGAAAACCGCGCGCTTTCAGGATTCAATAATTATTGCGGATTGCGACAGGGTTAAGTGCAAGACTTCACGCAAGGCTTAACCACGCGGCAGGCCGGCAGCTCCGGTTCGACACGGAGGTCAGTTCGGAGCGGGCTTAACGTGCGGTCAACGCTTTCGCACAAGACTATCGCGTCGGAGATGACCCATGGCCTTTTACCGCCGCCCAACTGATCCAAAGGGAACCAGCTCGCTCAGCCTGTCACATCCGGCGTCCGGGAGCCATCTGGCGCACTGGCCGCCGCCGACGCTGAGTCACGAGCTGAAGCCGATGCCGATCAAGCATCAGAGCAAGAACGAGCCGGTCAAGCACGCCACCCGCCGCGGCTGGCGCCTGACGCGCGCGATGTTCGCCGAGTTCCAGGACGACGAAGAGTGAACAAGCGCGTGGCGCCTATAGAAAGACCCAAGCGGCGATCGCACCGATCAGGGCCCATATGCCGAGCCCGGTCAGCAACATGATCTCCAAAGGGGGAGTTGTACCAAGCGTGGCGTAAACGACGCGGCCAGAAAACATGGCTAGCCGTACGATCGCAGTCAGAATCGCACCGACGAGATCGAACAGCAGTTGACCGAAATCCAAGCTGCCCTGCCCCCGGCTCGCGCCTATTTTTTGTGGCGTTGCTTGGCATTCCGGAATCGCGCCGCGGCGCCTTCGCGCGTCGTCTGCGGACTGCGCTCCAGCGCCAGCGCATCGTCGGGCACGTCGCGCGTGATCACCGAGCCCGAGCCGATATAGGCGCGCGCGCCGATATTGATCGGCGCCACCAGCGAGGTGTTGGTGCCGATGAAGGCGCCCTCGCCGATGTTCGTCTTGTGCTTGTTGAAGCCGTCATAATTGCAGGTGATGGTGCCGGCGCCGATGTTGGTATTGGCGCCGACATGGGCGTCGCCAATATAGGACAGGTGATTGACCTTCACGCCCGGCTCCAGCACCGCAGCCTTGGCCTCGACGAAATTGCCGATCTTGGCGCCGTCGCCGAGCGACGTTCCGGGCCGCAGCCGCGCGAACGGCCCGAGCAGGCTGTTGCGGCCGAGCTTGGACTGCACGATGTGCGAAAATGAATGCACCACCGCGCCGTCGCCGATCGACACGCCGGGGCCGATCACGACGAACGGCTCGATGGTCACGTCCTTGCCGAACGTCGTATCCGCGGCGAGATAGACGGTCTCCGGCGCGATCAGCGTCACGCCCGCATCCATCGCCGCGCGGCGCAGCCGGGTCTGCATCACCGCCTCGGCCTCGGCGAGTTGCGCCTTGGTGTTGATGCCGCGCACCTCGTCCTCGGAGGTTTCGATCACGACCGCATCGAGCCCCTCCTCGCGCGCGATCGCCACCGCATCGACCAGATAGTACTCGCCCTTGCTGTTGGCATTGCCGATCCTGTCGAGGATCCCCAGCGCGCGACGGCCGTCCATCGCCATCACCCCGGCATTGCACAGCGTGATCGCCCGCTCCGCTTCGCTCGCATCGGCCTGCTCGCGGATCGCGACCAGCTTCGATCCGTCGAGCAGCAGGCGTCCATAGCCGGTCGGATCGGCGGCGCGGAAGCCGAGCACGGCGAGTGCCGCGCCTTCGGCGAGCGCCGCCCGCAGCCGCGCGAACGTCTCGGCCGTGATCAGCGGCGTGTCGCCGAACGCGACCAGCAGATCGTCGGCGCCGCGCGCGATCGCCTGCCGCGCCGCCAGCACCGCATGCGCCGTCCCCAGCCGGTCGCGCTGGACGAAGATATCCGCATCCGGGCGCAGGCGCCGGGCTTCCTTCTCGACCGCCTCGTGCCCCGGCCCCACCACCACCGCGACGCGGGCGCCATCCCCATGCGGCGCCGCCGCCAGGACGTGCGCCAGCAGTGATTCGCCGGCGACGGGATGCAACACCTTGGGCACGCTCGTGCGCATCCGGGTGCCCTCGCCTGCCGCAAGCACGATGGTCAGACTGGATCGAGCGGTCATGAAACACCTGGGATGAAGGGAGCGCATAGGTCGCGCTGTCATAATGCGTTTTCTGCGCGGGGCAAACCGCACCGGCTGAAGCCCCTGGTGGTTTTCCTGTTAATGTTCGCTTCGTGATTCGATTAAGGCAGGTTCATGGCTAAGGACTCCCGCAAATCCGCCGGCGCAAATGCAGCTGAGAAGACGGGCACGACTCTGTCTGGACTGTTTGCCGACGAGAACGAGTTCGATCGCCGCGCGCTGTGGCGGCTCGGCTGGTGGGGGGCTGGTGCCGTCGGCGCCGTCGGCCTGGCCGTTTTCACCAATCAGGCCGCACAGGGATGGCGGCAGGACCGTGTTTCTGCGGCCGACCTGTCGCGCCAGGCGCAACTGCTGCAGTCGCTGGCCCGTGAGACCCAGGGCGAGGCGCGCCAGCTCGGCGCGGCCATCGAGACGCTCAACACCGACCGGGACCGGCTGTACGCGCGCGTGACCGTGCTCGAGCAGGGATTGGACTCGGTGACTGGCGCGCTGGCCAAGCAGAGCGCCCAGGCGTCCCCGAATCCCGCCAGCAGGGCCGGGCCCGCGCCGCAGATCGCAGCCGTGGAATCCCTCGCCCCGGCTGCGGTTCCGTCGAGTTCCGTGGCGCCCAGCCCCCTGCCGGCATTCGCGAACGCGTCCCCGTTCATGCCGATTCCCAGCGGAGCGGCCGGACCCAATCCGGCTCAGCCGGTGGCTCCGTCGGCTGCCGCGAGCGCCGACAAGACGAAGCAGGAGCCGGCCTCGGGAGCTTCGTCATCGCCTGTGTCTGCGGCCCCGTCCCCGACACCATCTGCCTCGCCCGCCCCTGCGGTCGCAGCAGCTGGTTCCAAGCCGCTGCCCGCTGGCGCACCGGACCCGGCCGGCAAGCCGGCCGAGACCGACAAGCTCGCAAGAGCTGAACCCGCCGAGGCCACCAGCGCCAAGGGCAGTGACAGCACCGACGCCGCGGTCACGGCGGTCCAGAAGACCGAATTTGCCGTCGATCTCGGCGCGGCCAACTCGCTCGGCGGCCTGCGGGCGCTGTGGCGGGACCTCGTAAGAACCCATGCCGACCTCGCCTCGCTCAGGCCGATCGTCATTCTCAAGGAAGGCCGAGGCGGTCCGGGCATGCAGCTGCGGCTCGGCGCCGGTCCGTTGAGTGACGCGGCGACGGCGGCGAAGATCTGCGCGGTGCTCGCCGAGAGCCAGCGCGCCTGCGAGACCACCGTCTATGACGGCCAGCGCCTCGCGGTCCGCGAGGAGCCGGAGGCGGCCAAGCCGGGCGCTCCCGCTGCCGCCGCCCCGAAGCCGGTGCAGCGCCGGCGCACCTATCAGCCGCAGGCCCAGCAGCAGCGCCACGGTAAGCGCGAGGAGCCGCCGCCCACGGCAGCCGCGCCGGCGCCGCCGCCGGCCGAGGCGCCCAAGCCCGAGCAGCCGTCGGCGCTGTCGTCGTTCTTCCGCCGCTCCTGAGTCTCAAATCAGCGAGCGGTCAAAGCCGGTTGGGACGGATTGTGAAAGCAGTCCGCGAACCGGCTTTGCGGCTTGTCCGCACGTCCTTTCCGCAGCATAGTCCGGCGCATGAAAAAGACCCCGTTCCGCCTCTCGCCCTATCAGGTGCAATGGCTCCTGATCGTCGGCTTCGTCACCGTCGGCTATGCCCTCTATCTGCGCTATCTGGCGATCGAGCTGTCGAGCGTCGCGCTCGCCTGCGACGCCGGCCTGCAGACGCTGGCCTGCAAGAGCCGGGCGGTGGCGACCCCGCTGTTCAAGAATTCTGTGTTCGGTGCCACCGCGCTGGTGATCGCGGTGCTGCACGTGATGCGGCCGTCGATCGTGCTCTTGACCGGCGGGCTGATCGCCGCCGGCCTCGGCATCGTGCTCTACAACATCGTGCTGTCGGGGCTGGCGATCGGCCTGCTCATCCTCGGCTTTGCGCGGCCCGCGCCCGCCACAGCGTGAACGCCAGCAGCAGATACATCGCGCAGGTCCACATCGCCTGCCAGTTGTCGCGGCCCTCGTTGTAGATCACGTAGACCGAGGAGATCGCCAGCAGTCCGGCGAAGCATGCCTCGGCGATCGGCCGCGGGCCCTGCGTCGGACGGTTGCCGAGCAGCATCGCGAATGGCACCACCGCCATGGTCAGGCTGGCGAACGGAAAATCGCGGTAGCGCGGGTCGAACACGAAGCCGAGCGCCGTCTCGGCCGCGATCAGCACGGTCACGACCAGGACCAGGGCCAGCAGGTAGGTGATCTTCAGCTGCTTGCGGCCGTCATTCGGTCCGAGCAGGTCGAGGAAGGTCGGCAGCGGCCGCCCGGCCATCGCCGCATTGGCGGCCAGGATCGGCGCCAGCACGCCGGCGGCGAGCAGCGCGCCCCATTGCAGCCAGCCGCCGACACCGAGGCTCTCGTAGAACATCTTGTCGGCGGCCATGCCGAACAGCACGCCGGCCGTGGTCGCGGAAATGCCGACGCCGATCCAGGCCGAGATGTGCGGCGGCCAGGGCCGGCGCCGTACCGTCAGCCAGCCGGCGAGGAACACCGCGAAGGACAGGATCATGCCGCCGCCCATCTGCAGCTTCCACAGCGGATAGTTGCTGACGGGCTGGCCCGGTGGATATTTCAGCGTGCGCGTGTCGTCGCTGATCAGGCCCCAATAGCCGCCGACGGTGCCTTCGAGCTTGCGCTTCCAGGGCTGGTCATAGGCCTCGATCAGGTTGACGCGGAAATTCTCGCGCTTGGCGAGCGAGAGGATCTCCGACACCACGCGGGCCTGGTTGGCGCGCGACGGCAGCGCGCCCTCGCGCATGCGCCCCTCGCTCGGCCAGCCGGTCTCGCCGATCAGGATCTCCTTGCCCGGAAAGGCGACGCCGACCTGCTGGCGGATGGCGTCGACATGGGAGGCGGCGAATTTCGCGCGCACCGGGATGTCCTCCCAATACGGGAGGATATGAACCGTGACGAAGTCGACGATGTCGTAGAGCTCGCGGTTGCGCAGCCAGAACTCCCAGACGTCGGCGTAGGTCACAGGAACCGTGACCTGCGCCTTGACGCTGCGGATGGTGGCGGCGAGGTCGGCGGTCGTCATCTCGCCGCGCAGCAGCACCTCGTTGCCGACCACGACCGCCGTGATGACGCCGGGATAGCGCTTGATCAGGTCGACCGCGATGCCGATCTGCTGCTGGTTCTTCAGCTTGTTTGAGCCGAGCCAGATGCCCTGGATCACCTTGATGCCGACCCGGGCGGCGATTCCCGGCACCTGGTCGAGGCCGTTCTCGATCGAATAGGTGCGCACGCATTCGGAGATCTTGGCGAGCTGCACCAGGTCCTGCTCGATCTGCTCGGCGTCGATATGCGTGGTCGGATCGAGCGGGCTCTGCTGGCCGCGGAACGGCGCATAGGATACGCACTGCAGCTTCGAGGCCGGCTCGATCGGCGCGCGCGCGAGCGTGATCGGCTTGGCCAGCCACCACCACGCGGCGGCGATGACACCCAAGGATATGAGCAGAAGCGCCAGCGGCGTAGGGAGGGATTTCAGTTCCGTTCTCCAGGCAGGGTGGTGTCGATTACCCGGTCGGCGGCGATCTGCCAAGTAGGCGATCGGGCCCGCCGGCGCACCGGGCGTACCGGCTCCAAATCACCCTTTTACGATGACGCGAGAAAGTTGGTACGTTGCTGGACAAAATCCGAGATTCCGGTCATTGGGAATCCCGGTTGACCCCGGCCGTTGCAACCCAGGTTCTGGACCCCTGCGCAAGCGCCCGTTAGGAACGCTCTGCGACAGTCGGAATCAATCTCCCGCCGCAATCGGGGCTGATTTGATCGGCATCAACACTGCGTCCGTCAGGGGACGGCACGAAGGCAACATTTCGGGGAATTTATGGGTCGACGCGTGCTCCACTCCAAGTTTTCGGTTTCGCGCCTGTCGGCGGCTCTGGGCCTCGTGCTCCTCATCGGCGCCCCCGGCGCGCTCGCCCAGAGCGGCAGCGACCATCCCCAGGACCAAAAGCCGCAGGCGGCCAATCCGGCCGACGTGTCGAAGGAGAACCAGCGCAAGGCCGACGAATTCACCGAGGCGTCCCAGGCGCTCTCTGGCGGCCCGGCCGGCAATCCCGAATGCGTCTGGCTCGGCCGCCGCGTCGTCCAGCTGATGTACAATGACGACCTCGATACCGCCTTTCGGCACCTCGACCTCTATGACCGGTTCGGTTGCCCGGGCGGCCACGTCCAGGCCGCCTTCCGCTGCCTGACGCGCTTCATCCCGCAGATCGATCCGAAGGTGCCGAACTCGCTGAACAACCACGTCCACGGCTGCTGGATCAATCCGGACGCCAAGCCGCAGGTGGCTGCGGCGCCTGCGCCGGGCCCGGCCTCGACCCCGGCCGCGCAGGCTTCGCCGGCGCCGGCGCAGCAGCCCGCCCCCCCGGCGTCGCCGGCGCCCGCGCAGCCTCCGGCGAAGTGACCGGCGCCTGACGGCGGGCAGGACGCACGATTCCGTCGACCGGGCGCCATGCGCGGCGTGCGGCATGACAGCGCTCCGATCGCGTGGCAGGATACGGCCGAGATATGATCGAGGTCGTCGACGCGCGCCTGAGCCTCGCCCCGGTTCAGGCAGCGTTCAGCAGGATTGGGCTCTGTTGGGATGACATATTGGGATGACGTATGACGTCGCGGCCTTCGGCTGTGACGGCGTGAGACTGATCGCCTTCGCCGTTCGTCGTCGGACGTCACCCGCGAACGTGATCCCGGCAGCATCGCATATCCGAGATGGAACGGCGATCGACCGCTCCGCTTCACCGCTGACTTGATCCTAGGAATGGTTGCCCCTCCCATGCGTGCCGTCGTCGCCGTCCTGCTCCTCGTCACCGCCGTGCACGCCGCCCTCTGGGGACTGCTGCAGGACAAGCAGGAGGCCCCCAACTTCACCGGCCTGCTGCAGAGCGTCTCCTACGATCCGCATGAAGGAACCGGCGCCCCCGGCGCCAACACCGTGGCCTCGCCGGAGCGCATCCGCGCCGACATGAAGAAGCTCGCCACGATCACGCGGGCGATCCGGCTCTACTCCTCGACCGGAGGCCTCGAGATCGTGCCGCCGCTGGCCGCCGAGGCGGGCCTGAAGGTGATGCTCGGCGCCTGGATCGACAAGGATCCGGACCGCAACGAGCGCGAGATCCAGTCGGCCATCACCCTCGCCCGCCGCAACAGCAACGTCATCGGCATCGTGGTCGGCAACGAGACCATCCTCACGGCGACGCAGAAGGTCGACGAGCTGATCGAGAAGATCAAGCGCGTGAAGAAGTCGGTCAACGTCCCCGTCACCACCGGCGACGTCTGGAACACTTGGCGCGACAACCCCGAGCTCGCGGCCAATGTCGACTTCATCGCCGCGCACGTCCTGCCCTATTGGGAGTTCTTCACCGACGACCAGGCGGTCGACCAGGCGGTGGATCGCTATCAGCTCCTGAAGAAGCAGTTCACCGGCAAGCGCATCATGATTGCCGAGTTCGGCTGGCCGAGCCAGGGCTACAGCCGCAGCGGCGACGGCCGCGGCCCAGCCGTGCCGGGCCCGCTCCGGCAGGCCAAGGTGTTGCGCAATTTCCTCGCCCAGGCCGCCTCGATCGGCATGGAGTACAACATCGTCGAGGCGATCGATCAGCCCTGGAAATATTTCGAAGGCGGCGTCGGCCCGTATTGGGGCGTGCTCAACGCCGCGCGCGAGGCGAAATTCGCCTGGACCGGCCCGATCGTGAATCCCGACTATTGGAAGCTCGCGACCATCGCGCTGCTGGTCGGCGTGCTCCTGTCCTTGCCGATCGTGCGGCTGCGCCAGCCGACCATGCTGCAGGCGATGATGCTCGCCATCACGGCGCACGGCGTCGGCGCCTGGGTCTCCACCGTCTTCGCCTATTGGAACGTGCACTATTTCGTCTGGGGCTCGACCTTCGCGCTGACGCTCGGCCTGATCCTGCTGGTTCCCCTGATCCTGATCGCGATGGCCCGCATCGAGGAGATCGCCGCGATCGCCTTCGGCCGCGAGCCGCGCCGTCTCCTGACCCGCGACAAGGTCGCGCGCGACCGCGCCGCCATGCCCCAAGGCTATTGCCCGAAGGTCTCGATCCACGTGCCGGCCTATTTCGAGCCGGTCGACATGATGAAGCAGACCCTGGATGCGCTGGCGCGGCTCGACTACCCCAACTACGAGGTCGTCTGCATCATCAACAACACGCCCGATCCGGCGTTCTGGCAGCCGATCCAGGATCACTGCCGCATGCTCGGCGAGCGTTTCAAGTTCATCAATGCCGAGAAGGTCAAGGGCTTCAAGGCCGGCGCCTTGCGCATCGCGATGGAGCGCACCGCCGTCGATGCCGAGATCATCGGCATCATCGACGCCGACTACGTCGTGACGCCGGACTGGCTCTCCGACCTCGTGCCGGCCTTCGCCGATCCCACCGTCGGCCTGGTGCAGGCGCCGCAGGAGCATCGCGACGAGGACCTGTCGCTGATGCACTACATCATGAACGGCGAATATGCCGGGTTCTTCGACATCGGCATGGTCCAGCGCAACGAGGAGAACGCGATCATCGTGCACGGCACGATGTGCCTGATCCGGCGCGCGGCGATGGATATGGCCGGGGGATGGTCGAGCGACACGATCTGCGAGGACACCGATCTCGGCCTCGCGATCCAGGAGCTCGGCTGGCAGACCCACTACACCAACACCCGCTACGGCCAGGGCCTCCTGCCCGACACCTACGAGGCGTTCAAGAAGCAGCGCCACCGCTGGGCCTATGGCGGCTTCCAGATCGTCAAGAAGCACTGGCAGCGCTTCCTGCCGGGCAGGAGCCGGCTGACGGCGGACCAGAAGCGCGAGTTCTCGCTCGGCTGGCTCAACTGGCTGGGCGCCGAGAGCCTCGGGGTCGTGGTCGCGATCCTCAATTTGATCTGGACGCCGATCGTGGCCTTCGCCGGCATCGCCATCCCCGACAAGATCCTGACCATCCCGATCCTTGCCGCCTTCGTGGTCTCGCTCGCCCACTTCCTGATCCTCTACCGGCTGCGGGTGGCGGTGAAGCCGTGGCAGATGCTGGGCGCGATGGTCGCGGCGATGTCAGTGCAATGGACCGTCAGCCGCGCCGTGGCGCAGGGCCTGATCACCGAGCACCTCGCCTTTGCCCGGACGTCGAAGGGCGGCCTCTCCAGGATGTCGATCGAGTTCCAGGCGTTCTGGGAGGCCGTGATCGGCGCCCTGCTCCTGATCGGCGCCACCATCCTGATCGTGACCAACACGTTGCAGATCACCGAGCTCTACATTTTCGCCGCCGTCCTGATCCTGGAGAGCCTGCCGTTCCTGTCCGCGGTCGCGATCGCGCTCTTGGAGATGTCCCGCATCAACTCCTTCGAGTTCTGGCGCCACGCCACCGTCCGCACCGCCGAGCTGATCGGCCTGCGCCCGGTCTGGGTGCCGGAGCTGGCCGGTCCGGGGATGCAGCCGGCGCCGCTGAGCGCGGCGGCGACGAAGGTGGCGGAGAAGGTGTAACGCCGAGCGAAGCGCGCGCCGCGTAGCCAGGATGAGCGGACGCATGGGCCCGAAGGGCGCAGGCGGCCGCGACATCCGGGGTCATCGCGACGGCCCGTGAGCCCCCGCAGGTCGCCTCCGCGGTCGCTCTCTCGAGCGCCGACGGCGGCCCATGACGGCGGCTCATGGCGGGCTACGGCACCGTCATCGCCGCACCCGAAACGATCGTCGATCTCCCGTGGTTTCCCCCGGCCGCCCTATTGACCGGAACGGACCCACCCCCTACACAGCGCCCACGACAGGATGCGGCCCAAGGCCGGGGTTTTGCCGCCCCGATCTCATGCCGCAGTGAACCACGGCCACGCTACACGCGTTCCGATGGGGACCTGCCGACGATCCGGACAGTGACGGCCCTGCCGTCGCACCGCTTCTTGGAAGCGAGCGCGTAGCTCAGCCGGTAGAGCACGTGACTTTTAATCATGGGGTCCCGGGTTCGAGTCCCGGCGCGCTCACCAAGATCCCGAACGATCGAATGGTCAGCCTGGCAGACGCCTCGCCTGGCCACGTCGGAACATCGGTAGACGATGCGTGGCCTCGATCGCCCATAAGCGGCAGCCTGGATGCGTCTCGATCGGAACTCGATTTCATACTCAATGAGTCAAACGCCCTCGATCCTCACGCGGCTTTGAATCCTCAGTCATTTCCTTGGCTACGATGCTCGCGCGAAGCTGGCGAGACGTCTC
This sequence comes from Bradyrhizobium sp. SZCCHNR1015, assembly GCF_032489875.1. Lineage (NCBI taxonomy): Bacteria > Pseudomonadati > Pseudomonadota > Alphaproteobacteria > Hyphomicrobiales > Nitrobacteraceae > Bradyrhizobium > Bradyrhizobium sp. SZCCHNR1015. The sequence goes on from NZ_JAUEYW010000001.1 coordinate 381,061, forward strand.
CATGATCTCTTCCACCCAGGCGATGTCACGAGGAAGCTGCACGATCACCGCGCGTCAGCTCGATCATGTCGCCGGAATTGCAGTCTGCGCAAGCAGGGTGCTAAGGTCGACAACCAAAGGTATCGCAAGTCATTTTTATCGAATTCCGGTAAGGCCTTTTTCGCAAGGCGTTCACGCCAGTGGAGCCAGCATGTCTGCAAGCTATGGCGCCGTGATCAACCGGCTGCTCAACGGCGTCGGCTTCCAACTCATTCGCCAATCGACGCTCCATCAGCTGGTCTCGTCGGCCCGCAATGGACATGCAAGCGAGCAGCGCAACGAAGGTGAGGATCAAGTCCGAACGGATTCGCAAGCCAGCGAACCGACGGAGACGGTATCGGCCAGCTATCTCCAGAACCTGCAGCGCGAGAGTTTGGCGCTTCGTGAGATGTCGACCGAGCTCATCAAGCTCAAGCTACAACTGGCCGGAGCGAACGACGGCACCAACTCGAGCGAGCCCTCCACGCCGGACGTTGCCGGCCCCCGGCTCTACACGCCCGTATACGACTACGCGGGATTGCGAACCGATCCCGCGATCGTGCACAACCATGACTTCATGCGGGATCCCCGCTTCGTCGCCGCCTACGAACGTGGCGCCGCCGCCGAGGGCTATGAGCCTCGCTATTTCTGGCGGACGCACGTTGCGCTCTGGTGCGCCAGCATCGGCGTCAGCCTTGGCGGCGATTTCGTCGAATGCGGCGTATGTCGCGGCATGCTCAGCTCTTCAATCATGCACTATCTCGACTGGAACAACCTCCAACGTCGATTTTTTCTGTTTGATACGTTTACCGGTGTCGACGAGCGCCTCGTCACTGATGAGGAGGTCGCAAGCGGCAACCTCGGCTACTTCAGACAGATGTACAAGACCGACATCTATGAGGATGCCGTTCGCAACTTCGCCGAATACAACAACGTCGAAATCATTCGTGGCAGTGTCCCATCTAGCCTGTCGACCGTCGACATCAATGCCGTCGCTTATCTGTCGATCGACATGAACAATGTCACGCCCGAGATCGCGGCCATCGACCACTTCTGGAGCAAGCTCCAGCCAGGCGCCCCGGTTCTGCTCGACGATTATGGTTTCGTCCGCTACGAGGCCCAGAAGCGTGCATTCGACGCTTGGGCCTCTCAGCATGGCGTCGCTATTCTCGCGCTTCCCACAGGGCAAGGCCTGATCATCAAGCCACCATCGGCGCCAGGGGCCGTGCGCCGGAAGCGGCGCCGCATAGCTCCATCTTTGTGCCGCGCCACCGTGAAGCGGTTTTTGGGGATGACGACGGCGTAAAGTTGTCCACATGCCGACTGGCTTGTTCGGCCAATCCAAGGCACAATCGAGCGTTGCAGTCTTTGATTTATTGCCGGGGCGTTTCGATGAATTGGGCAAGAACAGTCGTCGCGATTCCATTGGCTGCAATTGCCTTGTCGGGCTGCATCACGACATCGATGCAGGGATATGCCGACCGACAATTGCCGGCGAAGCCGATCGGCCGCATGGTCGCTTACGTCTCCGGACCCGGCCCTCTCGTATCAAGCATTCAGACCAACATCGCTGAGGAGGCCCGGAAACGCGGCGTCGTCGCTGACGACGCGCTGATGCTGTTTCCGCCGACACGGACCTACACCAATGCCGAGGTTCAACAGGGACTCGCGCGTGACGCGATTGAAGGCGTCCTCGTCATCAGCGTGGGCGATAGCGGTGTGCAGCAACAATACGCCGGGACGATCTTGTCGGGCCAATACACCGGAACATCGAGCTCGATCGGTACCGTCAACACCTTCGGCAACACGTCGACCATATCCATGAATGGGACGTCATCAGGCATGGTGGTTGCCACCGCGACGCCGACCTACCGCTACAAGCGTCAGACCACGTTCACGGCGCGGCTTCTTGAGGCAAGCACCGGACGAAACCTCTGGGTTGGAAATGGTCAGGTCAACGCCGGCGGCCTTCTGTTCGTCGGCGATGGCGCAAATGCGTCGAGCTCCGTCGCAGCGATCTTTGACGACTTGCAGCGCAAGGGCATCATCGGGTCATCAAGTTGATCAGAAGGGGCTTCATGAGTCTCCCCCTAACCCACCCCATCAGAAATATTAAGTGCACCGTCACCGTAATTCCCATACTCACCCCGCGCGACGAGAGGCAACCAAAGAAGTCTCAGTGGGGAAGCCGACCGTTCCCGAGATCAAGAAACCTCCGAGCCGCTGAAAAACTTTCGCAGATGACCCGATATCGAGAGAATGGGCTTGCTCCGCTCGTTCTAGTGAGCAATCAATGCGACTACCCGTTGATCGTGCCAGTTGCTGGGAAGGGGGAAACCGTGGGGGGAGAAGAAGCAAAGGCGCAGGAGTTGCATGACCAGTTTGAAAACGACAACAGGGCTATAAAAGAGCAAATCTTCAAAATGATAGGCCGCAATATTTCATTGTGGTCGAGGCTTGAAGGTCATCTAGTCTACGTTGCTGCTTTCCTGCTGGACGTTCCCGCGGACAAAGCAGGACTGATCTTTTATTCGATCAATTCGTTCCCGACATGGATCCAGATCATAGACGAGCTCTTTGTGTTGGAAACGCAATTTTCTGTTTGTCAAAATAGTTGGTCAGCCATCAGAAGCCGGCTCCTTAAGCTAAATGGAAAACGTGTGCGAATGGCACACCACTTCCTTCAGGGCGGAGAAGACCTTTCCGATATAATGAAGCTGTCGGACGCCGAACTCGAGTCAGACGAAGTGTATCCGAGCCTGAAACCTCATAGGCTTGATACGCGCGCAAAATGGAAGCAGCCTGCTCTCGGCGTAAGTGAAATCGCCTCATTTCCAGAGGAGATTCTTTGTGTGTCTGAAGCAATGAGTGAGTTGCTGGATAAAATGGAGCCGATCTACTTTGGACCAAAGCGAGCGGTCACTGCCATAATGGAGCAACATCTCAAAAAGCAAGCTGAACAGCAGCCGCCCGTTCCACAGGCAACTACCAAAGGGCGGGCGGAAGAATAGGATCCTGTCCAGATGATCAGGGCGACTTGGATCAAATGCTCATCATCATCGAAAGGAGCCTGCTTGTGTCGCCGGATCCCGCGGTAAACGCCGCTCGATGGTCATTTGTGGCCGCAGCAGCGAGTGTTCTAGCAACGGTCATCGTTGGTGGGATGTCGTTCCGGACTTCTAAACAGTCCCTCACTCATGCCGTCGTGATGAGCTACTTCGATGCCAACCTGACCTCGAAGCTAACGTTCCCTCCGACCGATCCAGAGGAGATGAAGGACGTCGGTCGTTTTATTGTTCGGCTTGAATATATCGCGGAACTCATCAATCAGGGCGCGATCGACCCAGCGATCGTTCCGACCACAATCAAGTGCAATATGTTGATTGCCGAGCAAATGGGCTATCGTGATCCTTATAATGCCACCACGTCTACTGCAGCCCTCCGCGAATTTCTCAAACACTACCGTGTGGGCTGCGGATCTGGTTCGGTGAAATTCTCGAAATAGATGGGCGGCATACCCGCGCAAGACCCCTCTTGCACTCGGCGGTATAGTGCGGACTCAATGGCGGATGCGACCCAAACTCTCGTTCGCCTGATCAAGCACGGCAAGTCTTCCTATGAAGTGAGGAGGTCCACGTTCTTCTATTTCGACACCAGCCCCGAAGCTGCGGTGAGAAGTTACGGTGACACTAATCAGATATCGTTTCTGCGCCTCGATTGAGTGCGCCGCCCCCAACTCCTCCAATTCCATGCACCGTCACCGCAACTACCGTAACCGCGCGCCCATGACAAAAGCTCCGCCCATCACCTCCCGGCGGCATCCGCCTCAAGCACCACCTTCGCCACCGGATAGCGCCAGTCGTTCTTCGTGTTGTCGGCGGCGGCGTCGATGCCGGCTACGATGACCGCGCCGAGGATGCCGCCGTTGGCGCCGCTGGCCAGGCGCGCCTGGCGTGTTGCGTCATAGGGCGCGACCGTGATCATGCGCTTCTGATAGCCGGGCTTCTGCGAGGTTACGGTGACAGTGCACTAAACTTCCATCGACGTCAGGTAACGCGGCCGCACTGCCTTAGCCCCTCACCCGCTCACCGCAAACCCAAGCACCAGCTGCTTCGGGCTCTGCTTGAATTCCTTGATCACCGCGGCCCGGACCTTCTCCGACAGCTCCGGCAGCGGCTTGGCGGTGTAGAGCTTGGGGAAGGTCACCATGACCGACGTCAACGTGCCGTTGTTCCAGTTAAAGCCGACTGCGGGACGCACGCCGGTTTCGGCGAGGAGGTCGGCTTCGACAGCCCGGCTGTAGGCAAGTCCGTTTTGAATGGCGTCGACCATCCCGCAGCCGGCGAGGCATGCGATCAGGGGGATCAGCGCGAGGGCTCTCATGGTCGTCCACTCCAGGGTTCAGTGTCCGGCGACGCGCCGTCGCCACGCATGGCGCCTGCCGAGGTTGCAGCGGCCGGCCAGCATGTAGCCGTCGCTTTCACCAAGTTAATTAGTGTACTGTCACCCAAATTCCGTCACCCAAATTCCTGTCACCCAAATTCAGAAATTACGTGCTTGCGGTGCTTGCGAGCCAGATCGAGCCAGATCGGCCGTCTTCGCACCGGCCTCGTGCTCTTTCAAAACCGCGATGATCTGCTCTTCCGTGAACCGCTTCCACTTCATCTGTCCGTCCTTCGTCAGGGCGGACCCTTAATCCCTCTGGAGGAAATTCTTAGGGGCAGGTCATCTGCGACATCTTAGCTGGGATCAGACATCGTGATATCATCGACGTCTGAAGGTAACTTGACGACGAACTCTATCCACTTCTGCACTGAAGCCCAGGGTCGTCCATGCCTTGCTTTGCACATGCCTTGTGCGGTCCGGGCCCTCGTTGCTCCACCACGCATCGTAATTCCGGGCTGAACTCGGAAGGGCTTGGCCGATCATCTGTTCCATTTCGTCGAAGGATAGAATGAGCTGACTTTCAGTAACCGACTGCAATCGTCGTTTAATAGGATCATAGAGGGACATCTATCGTACTCCTCATCACCCGCATTCCAGTGAAACATATCCTTCCGCGCGTGATCTAATCAATTGAATGCGTTGTCACGTAACTCAGAAAGCCCCCCAACCACCCAATGGCCAGGCCTCGGTCCCGCGCTCTCCGAACAGAGATGGACTCATACAGGCACCTGCCTTTGGGCTATGGCCCAGCGGTCCTAATCATCCAAGCCGAATGGCTCACCTATCGAGAAAATGCCACAGCGACTGCCGCAACAAGCAAGGTCATGGCGGCGCAACACCGAAAGCTCTGTCCATCACCTCCCGGCGGCATCGGCCTCCAGCACGACCTTCGCCACGGGATAGCGCCAGTCGTTCTTCGTGTTGTCGGCGGCGGCGTCGATGCCGGCCACGATGACCGCGCCGAGGATTCCGCCGTTGATGCCGCTGGCGAGACGCGCCTGGCGCGTCGAATCAAAGGGCGCGACCGTGATCATCCGCTTCTGATAGCCGGGCTTCTGGCAGGTCACGGCAAGCGTGCTCGACTGTCCGCGATAGAGCGGCACGCGCACCTTCGCGGGGCTCGTCATGGTTGCGCTGAAGCCGGAGGCTTCCAGTGAGCAGGACGCTCCGGCCATCTCGACCTCGCCTCCCCCGCCGGGATTGTGAAACGTTCGCACTTCCACGAGTTGGTCACCCGCGAACTCGGGCACGCTTGCGTCGGTGCGGCGCTTCGGCTCGTAGACGTCGATCCCTCGGCTGCCCGTCGTCGACCTGACGTCGGTCACACTGTTGACCGCAAGCGGCGCAGCACACCCGCCAAGACACGCCCCTCCAACGATGGCCAGCCAGCCGGCCATCCGACGCAAACCGTTCATTTGAGCCCCCACAGCACCCCTACTGTCGTTAATCCCAGGGGTAGCAGGGGCCGATCTGGGGAACAATAGCCGCAACCTCAGGGGGAATAGAAACAACTAACAAAAAGCCGACTTCGTTGCGTGCCGGCCACATTCGCTGTCGTCCCGTCACGCAATGCTCGCATGAGTTGCAGTGGTCGTTGAGCCTTCTTGGGACCGGATCATGGCGCGACGGCGCTGCGCTTTCCAGCAGAGTTGCCGTGAGGATGCGCGGAAAAACTTATTTCATCAGGTCCCTCAAGGCGATCACCCCTGTCCAGTCCCCTCGCCAAAAATATTCTACTTCACTTTTTCCGAATTCCATGGCTGACTGCGTCCATCCCGTGCTCCTCGAGAGGGGCGCTTCGCGATCGTCACGGACGTTGGGCGCGGGATGCGGTGGCCGCAGGTGGGTCGCAGCGTGCTTGGATAGTGCGCGGACGAACGGCTCCTTGCGGACGTGAAATCGCGTGGTCCTGGCGCCCCGACGCTGGCGCCAAGTCCTGGGGGATGATGACCCCCACGGGCGACGGTGGCTATCAAGCCGGACACCGGGGAGATCGCGTATAAGCGTGAAGACCATCGCGCGGGGAATGCCGGGTTGATCCGGCTGAACCTGTGGTGACTGCCGCCTGCTTTTTCTTCTGCAGGCGGGCCATGGGTTGCGGCCTGCAGCCCGGCATTCCCCGCGCCCTCTGTTTGCTGGGGGGGCGAAACGACCGCAACAGTTCGGGCGCGACAGGCGTCGCGATGACGAATGAACGCGCCCCCTGCCCGCATCACCCGCTGCGCGCCCTCGACGACGACGCACACGATGGCTCGCCCGGTCGTCACCGACCCGTGTCCGGCCTCCTTCTATCGTCCGCCGCTGCGCCGTGGAATGATGGAGGCCGATTTGAGATGCGCCGACTGCCCTTTGCCTGAACAACCGCGACCCTGGGAGCCCGCCGATATCCACTGCCTTCCTGCTGACCTCGCTGATCGTGGTCGCCTCGCCTGGCACCGGCGTGCTCTACACGCTCGCAGTGGCGCTGACGAAGGGCTCGCGGATGAGCATCGCCGCCGCGTTCGGCTGCACGCTCGGCATCCTTCCGGCGATGCTGGCCGCGATCGTCGGGCTTGCCGCCGTGCTGCACACCAGCGCGCTGGCGTTTGCGGCGCTGAAATATTGCGGCGTCGCCTACCTGCTGTACATGGCCTGGGAGACGCTGGGCGAGCGCGGTGCGCTGTCGGTCGAGACGAAGGACGATGCGAAGCCGGACGCCCGCTCGGCCGGGCGGGTGGTGCTGACCGGCTTCCTGATCAACATCCTCAATCCAAAACTGTCGATCTTCTTCCTCGCCTTCCTGCCGCAGTTCATCGCGGCCGATGTGCCGCATCCGCTGGCGCTGATGCTGGAGCTGTCGGCGACATTCATGGCGATGACGTTCGCGGTGTTCGTGGTCTACGGACTGTTCGCGGCTGCCGTGCGCGATCGCGTCGTCAGCCGGCCCCGCGTGATGGCCTGGCTGCGCCGCGCCTTTGCCGGCGGCTTTGCGTTGCTTGGTGCGAGGCTGGCGCTGGCGGAGCGCTGAGGGCACCGCGCGACGGGGCGAGAGGGTCGCGTAGGAGAATGACGTCCTCAGCCACACGGTCCGGCACCAATTTGTTGCTCGTCATGCCCGGGCTTGTCCCGGGCATCCACGTCGATCCACGTCCGCCGAACGACGTGGATGGCCGGGACAAGCCCGGCCATGACGGCGTGGAGAGAGGCGACCTCAAGCTTCCAGGCTCACGATCGGCGACAGCTACAAGGCGCGTCCCCAAAAAGCGAGACCCGCCTGAAGCTGTCAGCTCCAGACGGGTCCTGTCAGTCCTCAGTCGGCCAAGCTCAGCCGAACTGGTTCATCGTGTTGTGCGCGCCGCCGGCCTTCAGGGCCTTCTCGCCGGCGAAGTATTCCTTGTGGTCGTCGCCGATGTCGGAGCCGGCCATGTTCTGATGCTTGACGCAGGCGATGCCCTGGCGGATCTCGGCGCGCTGGACGTTCTTGACGTAGCCCAGCATGCCCTGCTCGCCGAAATACTCGCGGGCGAGGTTGTCGGTCGACAGCGCAGCGGTGTGGTAGGTCGGCAAGGTGATGAGGTGGTGGAAGATGCCGGCGCGCTTGGCCGAGTCCGCCTGGAAGGTGCGGATGCGCTCGTCGGCTTCCTTCGCCAGCGGGGTGTCGTCGTACTCCGCCTTCATCAGCTCGGCGCGGTTGTACTTGCTGACGTCCTGGCCCGCCTCCTTCATCGCGTCATAGACCTGCCAACGGAAGTTGAGGGTCCAGTTGAACGACGGCGAGTTGTTGTAGGCCAGCTTGGCGTTCGGGATCACCTTGCGGATGCGGTCGACCATCTTGGCGATCTGCTCGATATGCGGCTTCTCGGTCTCGATCCACAACAGGTCCGCGCCGTTCTGCAGCGAGGTGATGCAGTCAAGCACGCAGCGGTCCTCGCCGGTGCCGGGACGGAACTGGTAGAGGTTGGAGGGCAGCCGCTTCGGGCGCATCATCTTGCCGTCGCGGTTGATGATGACGTCGCCGCTGCGCGCGGTCGCCGGCGTCACCTCCTCGCAGTCGAGGAAGCTGTTGTACTGGTCGCCGAGATCGCCCGGCTGGCTGGAGAAGGCGATCTGCTGCGTCAGGCCGGCGCCGAGCGAGTCGGTGCGGGTGACGATGATGCCGTCCTCGACGCCGAGCTCCAGGAAGGCGTGGCGGCAGGCGCGGATCTTGGCCAGGAAGACGTCATGCGGCACGGTGACCTTGCCGTCCTGATGGCCGCACTGCTTCTCGTCCGAGACTTGGTTTTCGATCTGCAGCGCGCAGGCGCCCGCCTCGATCATCTTCTTGGCGAGCAGATAGGTCGCTTCCGCATTGCCGAAGCCGGCGTCGATGTCGGCGATCACAGGGACGACGTGGGTCTGGAAGCCGTCGATCTTGCCGATGATCTCAGCTTCCTTCGCCTTGTCGCCGGCCTTGCGGGCCGCGTCGAGCGTGCGGAAGAGATCGTTGAGCTCACGCGAGTCGGCCTGGCGCAGGAAGGTGTAGAGCTCCTCGATCAGCGCGGGCACCGAGGTCTTCTCGTGCATCGACTGGTCCGGCAGCGGGCCGAACTCCGAGCGCAGCGCCGCGATCATCCAGCCGGAGAGATAGAGGTAGCGGCGGTCGGTGCGGCCGAAGTGCTTCTTGATCGAGATCAGCTTCTGCTGCGCGATGAAGCCGTGCCAGCAGCCCAGCGACTGGGTGTACTTGGTGCTGTCCTCGTCATAGGCGGCCATGTCCGCGCGCATCACGGCCGCGGTGTAGCGGGCAACGTCGAGACCGGTCTTGAAGCGGTTCTGCAGGCGCATGCGCGCCACGGCCTCGGCGGTGACGCCGTTCCAGGTCGGCTGGGTCTCGAGCAGCGCGCGCGCCGCCTCGACCTCGGCCTGGTAGGACGCGGGGCCCTGGAGGGCTTGGTCGTTCAGTCCACGCGGTTGGAAGTTCATGTCCGTGATCCCTTGGTTAAGGACAACCTGGGACCTGTTGTAAGCAGCCCGGGACGACGGACCAGACATTGCGCAGAAAACTTGTCACACTTTACAAACTTCTCGTGTATAGCTGTAAGGAGATTACAAGACCGGGATATGGCCATGACCACCGCCACGGCACGATCGATCTTCATGGGCCCGCGCTTGCGCCGCCTGCGGCGCGAGCTCGGCCTGACCCAGGCCGACATGGCCGCGGACCTCGAAATCTCAGCGCCTTACGTCGCGCTCCTGGAGCGCAACCAGAGGCCGGTCACCGCCGACATGCTGCTGCGGCTGGCGCGGACCTACAAGATCGACCTGGCCGATCTCGCCGGCGACGGCGGCGCCGACCATACCGCGCGGATGCAGTCGGTGCTCAAGGACCCGATGTTCTCAGACATCGACATTCCCGCGCTGGAGATCTCCGACCTCGCCGTCAGCTATCCCGGCATGGCCGAGGCGTTCCTGCGCCTCTACACGGCGTATCGCGAGGAGCAGCTCGCGCTGGCCGAGCAGCGCGCCCCGGCGCCGGCAGGCAGCGCGCCGCGCGTCGGCAATGACGGCTTCGACGCCAACGATCCCGTCGCCGACGTCCGCCGCTTCCTCGCCGCCCGCAGCAACAACTTTGCCCAGCTCGACGATGCCGCCGAGCGGCTGGCGCAGGCGATCTTCCATGGGGCGCCGACGGGGGCTCCGCAGGTCTCCGCCGGACCGGCCGGCTTCATCGAGCGGTTTCGCGCGCGGCACAATCTGCAGGTCCGCTACATGCCACCGAACGTGATGCTCGGCTCGCTCAGGCGGCTCGACCTGCACCGCCGGCAGCTACTGATCGAGGATTCACTGGACAGCGCGAGCCTGAAATTCGAGCTCGCCCGGCAGCTCGCCTATCTCGAGCTCGACACCGAGATCGGCGCGGCCTTGGAGGACGGCAAGTTCGCCAGCAAGACCGCCGAGCTGCTGGCGCGCCGCGCGCTCGCGGCCTACGCGGCGGCGGCGATCATCATGCCCTATTCGATCTTTGCGAAAGCGGTCGATGCGCGGGCGTATGATCTGGAGGCACTGGCGCGCCAGTTCGGCACCAGCTTCGAGCAGACCGCGCATCGCGTCACCACCCTGCAGAAGCCGGGCGCGGAGCGGATCCCGTTCTTCCTGATCCGGGTCGATCCCGCCGGCAACGTGTCAAAGCTGCTCGACGGCGCCGGCTTCCCATTCGCGCGCCATGGCGGCGCCTGCCCGCTGTGGTCGGTGCACGGCATCTTCAAGACGCCGCGCCAGATCGTGACGCAATGGCTGGAGCTGCCCGACGGCCGCCGGTTCTTCTCGATCGCCCGCACGGTGACCGCCGGCGGCGGCTCCTATGGCGCGGTGCGCGTCGAGCGGGCGATTGCGGTCGGCTGCGCTGCCGAGCATGCGGGACAGTTGATCTACACCCGCGACGGCCACGGGCCCGATGCCAACGATCCGACCCCGATCGGGGTCGCCTGCCGGGTCTGCCACCGGCCGAAATGCGCCGCACGCTCGGCGCCGCCGATCGGGCGCGAGATCCTGCCGGACGATTTCAGGACGTCGTCGGTTCCGTTCGGGTTTTCGGCGGATTGAGCAGGGGATGGCCGTGGAACCAGGAACTCGCCGGGATCCGGGCCACAGGCGAAAATCCGCCGGATCGGGCTGCAAATCGGCCCTGGACACCATGGCCCTTGACGGAACAGCCATAAACCGGACAAAGATTGCGCCAAAATGTCGCGGCGGAGGTTGGCCATGAGATACGTCGACGGCGTAGTGATGTTCCTCAGCCTGTGGCTGCTGGCATCGATGGTCCTCGACGCCGTGACGCCGCCGGAGCTGAACTTCTACATGATCGGCCCGATCATTGCGCCGGCCGCGATCATCGCCGGCTTCCTGTACTGGCTCCGCATCCCCTCCCGCGACTTCGTGCTGGCGTCCGCAGCCATCTGGATGGTCTGCGAGATGACGATGGAGATGATCACGCCCAAGCCGCTGTCGCCGCTGCTGGCGGTGGCCGCCGTCGCGCCGCTGCTGGTGGCCGGCATCCTTCTGCATGTCGAGCACTGGCGCCGGCCGGGCGGTCGCCTGCCTCCGGCCGATTCGGCAGAGATGACCGATCTGCGGGGCTCCTCCAAAGCCATGCCGAGCCGTCGGCCGTTCTGAGCTGTTCCGCGCGGGCGCCGGCAATGGCGGATAGCGTGCAGATTTTCCGTTGTTCTACGGGACCCGATGTTTACGAGGAAATCAGAAACCCCCTCTTAAGTTCCGCAGGTCCATCTGTAGCCGACACACCAGCCGCGCGGGGACCATGCTGAACGAACTTCTCGTGATCGAAGATGCCGACGTTCATCTGTCGATCCTGCGCAAGATCGCCGTGCAGGCGGGCTTTGCGACGACCGGCGTGAACTCGGTCGACGGCGCGATGAACGTGCTGCGCCGGCGCAACTTCGAATGCATCACGCTCGACCTCAATCTCGGTGAGCGCTCCGGCACCGAGGTGTTGCAGCTGTTGGCGGACATCAAGTCCCGCACGCCGGTGCTGATCATCAGCGGCTCCGACGATCAGACCCGCGACGTCACGGTCCGCGCCGGCAAGATCCTCGGCCTGAACGTCTATCCGCCGTTCTCCAAGCCGGTCGATCTCGCTCTGCTCCGACAGACGCTGCGCCAGATCGCCGCCGACACCGACCGGCAGCGCCTCGTCAAAGCCAGCATCCGCTAGCCCGAACGCACGCGCGTTTTCCCGCTTGATCCAGATCAAGGCGCCATACCTCTGCCGCTTGTTGGCTGCAGAGGGGCGAGCGGAAACGAGATGCGATGACGGCAGCGAATTCGGCTAACGAAGCAGAAGCAGTTGTGAACGAGGCGACGCCCTATGAGCTCGTAGGCGGCGAGGCCGGCGTGCGCCGTCTGGCGGAGCGCTTTTACACCATCATGGACCAGGAGCCCGGCGCCAGCCGCATCCGCGCGATGCACGACGCCGATCTTGGTCCGATCAAGCAGTTGCTGTTCGAATTTCTCAGTGGATGGCTGGGCGGGCCGGCGCTTTATTTCGAGCGGGCCGAACATCGCTGCATCATGTCCGCGCACCGTCCGTATCCGATCGGCGACGCCGAGCGCGACGAATGGATGACGTGCATGCGCCGCGCGATGTTCGATTGCGACATCACGGGCGACATGTATGCGTTGCTGGATCAAGCGTTTCTGCGGATGGCGAACGCATTCCGGAGCCGCAAGGCAAGCTGACAGGAACTCCCGTCAGCCCGACTTGGCGGCGGCCTCCCGGGCCAGACGCTCGGCCCGGAGCCGCTCGCGGTTGGCGTAAAAGGCGCGCTGGGCCGCCTCATGCTCGCGCATGGCTTGTTCGGCATCAGCCCTGCGGCTGGCGTCACGCGCTCGACGCTCTTCCGGCGTGAGGACGCGAGGCTGTCTGTCTGTGTTATCGTAAGGCATGGGCAGATAACGCCCAGGCGGCCGGGATGTTCCCAGCCCGCGACGGTTCAGTCCGGCTTTCGTGGAAACAGCTGGTCGCGGATGTAGCGCGACGTCGGCGTCAGGCTGAGTCCGTAGGGCTTTTGCCACACCGCGCGGTCGATCTCCTTCTTGTCTCCGATCTCCAGGCGCCCTTTGGCATGCTTGGCGATGAAGATGGCATCGCTCATCTTGCGACCCGAGCGCTTGTTCTTGGCGGTGACTTCCTTCCATAGCCGCAGCCGGCCGAGCTTAAGCTTGGGAAGCTCCTCCTTGATCTCGCGCTTCAGGCAGTCCTTCGCCGTCTCCTGCGCGCGTTTGCGGCCACCCGGAAACATCCAGCGCCCGTCGGCCCGGCGCCGGACCAGGAGAACCCTTCCGCCCTTGGCGGCAACCAGCTTGGACGCCTTGGTCATGGCCCAGGAGCTCTCACCTCTCGAACGATGAAGCGGAGTCTATCAAGATTCGCTCCCACTCCTGCTCCGGAGCTTTGCGGAGATTCGGCCACAACTCCGCAGCGGCCAACCAAGCTCAGCGCAGCGCTCCGACCGCCGGCGGCGGCTCAGTAGCAGGAGCGCGGATCGACCGCGACATACTCTCCCGACGGATATCGATAGTAGCAATTGCCCTGCGACAGATAATAGCCCGGTCGCGCCGCAGCCGTAGCGCCGGCGATCGCCCCGGTGGCACCACCAAGCACGGCGCCCGCCGCGGCACCGCCCGCCTTGCCGGTGAGGATACCGCCGAGCACCCCGCCGATGATCGCGCCCCCGAGCGCGCTGGCGCCCGGATCGACTTCGGCCGGAGGCGGCGCCGCCGGCTCGTAGGCGACCGGCGGGGGCGCCTCGTAGGCCGCCGACGGCGCATAGACCACATCGTCAGCATAGTCCTCCGACACGTAGGTCGGCGGTCCTTCCATGGGCTCGGGATAATAGTACCAGACGCCACCGACGTCCCACCACCAGCCCGGACGGCCATTGTGAACCTCGTGCCGCCATCGGCCACCCTCCCAGCCGACCCGGCCGCGATAAGACTGCCCACCATAGTCGCGCACCGCGACCCGGCCGTGCGCATAACGCGCATCCGGTCCCCGCCCGACCATCGCCGGACCAGGGCCCGGCCCGTGGCCCGCTGCGTAGCCCTGACCGGCTCCCGGCGGACGTCCCTGCTGCGCCACCGGCGCAGGCTGGCGTCCCTGAGGGGCAATGGCAGCCCGCGGCGGTGCGCCCGGCTGTGCTCCCTGCGGCTGGCCGGCCATGGGACCGGCTTGCCGCGGAATCTGGACATGGGGTTGGCCGCCCGGCTGCCCACCCTGGGCCGGCGCTTGGCGAATGACACCCGGCGGGCGGGCCTGGGGCGAATGCCCGGCACCAGGACCAGCCTGGTCCTGGGTTTGCGCCCAGGCTTGGGCGGGGATCCCGACCGCGGTCAGGATTGCGATCGCAGGCAGCCACCGTGTGCTCTGGTTGGACAACATCATTCTCCCCTACCCTTGATCACCCGCCGTCCGCGCTGATTGCCACGGACGCCAAGTGTAATGCGGATTGATCATTCCGGATCGCCGGCTTCGGCGCGCATGATCCGGACACATCATAGTTTCCGCGACAAACGGGTAAAATCCGGACTATTTTGCGGCTAGGTCAACCTGCTGCCGTCAGGTTAACCGAGATGCCGGCTGATTCGCCGCTTCGATCATGCAACCTTACTGGCGCGGCCCTGCCGATCCGGTACGAGCTGGTCGGCGGTCACCGGTCGGGCACGATCACATTGCAGTTGGTTCGTCCCGACATCAGGCAATCCTGCATCCGGCTTGCCGAGGTCAGGCTGCGAGCCAGCCACACGCCGAAGGCCACGACGAGCGCCGCGAACACCAGTGCCGCCATGGCACCGCGTCTATCCGGCCCCTGCGTACTCATCGCCGGTGCGCCTAGGCGGCACGCAGGCCAGCGGCCTCACCGTGCGGTTGCTGCTGCTGGCGCGATGCCGGCGAGATCGATTCGATACGGGTGCAGCTCGTCACCCAGAACAGCTGCCCGCATTCCCATTCGGAACCCAGCACACCGGCCGAAACGGGCCGCGGGCGGGCGAGGACCGCGGTCATCACGCATGCGCTGACCACGAGAGCGACGAGCGCGAGGCCGAGCGCCATGCGCCCGCGGCGAACAGAGATCATGCCGGTCAACTCCGTTGGACGTCGCACCCGGGCGGTGCGCTAGTGCCCGCGAGGCGTGAAGCGACTCACAGCCGGCCGACCTGCGTCAGCGACGGGGGTGCTTACATAGCCTCCGGCGAGCGCCATGCAAGCGCTAGGCAGGTCGGATGTGGAGGAGCGGCGATAAAGCATTTGTCATCGACGCATGCGATCCTATACACACGGGCTCGCGTCGGCCTCCGCTCGTGTTCACGATCTCGTGGAAGAACTGCCTGGCGGCGCGTGCAGCCCCTGACCGACCACACCCTGATCGAACACCCAAATAGCGAAGTGACGACGTCTCCATGAGAGGATTCAAGGAACCTGGATTTGCCGATCGGCAGAAGGCCGCGCAGCAGGCCCGCCAGAGCATCGTGCAGAAGTTCAAATCGCAGCCGGGACCGGACGATCCCGAAGTCGTGAAGCGACGGCAGGAGCGCGAAGCTGCCGCCGCCCGCCGCGAGCAGCAGCGATTGGAGCGCGAGGCCGCCAAGGCGGAGCAGAAGCGCCTCGAGGAAGAGGCCAAAGCTGCCGAGATTGCCCGGCTCGCGCGCGAGGCGGAAGACGAAGCCGCTCGCCTGGCCGAGATGGAGGCCGAGCAGAAGGCGAAGCGCGATGCGCGCTACGCCGCGCGCAAGGCCCGCGGAAAGAAGAAGTAAGCAGCAACGCCGCCGCCACGAGACCTGCGTGCCGTCGCGTCCGGCATCGCGCGGCTCCTCACTTCATCGGCGATGGGACTGATACGGTCGTCCCATCGCACGATGCCGGGCGAGACGACTTAGTTCTTCTTCATCATGCCGTCGTCCTTCTTCATCCCGTCCTTGGACATGGCATCGTCCTTCTTCATGGCGTCCTTCGCCATCGAATCCTTCTTCATGCCGTCGTGGGACATCGCGCCCTTTTTCATCCCATCGTCCTTGCTCATCTTGTCCTCCGCGAAGGCCACCGGCGCGACGGCCACGTTGAACGCGAGGGCGGCGGCGGAGATTCCGAGGATGAGGCGGCTACGATTGGTCATGATGATCGCTCCTTCGTATGACAGGTTCGACGGCGACGGACGCGCCGTTCCTGGATATCGACGTTCCGATGAAGGCGATTGTTACGAGCGCGAGCGAAAATTTTGTTCGATCAAATTTGACTCGAATGCGTCGCGTTCCGGAATCGAGGACACAATTTTGCCCGGCAAGGTCATGTTAGTACAACCCGCGCAAGGGATTCACAGGCCGGTACGTGCGCCGCAGCAATATGTCGCTTCCCATGCATTTGGCCTCGAACGAACTGTCTAGTTCGGCTAGAGGTAAGTCCGGTAGATTGGTTGGTATAAGTCACGCCAGCGAACCCGGGTCGGGAACCCAACCAGAAGTTGTCCAGGGGAAATCTCATGCTCACACGCCGTCACGTCATCGCATCCGCACTCGCTGCGCCGGCCATTCTGCGTTTTGGAATCGGTACGGCCCATGCCGCAACGACGCTGAAGATCTCCCACCAGTTTCCCGGCGGCACCATCGACAAGGGCGATTTCCGTGACCGGCTCTGCCGGGTGTTCTCCGAGGAGGTTGCGAAGCGCTCCGGCGGCGAGATCGCGACCGAGATCTATCCGAACTCCTCGCTCATCAAGACCGTCGCGCAATTCTCGGCCATGCGGAAGGGCGCGCTCGACATCAGCCTTTATCCGATGCCTTACGCCGGCGGCGAGGTGCCCGAGACCAACATCGGGCTGATGCCAGGTCTGGTGACCACCTACGACCAGGGCATGCGCTGGAAGAACGAGCCGGTCGGCAAGACGCTGAGTGATTTCCTGGCTGACAAGGGCATCATCCTGCTCACCTGGGTCTGGCAGGCGGGCGGCGTCGCCAGCCGGTCGCGGCCGTTGGTTGCGCCCGAGGATGCCAAGGGCATGAAGGTGCGCGGCGGCTCGCGCGAGATGGACATGGTGCTGCAGACCGCCGGCGCCTCGGTGCTGTCGGTTCCGTCGAACGAAATCTACACCGCGATGCAGACCGGTGCCTGCGATGCCGGCATTACCTCGTCGACCAGCCTGATCTCGTTCCGGCTGGAAGAGGTGTCGAAGGCCCTCACCTCCGGAGCCAAGGCGTCGTACTGGTTCATGCTCGAGCCGCTGATGATGTCCAAGGCCTCGTTCGACAAGCTGCCGAAGAACCAACAGGACATCATCCTCGCGGTCGGCGCGGAGATGGAGGCGTTCGGGCGCAAGGGCGCGCAGGACGACGACATCGAAGTTGCCAAGGTCTACGAAAAGGCCGGCGCCAAGGTTACGGAGCTCGATGTCGAGACCGTCAACAAATGGCGCGACATTGCCCGTGACACGGCCTGGAAGGACTATGGCGGCAGGTCCGCGAACTGCGCCAAGCTCCTCAAGCTCGCCTCCGACGTCGCGGCCTGATTGATGCACGCGCCCGTTCTCGATACCGAGGCCACGACAGCCATCGGCGCCAGCGGTCCGCTGGCGCCGCTCCAGCGTGTTGTCTCGCTGCTCAATCGTATCATCGTCGTTCTGGCCGCGTTCGCACTGGTCGCGGCCTGCCTCATCCTGAGCTACAGCGTGGCGGGCCGTGCACTGTTCAAGGCCGCCAACTACTGGCAGGACGAAGCCGCCGTGTTCTTGCTCGTCGGCGCAACCTTCATGACTGCAGCCTATGTGCAGGAGCATCGCGGCCACGTCAGCATCGAAGCCTTCGTTGGGCTGATGTCGCCGCTCGCCAACAAGATCAGGCTCTGGCTGGTCGACGTCGCGAGCTTTTTGTTTTGTGCCTTCTTCACCTGGAAATCCTGGACCCTGACACATGAGGCCTGGGTCGATGGTCAGGTCTCGAATTCGATGTGGTCGCCGCCGCTGGCGATTCCCTACGGCCTGATGGCCGCGGGAATGACCCTGCTGTGCCTGCAGATGCTGCTGCAGATCGTGGCTCCGCTGACCGGAGCGCGTCGATGAGCGTGTTCGGAATTGGGGTTGCCTACGGACTCTCGACCCTGTTTGCGATGTTCGCGGGCATGCCGATCGCTTTCGCGCTCGGCGCCGTCGCCGTCGTGTTCATGGCCATCTACATGCCGACCGCGTCGCTCGATACGGTGACGCAGAACGTCTACGAGGAAATGGCGTCGATCACGCTGCTGTCGATCCCGCTGTTCATCCTCAAGGGCGCGGCGATCGGCCGCTCCCGCGCAGGCCAGGACCTCTACTCGGCGCTGCATGCGTGGCTGCATCGCGTGCCCGGCGGATTGGGCGTCGCCAATGTGTTCGCCTGCGCGCTGTTCGCGGCGATGGCGGGATCGTCCCCCGCGACCTGCTCGGCGATCGGCTCGGCCGGAATTCCCGAGATGCGCAAGCGCGGCTATTCCGGCGGCTTCGCCGCAGGCATCATCGCCGCCGGCGGCACGCTCGGTATTCTGCTTCCGCCCTCGATTACGATGATCCTATTCGCGATCGCGGCGGAGAAATCGCTGGGACGGCTGTTCCTGGCCGGTATCGGCCCCGGGCTGCTGCTGGTGACCCTGTTCGGCGTCTATTCGGTGGTGCGCTTCCGGCAGGAATATGCGCGCGCGAAAGCCGTCTATGAGAAGTCGGGCGCGTGGTCGGACATCCTGACCAAGGACGATTTTACGATGGCGCAGCGCTTCTCCGTGCTGCCACGCGTGATTCCGTTCGTGCTGCTCCTGACAGGCGTCATGGTCGCGCTCTATGGCGGCCTCGCCACGCCATCGGAAACAGCCGGTCTCGGCGGCATCCTCGCGCTCGTGCTGATCGCGATCATCTACCGCGTCTGGAGCCCGGCCGATCTCGCGCCCATCATGAAGGCGACGCTGCGCGAATCGACCATGCTGATGCTGATCATCGGCATGTCGCTGCTGTACTCCTACGTGATGAGCTACCTGCACATCTCGCAGTCGGTGGCGGAGTCCATCGTGGCGATGCACCTGCCGCGCTGGGAACTGTTGTTCGCGATCCTGCTGATGGTTGTCGTGCTCGGCTTCTTCCTGCCGCCGGTATCGATCATCCTGATGACGGCGCCGATCATCCTGCCGCCGTTGCGGGCAGCGAACTTCGACATCATCTGGTTCGGCGTGGTGATGACGATCGTGATGGAGATGGGCCTGATTCACCCGCCGGTGGGTCTCAACATCTTCGTCATCAGGAACGTCGCGCCGGACATCCCGCTGCGCGAGGTGATCTGGGGCACGCTGCCGTTCGTCCTGCTGATGATGGCCGCCGTGCTGCTGCTCTGCTTCGTGCCGCAGATCTCGACGGCGCTGCCGGATCTCGTGATGGGGCCGGATCTCAGCCGCTGACGCAGCGACGAATGGCGACTAGGACGTAGCGAATAGGGATTGGCGATAGGTTCAGCCCCCGTTCGCTATTCGCCATTGGCTGCTCGCCTGTTCTTCGCATTCAGCGCGCCGGCAACGCGGCTGACCGGGGGCCGGCCGAGCAGCCGGCTGATTTCGTTGGTGGCGGCCAGCAGTTTCGTCATGTCGACGCCGGTGCGGATGCCCATGCCTTCGAGCATGTAGACGACGTCCTCGGTCGCGACATTTCCCGTCGCGCCCGGAGCGAACGGGCAGCCGCCGAGGCCGCCGGCGGCGGCATCGATGACGCGGACGCCCTCCTCCATGCCCGCATAGAGATTGGCCAGCGCCTGGCCGTAGGTGTCGTGGAAATGCATCGCAAGATGCATCACGGGCACATCGTCGCAGACGGCGCGCAGCATCTGCTTGGCCTTGAGCGGCGTGCCGACGCCGATCGTGTCGCCCAGCGAGACCTCGTAGCAGCCCAGGTCCCACAGCGCCTTCGCCACGCCGGCTACCGCCTGCGGCTTGATCTCGCCTTCATAGGGACAGCCGAGCGCGCAGGAGACGTAGCCGCGCACCTTGACGCCGTCGGTCCTGGCGTGGGCGATCACCGGCTTGAATCGCTCCAGCGACTCCGCGATCGAACAGTTGATGTTGGCGCGGGAGAAGCTCTCAGAGGCCGCCGTGAACACGGAAATCACCCTGGCGCCCGCAGCGCGCGCGGCCTCATAGCCCTTCACATTGGGCACCAGCACATGGAATTCGCCGGGCAGCGCAGACACGCTGCGCATCACCTCATCCGATCCCACCATCTGCGGGATCGCCTTGGGCGAGACGAAGGCGCCGACCTCGACGGTCGCCAGGCCGGCGTTCACCAGCGCGCGGACAAAAGCGATGCGATCGGCCACGCCGACCAACGTCTTCTCGTTCTGCAGGCCGTCGCGCGGGCCCATTTCGATGATGCGCACGCTCTCGCTCATGCCGACCTCTCCGGTTCGAGGATCAGGCGGACGGTTCGAGGTCCGCCAGTTCGACGCCTTCCTGCACGATGTCGCCGACCTTGCACTTGATCGCCGTGAGCCGGCCTGCGAACGGCGCCCGCAGGGTCTGCTCCATCTTCATGACTTCGAGCGTCAGGATCGCCGCACCCTTCTCCAGGACGGCGCCTTCCTGCGCAAGCAGCGCCACGACGGTCCCCGGCAACGGCGCCACGATCTTGTCCTCGCCGGCCTGCTCCTCGTCGTCTCCGCCGAACGGATCGATCCAATGCAGATCGAAACGACCGTTGCGGGTCCGCAGGTACAGCTCATGGCCCTCGATGACGGCCACCACATGGGATTTGACGCCGTCGCACACAAGGTCGAAGCCACCGTCATCAGTCGGGATAGCCGAGAACGAGGTCTCACGGCCCGCGATCGACAGGCGCTGTACGCCGGGACCATAGGCCAGCGTGGCGGTCCGCGGTTCATTGCCCGTGCCTTGGCGGAACGAGAACACGCGCTGTCGCAGTCCCACCGGCATCCAGCCGGATGCGCGCCACGGCGAGCCTTGCTCCTTCGCAGCCGCGATCTGCTCGCCGATGAGAATGGCCCCAACCGCGGCACAGAGCTCGAGGTCGCCGGCCACCGCTCCTGACTGGGTCAGATGCGTCAGATGGCGCTCGATGAAACCGGTGTCGATCGCGTTCGCCACGACGTCGGGATGCGTCAGCAGCGACGACAGGAACGGGATGTTGCTGACGATGCCTCGGACGTCGGTGTCGTCAAGGCCGCGGTTGAGCCGCTCGATCGCGACCTCGCGGGTCGGCGCCCAGGCGATCATCTTGGCGAGCATCGCGTCGTAATAGGGCGAGACCGCATCGCCCTCGCGATAGCCGGCATCGATGCGCAGGCCGCCGGTTTCAGCGGGAAGCCGCCAGGTCTTGATCGTGCCGACTGAGGGCATGAAGTTCTTGGCGGGATTCTCCGCGTAGACGCGCGCCTCGATGGCATGGCCATGCAACCGGATCTGGTCCTGCGTCAGCGGCAGCTCTTCGCCGAAGGCGACGCGCAACTGCCATTCGACGAGATCGACGCCGGTGATCAGCTCGGTGACGGGATGCTCGACCTGCAGGCGCGTGTTCATCTCGATGAAGAACACGTCGCGGCCGTCGGAGACGAACTCGATGGTGCCGGCGCCGACATAGTTCACCGCGCCCGCCGCGCGACGCGCCGCAGCGCACACCGTGTCCCGCTGCGCCGGCGTCAACGTCGGCGACGGCGCCTCCTCGACCACCTTCTGGTGCCGGCGCTGCAGGGTGCATTCGCGCTCGAACAGCGAGACCAGATTGCCGTGGCTGTCGCCGACGATCTGCACCTCGATGTGACGCGGGCTCTCGACGAACTTCTCGATCAGCACGCGGTCGTCGCCGAACGCCGCCTTGGCCTCGCGCTTGGCGCTGGTGACGGCATCAGTGAGGTCGCCGGCCGCGTGAACCACGCGCATGCCGCGGCCACCGCCGCCGGCGGACGCCTTGATCAGCACGGGAAAGCCGATCCGCGCGGCTTCATTGGCGAGCGTGGCGTCATCCTGCGCCTCGCCGTGATAGCCGGGCACCAGCGGCACGCCCGCCTGCTCCATCAGAAACTTCGAGCCGGACTTCGACCCCATCGCCGTGATCATCGCCGCGGTCGGCCCGACGAACACCAGCCCCGCATCGAGACAGGCCTGTGCGAACTCGGCACTCTCGGACAGGAAGCCATAGCCGGGATGAACGGCCTCGGCACCGGTCTGCCTGGCGGCCTCGATCAGCCGCTCGATGTTGAGATAGGAGTCGCGGGCGCGCGCAGGGCCGAGCAGCACCGCTTCGTCGGCCAGCGCGACGTGCAGCGCGTTGCGGTCGGCCTCCGAATAGACCGCGACGGTCTTCAATCCCATCGCGCGCGCCGTGCGGATGACGCGCACGGCGATCTCGCCGCGGTTGGCGATCAGGAGCTTGCGAAAACGACGATACAATCCGGGACGAGCCATGATCACATCCTGAACAGGCCGAACTTGGTCGGCTCGACCGGGGCATTGGCGGCGGCAGACAATCCAAGGCCGAGCACGAGGCGGGTATCGGCGGGATCGATCACGCCGTCGTCCCACAGCCGCGCGGTCGCGTAGTACGGATTGCCCTGCGCCTCGTATTGCGCGCGGATGGGGCTGCGGAATTTCTCTTCCTCTTCCGCCGGCCAGCTCTCGCCCTTGGCCTCGATGCCGTCGCGCCGGACCTGGCTCAGCACCATCGCGGCCTGCTCGCCGCCCATCACCGAGATGCGCGCGTTCGGCCACATCCAGAGGAAGCGCGGCGCATAGGCGCGGCCGCACATGCCGTAATTGCCGGCGCCGTAGGAGCCGCCGATCACGACGGTGAACTTCGGCACCGACGCGGTCGCGACCGCCGTCACCAGCTTGGCGCCGTCGCGGGCGATGCCGCCGGCCTCGTATTTCTTGCCGACCATGAAGCCGGTGATGTTCTGCAGGAACACCAGCGGAATGTTGCGCTGGCAGCACAGCTCGATGAAGTGCGCGCCCTTCAGCGAGCTCTCGCTGAACAGGATGCCGTTGTTGGCGATGATGCCGACCGGATGGCCCCAGATGTGGGCGAAGCCGCACACCAGCGTCTGACCGTAGAGCTTCTTGAACTCGTCGAACTCCGAGCCGTCGACCACCCGCGCGATGATGTCGCGCACGTCGAACGGCTTGCGGCCGTCGACCGGCACGACGCCATAGATCTCTTCCGCGGCATAGCGCGGCTCGCGCACCTCGCGCATGTTCAGCACGGTGCGAGCGCCCGGCGGCTTCAGGGTGCCGACGATGCGGCGGGCGATGCCGATCGCATGGGCATCGTTCTGCGCGTAGTGATCGGTCACGCCCGACTGTCGCGAATGCACGTCGGCACCGCCGAGCTCCTCGGCGCTCACGACCTCGCCGGTCGCCGCCTTCACCAGCGGCGGACCGCCGAGGAAGATCGTGCCCTGGTTGCGCACGATGATGCTCTCGTCCGACATCGCCGGCACATAGGCGCCGCCGGCGGTGCACGAGCCCATCACGATCGCGATCTGCGGAATGCCCTGCGCCGACATCTGCGCCTGGTTGTAGAAGATCCGGCCGAAATGCCGCTCGTCCGGGAAGATCTCGTCCTGCAGCGGCAGGAACGCGCCGCCGGAATCGACCATGTAGACGCAGGGCAGATTGTTCTGCCGCGCGATGTCCTGGGCGCGCAGATGCTTCTTCACCGTCATCGGGTAGTAGGTGCCGCCCTTGATGGTGGCGTCGTTGGCGACGACGACGCATTCGCGCCCCGCGATGCGGCCGATGCCGGTCACGATGCTCGCCGAATGGACGTCGCCGCCATAGAGCCCGTGCGCGGCCAATGGCGACAGCTCCAGGAACGCCGTTCCGGGGTCGAGCAGCAGGTCGACGCGCTGGCGCGCCAGCATCTTGCCGCGCGACAAATGCCGCTTGCGCGAGGCCTCGCCGCCGCCCTCGGCGACCTGCCCCAGCTTCGTTCTGAGGTCGGCGACCAGCGCGCGCATGGCGTCGGCATTGCGGGCGAAATCGGAGGACGATGGATCGATCGTGGAGTGAAGCGTCATGACCGGCGTCTTCGTTGCGGGGCTGGAGGGGGAAGCCGTGGGAGCACGCGTCAGAGCGGTCGCGGCCGTTCAGGCCGCTGCGAGCCCGGGTGTACCATCTTTGCCCGCATGCTGTCCTCCCTGCCGCCGGCGGCCGATTTGCGGCCGTCCGTCCTTCTCGAATTAAACGATCATACGTTTTTAAATTCTATTCTCAAGCGGATTGTTGTAGAGTACGGGGTGAGCAGCATTTGCTTGAGACCACGGAATTTTCAGACTTCACTACCGGACCCCCTGCCGTGGCGGATCCGCCGCGATCGGCATCGGGACGGTCCAGCGAGGACGAGATGGCGCGCACGATCGGGTCACATGGTCCGACGACGATGGAGGCGATCCGTAGGGCCGGCCTGCGGCTGATCTTCCAGCACGGCTATGAGGCCATGAGCCTGCGCCAGCTCGCCGCCGAGGTCGGCATCCAGCCGGGCTCGCTCTACAATCACATCAGCACCAAGCAGGAGCTGCTGGCGGAGCTGATCCAGGACCACATCAACGACCTGCTGCAAGAGCTCGAGCAGGCGCTCCGCGACACCCAGGGTCCGGTCGAACGCCTCCGGGCATTCGTCGCCTTCCACGTCAGCTATCACATGACCCGGAAGCGCGAGGTCTTCATCGCCAATTCGGAGCTGCGCAGCCTCGATCCCCGCAACTACGAGGCGGTGGTGGCGCTGCGCGGCGCCTATGAGCGCCGGCTGGCCGACATCCTCAGCGACGGCGTGGCGCAAGGCGTGTTCGACGTTGACGACATCCAGGTCGCGACCTTTGCCATCATCGCGCTCCTGACCGGGCTGTGCAGCTGGTACCGTCCCGGCGGCCGGCTCACCAGGGAGGCGATCATCGCGGCCCACGAGAAGCTCGTGCTCTCGGGCGTCATGCCGCGCACCGCCGAGCCTGATCCGGCCGGCGGTGGCCGGCCTGATCGCCCGACCGGCTGAACGGGCCGCGCCGATGGCTGGCAGCCCGGAGCTCGACGCGATCGATCGCAGGATCCTGGCGGAGCTCCAGGCCGATGGCCGGATCCGCATCAACGAGCTCGCCGACCGGGTCGGGATCTCGCATCCGAACTGCCTGCGCCGGGTGCGGACGCTGCGCAGCAGCGGCGTGATCAAATCCATCCGCGCCAGCATCGATGAACGGTCGCTGGGCTATGAGGTGGTCGCGTTCGTGTCGATTCAGCTCGACAGCCAGCACCAGACAGCACTGGAGTCGTTCGAGGCCGCGATCGTGACGTTACCCTGGGTCCAGCAATGCTGGCGGCTGTCGGGAGATGCGGATTTCCTGCTGAAATGCGTGTCGACCGGCGTCGAAGGCATGAGCCGCCAGCTCCGCCAGTTCGCCGCCCTGCCCGGCGTCCGGGCCATCAGGAGCTTCCCGGTGCTCGGCCTGTCCAAGGACGCCCCGCTGCCCATCTCCGGCGGGCCGCCTCAAACAGGTTGAACGGATGACGGCCGAGCCGGCCCCTCAATGCGTCCAAATCAGTGCGTCCAGGGCTCACCGCGGCGGAACGAGAAATTGTCGGCATAGGCGATCTGCCGCTTCACCGGCTCCTTCGGCTCGATCACCTGGTAGGGAATGCCCTTGCGCTCGCAATAGGCGATCGCCTCGTCCCTGGTATCGAAGCGCAAGGTGACCTGCTGCTTCATGTCCGAGGAGGACGTCCAGCCCATCAGCGGCTCGACCGAACGCGGCTGCTCCGGCTCATAATCCAACTGCCAGTCCCTGGTCTTGGCCTTGCCCGATTGCATCGCGTTCTTGGCGGGCTTGAAAATGCGTGCGGTCATGGCTGGAAGAGCCCCTGGAAGCTGAGGTCGTCATGCGTTTGGCGGAAACGGCAGGGATGGGGTACAGGCAAGATCCAGCACGGAACGGTGATTCCCATCCAGGACGTGACCGTCTATCGTGCTCCGTATAGTCATTCTGCCGTCCCGTGACAATCTCGGTCGACTGCCACGGCGCCCTCTGCTCCCCGAACGTTTTCCATTCAAAACAGTGCGTTGAAGCGGCCATGAAAATCAATGCCACGCTGCCCGAGCGCGGGCGCGACCTGCGGCTCGACCTGTTTCGCGGAATCGCCAACTGGGCGATCTTTCTTGATCACATCCCGGACAATGTGGTGAACTGGATCACCACGCGGAATTACGGCTTCAGCGACGCCGCCGACCTGTTCGTCTTCATCTCCGGCTATACTGCCTCGTTCGTCTATGCGCGCATGATGATCGACCGCGGCTTCATCGTCGGCGCCACCCGGCTGTTCAAGCGGGTGTGGCAGCTCTACGTCGCCCACATCGTGCTGTTCGTGATCTATATCGTGGCCATCAGCTATCTGGCGACGCGGTTCGGCGTCTCCGAGATCATCGACGAGTTCAACGTCGCAGGCCTCGTCGACCACGCCAGCGATACGCTGGCCCAGGGACTGATCCTGAAGTTCAAGCCGGTCAATCTCGACGTGCTGCCGCTCTACATCGTGCTGATGGGCTTCTTCCCGCCGGTGCTGTGGATGATGCTGCGCCAGCCCGACCTGACCATGATCGCCTCGATCGTGCTCTGGCTCCTGGCGCGACAGATGGGCTGGAATTTCGCGGCCTATCCGGCGGGCACCTGGTACTTCAATCCGTATTGCTGGCAGGTGCTGTTCGTGTTCGGCTCCTGGTGCGCGCTCGGCGGCGCCCGCCGCTCGATGGGCATCATCATGGCGCCGGCCACGCTCTATTTCTGCATCGCCTACATGGTGCTCGCACTGGTCATGACGATGGCCGGCCGCTTCCCTGAGCTCGGATCGATGTTTCCGAACTGGCTCTATGCGGCCTTCAACCCGAACGACAAGACCAATCTCGCGCCGTACCGCTTCCTGCACTTCGTGGTGATCGTCATTTTGGTCATCCGGTTCGTGCCGAAGGAATGGCCGGGCCTGGAGTGGAAGGCGTTCGATCCCCTCATCGTCTGCGGCCAACAGTCGCTGGCGGTGTTCTGCGTCGGCGTGTTCCTGTCCTTCATCGGCCACTTCACCCTGATGCTGAGCTCGGGCTCGCTGCTGGCGCAGATCCTGGTCAGCGCGGCGGGCATCGCGATCATGACAACCGTCGCCTACTACATCTCCTGGTCGAAGCGGCAGGACAAGCCGCAGCCGAAGCCGCCCGCGCCGAAGTAGACTTCGCGCCATTGGGGGCGCGTGGTCGCGCCCCGCCTCCGTTGACCTGCATCAAGCCGGGCCCGATCGGGCTCGCTAAGGTTTGCATCACCAACGGAGCCGCTTCCCGCGGCGCGCGTTCGCTTGCGAACGCGCGAGGCTGCGCAAGCGGTGATTTGCTGACAAGGACCAGATCATGCCGACCCATTTCCATGCCGTCGTGTGGCTCGATCACAGCGAGGCCAAGGTGTTCCACATCGGACTGACCGGTGCCGACGAGCTGACGCTGCATCCGCACCTGCAGACCAAGCATCTGCACCACAAGGCCAACGAGATCGGCAGCGGCCATGCGGCGCCCGACAAGAATTTCCTCGAAGAGGTCGCGCACGCGCTCGATGACGCTGGCGAGATCCTGATCATCGGCCCGGCCGGCGCCAAGACCGAGCTTGCCAAGTACCTGCACGAGAAGCATCCTGCGGTCGGAAAGCGCATCGTCGGCGTCGAAGCCGCCGATCACCCGACCGATCGCCAGATCGTCGCCTATGCCAAGCAGCACTTCAAGATGGCTCCGCCCCGCGTGGCGACGGGCACTGCGGGCTAAGTATAGCCTTTCTCCCGTCGCAGGGTCCGTTCGATCATGGACATGCTGACGCCGGACCAATCCAACGCCATTGCTGCCACGCCGGCCGTCGATCGCGGCCGGCGTCGTTTTCCGTGGCGCGGCCTGCTCTCGATCATCCTGCTGTCCGGCGCACTGGCTGGGCTTGCCGCATGGTGGGTGCGTGGACCGCTGATCGCGACCGCCCGCATCACCCGCGGCACGGCGGCCGAGATCGTGTATGCGACCGGCGCCGTGGAGCCGGAGACGTGGTCGCGGAGCACGCCGCTGGTCCGCGGCCGCATCATCGAGCGCTGCCGCTGCGAGGGCAAGTCGGTCAAGGCCGGCGACGTGCTGGCGCGGCTCGACGACAAGGAGGCGCTGGCCACCTTGAACGATCTGCGTGCACAGGAGGAATTCCAGCGCCACGAGTTCGAGCGACAGTCGCAGTTGCTGGCCCGCGGGGCGGCCACCTCGCAAGCCTACCAGCGCTCCGAAAGCGATCTCGCCCGCATCCGTGCCCAGATCGCGGCCCAGACCCAGCGCCTCGACTACTTCAAGCTGGTAGCGCCGATGGACGGCGTCGTCCTCAAGGAGGACGGCGAGGTCGGCGACATGGTCGATCCCGGCACCATCCTCTACCGCGTCGGCCTGGAGAAGCCGCTCTGGGTCGTCGCCGACGTCAACGAGGAGGACATCCCCCGTGTCCAGGTCGGGCAGAAGGCGCTGCTGCGCGCCGATGCGTTCGGCAACCAGGCCCTGCCCGGGACGGTGAAGCAGATCACGCCGGCGGGCGATCCCGTGGCCAAGACGTTCCGCGTGCGGATCGGCTTGCCGGACGACACGCCGCTGCGCGTCGGCATGAGCGTCGAGGCCAACATCGTCAGCCGGGAGACGGCCGACACCCTGCTCGCGCCGGCCAATGCCATCGTCAACGGCAGCCTCATGGTGATCGAAGGCGGCCGTGTGCGGCGGCGCGCGGTGCGGATCGGCATCCGCGGCTCCGCGGCGGTCGAGATCCTCGACGGCGCCCGCGAGGGCGAGCTGGTCGCAGCGCCCGCGACCGCCGACATCAAGGACGGCGAGCGGATCCGCGTGATCGGGCCCGAGACGTCGGCGCCATGAGCCTCGTCCTGACCATCGCCTGGACCCATGTGCGCCATCGCGCCCGCCAGACGCTGGTCGCGATCGCGGGCGTGATGACCGGCGTGGCGTTTTCGGTGATGATGGCGGCGATGATGGAGGGCTCCCAGGACGACTTCATCCGCACGCTGGTCGATGCGCTGCCGCACATTTCGATCACCGACGAGCTGCGCCAGCCGACCCGTCAGCCGGCCGATCAGATCTATGCGGCAGCCGAATTCCACCGATTGACCCCGAACGTCCGCCGCCCCGGCATCAAGAACCCGATGGCCACCATCGCCTCGCTGCAGGGCTGGGTGCCGGGCGCGCTGACGGCGTCGGTGCAGTCCAAGGCCGTGCTGCGCTTCGCCGGCCGCAACCTCACGGTCGCGATCATCGGCATCGATCCGCGCACGGAGGGCCAAGTTTCGACGCTGGCGAGCCACATGCGACAGGGCAACCTCAATTCGCTGTACCGGTCCTCGCACGCGATCCTGCTCGGCGACCGGCTCGCGACCAAGATCGGCGCGCGGGTCAACTCCAACATCACGCTCGCCTCGGCCCAGGGCGTCAGCATGAACGCGACCGTCGTCGGCATCTTCCATTCCGGCTTCCGCGGCACCGACGAGACCACCGGCTACGTGCTGCTGCGCACCGCGCAGATCCTGGAGCGCCAGACCGGGATCATCAACGAGATCCGCGTCCGCACCAACGATCCGATGCAGGCGCGCCTGATCAGCGAGCGCATCGGCGAGCAGACCGGCTACAAGGCGGTCTCCTGGCAGGAGGCGCAGGAGGACCTGCTGGCGGCGATCACGCTGCGCAACGTGCTGATGTACACCATCGTCGGGGCCATCCTGCTGGTCGCGAGCTTCGGCACCTACAACATCATCTCGACCATCACCCACGAGAAGACCCGCGACATCGCCATCCTCAAGTCGCTCGGCTTCCGCGACCGCACGGTCCGCACCATCTTCATCGTCGAGGCGCTGTTCATCGGCCTGACCGGTGCCGCTCTCGGCTGGGCGCTCGGCTACCTGCTCACCCGCGGGCTCGCCTCGCTCGAGTTCAAGACGCCGTTCTCCGACTACAATCATCTGCCCGTGCTGTATTCGCTGAAGCACTATCTGCTGGCGGGCGCGGTCGCGCTGATCTCCAGCGCCGTCGCCGGCTACTTTCCGGCCCGCGCCGCGGCGCGGTTGCATCCGGTCGACATCATCCGGGGCGCGACGTGAGCCCGCCCCTGATCGAGGCGCGGCAAGTGACGAAGGTGCTGCCCGGCGAGGTGCCGGTGACGCTGGTCGCCGACATCGATCTCGTGATCCATCCGCGCGAGCTCATCGCCATCACCGGACCGTCGGGCTCGGGAAAATCCTCGCTGCTCTATCTGCTCGGCCTGCTCGACCTGCCGAGCCAGGGCGACGTGCTGATCGACGGCCGCTCGACGACGGGCATGAACGAGGACGAGCGCGCCGAGGTGCGGCTGTCACGGCTCGGCTTCGTCTTCCAGTTTCATTTCCTGCTGCCGGAATTCTCGATCACCGAGAACGTCGCGCTGCCGATGCGCGCGCTGGCACGGCTGTCGCCGCGCGCCATCACCACGCGCGCCGAGGAGCTGCTGAGCTCGCTCGGCCTCGCCGAGCATCTGCGCAAGACGCCGGACAAGCTGTCGGGCGGCCAGCGCCAGCGCGTGGCGGTGGCGCGCGCGCTCGCCAACGATCCTCCCGTCATCCTGGCCGACGAGCCGACCGGCAGCCTCGACACCGCCGCGACCGCGCAGGTGTTCGGCATCCTGCGCGATCTCGTCACCCTGCGCGGCAAGACGGTGGTCGCGGTCACGCACGACCTCAACCTCGCCGCTCAGATGCAACGGCGCGTGCACATCATCGACGGCCGGCTGGCGCAGGACGAGCTGGCGCGCTGATCCCCCCGCCGCGACCTCGGCACGGCCGACGCGCGAACCGCCGCCCACGCCCGATTTGATCTAGCGCAAAGACGCGAGATTCCGATTCAGAGGATGCTGGCGGCCAGCGGATGTTCCTTCCCCGGATTCACCCGCACACTTCGGATGCTCCCGGGTTTTGCCGCTGCGGGAGCATCCGAATTTTTTATCGGCCT
Organism: Bradyrhizobium sp. SZCCHNR1015; assembly: GCF_032489875.1. Classification (NCBI taxonomy): domain Bacteria; kingdom Pseudomonadati; phylum Pseudomonadota; class Alphaproteobacteria; order Hyphomicrobiales; family Nitrobacteraceae; genus Bradyrhizobium; species Bradyrhizobium sp. SZCCHNR1015. The sequence continues at coordinate 412,083 of NZ_JAUEYW010000001.1, forward strand.
CGTCGCGCAGTTCGCGCCAGCTATCAGGTCTCACCTGCGAGGCCACGTTGCTGCGGAGATGGTCGGGGCAGCTGGATTCGAACCAACGACCTGCAGTACCCAAAACTGCCGCGCTACCAGGCTGCGCTATACCCCGATGTTCTCAAGGGACGATTTTCCTCGACGAACCCGTCACTACACGGTCGCGGCCTCGGCAGCAAGACCGCGGCCTGGCCGTGAAGATGGAGCCGACATGAAAACGGCCCCGGAAAGCACCCTTCCAGGGCCGTCAAGTGCAGTGATCGCAAGCAACTCAGTGCGAGGACAATGCCGGCGAACCCGTCTCGGGGTGGATCTCGGCCGCCATCATGCCCTTGGAGCCGGGCCCGTAGCGGACCAGCACCCATTGGCCGGGGCGCAGCTCGGTCATGCCGTAGCGGCGCAGGGTCTCCATGTGGACGAAGATGTCCGGGCTCCCTTCCCCGCAGGTCACGAAGCCGAAGCCGCGCAGGCGGTTGAACCACTTGACCTGGGCTCGCTCCAGCCCGCTGGTCGGCGTCACCGTGACATGGGTGCGCGGCGGCAGCATCTGCGCCGGATGGATCGCCGTCGACTCGTCCATCGAGACGATGCGGAAGGCCTGGTAGCCCTTGGAGCGCTGCACGCACTCCACCACCAGGCGAGCCCCTTCATAGGCGGTCTGGTAGCCGTCGCGCCTGAGCACCGTGACGTGCAGCAGCACGTCCGGCCAGCCATTGTCGGGAACGATGAAACCGTATCCCTTCGAGGCGTCGAACCATTTGATGACGCCGCTGATTTCGACGAGGTTCTCGCCAAGACCGGTCATCGCATCGATTGCCGAGTCGCGCGCGACGCCGGTTTGATATTCCGCCCCGAGCCGGGTTGGTGTCGAACCACCAACGACCGGCACCCCAAGCTTCTTGGACTCAAATCCGTCCGACCCCATAACCCCGGACCTCACATATGAATTGTGAGCCGCCACCCCTGCAACGGCGCCCTCATACACGTGCTCACCACCTATACCCACGATGAGTCACGCGAATCTCTCGAATCAAAGATAACATTCCCTCGTGCCGCGCATAGATAAAAATCGGTTTCACTGAGGCATATGAACAGAGATGCCGACAAAAATGCATCAATTTCCGTTCAATTACGGACGAACGATCCGAGTACTTCGCCGATCTCGTGGTGGACAACGAGGTCGGCAACGTCGTCCTGATCGGTCGGTTCCCGGTTGATGATCACGAGTCGCGCGCCAGCCCGCTTTGCCATCAATGGAAAGCCAGCGGCCGGCCACACAACCAGCGACGAGCCGATCGCGACGAACAGATCACAGTGCTGCGCGAGCTCGGTGGCGCGCTGCATTTCATGCTCCGGCATCGACTGACCAAAGGATACCGTCGCGGTCTTCACCGGCTCCGCGCAATCGGGGCAATCCGGCGCGGCCCCGTCGGCCTCGAAGCGCTCGCGCACCCAGGTGAGCTCATAGCGCTGCCCGCATCCGATGCATCGCGCGTAGGTGGTGTTGCCGTGCAGCTCGATGACGTGATCCGGCGCGAAACCGGAGTCCTGGTGCAGGTTGTCGATGTTCTGAGTGATCACGGCCGGAATTTTCCCCGCACGGTAGAGCGACGAAAGCGCCAGATGTCCGCGGCCGGGCCGCGCCGCGGCAAACGTCTCCTGCATCGCGAAGCGCCGCCGCCAGGCCTCGTCCCGCGCCTCCTGGCTGGCGACGAATTCGTCGAAATGGATCGGCCGGTTGCGCGTCCATAGACCGCCGGGAGACCGGAAATCCGGAATGCCCGTCTCGGTCGATATTCCAGCGCCGGTGAAGGGCACGATCACACGCGCCGCAGCGATCATGTCTCCCAGGCGGTTCACCCCGTCGTGCAGATCGGATGCAATCATCAGCGGCGGCCCCGAACCATGAAACCTCGCACCATCATTGTCCTCCCTTCAAAGCACGGCAAGCTGGCTCCCGCCTCCGAGCATGTCCGGCCCGGCTGCGTCGTTGCGCTACTCCGCATCCTCCGGAACCAGCCGTGAACGACGCAACTGCAAGCAAGACGAGTCGGATCGTTCCGTGTCTACCGGAAGACGTTGGCGGTGCTCGCCTTCTCTCCCCAGCAAAACGCGCGACCCGCCTGCAGCGGGGCCTCGCGTCCGCAATCACGCCTCAATCGGACACCCACATCGCGCCAGCGATTCGCCAGGAAGTTTGTCACGCGTCTCAGGGCGAGGCTCGCCGGATAGCGACCGGAGCAGAGAGGATCCGTGAGGCAGAACGAGACGCAGGACGACCGCCGCGCGAAGGAGCGCGCCGACATCACCGCAAGGATTGCACGGTTCAAGTCGACCCAGGAGAAGTTCGCGCGCGAACGCGAGGAATATGCCCGCTTGGCGTGGAAGAAGGCACAGCGCGGCGAGGCCGCGGAATAGCAGGGATGAGAGAAGAGCCCGGAGGCTTTCGCCATCCGGGCCCTCCTCCTCACGACTGGCGCTTACCAGTGATGACGCCAGTGGTGGTAGCGATGATAGTACGGTCCGCCGTAATAGGCATACGGCCCGGGCGCGTAGACGTAACGCGGGCCGTAGTCGTAGTAGCCGTAGCCCGGACCATAGTAATACGGGTGCGACGCCGCGATCGCGCCGGCGGTCAGCGCTCCCGCCGCGAGGCCGAATGCGAGACCCGGGCCGATGCCGCGCGCCTGTGCCGGAGCGGGTGCCGCCAGTGCGGTGATGGCGACGGCGCCCGCGGTCGCCAGAACAGCCAATGTCTTTCTCATGATCGAATGTCCTCCAATTCCCGTGCGTCCAAACAACGCAGATGCTGGGGAGTTGGTTGCAGGCCGGCTCCCCGCCGCGCGCGTCTGGAACCGTCACCGTCGCCACACGTTCACTGCCATGGGGGGAATCCGCGATGGTATCCTGGCTGGAACTTCTGTTCAACATCATCGGCTATGGCGGATTCGTCGTGCTTGCGTCCTGTCATCCCAGGACCGAGGCGGCCGGTGTAGCGCCTGAAACAGGAGCGGACGACGGCGCGGATCTGAACGGCGAGCGCCGCTAGAGCCGAGCTTTGCGGCGATCGCCGGGCCTTCATCCACAGTCGATCCAACGCTTGTCCACAGCTCCTCGCCTGGGCTCTCCGGATTGCTGATCAACGGCTTGCTGCGCCATATCCACCGGCTTCTCCCCAGCACGCGCGACGGCGCTCCTGCGCGGGCCGGAGGTCGCACGGGCCGGTCAATTTTCCCGCAAAATCCTTTGAACCTGCCTGCGCCACCCCGAGACAGATCAGTACTGGGGATTTCAGGGCCCAGTGCTCGAGGGTGGCGCCACGCGACGAAGATATTCCGTCGCGCTGGCGCTGCTGTCGTTTTTCGGGCCCCCGTGGTGCCAACCTTCGCGATCCGGGGACGGCGGCGCTTCGGCGACCGCAACGCTCAGCCGCGCTGCAACCACATAGCCGCAACGAAAAAGGCCTCCCTTCCGGGAGGCCTTTGACGTGATCACGACCGTGACTGACGGTCAGATCAGGCAACCGCGTCCTTGGCGGCCTTGACCGGGCGCGCGCGCACGATCTTGCGGGCCGGCTTGGCCTTGAACATCATCTCTTCGCCGGTGAAGGGGTTGGTGCCCTTGCGCGCCTTCACGGCGGGCTTCTTGACGACGACGAACTTGGCGAAGCCCGGCACCAGGAACACGCCGTTCTTCTTCAGCTCCTTGTGGCCGACGTCGGTGAGCGTCTCCATGACGTTCTTGACGTCGCGCTTGGACAGCTCGGTCGAGGTCGCAATCTTCTCGATCAGTTGCGACTTGGAAAGTTGGGTAGCCATCGTATCTCCTTGTGATTGATACTGGTGAATGACGTGACGACTGCGCGGCTATCAGCGCATTGCTGCGCAGACTGGTCGGGGCTTTCTGGCTGCATTGCACAGCCGGGACTTCAGTCGTCTGGTGGCGTATCACCCCGCGATTTTCGGGATTCTCCTGCATTTCAAGGGGCCCCGAAGCACCCACAGCGGCGCCAAAATTCCAACGGAGCGCGCAGAAGTCAAGCTGCGATGGCGATCGAACGGAGCATGCGATTCATTTTCCCCTATATTTCTAGGCATTTTCGACGGTCCTGCGTGATTTTGGCCGCACATTGCAGGCGAAACACGCTGAAATACCTGCATGCGGTCGCATCGCGCCCGTTCATCCCCACCGCGAATCACGGCCAAAACAGCGATTCGCGGGCATGCGGAGAGGCTTTCGCAACACCGCGCAGCCCATCGAATGCGTCGCCGCGCGCACCGCACATCCGCGCGAGCCGGCATCGCCGCAGCATCAGGCTCGATACACGGGCGAACGAATTGCTGCTATGGATCGGCGTCCGCAGGCGGCCATTGACCATCCGCTTCGAGTTCAGGGAGAGAAGAAACGATGCGTTATCTCCACACCATGCTGCGCGTGCGCAATCTCGACGCCGCGCTCAAATTCTATTCCGATGCGCTCGGCCTCAAGGAGGTGCGCCGGATCGACAACGACAAGGGTCGCTTCACACTGGTGTTTCTCTGCGCACCCGAGGATGAACACCTGCTGAAGAGCCTGCCGCCGACGCGCGGCGCCCCGCTGGTCGAGCTCACCTACAATTGGGACGAGGAGAGCTATGGCGAGGACCGCTTCTTCGGCCATCTCGCCTATGAGGTCGACGATATCTACGCCACCTGCGACCGGCTGATGAAGCTCGGCATCACCATCAACCGGCCGCCGCGCGACGGCAACATGGCGTTCGTCCGCTCGCCCGACCTGCACTCGATCGAGCTGTTGCAGAAGGGCGAGCCGAAGGCGCCCGCCGAGCCCTGGCTGTCGATGCCGAACACCGGACATTGGTGAGTCATCTGCCCGCGTGATTCCGGCCGGAACATCGAGGCCACCCTCGCGTTGTCGCTCCGATTGACGGTGAGGATACGAGGAGGCCGAGATGGGTCGTGGAATTCTATTGTGGTTGTTGGGCGTGCCGATTCCGGTGATCATTCTGCTGTGGCTGTTCTTCGGCCGCTGATCCCGCGAACGACGCGTTCGACGGAAAAGCCCCGCTTCGCGCGGGGCTTTTTGCGTAACATGCGCTAATGATGACGCTCGCCCAGAGAGGAGCCGAACGTGTCCGCCGACAACAGACTGACGATCTGGGGCCGCCCCAATTCGGTGAACGTGCAGAAGGTGCTGTGGTGTCTCGCCGAGCTCGATGTCGCCCATGACCGGATCGACGCGGGGATGCAGTACGGCCGCAACAACGAAGCGGACTATCTCGCGATGAATCCGAACGGCCGCATCCCGACCCTGGTCGAGGGTGATTTCGTGCTGTGGGAGAGCAACGCGATCATGCGCTACCTCTGCCTCGCTCACGGCGACGGCACGCCGCTCTACCCGACGACGCCGCGGCACCGCGCCGCGGTGGAGCGCTGGCTGGACTGGACGCTGTCGACGGTGCAGCCGATCGAGCGTCCGCTGTTCTGGGGATTGGTGCGTACGCCGCCGGAGCAGCGCGACATGCCCGCCTTGCAGAAGGCGGCCGACGACGCCGCGGCGATGTGGCGCATCCTCGACGCGCATCTGGCCACACGCAGCCATGTCGAGGCCGAGCGCTTCACGCTCGCCGACATCGCGCTCGGCGCCTATGCGCGGCGCTGGTTCGGAGTCGAAGGTGTTGTCAAGCCGGAGCTGCCGAGTCTCGCGCGCTGGTACGGACAGATCGCGCAACGCCCGGCCTTCATCCGCCACATCGCGCCGCCGCTGTCGTGAGCGCCTCAGCGGCCGGCCGAGGTGCCCATCTCGACGCCCAGGGCGCCGCCGACCTTCACGCAGGTATCGGTTCCCTCGACGCGTACGAAGTTCGCACCGTAGGACGCGCAGGGATTGTTGGTGGCGGCGCCTGAACGGGATGCGGCCTTATTCGGCCCAGCCTTATTCGGCCCGGGAAGCGATGGCACAAGAAGCGATGACCCCGGCGAGCCGGCGGCCGCAACGGTCACGGCGGCGAACGCCGCGAGGACGCCCAGGATGAGAGATCGACACATGCCGCTTGTTAGCGCGTCTGCGGCAGTGAAGCGATACTGGTCTATTTGCCGATGAACTTGACGCCGACCGAGGCGCCGCGGCGCCACACCACCTGGCACTGCCGGCCGGTTCTTGCGTCGCGCGCGAAGGCGAGCCGGATGGTCGCCGGCAGCGCCGCCGCGTCCTGCAAGGTCAGCTTGGCGCCGGCGCTGGAAATGTCCTGAACCAGGCAATGGCGCACGGCGAACCCGCCATCCAGCGTGATCCACGCCGGCTGCTTCATCGATTTGCGGGCTTCCCGCTTCTTGGGCGCGGCCATCATCCTGCTCCTGCTCGCCCGCTGCAGTACGGCAAGGACCCTAATGGACGGTTGACCGGATCACGTACTGGGCGTGCGATTCATGGATGCAGGACCCCGCGCCGACACGTCTCGGCGCAAACCGTCCGTTTCAAGATCGGAGATGGAAGGAAAGCCGGCGCGGAATGGCGCTCCCTAGCGGAATCGAACCGCTCTCTCCACCGTGAAAGGGTGGCGTCCTGACCGATAGACGAAGGGAGCAATACGCACGATGCCAGAGGGCACGAGGCCCCGGTGCCATCGCCGCTTGCACGTTTCGGCAAAACCTTCAGCAAATCAGCCGCTTGAGGCGATGATCTGCGAGGTCGGCTGAACCACCGACGGTGATTCCGTGCCGCGCGCCGAACGTATAGAGGCGTTTCGCCGGCCGGGCAAGCCACCCCGTGCCGGTCTTTCCAGTCTGGTCCCGCATGCTCAACGGGCCGCAAACAGCGGAGAGATGCCGTCCGTGTCGATGTAGACCACGCCGTCCTCGACCTTCACCGGATACGCGGCCAACGCACTCTCCGGAGGGTGGAGCGGTGTGCCGGTACGGGCATCCCACGTCCAATTGTGCACGGGGCAACTGAGCACGCGGCCGTCGAAGCCGGCCTCCTCCATCGGCGCCGCGGTGTGCGGGCAGACGCCCTGGAACGCCTTGAGCTCGCCATCGTCGGGCCAGGCCAGGATGATGAGCTGGGCATCGGCGATCACGAGGCGCATGCCGCCTTCGTCGATGGTGTCGGCCTTGCAGACACGGGTGAACATTCACTGGCCTCATGCTTTCCGTTGCGAACATCGCACGCGAAGCAGCCCGAGCAAGACTCGTTCCGAGGATCGCGCCGTGCCCGCGAGCCCGACAAGACCGTGGCACCCTTCTTGCTGCCCTTCCCGGCATCTTCGTCGAACGAGCCATCATGTCGCAAAGGCGACAGACCGTTCGGCGGCGAGCTGCTGCGGAGTGCGACATGACCGACATGACCGAGCTGAGAACGCGCAAGGAGCCGCTCAATCTCGCCATCGTGCATGTCGATCCCGACGCCTTCATCGCCAACCTCACGGCTTGGCTCGAGATCACCGCCTTCATCAAGGCGCAGCGCGCCGGCGAGGCCACGGTGCCTGCCGACGGCAAGACGCCCGCATTGTCGGCGGCGCAATTGAAGAACGGCGGCGTCCATGAGGTCGGCAACGACGCGCTGTTCGCCTTCGCGATGACGGCGTCGCTCAAGGGCGACAAGGCGGCGGTCGACACGGTCGAGACGGCCCTGCTCGACGGCATGGGCAAGGATTTTCCCGGCTCGTTCGCGCTGTGGCACTTCCGCGCCACGATCGATGCGCCGACCACGCTGGACGATTTCGTCGGCCAGGCCGGCAGGAAGATGCTGACCGGCGATCTGCCGCCACCGCCGCTACGCGCCAAGGAAAATTGGAGCGCCGGACTGCGCTTCTTCGAGAAGGCGCGCAAATCGAACTTCGTCCACGAGATCATGTATCCGCTGGCGAAATGGACGCGGGCGCGCTGGACCGAGACGGCGGAGAAAGGCGTCGCCTTCCTGCACCACATCGAGGACAACGTCCCGGTGCTGCGCGAGGTGCTGGCGGATCCCCGCAACGATCAGGCGTTCATCGCCAACGTGCTGCTGCGGCTCGCACCCGCCGTCGATATGGAGCTGAACGAGGAATATCAGGGCTTCCTGCGCTCGCTGGCGCGACGCAACTGATCGAGGGGGATTCCAAGACACCCCGCCCACGCAAAAAGGCCGGCGGGCGTTACGCCGCCGGCCTCTTGTCGCGACTGCCGGCTCCGGCCGTCCGGTTCCGTCGCACTCCTGGGGGAGCATGCGAACAGGGTCGCGCGGCCTGGTTAACGATGTCTTAATACAAGCCAGCCAACCGTATGCTTACGGGGCAGCACCGTCAGCTCAGCAGCAACGGGAGCTTCTTCTCGCGACGGAGCGCGCGCTCCTGACAGCCCGACAGCCGGATGAGCTTCTGCGGATACATGTCATAGCCGTGGCTGCCGAAGGCGTTCTGCTGCGCCATCGGGACCTGCGCAGGCCTGCCCGTCGCGTCGACGGCACCTGCATCCTGCGAACCTCGGGCCGGTTCGAGCCCTGTGTTCAAAGCGGTCATAGCCAACTCCGAGACGAGTGCCTGCCCCCGAGCTGAAACTATAGTCCACGGCTCGCGGGGCGCAATTGGGCAAAATGCCATCAGCCGGCCGTGGCGCGCGCCTGCTCCGCCTCCTGTTCCCAGCGCAGGATGGTCCGCTCGAGATTGTGGAATTTCTCGGCGACGTCGCCGTCGAACAGCGGGTCCTTGCGGTCGGACATGCGGGCGTCGATGTCGGCCCAATCCTCCGCCTGGAGGGTACGCAGCGCCGCGGGAAACAGCAGGGTCTCCTCCTTGCGCAGATGCTCGCGCTGGCTGTCGATGAACTCATGCACGGCGGCGTGGAAGCGTTCGCGCAGGATCTCCTGGTCCGACAGCACCGCGTTCACGGCGTCGGCAAAGCCGCGCAGCCGCCGCGCCTCGGTCTCGTGCTCGTCGTCGACGTCGCCATAGGCCGCGGCCGCGGCTGGATCGCGCTCGCGCAGCTTGCCGAAGATCATCTCCTCCTTGGGATGATGACAGCGCTGCGGATAGTCCTCGAAATAGGCGATGATGCTCTGCAGAATGTCGTAGTCCGGCCGCCGATTGTGATCGAACAGCTCCAGTTCGTGCTCGAGCACCGAGAGAAGCTTCTCGAGATTCTCGTGCTCCTGCAGCAGCGCTTCGATGATCCTTGCCATGGCCGCCCTCGCCTGTGCGCCGGCCGGGCCTTGCCGAACCGGCATTTTCCCTGAACGCAAAAGACTACGCCCGCGCGGGCGCGGGCGGCATTGCGGCAGATCAAACTGACAGGCCGATGTGACAGGTCAGCGGAACGGGCTCACTCCGCGGCCAGCGCCTGCGGCGCCCGTGCAAGGCCGAGCCGGTCCCAGACGTCGACCAGCGCCTCGGCCAGGGCGTCGATCAGGCCGTCATCATGGTAGGGCGATGGCGTGATCCGCAGCCGCTCCAGGCCGCGCGGCACGGTCGGATAGTTGATCGGCTGGATGTAGATGCCGTGCTCGGACAGGAGCAGGTCGGACGCCGTCTTGCACTTCTCGGGATCGCCGACATGCACCGGCACGATGTGGGTGTCGGACGGCATGACCGGCAGCCCCGCGGCGTTCAGTACGGCCTTGAGCCGCGCCGCCCGATCCTGGTGCCGGTCACGCTCCCACTGCGAGGTCTTGAGGTGGCGGATCGCGGCGGTCGCCGCGGCGCAAACCGCCGGCGGCAAGGCGGTGGTGAAAATGAAGCCCGGCGCATAGGAGCGGACGGCATCGATCAGATTGGCATTGGCAGCGATGTAGCCGCCGAGGCAGCCAAAGGCCTTGGCGAGCGTGCCCTCGAGGATGTCGATGCGGGCCATCGCGCCGTCGCGCTCGGCGATGCCGCCGCCGCGCGGGCCGTACATGCCGACCGCATGGACCTCGTCGACGTAAGTGAGCGCGCCATAACGCTCGGCGAGATCGCAGATCCGGTGCAACGGCGCGACGTCACCGTCCATCGAATACAGGCTCTCGCAGACGATCAGCTTGGGACGGTCGGGATCGGCCGCCCGCAGCAGCTCTTCGAGATGGGCGAGGTCGTTGTGCCGCCAGACCTGCTTCTCGCTCCCGGCCTTGCGGACGCCCTCGATCATCGAATTGTGGTTGAGCGCGTCCGACAGCAGCAGACAGTTCGGCAGCAGTTTTGCGATGGTCGAGATGCCGGTCTCGTTGGAGACGTAGCCCGAGGTGAACACCAGCGCCGCTTGCTTGCCGTGGAGATCGGCGAGCTCGCGCTCGAGCTCGATCAGCGGATGGTTGGTGCCGGCGATGTTGCGGGTGCCGCCGGCGCCGGTGCCCATGCGCGCGGCCACGTCGACCATGGCGCCGATCACCTTCGGATGCTGGCCCATGCCGAGATAGTCATTGGAGCACCAGATCACGACATCCTTCGGCCCCTCCGGCGAATGCCAGATCGCGCGCGGGAAGCGGCCGGCGAGGCGCTCCAGATCGGCAAAGACGCGATAGCGCCGCTCCTGGTGCAACTGGTCGAGGGCACGGTCGAAATAGCTGTCGTAGTTCATCACCTGATCCGTCCTTCCCCTGCCCGCGTCCCGAACCTGCGTTCCGGCGCGCCCTTGGAGCCCTGCTCGGGGTCGGACCAAAGCGCAATCCGGCGCCTTCTTCGTTGATCCAGATCAGGGATCGCGCACATTGCCGGGCATCCGGACACCGCTCGCCGCGGCTCTCATCACGACGCGCGCGGAGGCATTCAGGCGGACAGCGGATTCCCCGCATCGGCAATATCGAGCCGTAGCGGCGCCCCGCTATCAAGAAAGGCGGACAGATCGGCCTCGTACGGCGCGGGGTCGAGACCGCGCGCGGACAGCCATTGCGGCTCGTAATAGGTCTGGCGGTAGCGCTACCCGGAATCGCAGATCAGCGTGACCAGCGACCCCGTCTGTCCCTGCTGCCGCATCTCCGCCGCCAGCCGGCACAGCGCCAGAAAGTTGGTTCCGGTCGAGCCGCCGACCGGCCGCCGCAGCCGCCGCGTCAGCACGTTCATGGCCGCGACGGACGCGGCGTCCGGCACCTTCATCATCCGATCCACCACGCCAGGCACGAAGGACGGCTCGCAGCGCGGACGGCCGACCCCCTCGATCAGCGACGGCCGTTCGCAAGTCCGGGCGCTGTCGCCGTTGCAGAAGGCGTCGAAGAAGGCCGAATGCTCGACATCGGCGACGCACAGCCGCGTCGGATGGCGGCGGTAGCGCAGATAGCGGCCCATCGTCGCCGACGTGCCGCCGGTCCCTGCGCCCATCACGATCCATTCCGGCAGCGGACAGCGCTCGCCCTGCAACTGGTTGAAGATCGACTCGGCGATGTTGTTGTTGCCGCGCCAATCGGTGGCGCGCTCGGCGAAGGTGAACTGGTCCATGTAATGGCCACCGAGCCGGCCTGCGAGCGCGGCCGCCTCGGCATAGAGAAACCGTCCGTCGTCGATGAGGTGGCAATTGCCGCCGTAATGCGTGATCGCGGCGATCTTCTCCTCCGAGGTGGTGCGCGGCATCACCGCGTAGAACGGCACGCCGATCATCTGCGCGAAATAGGCCTCCGAGACCGCTGTCGACCCGGAGGAGGCCTCGACCACCGGCGTGCCTTCCCGGATGTGGCCGTTGCACAGCGCATAGAGAAACAGCGATCGGGCCAGCCGATGCTTGAGGCTCCCGGTCGGGTGGGTCGATTCGTCCTTCAGGTAGATGTCGATGCCGGCGAGCGCGGGCACGATCAGCCGGATCAGATGCGTGTCGGCGGTCCGGCACTGGTCGGCCTCGATGGCCGCCACGGCGTCGTCGACCCAGCCACGGCGATAGCGTGGACCACAGGCTCTGTCGGAAGCTGACCAAGGCGGCGAATTCATCGCGGCAACCGACCATGATCCATCCGCCACATCAAGCCCGGCCGACCGCTCATACCGCGCTAGCTGGGGGCAAATGGTCCTGCAGCGGCTCGGCGCCGGCCGCGCACTTGGCGCCGTTCGAGAGCGAGCGCAACCGCGCATTCATTCCGCCGGCCAGAACTCGCGCACGACTTGCAACTTCCGATAATGCAAGCGATTTTCGGAAGTTTTTTTGAATGACGGCGAGAATGGTCAAACAAATGCACGCTTTTGCGACCAAGCTGGAGATGATCGGCCAATACGACCGAGTCGAGCCTGCATCACGGGCGAGCCGAGCCTGCTCCGAGGGGCACCATGAGAGTTGTTCTTTCGATTGTCCTGGTTGCGTGCGCCATCAGCCAGACCGCTTTTGCTGAGGGTCTGGAGTGCCGGCGCGTAGCCGACCCGACGCCGCGCTTGAGCTGCGTGGAAACGCCGACGACCGCCCAGGCGCCGAGCCCCTCCCGCACCGACGCCTGGACCCCGGGCGAGCCGCGCCAGGAGGCGCCGGCGCGCGACAGCGATACGGCGACGCCAAGAGGACCCCGGCCCCGTTGAGCCCTGCCGTGCGGCCGCGGACTGCGGCCGCACAGCGGTCCCTCCCCAATCGAGCATCCGGACGGGGTTCTTTCCCTTGAAGGGCGGCTCATTCTGCCGACATGTAGATCTTGCCGTGCGGCCACGGACCGATGTCAAATCCATCCCCCGTGCGGGTGGTGGCGGCCGGTTCGGCCCCGCCGCATTGGATGATCGGAGACCATGGCTTACTTGCCATCGCAAATGAACCTGCTCGAAGCCCTCGCGACCGTGATCGGCACCGCCGCGATCGCGCCCGCGCTGCTGATCCTCTGGCTGGTGGTCGCCGCGGGTGACAATTCAGGCCCCCCGCTCAAGATCTGGACCGCCTTCCTGCTGGGTGCCGCCAGCGTGCTGCTGCTCGGCATCGTCCGGATCCCGTTCCAGCATGTCGGGCTGACGCTGGAGAATCCCTGGATCGCGCAAGCGGTCCGGGCTCTGTTCGGCGTCGCCTTGCCGGAAGAGCTCGCCAAGGTCGCGGTGATCGCCGCGCTCTGGTCGCGGCGCCGGCAGGTCGGCAATGCCATGGACACGGTGTTCTACGGCGCCGCCGTCGGGCTCGGCTTCGCGGCCTACGAGAACCTGGCTTATCTCGTCCAGCATGCCGAGATGTGGCGCTCGCTGGCGGTGCTGCGCAGCGTGCTCACCGTGCCGTTTCATGGTGCGCTCGGCATCATTGCCGGTGCCTATCTCGCGATCGCCCGCACCAGTACGGCGCTCGGCGCCAACCGCCACAATCGCGAAGGGGCGCGGCTGTCGAGCTGGGCACTGGTGCTGGCCGCTCCGGTGATGCTGCATGCGGCCTTCGACTATCCGTTGCTGCTGCTGCAGCGGGCGTCGACCCTCGACGCCGCCGCGCGCCTCTGGCTCGGCGGCGTCAGCGTGCTGATCGGGTTCTCCTCGATCGGCCTTGCCGTGCGGCTGGTGCGCCGGGTCGCCCATCACCACACGCCGCGCACCGAGGTAGCGCGGGCAAGGCTGAGCCAGCTGCGCAGGATGTGGGCGCTGCTGCTGTTCGGCGGCGCCGCCGGCTTCGTCGGGCTCGGATTCGTGCTGACCTCCATTCGGCACTGGCTGCTCAACCCCGACCGCAGCGTCGCCGCCGTGCTGGTTCCACTCGGTCTCACCGCGATCATCGTCGGCATGGCCCTTCTGATTGTCACAACGACGGTCTATGTTTTCGGCCGCAACCGGATGCGGACGACGGCCTAGTCCCGGCCTGCTGCGGCCGGCAGAGCAACGAAACGCGCATCGCGCGCTTGTCCGGGCCGCAGGTCCTCACCATGTGCGTGGGCAGGCGGCCGCGGCGTTGAGCGCGTGACCTTGCCCGGAGTGACGATCATGACCCTTCCCCAGGATACGATTCCGCCCGAGCTCGAACGCATGAGGTCGCAAATGGGGGCGGCCATGCGCGCGCATTGGAAGGCCTTCCTGATCGAGGGCATCCTGCTCGCGGTGCTCGGCCTGCTGGCAATGATCCTCACCCCGCTGGCGAGCCTCGCGGTCACGATCTTCCTCGGCTGGATGTTCCTGATCTCGGGCATCGCCGGGCTCGCACTCACCTTCTGGGCTCGCGGCATGCCGGGCTTCTGGTGGTCGCTGTTGTCGGCCGTGCTCGCCATCGTCGCCGGAATCATCCTGGTGGCGCAGCCGGTCCAGGGGACGGTGACGCTGACGATCGTGATTGGCGTCTATTTCCTCGCCGAGGGCGTCGCCACCATCATGTATGCGCTGGAGCACCGCCGCGAACTGTCCGGACGCTGGTCGTGGCTGGCAATCTCGGGCGTCGTCGACATCGCGATCGCCGGAATCATCATTTCGGGCCTGCCCGGCACGGCGATGTGGGCGATCGGTCTGCTGGTCGGCATCAACCTGCTGTTCGGCGGGCTGTCGATGATCGGCATGGCGCTCGCCGCCCGCAACGCCTGAGTCCGAGGGTTGCGATTTTCGAGATGACAAGCGGCCGCGCGGCCGCTATAGAGCGACCATGATCAACGCCGCCACCAGCTACTATTGGTACTTTAGCTACGACAGCTCGCTGGCGGCGGGAGGATCGCGCTCAATCTGACACATTGCAGCAAGATATCCGAACGAGCCGCCAGACCTGGCGGCTTTTTTATTGCCGGCAGGTGCCCACCCAAGAGACCCAGGAGCCCGCCGTGCTGAGCACCACAGACGATCTTCGTATCAAGGAAATCAAGGAATTGAGCCTGCCGGCGGAGGTGATGGGTGAAATCCCCCGCACCCTCACTGCCACCCGTGTGGTGATGGCCGCGCGCAATGCGATCCACGCCATCCTGACCGGCAGCGACGACCGCCTGCTGGTCATCGTCGGCCCCTGCTCCATCCACGATCCCGCCGCCGCGATCGACTACGCCGGCCGCCTCGCTGCCCTGCGCGAGCGCCTCGCCGACCGCCTGGAGATCGTGATGCGGGTCTATTTCGAGAAGCCGCGCACGACCGTCGGCTGGAAAGGCCTGATCAACGATCCCGGCCTGGACAATTCCTTCGACATCAACAAGGGCCTGCGGCTCGCGCGCAGCGTGCTGTCTGCCGTCAACAATCTCGGCCTGCCGGCGGGATGCGAATTCCTCGACATGACGACCCCGCAATACATCGCCGACCTCGTCGCCTGGGCTGCGATCGGCGCGCGCACCACCGAGAGCCAGATCCACCGCGAGCTGGCCTCAGGCCTGTCGTGCCCGGTCGGCTTCAAGAACGGCACCGACGGCAACATCCGCATCGCCGCGGATGCGGTGAAGTCGGCCGCCCATCCGCATCATTTCATGGCGGTGACCAAAGGCGGCCGCTCGGGCATCGCGGCGACCACGGGCAACGAGGACTGCCACATCATCCTGCGCGGCGGCAGCGGCCCCAATTACGACGCCGCCCATGTCGAGCAGGCCGCGGCCGAGCTGATCAAGTCCGGACTGCCGGCGCGCCTGATGATCGACACCAGCCACGCCAATTCGAGCAAGAAGCCGGAGAACCAGCCGCTGGTCGCCGCCGATGTCGGCCACCAGCTCGCCGCAGGCGAGCAGCGCATCATGGGCGTGATGATCGAGAGCCATCTCGTCGCAGGACGGCAGGACGTCAAGCCGGGCGTGGAGCTGACCTACGGCCAGAGCATCACTGACGGCTGTATCGGCTGGGACACGACGGTGGAGGTGCTGGAGCAGCTCGCCGAAGCCGTCGCCGCCCGGCGTGCGGCACTTCGCAACTCCCCACGTGAGCGCTCGGCGTAACACTCACGATCGATGAGCGGCGCGCATCCAGCGCGCCGCAGATCGGGCTCAGCAGCCGCGGCAGATGCCCTTGATCTTGCGATCGAGCTCGCGGTCTTCCTTGGTCATGCCGCTCATCGAATTGTCTTCGGTCTGCTCGGCCTTCGGCAGGTCGCTGGGACGCACCTGGCGATGGCCGATCGGCGCCTGCGGCGGCATGCCGCTCTTCGATCCGGTGCCGGCGGAGGAGCCGCTGCCGCTCTGCGCCAGCGCGATGCCGTCAGTCGCGGCCATCAGGAGCCCCATCGCGATCGCAAGTCTCTTCATGTTGCTCCTCCGTGTCAGCGGAATCAGCAGGACACTTCATCCCGCGGCGGGCGGATAGAGGTGCGCCTCACCGCAATAGTCAATCACACGATAGCGCGTTTGCGCAGCTGCCACATGATCCTGCTCAACAGTTTCATCGGCAGTGAGGTATTGCGGCCCCACCGGCGCCTTGCCGTAGCCGCCGGGAATGTCGAGCACGTAGTCGGGCTGGCACAGGCCGGACACCCGGCCGCGCAGCGTTCGAATCAGGGCCTGACCTTGCGCCAGCGTGGTCCGCAGATGCGCCGTGCCCGGCGCGAGGTCGCCATGGTGCAGGTAATACGGCTTGATGCGGATCTCCACGAAGGCGCGCATCAGCGCCTCCAGGGTCGCCGCGTCATCATTGACGCCGCGCAGCAGCACCGACTGGCTGACCATGGGAATGCCGGCATCGATCAGCCGCGCGCAGGCCGCCTGAACCGGAGGACTGAGCTCGCGCGGATGATTGGCGTGCAGCGCGATCCAGGTCGTTGCGCCCGGCACCTTCAGCGCGTCGACCAGCGCTGGCGTGATGCGCTGGGGATCGGCGACCGGCAAACGGGTGTGGATACGGATGATCCTGACGTGCTCGATGCCGGCGAGATCGGCCATGATCTCCTTCAGCCGCCGCGGTGACAGCATCAGCGGATCGCCGCCGGTGAGGATCACCTCCCAGATCTCGCGATGGCCGCGGATGTAGTCGAGCGCGCCGCGATAGGCCTCCTCCGACAGCGCATTGTCCTTGCCGGGCCCGACCATCTCGCGGCGGAAGCAGAAGCGGCAATAGACCGCGCAGACATGCACCAGCTTGAGCAGCACGCGATCGGGATAGCGGTGCACGATGCCGGGTACCGGTGCATGCGAATCGTCCCCGATCGGATCGCCGCGCTCGCCGGGCGCGGCCGTCAGCTCGTCCGGGCTGGGCACGAACTGGCGCGCGATCGGATCGTTGGGATCGTCGGCGTCGATCAGGTCGGCGAGATGCGTCGTCACCGCCACGGCGTAGCGCTGCGCCACGCGCGCCAGCGCCGGCTGCTCCGCCGGGTCGGCCAGTCCCTGCGCGACGAGATCCTCGGCGCTGCGCAATGTCGTCGGACGTTCGATCCTGTTCATCGCTCACCTGCCGGCGGCGTCCACACCACCTGGTCGATCCTCACGGCGCCGGCCGCCAGCATCACCAGGCGGTCGAAGCCGAGCGCAACGCCGCTCGCCTGCGGCATCTCGGTCACGGCGGCGAGGAAGTCCTCGTCGAGCGGATATCGCTCGCCATAGCGGCGCTCCTTCTCGGCCATCTCCTGCTCGAAGCGGCGGCGCTGCTCGGCGGCGTCGGTGAGCTCGCCGAAGCCATTGGCGAGCTCGACGCCGCAGGCATAGACCTCGAACCGCTCGGCGACGCGGGGGTCGGCGGCCACCCGTGCCAGCGCGGCCTCCGGCGCCGGATATTCATAGAGCACGGTGAGCCGCCCCTGCCCGAGATGCGGCTCGACATGCTCGACCAGCACCTTGCTGAACAGGTCCGACCAGGTGTCATCGCCGCTGATCCGGATCTTGCCGGCGGCGGCCTGGGCCAGCGCCGCACGGTCGCCCGCACCGTCACGGATGGTCGCGAGCAGGTCGATCCCGGCATGGCGCGCGAACGCGCCGGCAACCGTCAGCAGCTCCGGCTCGGCGAAGGGATCGGCGGTGCGGCCACGGAACGCGAATTGCCGGATGCCGGTGGTCCGGGCGGCGTGGGCGATCACCACGACGGTGTCGGCCATGATCGCGTCGTAAGGCGCCTCCGCCCGATACCATTCCAGCATGGTGAATTCCGGCAGGTGCAGGTCGCCGCGCTCGCGGTCGCGGAACACCCGGGCGAACTCGAAGATCCGCCGCTCCCCGGCCGCCAGCAGCTTCTTGCAGGCGAATTCCGGTGACGTTCGAAAAAACCGCCGGTAGCGGGTTCCATCCGGGCTCGTCAGGTCGATGCGTGGTGCGTGCAGATGGGTCTCGTTGCCCGGCGACACCTGCAGGATGCCGGTCTCGACCTCGGTGAAGCCCTGCTCGTCGAACCAGGCTCGCAACGCCCGGGTGATCGCGGCCCGGGTGAGCAGGAACGGCCTGACATCGGCGTGCCGCTGCGGCGACCACCACGGCGAAGGCGCGGGCTCCCGGGACATCAGAGGGTCGTCCGTTCGGGCCGCAAAAGACTGGCAACCCCGGACAAAATCAGTATGTTGCCGCCCGAAACCGCATTCCGCGTCGCGTGGCGCCCCGGCTTGGGCCGGCGCCCCCTTTTCAGTGTCAGGAAAACAGCTTTGAAAGTCATCGCCAGCTCTATTCGCAAGGGTAACGTCATTGAGCAAGATGGAAAGCTCTATGTCGTCGTGACCGCCGAGAACATCCATCCCGGCAAGGGCACCCCGGTCAGCCAGATCGAAATGCGCCGAATCAGCGACGGCGTGAAGATCTCGGAGCGCTTCAAGACCACCGACCAGGTCGAGAAGGCGACGATCGAGGAGCGCAACTTCACGTTCCTCTACGAGGATGCCGACGGCTTCCACTTCATGAACCCGGAGACCTACGACCAGGTCCAGGTGCCGAAGGACGTGGTCGGCAACCAGGCCGCCTATCTCCAGGAGAACATGACGGTCAAGCTGTCGATGCACGACGTGGTGCCGGTGGCGATCACCCTGCCGCAGCGGGTCACGCTCGAGGTCGTCGAGACCGAGCCGGTCACCAAGGGCCAGACCGCGTCGTCGTCCTACAAGCCGGCGGTGCTCTCCAACGGCGTCCGCACCGGCGTGCCGGCGCATATCACGGTCGGCACCCGCATCGTCGTCATGACCGAGGACGGCTCCTACTGCGAGCGCGCCAAGGACTGAGGCATCTCGAGGATCTGACGCCGGGGGGCGTGGGGGAATTTGGGGGCACGGGTCATCACGCTCATCGCCGCCCTGGCGGCGATCATCACGCTGGCCGCGCCATCGACGACGCGCGCGGCCGATGACTTCGCGCCGCCTGCCCTCACCATCAACCGCGCCGACTGGCGCGCGGCGCTGGATCAGCTCCGCTCCGAGCTCAACGCGGCGCCCGAGGTCGCCGCCGACTTCGCTCTGTCCGCGCGCCGGAGCGGTGTTTCCGCGGGCGATGCCCGGCGCAGGCCCGCGCTGGTCCAGCTCAACGGCGTAACCTCGACCATCTTCACGGGGATCGGACGCAGTCCGGTCCCCGTTTTGCTGCCGTTCGACACCATCGCCTATCTCGCTGCGCGCCGCAGCGCCGCCATCGCGGCGCGCGACCTGTCGCGCTATCAGGCCGACTTCCAGACCGACCTGTTCGATGCCGGCCCGTCCGGCTACGACGCCGTGTTCTCGCTGCCGCCGGAGGTGACCTCCGGCCTGCCGTCGCGCGTCTTCGCCAAGCCGGTCGAGATCCAGATCACCGGCTCACTCCTCACCTACGAGGTCGCCGATCCCGCCGGCGGCAAGGGCGAAAGCGTCAAGGCGCTGTCAGCGCAATATCCAGATCTGCGCCGCTTCATTCGCGAGGGCTATGTCCGCTACGCCTTCACCCGCTTCGGCGTGCCCTACGTGGTCTCGATCCAGTGTCTCGACAGCGCGCCGCGGCCGCGGCGCCTCGCCTGCCGCGAGGCCTATCCCATCGCCGAGCGTTTCCTGAAGGCGCTGCGCATCGCCGGCGGGCAGCCGTCGCGCATCCCGCCGGAGATCGCGCCGCTCACCGCCGAGCGTCCGGTCACGCTCGATGCCGATTTCACCTATCGGCCTGTTGGCGACATCGTCGCCAACAGCGGCGGACGCGGCCGGAGCGGGCGGGCCGACCGCACCGTCTATTCGCAGATCCGCTATCCCCTGGATGCACCGGCCTATGTGCACTCGCAGTCGTTCGGCCGCCGGCGTGCGAGCGACAAATTCGATCAGCCGTGGAGCCAGTATCCCTGGCGCGACAATTTCTGCGAGGCGCGCAGCTTCAACGTCGGCCAGTGCGCCAGCGGCTTCGGCCATCAGGGCCAGGATCTCAGGCCGGGGGCCTGCCCGGTGCGGCGCGACGGCGCCGAGGGCTGCAATCCGTGGCGGCAGCGCGTGCTCGCCGCGCGCGACGGCGTCGTGATCCGCTCGACCCGGCAGCAGGCCGTGACGGTGCAGGTCAACAGCGGCACCGAGCACATCCGCTTCCGCTACATGCACATGAACCCTTCGGCGATGGATGCCGACGGCCTGCTCAACGGCCGGCGCTTGCGCGAGGGCGAGCCGATCGGCGTGGTCTCGAACTATCTCGACCATCCCAACGGCACCACGCGCCATCTGCATTTCGACGTCCAGCTGTTCACGCGCGATGGCTGGATCTGGGTCAATCCCTACATGACGCTGATCGCGGCCTATGAGCGCCTGATCGGCGGCCGCGGCCGCGAGGTCGGGCTGGAGGAGATCACCGCGTCGCAGCCGCCGTTGACCACCGGCGCGCTCGGACCCTCGCCGCCCGGACCTGCGGCCGATGCTGCCGCCGGGCGCGACCGGAACTGATCGCCGGCGCGGCTGGAACCGCGGCCCACCGTTCCGGGTTGTCTGCGCGGAGGATCGCAGATGGTGACAGCCAACCCACATCGCAGAGCCGGCCCGGCGCTCGTTTCAGCGGCGATTGCGCTGGTCTGTGTCGGCGCGCTGACGATGCTGGTGCGCGACCGCTGGCATCCGCCCGAGATCAAGTCGGCCGACGAAGCGCGTCATTCGACCACCGGCCAGGTCGCCCGCGCTGCCGGCGCGCGCGTGATGCCGACCGACCCCAGCCTCGCGGTCGAGCCCAAGCCGGAAGGCCCCAAGCGCGCGCAGCCGGCCAATCCGTTCTGAGCGCGACATACTTATTAGCTTGCAGCCGGTATCTGTCTCCCGCGGCTCTCAGAGAGACACAAGCTTGCCCGCCATCACCGGTGTGCTCCCTCGCCCTGTTCTTACGGGGAGAGGGTTGGCGTGAGGGGCAGCCGCACGGGAATTATGAGTGGTAGACCTGTCACCCTCGATCCGACCTCTCCCGGCGAGGTGCATGGCGCAAGCCGCGAGATCATCGTTCACATCGCGCGGCTCGCCGTCTCGCAAGGCAACTCATGAGCTCGTTGTCGTCGGTCACGCCGACCACTTGTCCTCTTCGCGGCGTTGCTCCTCGGCATTGAGACGCTCGGCGATCTCGTGCGCCATCGCCTCGTTCTTCGTCGTGGCGATCGGCTTGCCGTCCTGGCGCTGCACGTGCTGCTTATCGGCTTCCAGCGGGAAATCCTCCGGCTTGAGCGGTTCGTCCGTCCCGGTCATGCGCGCCTCCTCCGAGTTGCACGCATAACCCGCCCGGCCCCGCTGCGGTTCCAGGCAGCTCAGGACGGCGCCCTTGCCGGCCGCTCCGCCGGCGTCCAGCGGAACGCGACGCCATAGCGATTCCAGAGATTGATCACGCCGATCGCCGACGTCAGGAACACCAGCTCCGTTTCGGAAAATTCGGCCCGCGCCTGGGCGTAGACCTCGTCGCTGACGCCGCCGTGCAGCGTGGTCAGCGCCTCGGTGAACGCCAGCGCCGCGCGCTCGCGGGCCGAGAATTGCGGCGCCTCGCGCCACACGACGACCAGGTTGATCTTGTCGGCGGAGATGCCGAGCTTCTCGGCCAGCAGCACGTGATGCTGCACGCAGAATGCGCAGCCATTGATCTGCGACGCCCTGATCTTGACGAGCTCGAGCAACTGCTTGTCGAGGCCGGCCTTGGCCGCCTGCTGGCTCACCGCCAGGATGGCCTCGTACAGCTCCGGCGCCTGGCTCCGGAACGCGGTGTATTCGCTGCGCGCATGTGACATTATCCGTCTCTCATGTTATCAGATGTCTGACAATTTATCAGGGCTCTGATGACATGCGCAAGGCACCGGCGTTGACGAACTCGCGAGCCTCGCGAAAGGCCGGCCCCGCGCGTCGGCCCAAATCGCAATCCAAGACGCAACCCAAGTCTCAACCCAATAGTCAGCCCAAGACGGCGGCCCGTCCGCCATCGCCCGGCGAGGGCAAGCGCGGCGAGGACGGCCACCTCGCCTATCTGCTGCGCCAGGCGCAGGCCGCGGCGCGGCTCTCGCTCGACCGCGCGCTCGTCGCCACCGGCCTGACCCATCCGCAATTCGTGGTGCTGACGATGCTCAAGGCCTATCCCGGCCTGTCCGGCGCCGACTGCGCCCGCGTCGCGCTGCTGACGCCGCAGACCGTCAACGTCATCATCGGCAATCTGGAGCGGGACGGCGCCGTCCGGCGGACGCCGCATCCGGTCCATGGCCGGATGCTGCAATGGAGCCTGACGCGCCGTGGCCTCGCGCTGCTCGCCACGGCGCGCCGGCAGGCGACTGCCATCGAACGCAGGCTCGCCCGCGGCTTGAAACGGAGTGAGCTCGCGACCATCCGGCGCTGGCTCGCGCACATCGCCGCCGATCTCCACGGCGCCTAGCGGGTTCCCGGCGCTGCCAAGGCTTTGCCGCGCACCGCCCTGACCGGGTAGACTGGCGGCCATGACCCAGTCCGATTCACGACCTCATCCGATGACCCGCCGCGCCCTGCTCCGCTCCGGCCTCGGCGCCGCCGCGCTGCTCGTTCCGGCCCTGCCGGCGTCCGCGGCGCCGGCCGAGTTCGAGGCCTGGCGCGACGGCTTCCGCAACCGCGCGCTCGCCAAGGGCATCTCGCAGGCGACCTGGACGCGGGTCATGGCACGGCTCGAGCCGGACATGACCGTGTTCAAGGAGATGCGCAACCAGCCCGAGTTCAAGGAGCAGCTCTGGCAGTACATCAACCGCCGCGTCTCCGACTGGCGCGTCATCAACGGCAAGATCGCGCTGCAGAAGAACGAGGCGCTGTTCGCGCGCATCGAGAAGGATTTTGGCGTCGAGCGCGGCACGCTTCTCGCGCTGTGGGGCGTCGAGTCCGCATTCGGCGATCCGCTGGTGCAGCAGAACCACATGCGCCCGGTGTTTCCGGCGCTCGCCGCGCTCGCCTGGAACGAGCCGCGCCGCAAGGCCTATTGGGAGACCGAGCTCACCAATGCGCTGAAAATCGTCGATCGCGGCTGGAGCACGCCGGAGGAGATGCGCGGCTCCTGGGCCGGCGCCATGGGTCACACGCAATGGATGCCCGAGGTCTGGCTCAATGTCGGCTTCGACTATGACGGCGACGGCAAGATCAATCCGTTCGGCCGGCCCGACGACGCGCTCGGCTCGACCGCGCGCTATCTCGTCAACCGCGGCAAGTATCACCGCGGCGAGCACTGGGGCTACGAGGTGCGTGCGCCGGGCAACATGTCGGGCAGCCGCAGCTATGCGGCATGGCAGGCCGCCGGCGTGACCCGCGCCGACGGCCAGCCGTTCCCGCAGCCCAATGCATCAGCACAGCTCTGGATTCCGGTCGCGGGCGGCCCCGCCTTCCTGTTGGGTCCGAACTTCTACTCGGTGAAGTCCTACAATCCGGCCATGAGCTACGCGCTCGCGATCTGCCATCTCGGCGACCGCATCCTGGGCGCCCCGCCCTTCCTGCAGCCCTTCCCCGGCTCGGAGCGCGCGCTGACCTTGGCCGAGGTGCAGGAGATGCAGAAGCGCCTGACCGCGGCCGGCTTCGACACCGGCGGCACCGATGGCCGCGTCGGCAACGACACCATGAAGGCGATCCGCGACTTCCAGGCCAAAGCGGGCCTCACGCCGGCCGACGGCTATGGTGGGCTGAAGGTGCTGGCGAAGCTCAGACAGGGCGGTTGAGCGGTACGGTCGCTGCCGTGTGACCAACAAGTAGAGTGGGCAAAGGCGCTGCCGTGCTCTCTCAACGATCGAAATCGCGGTGGCGCCGTGCCCACCATCCCGCGGTTGAGCACGCGGCCCGACGGTGGGCACGCGGCCTCCTTCGGCGGCTGCTTCGGCCACCCTACGAGTTCGCCGTCATGGCGAGTAGCGCAACGCTCCGATCATCGCGAGCCTCGCGCCGGAGTGATCACGTCTTGGCGGCCGCCTCGCGGTGGCCGGACCTCGACGCCCGCGCCTTGGGCTGCGACGCGCTGGCAGCCTTCACCCGGATGCGCACCGAGCCGCCGCCCTTGGCCTGCTCCTCGATCTCGAAGGCGCCGGTCTTGCGAACGAGATCGCTGAGCTTGCGACAGCCATAGGTGCGCGGATCGAAGTCGGAGACCAGGTTGGAGAGCTGCTTGCCGACCTCGCCGAGCGCGACCCAGCCGTCCTCGCTCTCCATCTGCGTGATTACCTTCTTGATCATCGGCGTCGCCGCGCTGATCGGGAGCAGCGACTTCGGCGCCGCGGCGCTGTCCGCATCCTTGCTGCCCGCCGCGTCGCTGCGCAAATTCTCCGTGTAGATGAACCTGCGGCAGGCCTGCCTAAAACTCTCCGGCGTCTTCTGCTCGCCGAAGCCAAACACGTCGGTGCCCTGCTCGCGGATGCGCGCCGCGAGACGGGTGAAGTCGCTGTCCGACGACACCAGGCAGAAGCCGTCGAAGCGTCCACTGTGCAGCAGGTCCATCGCGTCGATCACCAGCGTGATGTCGGAGGCGTTCTTGCCGGTCGTATAGGCGAACTGCTGCTGCGGCACGATCGCGTGACGCGCCAGCGTATCGGCCCACGGCTTCGAGCGCGGGCTGGAGAAGTCGCCATAGATCCGGCGCACGCTCGCCTCGCCGATCTTGGCGATCTCCTCGAACAGCCCGTCCGCGATCTTGGCCGAGGCATTGTCGGCGTCGATCAGAACGGCAAGACGCGGCGAGCGAGGTTCGGACGGCATCGGATAGTCCTCAAGGTAGGCCCTGTTCTCATTCCCTTATACGCGGGCCGGCATCCAGCCGGATGATTTTCTTGAGACGAACGGCACGGCCACGGGATGCGCGACCTGGCACGGCCCCAGGGGCGTAGCGAGCGGAGACGGTCTGCAGCGCTCCCCACCATTCGTACACGAACAAATTCCGGGTTCCCGGCCTGTTCTGGCGGTTGTTTTCACCTTCTCTTAATTTGCGTCGCACAACGATGCGCGCGACCCAACGGTGGGATCTGCGGCAGATGATGAAAGAAGGCACCTATTCAGCCTGGTTCAGGACCCCCAAGGGCCAGGGAACGGGCATCGTCGAGCTGGTCGGTGGCAGGATCTGCGGCGGCGATACAGTGCTGAGCTATGCCGGCAGCTACGAGGCCCATGGCGATCGTTTCACCGCCATCATCAAGACCAAGCGCCATGCCCCGGGACAGCCGTCGCTGTTCGGCCCGGACGAGCTGACGCTCAGCCTCGAAGGGTGCTGCCGAGGCACGCCCGTCACCTGCTCCGGCTATGCCGCGGAAGCTCCCGACGTGCCGTTCGAGGCGACGCTTTTGTTCTCGATCGCCGACAACGTCGCTCCCGCCCCGCGTCCTATCAGGACGTGCGAGTCGTTCGAACTGCCGAAGCCGATCTGGCGTTGAGGCGTAGTGCCGGCGATCAGTCGCCCCGTTAAGATAACAATTCAAAGTTGTTTTTCGCTGTGACTTTTAGATCACCACTTAAAGTAGTTTTTCTTTTATCAGACGTGACCTAGGTATACTCTCCGAGAGGATCTCAGATGGCAATTGCTCGGGTGCCCGCTGTTGCTGCCCTGGCGCTGATGTGCGCCTCGTGGCCCGTTCTTGGCGCGGATCTTCCCGCCAGGATGCCAGTGAAGTCCCCCGTCGCTGTTCCAGCCGTCTTTGACTGGAGTGGATTGTACTTGGGAGCTCATGTTGGTTACGGCTGGAGTGATCACGACGTCACTGAGGTGACCGGGAGCCAAGCCTATCCAGCCGGTTTTGTTTTTCCGACTTCTCATCTCAACGGCCTCATCGGAGGCGGTCAGATCGGTTACAATTTCCAGATTCAGCGTTGGGTCATTGGCATCGAAGGAGATGGATCCGCAACGGATATGAATGGCAGCGTGCGAGCGTTCAGCCCGTTGCTTGCGGGACGATATTCCGACCTCCACACCCGATTTGATTGGATCGCGACGCTTACGGCCCGTCTGGGATTCGCAGCCGACAATTGGCTATTTTACGGGAAAGGCGGCGCTGCTTGGGCCCATTCGAAGGGAGGATCGGAACATTTTACTGCCCTCGGGGTTTTGGTCGCGACGACCTCCCCCTCAGGGACAGGGACCGGCTGGACTGTGGGCGCAGGTACCGAGTACGCCTTTTCGAACAACTGGTCGGCAAAACTAGAATATGACTACATTGACCTCGGCCGGAAGACAACTGCGACCGCGGTCGTCAATACGCCGGCGTTCGGCGGAGCTACGAACCAGATCGATTTCGATCGCGGCAATAGGATTCACCTGGTAAAGGCGGGCATCAACTACCGGTTCAATTTCGGAGGTCCGCCGGTGGTTGCGAAGTACTGATCGATGTCGAGAGGTTGAAAAAGCGTTCGGATTTAGCAGGACCGACAACGCGCCTTGAGGGCTCGCCGAGCTAATGGGCTCCACGTCATGGCTTAACGTCGTTGCTATTGTGATCGCAGAGCTGGCGGATGGCTGACGTCAGTTTACGCTCCGCCACGATCTGCACCGGCGGAAACACGACGCAATCGATGACATCGAAGGCGACGGTGAAATGCCGGTCGAACGAACGCGCAAACGCCATGGCGTCGTCGCGACACGCCTTCAAGATCCGCGTGCCCAGCGTGCAGTGAGGCACCCATACGCCGGGGCGATAGTGATCACGACAATGCGCCGTGTCGATCGCCGCTGCGATCGCGACGTGCCACCTGAGCAAGCCCTCGTTCATTTCCGGCTCGGCCCAGAGCACGAATCGCGGAGCCGAAAACCAGTTGATACGGTTGAACTCCAGCTGCAAGGCCGGGGCATTCTCAACGGCCGCGCGCATGACGCGCGAAGCAGTCTCGACGTCGATCTCAGGCGCATCATAGATGGCGAGGGTAAAATGCGGTCGATAGCCGAGACCGCGCATCGACGGCTCGTCCTCGAACGCCGCGACCTGATCCCACAGACGCTCGATCTCGCCCGAAGAGGCGTCATCGGATCTGAGATTGATCGCTATGGCCATCGACGTCCTGCTCAAGGGACCGACGCGCTGATCTTGCCGACGAGATCGAGGAAGCGTTGCGTTCGGACACCTTCCCGGTTCACAGCCAGATCGACCAACTCGACGAACACCAGGTGCTTCGAGGGAACGACCACCATCTGCTGCCCGCCGTAGCCGGAGGCAAAAAACCCGCTCAAACGCGATCGTTCGCTGCTGAAGGTCCACCAGAGATAGCCGTAGCCCCGTCCAGGCTGCTCGGCATCCGAGAAACGGCTCGTCGAATCCGTCACCCATTTCGACGGGATCAGCTGAGCCCCATTCCAGCGGCCGCCGTTCAGGAACAGCAGGCCAAACCTCGCCAGGTCTCGCGCACTCATCCGAAACACATAGGCCGGATGCGACGAGGAGGCTTCCTTCACATATACACCATCCGCGGCGGAGAAATCCTCCATGCCGATCGGCCGGCCGATCTGCTTCTCGAAGCTCGCAAACACGTCGTCGACGGACTGACGGTAGATCGTGCCGAGCGCGTTGAAGTCCCAGTTGTTGTAGTACCAGAAACTGCCCGGCGGATGGCTCTCCCGCACCGGCCGCCCCTGCTTCATCTGCCCCGTCTCGTACGACGCGGGATGGTAGACCCCGGAGCGCGCCATCAGCAACTGTCGGACCGTCGCGGACTTCTCGGCCGCCGAAAGCGCTCGTGGAACGTCGTCGATCTCGAGGGCGGCAAGCGTGCTGTCGAGGTTGATCCGGCCGTCTTCGATTGCGATGCCATAGAGCGCGCTCAGCAGACTCTTGCGGACGGACCGGACATTGACCTTCGCACCAAGATCCCCGAACGAGGCGACGATGTCGTCGTCCCTGACGACCATGATTGCCGCCGGCTTCTGTTCGGCCGCAAACTCCTGCACCTCGCGTGCGATCGACGCAGACCAGGGCGTGTTGTCCGGGCTTGCCGTCCGCCAATGCAGTCCTGGCTCGGCCTGAGCCCACGACCATCCCACCGGAAGGATTGCGAGCACCGCAAGCAGACGTCGCATTGGCACTTTCATTCCGGCGTCTCGACAAACCCGACGTCGAGGATGCTAGAGCAAGACCGGCAGATGGTACAGAGGTTACCGATCATCGCTGTCTCCTCCTATCTGCGCGGCCCCGGGGGGCCGCCGCGCCCGATGACGCCAAATTCTCCGCCGCGCATTTTTAATTTCACCCGCGGCATCAATCAGATGCCCGCCACAACCAGCACCGACGGGAAATTTCCGCTTGCTATTATTCAGAAAATCAGAAATCATGCCGTTGTCCCGTCCTCATGAGAGGGGCGCTTCGCGATCGTCACGAACGTGGAGGGCGGGATGCGGTGGCCGCGATCGTGTCGCAGCGTGCTTGGATAGCGCGCGGACGAACGGCAAGGTTGCGGACGTGAAATCGCGTGGTCCTGGCGCCCCGAAGCTGGCGCCAAGCCTTCGGGTGATGATGAGCCCTGAGGGCGACGGTGGCTAACAAGCCGGACACCGGGGAGATCGCGTATAAGCGTGAAAACCATCGCGCAGGGAATGCCGGTTGATCGGCCTACCTGTGGTGACTGCCGCCTGCTTTTTGTTTGCAGGCGGGCCATGGGTGAGGCCTTCACCCGGCATTCCCTGCGCCCTCTCCTATCAAGAGGGGGCTTTGACGATGCATCACTCGGGCGCGAATGCGCGGCGAGATCGAGCGGTCATGCGAGGCACGATGCGTCCCACACATTCCGCTGTCGTCCCGGCCTCCGCGCCGGGACCCAAACCCAGAGGGCGCAATGTGAGGCACGATCGGCGCAGGCATCTCGTCCTCACAACAACGGCTGCGGCGTATGGCTCCCGGATCGGCGCTTCGCCGACGCGAGCGTCGGCTAAGCTTGTCCGGGATGACAGTCGACGTGGAGCTGCTACCTGATCATCGCCGGCCCATGGTCCGGCACGGCCACATCCAGCACGCGCAGCTGCACGCGCTCGATGCCCTGGTAGCGGTCGATGGTGAGGGTGCCGGCGACGTGCAGGATCTGGCCCCGATGCTGAACCAGGGCGTTGCCGAGCTTCTGGCCGACCGAGCGGAATGCGATCGCATTCACGGTAGCGCCGTCGCCGGATTTGAAGCGCAGCTTGAGATGCGCCTGCCCGACCTCGTCGGCATAAACCAGCTGATGCGACGGCAGCGCCACGATCGGCTCGGGATTGCCGCTGCCGAACGGACCTGCACGATTGAGCGTCGCCACCAGCTCGGGCGTTGCGGCGCGCGCGCTGATGGCGCCGTCGATCAGGATCTCATTGACGTGCCGCGCGTCGGCGACGTCGGCCGCCAGCGCGCTTTCCAGATAGGCGCGGAATTCCGCCAGCCGCTCCTTGCGCAAGGTGACGCCGGCGGCCATCGCGTGCCCGCCGCCCTTCATCAGGATGCCCTGCTCCACCGCATGCCGCACCGCCTTGCCGAGATCGACACCCGGAATCGAGCGGCCCGATCCGGTGCCGATGCCGCCCGGCTCGAGCGCGATCGCAAACGCCGGCCGGGCAAACTTTTCCTTCAGCCGCGAGGCGACCAGCCCGACCACGCCGGGATGCCAGCCTTCCGATGCCGTGACGATGACCGCGCCCTTGTCCTCCAGCCCGAGCGAGGCCAGCGCCTCGGCCTCCGCCTGCGCTTCGGCCTGCTGCTCGATGACGCGGCGCTCGCTGTTGAGGCGGTCGAGCTCGGCGGCGATGCGCGCGGCTTCCGAGACGTCGCTCTCCAACAGCAGCCGCACGCCGAGATCGGCGCGGCCAATGCGCCCGCCCGCATTGATGCGCGGCCCCAGCATGAAGCCGAGATGCCAGGCTTCGGGCGGGCCGTTGAGACGGGCGACATCCATCAGCGCGGTGTGACCGACATGGTCGCGCCGGCGCATCGCGATCAGGCCCTTGGCGACGAAGGCGCGGTTGAGCGCGATCAGCGGCGCGACGTCGGCGACGGTGCCGAGCGCAACGTGATGCAACATGGACAGCAGATCCGGCTCCGGGCGCGTGCTGCTCCAGAAGCCGCGGCCGCGCAGCTCGCGATTGACGGCAACCAGCGTCACCAGGGTCAGCCCGACCGCGGCGAGATAGCCGAGGCCGGAGAGGTCGTCGGGCCGGTTTGGATTGACCAGCGCCTCGACCTCCGGCAGCTCGTCGCCGCATTGATGGTGATCGATCACCACCACGGACATGCCGAGCCGCCGCGCTTCCGCCAGCGGCTCGAGGCTGGTGGTGCCGCAATCGACCGTGACGAGCAAGGTCGCGCCCTTGTTCACCAGCGCCCGGATGGCGTCGACGTTCGGGCCGTAGCCTTCGAAGATGCGGTCGGGAATGTGGATCAGCGGATCGAGCCCGCAATGGCGCAGATGCCAGGCGAGCAGCGCCGCCGAGGTCGCGCCGTCGACATCGTAGTCGCCGAAGATCGCGACCTTCTCGCCCCTCACCGCGGCGTCGGCAATGCGCTGCGCCGCCGCTTCCATCTGCGTCACCGTGAACGGGTCCGGCATCAGCTTGCGGATGGTCGGATCGAGGAAGTCGTTGACCGCGTCGAGCTCGACGTCGCGGCCGGCGAGGACGCGCGCCAGCATCTCCGGCAACTGATAGCGTTGCACCATCGCCAGGGCCCGCGCCGCACCGCGCGCGTCCAGCCGGTCGCGCCACAATTTGTTGGTCAGCGACAGCCGCACGCCGAGGAACGCCTGCGGAGCGCTCAGGGGCAGTGCAAGGGCGGATGGTGCCATGATGCGCAGGGCCTCGCTTGCAGCGCAGCGATTCGAAAACGGACCCCTCGAATCTACAGCAACTGGCATCCATCAGCAGGTTCCTTCGCTGGAGCCCACCGGATTTGTGCCGGAGAACCACGGAACTCACAGGAAATGAGAGGGCTGCTGATATATACGCCCGGTTGCCTAAAATTAGAGCTGCGTTCAATGGAGTGCATTAAACAGCCGTTAGGCGAATTCCGTAACATTTCAATCAATTATTTCGTCCGATTTGTTCGCCCTCTTCGTGCCGACGAGGAGGCGCGGCAACATGGAGTTGATTGCCGATGCTGACCGCGCCCGAGTTGAAGACGCTTTCCTCCGCCGCTCCGTCGCAAACGACTCCCAAGGACGACGAGACCGACGTCTCGGCGCTGATCGCGCGGCTCACCGGCGAGGTCAATCAGATCGCCTGCGAGAAGACCAAGTCGATCCAGCAGATCACCAACCAGATGAAGATGCTGGCCTTGAACGCGCTGATCGAGAGCTCGCGGGTGGGCGCGCAGGGCGCGGGCTTCGCCGTGGTGGCCCAGGAGGTCCGCGCCGTCGGCCAATTGGTCGAGACCATCGCGCGCGAGCTCGAAGGCCAGCTCACGACGCGCACCGGCAATCTCAAGAGCTCGATCGAGCGCATGACCGAACGGGCCCGCGGCGAGCGCATGGTCGATCTGGCGCTGAATGCGATCGAGCTGATCGACCGCAATCTCTATGAGCGGACCTGCGACGTGCGCTGGTGGGCGACCGACTCCGCCGTGGTCGATTGCGCCGCCGCTCCGGACGCGGCGCGCGTCGCCCATGTCTCCGAACGGCTCGCGGTGATTCTCTCGGCCTACACGGTCTATCTCGATTTGTGGCTGTGCGATCCCAGCGGCAAGGTGATCGCCAACGGCCGCGCCGACCGCTTCAACGTCGTCGGCCAGAGCGTCGCCGAGACCAAATGGTTTCGCGAGGCGCGTGGATTGCGCTCGGGCGACGACTACGTCGCCGGCGACGTTGAGTGCCAGCCGCTGCTCGGCAACGCCCAGGTCGCGACCTATTGCGCCTCCGTGCGCGAGGATGGCAAGGCGCATGGCAAGCCGCTCGGCGTGCTCGCCATTCATTTCGACTGGGAAGCCCAGGCGCGCGCGATCGTCCAGGGCGTGCGCGTCAGCGAGAGCGACAGGGCGCGCGCACTGCTGGTGGATTCCAGCCATCGCGTGATCGCGTCCTCGGATGGCCAGGGCATCCTCAGCGAGCGGGTGTCGCTGAAGCTCGATGGCAAGCCCAGCGGCTTCTATCAGGATGCGTCCGGGCGATTGGTCGCATTCCACGCCACGCCCGGCTACGAGACCTACAAGGGGCTCGGCTGGTACGGCGTGATCGTGTCGGGCGCGTGAGGCGGGAGGATCAGCAGCCCAAGCGGTCGGCGATGCCGTTGAAATCATCGGCAACGATGTCCCAGGCCCCGGTGGCGTCGAAGTCGCGGCTCTGCAGCGGGCCGTATTCAGTGGGACGGGCGACGAAGGCGGTCTTCAGGCCGTAACGTTGTGCCGCCTCGAGATCGTTGTTGTGCGCGGCGACCATCATCACCTCGCCGGGCGCAAGACCCAGCAGACGCGCGGCGCCGAGATAGGTCTCGGGGTCGGGCTTGTAGTGCGCGAACAGCTCGGCGGAGAGGATCAGGTCCCACGGAAGGCCTGCGAACTTCGCCATGTTGGTGAGCAGCGCGACGTTGCCGTTGGAGAGCGGCGCGATGATGTATTTGGACTTCAGCCGGGTCAGGCCGGCGACACTGTCGGCCCACGGATGCAGCCGGTGCCAGCCGCGGGTGAGATGATCGAGATCGGCTTCGGTGAGCCCGGTGATGCCGAGCTTGGCGACCAGCGTCTCCAGCGAACGGCGATGCAGGACGTCGAGGATGACGTAGCCGCGCTCGGGGTGCTTGCGGACCTCGTCCATCGAGCCGACATAGAGCCCGCGCCAGCCATCGACCAGCGCGGTCCAGTCGCCCTGGATGCCGCGGGTCTTCGACCACGCGGTGAAGTCGTTGATCAGGCTGGTGCGCCAGTCGACGACGGTGCCGAACACGTCGAACACCAGCGCCTTGACCATGGACAGATCGGACATGCTGAATCGCTCCCCGACTTCGTCATTCCGGGATGCCTGCGAAGCGCGCAGACCCGGAATCTCGATCTGCGCGCTCGGGATTCCGGGTTCACGCTTCCGCCTTCGCTCTACGAGCTTCGGCGGACAAGTCGCGTGCCCCGGAATGACAGGGTTGGATTAGTCGAGGTGGAACTTCGCCAACTGGCGGTGCTCGGCGCGGATGTAGCGCACCGTGCCAGTGACCGAGCGCATCACGACGGTCTCGGTCTCGATGACGCCGTCCTTGCGGAACTTGACGCCGGAGAGCAGCGAGCCGGTGGTGACGCCGGTCGCCGCGAACAGGCAGTCGCCGCGCGCCATGTCCTCGATGCCGTAGATCATCTTGGGATCACCGACGCCCATCTTGTGGGCGCGCTCGCGCTTCTCCTCGGTGTCGAGGATCAGGCGGCACTGCATCTGGCCGCCGATGCAGCGCAGCGCCACCGCGGCCAGCACGCCCTCAGGCGCGCCGCCGGTGCCGAGATACATGTCGACGCCGGTATTGTCCGGGTCGGCGCAGTGGATCACGCCGGCGACGTCGCCGTCGGTGATCAGGCGCACCGCGGCGCCGGTCGAGCGGACGCCCTGGATGATGTCGGCGTGGCGCGGACGGTCGAGCACCAGCACCGTGATCGCGCCGGGCTCGACGCCCTTGGCCTTGGCGAGCCGGCGCACGTTGTCGGCCGGCGTCGCGTCGATGTCGACGACGCCCTTGGCGTAGCCGGGGCCGACCGCGATCTTCTGCATGTACACGTCGGGGGCATGCAGCAAGGTGCCGCCATCGGCCATCGCCATGGTTGCGATCGCGCCCGGCATGTTCTTGGCGCACAAGGTCGTCCCCTCGAGCGGATCGACCGCGATGTCGACCTTGGGGCCGGCATTGAGGCCGACCTTCTCGCCGATGTAGAGCATCGGCGCTTCGTCGCGCTCGCCCTCGCCGATCACGACCGTGCCTTCGATCGGCAGCTTGTTGAGCTCGCGGCGCATCGCATCCACGGCCGCCTGGTCGGCCGGCTTCTCCTGGCCGTGGCCGCGCAGCCGCGCCGCCGACACCGCCGCCCGTTCGGTCACGCGCACCAGCTCCAGCGTCAGGATGCGCTCGAGCAGCAATTGTTGCGGGACAGAAATCTGCGTCGACATCGATCAACTCCTCAAGACGTCAAGGCGGACATCCGCCATCAAAATCTACCGCTCGCACGCCGCCCCCCTGGGCGGCATCCGGGTCAGGCGGTCGGCACGAACGGCCGCTCCCCGCCTGTCTACTCTCCCGCTTTGAGCATGAACCTATACCAAACGCCACGCGTTTGTTTGAGCAGGGACAAGCGGTTCCCTGGGCATCATGCGCTAGTTCTTCTCGATCCGGATCACCTGGGGCTTTCCGCTGATGACCTTGTCGCGCTGCACCGCCTGGAGCGCGCGATGCACGGCATCCTCGTGTGTCGCATAGGTGATCAGGATGACCGGCACCGGCGCCGACTTGCCGGCCGTCTTCGCCGGCTCGCTGCCGTTGGGATGGCGCTGCACGATCGATTCGATCGAGATCTTCTGCTCGGCCAGCCGGGTGGCGATGGTGGCGGCGGTGCCGGCATGGTCACGCGCCATCAGGCGGATGTAATAGCCACCCTCGTGCCGCTCCATCGGCGCCTTCTCGGTCGCCTGCAGCTTCTCGACCGGGCGGCCGAACGGCGCGGCGCGGATGCCGCGCGCGACATCGGCGATATCGGCCACGACCGCGGAGGCCGTCGCGGCGCCCCCTGCTCCCGGACCGACCAGCGTGATCGGCGGGATACCGTCGCCGTCGATCGTGACCGCGTTGGTGACGCCCATCACCTGGGCGATCGAGGAGGATTTCGGCACCATCGTCGGATGCACCCGCTGCTCGATGCCCTTGGCGGTCCGCACGGCGACGCCGAGCAGCTTGACGCGGTAGCCGAGCTCGGCCGCCGCCTTCAGGTCCTCCGGAGCGATCGAGGAGATGCCTTCCACATAGATGGATTTCTCCGCCACCTGGGTGCCGAAGGCGAGGCTCGCGAGGATCGCGAGCTTCTGCGCGGTGTCGTGGCCATGAATGTCGAACGACGGATCGGCCTCGGCATAGCCGAGGCGCTGGGCGTCCTTCAGGCACTCGTCGAACGACAGCCCTTCCTGCTCCATCCGGGTCAGGATGTAGTTGCAGGTGCCGTTGAGGATGCCATAGACGCGGCTGATGCCGGTGCCGGCGAGACCCTCGCGCAGGGTCTTGATCACCGGAATGGCGGCGCAGACGGCCGCCTCGAAATTCAGCGCGCCGCCATGCTTCTCGGCCGCCTTGGCGAGCTTCAGACCGTGCTTTGCGATCAGCGCCTTGTTGGCGGTCACCACCGACTTGCCGGCCTTCAGCGCGGTGTCGATCGCCGACAGCGCAGGATCGCCGGCGCCGCCCATCAGCTCGACCAGGCAATCAACCTCCGGATCCGAGGCAAGCGCCAGCGCATCCTTGGCCCAGGTGATGCCGGACAGATCGATGCCGCGCTTCTTGGCCTTCGACCGCGCCGTCACGGCGACAACCTTGACCGGGCGCCCCGTCCGCTCGGTCAGCACGCGCGCCTGACGCTCGATGAGACGAACGACCTCGACACCCACGGTGCCGAGGCCCGCGATGCCCACTCTCAGGGGTGCGACCATGGAATCAAAGAACCTGTCGAAAGGAAAGTACGGGAGGGCTCAGCGCCGGTTGGCGATGGGAACGACGTTGTGCAACGTTTCGATCCCGCTTTCAAGGAAGCGGCGGACACCGCGCGCGGCCTGCCGAATGCGCTGCTCGTTCTCGACCATCGCGATGCGGACATAGCCCTCGCCATGCTCGCCGAAGCCGACGCCCGGCGACACCGCGACGCCGGACTTCTCGACCATGAGCGTCGCGAACTGCATGCTGCCGAGGCTCTTGAACTTCTCCGGCAGCGGCGCCCAGGCGAACATCGAGGCCTCGGGCGACGGGATCTCCCAGCCGGCCCGGCCGAACGACTCGACCAGCGTGTCGCGGCGCTTGCGATAGACGTCGCGCATCTCGCGGATGCAGTCGTCGGGGCCGTTGAGCGCAGCGGTGGCCGCCACCTGGACCGGCGTGAACGCGCCGTAGTCGAGGTACGATTTGACGCGCGCGAGCGCCGCGATGATGCGCTCGTTGCCGACGGCAAAGCCCATGCGCCAGCCGGCCATCGAATAGGTCTTAGACATCGAGGTGAATTCGACGGCGACATCCATCGCGCCGGGCACCTGCAGCACCGACGGCGGCGGGTTCTTGTCGTCGAAATACACCTCGGCATAAGCGAGGTCCGAGAGGATCAGGATCTCGTGCTTCTTCGCGAATGCGACGAGGTCGCGATAGAAGTCGAGGCTCGCGACATAGGCGGTCGGGTTGCTCGGATAGCAGACGATCAGCGCCAGCGGCTTCGGAATGGAATGGATGATCGCGCGCTCGGCCGCCTCGAAGAATTGCGGGGTCGGCTCGGACGGCACCGAGCGGATCACGCCGCCCGCCATCAGGAAACCGAAGGCGTGAATCGGATAGCTCGGATTCGGGCAGAGGATGACATCGCCCGGTGCGGTGATCGCCTGCGCGACGTTGGCAAAACCTTCCTTCGAGCCCAAGGTCGCCACGATCTGAGTGTCGGGATTGAGCTTCACGCCGAAACGGCGGTCGTAATAGCCGGCCTGCGCCCGGCGCAGGCCGACGATGCCGCGCGAGGCCGAATAGCGGTCGGTGCGCGGCTTGCCCAGGGTCTCCTTGAGCTTCTCCAGCACGTGCGGCGGCGCCGGCAGATCCGGATTGCCCATGCCGAGATCGATGATGTCGGCCCCGGCATTCCGCGCGGCCGCCTTGGCCCGGTTGACCTGCTCGAACACGTAAGGCGGCAAACGGCGGATGCGGTAAAAATCTTCCATGGGTCTCTCGGCTCCGGCAACCGGGGGCGGATTCGCCAGCAGGGCTGGCGCTGCGGCGGCGTTCGCCATGCCTTGAAACCGGTGCTGGATCAGGAGTTTAGCACGGGCTCGCGGCTTGGCTGGCAACGACACGCGGAGGTGTTGATTCCGGTTGTTTTATCATGGCCGCCGCGCCGCGCCAGACAATTACGCCGCGCCACGCGGCCGATCGCCCAGCCTTTGTCCCGGGCCGGTCATTTGGGCCTGACGCTGGTCCCCGCCGAAGCCTGGCGGTCGCGCGCCGCGAGCAGCTCCTTTTCGATCTTGTCGCGCTCCTGCGGCGAGATGATCGGCGCATCGCGGTCGCGCGGCACGTCGTTGACGGGCAGATACCCACCCGGCTCCTTGGGTCGGGCGACGGCATCCGCGTCGAGCGAAGGCATGTCCGCGATTGGACTGGAGCACCCGGCAAGCGCGAGCGCGCCGAACACGACGAGCCCCGCAACAAGGGCGCGCCGTCCCGACCTCCAGCCTCGCCCCTGCGTCCCCACGCGCACGTCCCTCAGCCCCCAACTTCCGGTCGACAATCCCCGGCCCGACCGCAGCGCGGCACATTTTGCCGCAGCACAACCAATTGTCACTCGAAACGTGACCGGCTTGAACAGGAATTTCATCCAGCTACGTGATCATGATGTCGGAAGCGAGAGATTTTTTCGCAACGCAACAATCAGAAATCGAATTTGCCGCAAACTCGCGGATTATTGATCTCGCGCGGTGACGAAACGATCCCGACGCGATAGTGTGATCGAGCCATGACCGACGTTCAGAACAGCAGCAATCCAGAAAAAACATTCGATGCGGAAGCGTTCGCGATGAACATCGCGAAGGCCATGGAAAGCAGCGGCAAGGCGCTGTCCGCCTATCTGAAGCCGCGCGAGACCGGCGAGGTTCAGGACCGGCCACCGACCGAATTGACCGAGGTCGTCAAATCCTTCACCGCGGTCGCCGACTACTGGCTGTCGGACAAGGATCGCGCCAGCGACGTCCAGACCAAGATCGCCAAGGGCTATCTCGATTTGTGGGGCTCGGCCGCGCGCCGTCTCGCCGGCGAAGACGCGCCCCCGGCCATTTCGCCCTCGCCGCGCGACAAGCGCTTCGCCGATCCGGAATGGAAGTCGAACCAGTTCTTCGATTTCGTGATGCAGGCCTATCTGCTGACGACGCAATGGGCGCAGGACCTCGTCCACAATGCCGAAGGCCTCGATCCGCACACGCGCAAGAAGGCCGAGTTCTACGTCAACCAGATCACCAATGCGCTGGCGCCCTCGAATTTCGTTCTGACCAATCCTGAGGTGCTGCGGCAGACGGTGGCGTCGAGCGGCGATAACCTGGTGCGTGGCATGCAGATGCTCGCGGAGGACATCGAGGCCGGCAAGGGCTCGCTCAAGATTCGCCAGTCCGACCCGGCCAATCTCGAGGTCGGCGTCAACATGGCGACGACGCCGGGCAAGGTCATCTTCCAGAACGACATGATGCAACTGATCCAGTACGCGCCGTCGACGGAGAACGTGCTGCGCACGCCGCTGCTGATCGTGCCGCCCTGGATCAACAAGTTCTACATCCTCGATCTGCGCCCCGAGAAATCCTTCATCAAATGGTGCGTCGATCAGGGCCTCACGGTGTTCGTGATCTCCTGGGTCAATCCCGACAAGAAGCTCGGGACCAAGACCTGGGAGGACTACATGAAGGAAGGTCCGCTCACCGCGATGGACGTCATCGAGAAGGTGACGGGCGAGATGAAGGTGCACACGATGGGCTATTGCGTCGGCGGCACCATGCTGGCGACGACGCTGGCCTGGCTCGCCGACAAGCGCCGCCAGCGCGTGACCTCCGCGACCTTCCTGGCCGCACAGGTCGACTTCACCCATGCCGGCGATCTCCTGGTGTTCGTCGACGAGACCCAGATCTCGGCGCTGGAACGCGACATGCAGGCCTCGGGCGTGCTCGAAGGCAGCAAGATGGCGATGGCCTTCAACATGCTGCGCTCGAACGACCTGATCTGGTCCTACGTCGTCAACAATTACCTGAAGGGCCAGGCGCCGCAGGCGTTTGACTTGCTGCACTGGAATTCGGACGCCACGCGGATGTCGGCGGCGAACCATTCCTACTATCTGCGCAACTGCTATCTGGAGAACCGGCTGACGCAGGGCACCATGGTGCTCGACAACACGCTGCTCGACCTCTCCAAGGTGAAGGTGCCGGTCTACAATCTCGCCACCCGCGAGGACCACATCGCGCCGGCCGACTCCGTGCTGTACGGATCGCAATTCTTCGGCGGTCCGGTGAAGTACGTGCTGTCGGGCTCGGGCCACATCGCCGGCGTCGTCAACCCGCCCTCCTCCGGCAAGTATCAGTACTGGACCAATGACCAGATCCACGACATCTCGCTGAAGGACTGGATGAAGGGCGCGCAGGAGCACAAGGGCTCGTGGTGGCCGGACTGGCGCGAATGGCTGAGCCAGCTGGATCCGGAAGAGGTTCCCGCACGCGACGTCGGCAGCGAGGCCTATCCACCGCTCGAGGATGCGCCGGGCTCCTATGTCCGCGTCCGCGCATAGCGTGATCCGCCGCGATTGACTATAACCGCTCCGTCCCGCCGGGACGGGACGGGAATCAGTTGAGGGGATCTCGATGACGCGCGAACTGTTCTGGCTGACGCTCACGGTCATTCTGACCGGCCTGCTGTGGGTTCCCTACATCCTGAACCGCTGCCAGGTCCGCGGCCTCACGGGCGCCATGGCCAATCCCTCCCGCAACGACAAGCCGCACGCACCGTGGGCCACGCGGCTGATGTTCGCGCACGACAATGCGGTCGAGAACCTCGTGATCTTCGCGCCGCTGGTGCTGATCCTCAATGCGATCGACTACTCGACCAAATGGACCGTGCTGGCCTGCGCCGTCTATTTCTGGTCGCGCGTCGCTCACGTCATCGTCTACGCGATCGGCCTGCCGGTGTTCCGGACGCTGGCGTTCGTGGTCGGCTTCGCGGCACAGGCTGTGCTCGCGGTCGCGATCTTCGGCTGGCTCTAGCGATCCGCTAGGGCAGATTGTCCCGCAGGAAGATATCGATGCGGATGCGCTCCTGATCGGGACTGATCGGCTCCCCCGAGCAGTGCGCGAGCAGGACGCGCGCCGCCGAGCGCGCCTCGTGGCCGGGATCCTGGTTGATGATGGCGTCGCACGTGCCGCGGACCAGGAACCTCCTGGTGTGCTGGGTCAGCTCATGCGTGATCCACACCACCTCGCGAGCCCGCCCTGAGGCCTCCAGGGCATCGGCGATGCCGCGATTGCCGGCGCCGCAGCAATAGATGCCGAGCAGATCCGCATGGCCCGCGAGCAGCGCCGCGGTCAGCTCCCGCGTGCGCTCGCTGTCGTCGCGGCCCTCGATCACGGGCAGCGCCCGCAGGTTCGGATATTCGCTGGAGAGGATCTGGTTGAAGCCGAACTGCCGCTCGGCATGATCGCGCAGCGACAGAGATCCCGCGATCACCGCGACCGTTCCCTCGCGACCGCCGAGATAGCGTCCCATCAGGGTGGCGGCGGTTCGCCCCGCGGCCGGATTGTCGATCCCGACATAATGCAGGCGGCGCGAGCTGGGCGCGTCCGAGACCAGGGTCACCACCGCGACGCCGCGCGCGGTGAGCTCGTCGATGGCGGCGCGCACTCTGGGGTGATCGAGCGCGATGACCGCAACGCCCTGATAGGCCGGCGACAGGTTCTCCAGCGCACCGGCCAGCACGTCAGGATCGAACACGTCGACGTGGAGGATATCGATGAAGCCGCGCTGGCTGGCCAGCCACTCCGCCGTGCGCTGGACCTGCTCGGTCAGGACGGTCATGAAGCTGTTGCCACCGGTCGGCAGCACGAAGGCAAAGCGGAAGCTCTGGCCGCGCGCGAGCCGTGCCGCGGCGACGTCGGCGCGATAACCCAGCTTGGCAACAGCGGCCTCCACCCGGGCAACGGTCTTGGCACGCACGCCCTCGCGCCGGTTGATGACGCGGTCGACGGTGGCGAGCGACACGCCCGCCGTCCGCGCGACGTCCTCCAGCGTGGCCCGGACCGGCAACGGGTTCGCGTCAGCCGTCACTCGCGCGCCGCCCATAACATGCCGCGGGTCATCAACGTCCGGATCTCCGGCACGTCGAGCTCGTAAGCGCGGTGGCCGAGCGAGGAATAGAACACCCTGCCCGCGCCGTAGCGCTTCTTCCAGACCACCGGCATCACCACCCCCTCGATCCACGGGGCGTGCTCTCCGGTGAAGGTCGTGGTCGCCAACACCTCGTTGGCCGGGTCGACGTGCATGTAATACTGCTCGGAACGGTGCTCGAAACTTGTCAGGCCCTTCATGATGGGATCGTCCGGCCGGGTCAAGTCGACCCGGTAGTCGATGATATTGCCGGGATGGGCGACCCATTGCCCGCCGCACAGGAACTGGTAGTCGACCGAATCGCGGAAGGCATCGCACATGCCGCCATGATGGCCGGCGAGCCCAACGCCGCTGCGCACCGCCGCGCAGAGATTGAGCGCTTCCGCCTTCTCGATCTTGGACATCGTGTAGATCGGGATGATCAGCGACAGATCGTGGATCGCAGGATCTGCGAATGCAGCCGTCGTGGTCTCGATCCGCACCTCGAAGCCTTCCGCCTTGAGCCAGCCGCGGATCATCGAGGCACAGAGATCGGGGTCATGTCCCGGCCAGCCGCCCCACACAATCATTGCCTTGCGCATGTCTCTGTCCTCAGTCGATCTGTCCGGTGTCGCGTCCAACCGGCAACATCGCCGGCCGCTCCACGCGGCTCTCGATCTTGACCCGCCGGCCTTCGTTTGCGGAGGTCTGGAACGCTTCCATGACCTCCAGCACGTGGAACGCGAGCGCGCCGCTGGCGCGATGCGGCCGGTCGTTCAGGATCGCGGTCGCCATGTCGGCGACGCCGATGGAGCGGAACTCGCCGTCGATGTGACCATGCGTCAACGGCATCGTCTGCCAGTCGCCGCCGGTCCTGGCGACCTGGACCTCGCCGCCGAAGCGGTTGGGGTCCGGCACCAGCATGCTGCCCTCGTCGCCATAGATCTCGATGGGGGCGTGCCGGTGCTTCGGGACGTCGAAGCTCATCGTGACCGAGACCACCGCACCGCTTTCGAATTCGAGCGTGCCTGCGACGTGCGTCTGCACCTCGACCGGAATCAGCGTGCCGCTCATCGGCTGGCTGGTGACGAGGCGCTCCGCTCGCGGGCGCGCGGTCGAGCCCATGACGCTCGCCACCGGGCCGAGCAGTTGCACGAGATCGGTGATGTAGTACGGCCCCATGTCGAGCATCGGCCCGCCGCCGCGCAGATAATAGAAGCCCGGCGCGGGATGCCAGCGCTCATGGCCGGGGCAGCCGAAGAAGGCGCTACCGGCCACGGGTGTGCCGATCGCGCCGTCGTCGATCAGCTTGCGTGCGGTCTGGTGTCCGCCGCCCAGGAAGGTGTCGGGCGCGCAGCCGACGCGGAGATTCTTCTGCGCGGCAAGCTCGATCACCTTGCGGGCCTCGGCGACGTCGATGCCCAGCGGCTTCTCGGAATGCACGTGCTTGCCGGCGTTCAGCACGGCGAGACTGACGTCGGTATGGGCGAGCGGCACGGTGAGATTGATGACGATCTCGACGTCATCGCGCTTCAGCAATTGATCGACCCGCATCGCCGGCAGGCCGAAGGCCGCGCCCTGCCGCTCGGCGGCGTCGCTGCGCATGTCGGCGAGCGCCTTGATGTCCAGAACGGGAAAGCGCTGCGCGGCCTTCAGATACGCCGTGCTGATGTTGCCGCAGCCGATGATGCCGATGCCGACTTTTCTCATTGGGGTCTCCGTGAGGTCTCGTTCATCCCTTGACCGCGCCCGATGTCAGGCCGGCAACGATGTGCTTCTGCGCCAGGAGGAAAAGGACGATCGTGGGCAGGATGGTCAGGGTGATGAAGGCGAGGATCCGGTGCCACTCGGAGGAATATTCGCCCTGATAGACCATGATGCCGAGCGGCCAGGGATACAGCGCGTCGGTGTTGAGCATCACGAGCGGCAACAGATAGGCGTTCCAGCTGTTCACGAAAGTGATGGTGCCCACGGTCGCCAGGATCGGGCGCGACAATGGCAGCGTCACATAGCGGAAGAATTTGACGTAGCTGCAGCCGTCGACCAGCGCGGCCTCGAGCAGCTCGTAGGGGATGTCCTTGAAGAAGCGGCGCAGCAGCAGCACGCTCATCGCAAGGCTGAAGGCGACCTGCGGCAGCGCGACGCCGAAATAGGTGTCCAGCAGCCCGAGATCGCGCACCTTGATGAACAGTGGCAACACCGCGGTCGCCGCCGGAAACAGCAGGCCGAGCGTCAGATAGCTCAACAGCATCGAGCTGCCGTAGAATCGGACATGAGCAAAGGTGAAGGC
The DNA here is from genome assembly GCF_032489875.1 of Bradyrhizobium sp. SZCCHNR1015. Taxonomy (NCBI): domain Bacteria; kingdom Pseudomonadati; phylum Pseudomonadota; class Alphaproteobacteria; order Hyphomicrobiales; family Nitrobacteraceae; genus Bradyrhizobium; species Bradyrhizobium sp. SZCCHNR1015. Next base: position 455,455 of record NZ_JAUEYW010000001.1, read on the forward strand.
CGCCATCGACGCGACGATGAGAGTCAGGACCACCGTCAGCGTGGAGATGATCAGCGAGTTGCGCAGCAGCTGCCAGTAGCGCCCGGAGAACAGGATGTCGGCATAATTCTGCCACTCCCAGCGCTGCGGCAGGCCAAACGGATTGACGCGCAGTTCCCCGAGCGACTTGAAGCCGCCCAGCAGCGTCGCGAGCAGCGGCACCAGCACGAAGATGGCGACGATCGCGAGGAACACCGCCTTGAACAGCACGGCGGGATCGAACGGCGCTTGGCTCGTCTCGGCATTATTCATCGCGCATGAACCATCGCTTGTAGGTGAAGGCAAATGTCACACAGATCACGAACAGGATGACACCGATGGCGCTGCCATAGCCGACCCGCATGCGGGAGATGCCGTTGTTGTAGAGGAAGCTCACCATCGTGTTCGAGGAGTCGGCGGGGCCACCGCGGGTCAGCGGCATCACGAGATCGAACAGCTGCAGCGAGCCGACGATGGCGAAGAACACCGACAGCCGGATCGTCGGATAGAGCAAGGGGATGACGACATGGCGCAGGCTCTGCGTCCGGGTGGCTCCGTCGATCCGTGCCGCCTCGATCAGGCTCTTGTCGATGCTTTGCAGCGCCGCGATGAACAGCATCATGTGGAAGCCGAAATACTTCCAGACGATCACGATCAGCACCGCCAGCATCGCCGTGTCGGTCGAGGCCAGCAGATGCGGCGGCTCGGCGCCGAAGCTGCGCCAGATCGACGCGACCAGGCCGTAATCGCCGTCATAGACGAAGCTGAAGATCAGCCCGGTCGCGATCTCGGCGAGGATATAGGGCATGAAGAACAGCATGCGCAGCGCGACCGCGCCGCGAAACCGCTCCGCGAGCATCAGGGCCAGTGTCAACGCCAGCGGCAGCTGGACGCAGAGCGAGACCGCAATGATCAGGCCGTTGTTGCGCAGCGCGAGCCAGAAGGCGCGCGTCTCCAGCACGAAGCGGTAGTTGTCGAAGCCGATCCAATGGGTCGGCCGTCCGAATCCGTTCCAGTTGAACCCGGAGTACCAGGCGGCCTCGCCGATCGGCAGCACCACGAACAGCGTGAACAGCAGCAGCGCCGGCGGCAGGAACAGGACCAGGACGGTGAAGCGGCCGTCCCAGCTCGGGCCGCGCACCGCGCGCGCGGAGAGCGATGCCGGCGACACCATCGCCGGCGAGCCCGCGATCGGCCGCGCCACGTCAGTTGCCCTGCTTCCGCGCCGCCTCGATCGCCTGGGCGGCGTCCTGCGGGGTCATGCTGCCGCCGGCAATCTCCGCGGAGACGTCATTGACGACACGGCCGACGGAGGGACCCAGGCTCTGGTCATAGAAGTTCTGGTGATAGTTCGATTTTGCCAGATTGGACGCGATCAGCTTCATGAAGGAATTGTTGAGGCCGGCGTCGGCGCCCTGCACCACCGGGATGATGAAATTCCCTGCCGCCAGCCGGGTCTGGACGTCCTTGGAGATGAAGTACTTCAGGAAATCGACCGCTTCCTTGGGCGAGCCCTTGGTGACCAGCCAGCCGGTGATGCCGCCGAGCGTATCCGTCGGCGCGCCCTTGCCGCCTTGCACGACCGGAAAATCGAACCAGCAGATCTTGTCTTCGCTGAGGCCCACCTTGTCGGCGGCGAGCGCCCGCTGCAGGTTGTAGACGGAGCTGATCGCGAGCGTCATGGCCGCCTTGCCGTCGCCGAAATAGCCGACGGCCTGCGGATTCTTGAAGCCAAGAAAGCCGTTCTGGAACGGCTGGAGATCGACGAGCTGCTTGAACAGCTCGCCGGACTTGACGAAGGTGTCGCCAGCAAAGCCGCCATTCTCGCCGCGCAACGCCGCGTCGAATGCCGGCTTGCCGCCGATGCGCACCGCCAGATGCGTCCAGTAGAAATGCAGCGGCCATTTGTCGGCGCCGCCGACGACGATCGGGGTCACGCCCGCGGCCTTCAACGCCTTCACGGCCGCCAGCAGATCATCCCAGCTCTTGATGGCAGCCGGATCGACCTTCGCCTTGGCCATCAGCTCCTTGTTGCAGACGAAGCCGACCTGCGACAGCGAGATCGGCAGGCCGTAGACATGGCCGTTGTCGGTGAAGGCCGCGAGCGCTGCCGGCGTCACGCTGTCGCTGTAACCCTTCACCTGGTCGGTGATGTCCTCGAGGACGCCGGCCTCGATCTGCGCCTTCAGCACGCCGCCGGCCCAGCTGTAGATGATGTTCGGCCGGTCCTTGGATTGCAGGATGGTCGGCAGCTTGGCCTTGTAGGCCTCGTTCTCGAGGAACTGCATCTCGATCTTGGTGCCGGGATGCGACGCCTCGTAGGCGCGGGCCACCTCCTCCCAGATCTTCACCTGGGCTGGATTGACCTCGATATGCAGCCATTTCACCGTGGTGTCGGCGCTTGCGGCGGTCGCACCAAGCAGGCATGCGGCAGCAGCGAGTCCCAGCTTCGCGAGCAGTCCCATCGGAATCCTCCCAACCGTCTTCTTTGTTGCGGTAATCCTGTCCTCATTTTCTGAGGTGCGCAACTGAAATTCTGACAGTGAGAACCTCAAGGATGAGGTGTTCGCGTTTGCGATACGTATTGCAGGCGGGAGAGACGGCTAGCTGAGCTGGGAAGGCGGGGACCGACCGGCGCGAGCTGGCGCCGGCTGCGCAAGAGAATATGCCGTGGACCGTATGACGCTCAGGTGCACCGTGCCTTGAAATCGGCGGCGACGAGTTTTGCCATCACGTCGTAGAGGTGGGCCTGGTCGCGCGTCTCGATCACCAGCTCCAGCAGGGTCGCCTTCGCCGGCAGGTCCGAGAAGGTGCGCTGGTGCGAGACCTCGATGATGTTGGCGCCCGCATCCGCAAGCAGGGTGGAGACGGCCGCGAGCTGTCCCGGGCGGTCGACGATGTCGATCGACAACTGCGTCAGCCGCCCCTCACGCGCCAGCTCGCGGGTCAGGACCGAGGCGATCAACCGGGTATCGATGTTGCCGCCGCTCAGCACCAGGCCGACATTGCGTCCGGCAAACTGCGCAGGATGCGCGAGCACGGCGGCGAGACCGACGGCGCCGGCGCCTTCGACCACTGTCTTCTCGATCGAGATCAAGGTCGCCAGCGCACGCTCGATCTGCGGCTCGGTGACCAGCAATATGTCATCGACGAGCTGTCGGATGATCTCGGTCGTGATCCGGCCCGGCGACTTCACCGCGATGCCCTCGGCCAGCGTATCACCGCGCATCGGCAGCTGGCTGTTGCGGACGGCGTTGTACATGGAGGGATAGAGTTCGGCCTGCACGCCGACGATGCGCAGGCCCGGCTTGATGGCGCGCGCCGCGACCGCCATGCCAGAGATCAGCCCGCCGCCCCCGATCGGCACCACGAGCGTATCGAGCTCGGGGACCACCGCCAGCATCTCCAGCGCCACCGTGCCCTGCCCGGCGATGATCAGCGGATCGTCGTACGGGTGGATCATGGTCATGCCCTTGGCCGCACCGTGCTCCCTGGCAAATGCCCCCGCCTCTTCCAGGGTGGCGCCGGAAATCACGACCTCGGCGCCGTGCCGCTTGGTGTTCTCCACCTTCACCATCGGCGTGCCCACCGGCATCACGATGGTCGCGGGAATGCCGAGACGCCGCGCATTGTAGGCGACGCCCTGCGCGTGGTTGCCGGCCGACATCGCGATCACGCCGCGTTCGCGCTGCCCGGCGGACAGCGCATTCAGCCGGTTCAGCGCGCCGCGCTCCTTGAACGAGGAGGTGAACTGCAGGTTCTCGAATTTGAGCCAGACGTTGCAGCCGCAGATCTCGCCGAGCGTCCTGCTCTGGTTGCAGGCCGTCGCGAGCACGGCGCCGCCGATGGTTTCCGCGGCGGCGCGCACGTCGTTGACGGTGACGGGCAGCGCGTTCAAATCGGTGGCGGTCATGGGTCTGCCCATTCCTCAGCGTGCGTCATTGCACAGCGCGGCCGGCGGAACGCAGGCCGTCGCATGATGTTGCCGATCGTGCCCGGCGCTTCCGCGACCGGATGATCCAGATCGATCTCAGCTCACGAGATCGGGCAGTCCGAGCATCAGCCGCATGTTCTGCACGGCCGCGCCCGATGCGCCCTTGCCGAGATTGTCGAGCCGCGCCACCAGCACCGCCTGATGATGCTTGTCGCTGGCGAAGACGTAGAGCTCGAGCTCGTTGGTCTCGTTCAGCGCCTCCGGCTCGAGCCGGCCGCTCTTGGCCGCCGCGCCGTCGAGCGGCATCACCGAGACGTATTGGCTGCCGGCATAGTGCTTCGCCAGGGCCGCCTGCAGGTCCGAGCCCGACGGCCTGCCCGGCAGGGTGTCGAGCTGCAGCGGCACGGAGACCAGCATGCCCTGCCGGTAGTTGCCGACCGAGGGAATGAAGATCGGCCGCCGGCTCAGCCGCGAATAGAGCTGCAGTTCGGGCAGATGCTTGTGCTCGAGGCCGAGGCCGTACAGCTCGAAGTTCGGTGCGGTGCCGTTCTCGAAGGCCGCGATCATGGTCTTGCCGCCGCCGGAATAGCCGCTGACGGCATTCACCGTCACCGGATAGTCCTGCGGCAGTAGGCCGGCATCGACCAATGGCCGCAACAGCGCGATGCCACCGGTGGGATAGCAGCCGGGGTTGGAGACCTTGCGTGCATTGCGGATCTTGTCGGCCTGATCGGCGGCGAGCTCGGGAAAGCCATAGGCCCAGTCCGGCGCGACGCGATAGGCGGTCGACGCGTCCAGCACCTTCGGCGCAGAGCTGCCCATGCCGTCGATCAGCGCCACCGTCTCCTTGGCGGCGTCATCGGGCAGGCAAAGGATGACGAGATCGACCTCGGCCATCAGCGCCCGCTTGGCTGCCGGATCCTTGCGCTTGTCCTCGGCGATCGTCTTCACGACGATATCCGGCTGGTGCCGGAGCCGCTCGGCGATTCCCAGGCCGGTCGTGCCCGAGCCGCCGTCGACGAACACGGCGCGTGTCGCAGTCCCGGAGGTGATGTGAGCTTTCGGCAAATTGCTGTCGATCACGGTCATGGCACGCTCCTTAGGTCTGGGTTTCGCCGGCAAAGGCCTGGGGCCGCGCCTGCCGCATGAGAGACGATATCTGTTGCGAGCCGATGTCGGGCCGCTCGCCGAGCCGGGTCGCGACCGCCGCATAATCGGCTTCCGACTTATGCTGGTTGAGCTTGAAGCTGCCCTCGACCTCGTCGATCGTCATCACGATGCCGACGATCGCCTTGCGCATCGCCTCGAGCCGGCCAGCGCTCATCTTGCCCGAGGTCCACGGCGCCTTCGGCAACAGCCATTGCTCGAACTTGGCGCTGACCGCATCCACCTGCTCTGCAAGCTCCGCCTCCGACAGGATGCGCGCCGGGCCGGTCAGATGCACCGCCTGATAAAGCCAGGTCGGCACCTGATCGGGCGAGACGTACCAGTCGGCCGACACATAGGCATCGGCGCCGTTGACGGCGAGCAGCCACCGCGTCGCGCCGTCGGCGAGCTTCGCCAGCGGATTGCCGCGGGCGACGTGGAAGAACGCCTGCGGCGTGCCGTCGTTCAGCGCCCCCAGGTGAAACGGCACGGAGGACGCAATCGGCCTAGTGCCGTCCCACGCGCAGAGCGTGCCGAAGCCGCGCGCCTCCGCAAAGCCGAGGCTCGCGGCGCGATCGGGCTTGAAGGGCGGTGGCGTGTACATCGGAAAACTCCTGCTGGACGAAGGAGCCGCCTGATCGATCGCGCTGCAAGGAGAAAGTTTGCCGCGGGACGGATCCGGCGGCAGGGGCTGTGATCTAGACGCAGATCATCGCCCGTACCGCGGAGGTACGACGGCGCATTTCGGCGATCATGTTGGTCGCTGCGTTGATCATGGGGGCAGGCCTATAGGGCCGCAGGGTTCCTGCGTCAAGCTCGCACGTCGGCCCGGCCCGTTCGGGGCTGGCGTCAGACCGCATGCCACAGCCATTCCATGGTGCGCCCGATGATGTCGCCGAACAACAGCAGCACCGCCGACCACACCAGCGCCGACACGAAGTTGGCGATCTGGAACACCATGTAGGGCATCTCGAAAATGCCCGCCGCCAGCGGCACCGACGCGCGCAACGGGCCGAAGAACCGGCCGATGAAGATGCTCGGCACGCCCCAATCGCGCACGAAGGCCTCGCCGCGCGGCAGCAGCTCCGGGTATCGCGACAGCGGCCACATCTGGGCGACGCGGTCCTTGTAGCGGTAGCCGAACCAGTAGGAGACCCAGTCGCCGAGCGCGGCGCCGATTCCACCGGCCAGCCATATCGGCCAGAAGCTGATCCCGGTGGCGCCGATCAGGGCGCCGATCGCGACCAGGGCGCCCCAGGCGGGAATCAGGAGCGAGACGAAGGCCAGGGACTCGCCAAAGGCAAGCAGCAGGACGATCGGAGCAGCCCAGGCCTGATGGTCGCGCACGAAGTCGGCAACCGCGCGGCCAAAATCTTCCATCTGCTCGACGCCTTTCTGCTCCGCGGCGCTTAAGTGCTTGAAGGCCTTCGCGGTTCCATGGCGCAGACTGGTACGCCACCGAACCCGCCCACTTCAAGTCACAACAACCGGCTGAACCGCGTGAACAGCGGCGATCCGGCGATCGGAACCGGCCAAAACGTGGCGGGCTGGTGAACGTCGTTGTTTCCCGGGGTCATTGTTTTATGCCGGTCCATGGCATAGTCAGGCCCAACGATTCGTTCCATCTTGCGCACACGCAACATCCAATTCCATGGGTAAACCGTTGAAATCAGCTGCAAAAGCCAAGGCCAAGGGCGTCACGGACCCGTTGGCGGCGTTCGCCGCCAAGGGCAAGGCTCCGGCCAAGCCAGCCGCCCGCGCAGGCAGCGCCGAGGGCGATTACACCGCCCGTGACATCGAGGTCCTCGAGGGCCTGGAGCCGGTGCGGCGCCGCCCCGGCATGTATATCGGCGGCACCGACGAAAAGGCGCTGCACCACCTGTTCGCCGAGGTCATCGACAACTCGATGGACGAGGCGCTGGCGGGACACGCCACCTTCATCGAGGTCGAGCTCGATGCCGAAGGCTTCCTCACCGTGACCGACAACGGCCGCGGCATTCCGATCGATCCACATCCGAAGTTTCCCAAGAAGTCGGCGCTTGAGATCATCATGTGCACCCTGCACGCGGGCGGCAAGTTCGACTCCAAGGTCTACGAGACCTCGGGCGGTCTGCACGGCGTCGGCATCTCCGTGGTGAACGCGCTGTCGACCCGGCTCGAGGTCGAGGTCGCACGCAACCAGAAGCTCTACCGCATGATCTTCGAGCGCGGCCACCCGAAGGGCAAGCTCGAGGAGGTCGGCAAGGTCGCCAACCGGCGCGGCACACGGGTACGTTTCCAACCCGACCCGACCATCTTCGGCGCCAAGGCGACGTTCAAGCCGCAGCGCCTGTTCAAGATGGCGCGCTCGAAAGCCTATCTGTTCGGCGGCGTCGAGATCCGCTGGAAATGCGATCCGTCGCTGCTGAAGGGCATCGAGGACGTCCAGCCCGAGGCGACGTTCCACTTCCCCGGCGGCCTGAAGGACTATCTGGCCGCAGCGATCCATGCCGACACGCTGGTCCATCCGGATATCTTCGCCGGCAAGTCGGGCCGCACCGGCGGCCATGGCGGCTGCGAATGGGCGGTCGCCTGGACCGCTGATGCCGACGGCTTCCTGTCGTCCTACTGCAACACGATTCCGACGCCCGACGGCGGCACGCACGAATCCGGCATCCGCAGCGCGCTGCTGCGCGGCCTGAAGGACCACGCCGAGCGCGTCGGCCAAGGCAAGCGCTCGGCCAACATCACCTCCGAGGACATCATGGCGGGCGCCGCCATCATGCTCTCGGTGTTCGTGCGCGAGCCCGAATTCCAGGGCCAGACCAAGGATCGCCTCGCGACCGCCGAGGCCCAGCGCATCGTCGAGCAAGCCGTCAAGGATCCGTTCGATCACTGGCTGTCGGGCAATCCGGTGCAGGCCAACCGGCTGCTCGATTTCGTCATCGAGCGCGCCGAGGAGCGCATCCGCCGTCGCCAGGAGAAGGAGACGGCGCGCAAGACCGCGACCAAGAAGCTGCGCCTGCCGGGCAAGCTTGCCGATTGCACCGATGCCGGCACCGAGGGCTCCGAGCTGTTCATCGTCGAGGGCGATTCGGCCGGCGGCAGCGCCAAGCAGGCGCGCGACCGCAAGAAGCAGGCGGTGCTGCCGCTGCGCGGCAAGATCCTCAACGTGGCCTCCGCCGGCAAGGACAAGCTGACGGCGAATGCCCAGCTCGCCGACCTCGTGATGGCGATCGGCGCTGGCACGGGCACGTCGTATCGCGAAGAGGATCTGCGCTACCAGCGTATCATCATCATGACCGATGCCGACGTGGACGGCGCCCACATCGCCTCGCTGCTGATCACGTTCTTCTACAGGCAGATGAGACCGCTGATCGACGAGGGCCACCTCTACCTCGCCGTGCCGCCGCTCTACCGACTGACCCATGGCAGCAAGACGTTCTACGCGCGCGACGATGCCCACCGGGACGAGCTCCTCAAGCGCGAGTTCAACGCCAACGCCAAGGTCGAGATCGGCCGCTTCAAAGGTCTCGGCGAGATGATGCCGGCGCAATTGAAGGAAACCACCATGGATCCGGCCAAGCGCACCCTGCTGCGCGTGATGCTGCTCGCCGAAGATCGCGACGGCACCGCCGACTCGGTCGAGCGGCTGATGGGGACCAAGGCGGAGGCCCGCTTTGCCTTCATTTCGGAAAAGGCCGAATTCGCCAGCGACGAGCTGCTCGACGTCTAGCTTTTGACCCGATTTCACGCCTCGATTGCAGGTTCCATTCACTCGCGCGAACCTGCAATCACCTAGTTTGATCAGAGACTTACGAGGGCCGCGCGCATCCCGCAGCGCACTTTCCCCTCCGGTGTGCTCAACCTGCAACAGCTTTTGGGCACCAATCGGCTATAGTTCGGGCACATCTGGCGAGGGAATCGCCGCCGCAACCCGGCACCTGCGACACGACGATCTTGGGGAATTGAATATGAAAAAGCTTTTGCTTGCTGCCACTGCGCTGGTTGCGATCACGGGTGCCGCTTCGGCTGCTGATTTGGCGGCTCGCCCCTATGTGAAGGCGCCGATGATGCCGGTGGCGCCGAGCTGGACCGGTTTCTACATCTTCGGTGGCGCCGGCGGCGGCCTCTGGGATGCCGACTCGCACACCAACTTCAACGGCGTGCCGGTGACGATCGATCAGCGCGTCGGCGGCGACGGCTTCCTCGGCACGGTCGGCGCGGGCTATGACTGGCAGGTCAACCCGACCTGGGTCTTCGGCGTGTTCGCCGATGGTCAGTTCGGTAGCCTGCGCGGTACCCTGCAGGATCAGTTCGCTGCCCTGACCGGCCGCATCAAGATGGAGACCGCCTGGGCCGCGGGCGCCCGCGTCGGCTACCTGGTTGCGCCGAACGTGCTGTCCTACGTCAACGCCGGCTACTCCGGTTCGCACTGGTCGGGCACTGGCCTGACCACCCTCACGGGCGCGGCGTCCGGCTTCCACACCGACTCGTTCAACCGCAACGGCTGGTTCGTTGGCGGCGGCGTCGAGAACAACCTGAACATCTTCGGCATCTCGGCGCCGGGCTGGTTCATGAAGACCGAATATCGCGCGGCCTATTACGACCGGAAGGACATCGCGGTCCGTACCGACGCTGGCAACCTCGTGACGACCGACTCGGTCAGCTTCAAGCCGTGGGTGCAGACCATCAGCACCTCGCTGGTCTACCGCTTCAACTGGACCGGCCCGGCCGTCAAGTACTGAGCAGACCGCACTCGGTCGTTCGATCATTCTGCGAAAAGCCCCGGTTGATCCGGGGCTTTTTGTTTTCGGCTCGGATATTGGCGGCTGGAGCCGCTGGTCATCTGCCGCGGCGGCCGCTAGCCTCCTCGTCATAAAACTTCACAAAAAAGACGGCAGCAGCGTCTCCGATGCTGTGACGCGGTCGATGAGGGAGGAAGTGGCCATGCGGAGATTCCTGATGATCGGCGGCCTGCTTCTGCTCGCCGTCGGCCTGCTCTGGGTCGGCCAGGGCACCGGGGTGGTGGCATGGCCGCGGACGAGCTTCATGATCAACCAGCTGCAATGGGCCGGCTACGGCGTCGGCATGGGTGCACTCGGCCTGGTGATGATCTGGCAGGGCACCTGCTGACGTCTGACAACAACATGGAGACACGACATGGCGGGCCGCTTCGACCTGAGTGGCAAGGTTGCGATCGTGACAGGAGGCAACGGCGGAATCGGCCTGGGGATGGCGCGCGGGCTTGCCGATGCCGGCGCCGACATTGCCGTGGTCGGCCGCAACGAAGCCAAGTCACAGGCGGCGGTGGCTGATCTCGCCGGTCGCGGCGGCCGTGCCATCGCCGTCACAGCCGACGTCAGCGACAAGGACGACGTCGCCGCCATGGTCGCGCGCGTGGCCAGCGAGCTCGGTCGCATCGACATCCTCATCAACAATGCCGGCATGAGCATTCGCAAGCCGCCGCACGTGCTCGAGCTGGAGGAGTGGCAGCAGGTGATCGACACCAATCTCACCAGCGCGTTCCTGTGCTCGAAGGCCGCCTACCCGGCCCTCAAGGCGAGCGGCGGCGGCAAAATCATCAACATCGGCTCGATGCTGTCGATCTTCGGCGCCAGCTTCGCGCCGGCCTACGCGGCCAGCAAAGGCGGCATCGTGCAGTACACGCGCGCCTGTGCCTGCGCCTGGGCGCCCGACAACATCCAGGTCAACGCGATTCTGCCGGGCTGGATCGACACCGACCTGACGCGCGCGGCGCGTAGCCAGATCGACGGCCTGCACGACCGCGTGCTGGCGCGCACGCCCGCGGCACGGTGGGGCGACATCGACGACTTCGCCGGCATCGCGACGTTCCTGAGCTCGCCGGCCTCCGACTTCGTCACCGGTACCGCGATTCCCGTCGATGGTGGCTATTCGATCATGGCGTAGCCGACGCCTCAGCGTCGAAAGCTCTTGATCTCGGAGACGCTGCCGTCGCGATAGGTCAACTCCACCGAGACGAACTTCGTCGCCGGCGGCAGCTTCAAATAGGGCGTGGCGTTGGAGGGAATCGCAATGGGATCGCGCATGTCGCAGCCGGGCATGTTGAGGACCTTGTCCGGCACCGCCGTGTCGATGCCGATGCGGACCTCGCGGATGGCGCAGCGATACGACATCAGGTGCGTGTAGTAGACTAGGAGGCCGTTGAACTCGCGGAACGACAGCCAGCTCGTCGCGGTCATGTCGAGGATCTTGCGCTGGTCGTGCACCAGCGCGGCCTCCGGCTCGAAGCGGATCGGGAACGGTCCCTGCATCTCGCCGGATGCATCGACATAGCGGACCTGGATGGTTCCCGCGGGCGCATCCGCCGGCAGCTGGATCGAGGGATTGGGCATGCGCTTGCGCGTGCGCGGATCGAGCACGTCCATGAAGCCGGTCTCGCGAAACTCCCCCGCCTCACCCATGCGCCAGGAAATGCCGAGCGTCGGATCGGCGATCGAGAACGTGACGGTCCAGCCGCCATTGTGGCGCGAGAACATCGCGATCGGTGCGTTCAGGCTCTCGTTCGCCGGCGGAATGCGCGGCGCGGAGACGGGAGGCAGCGCCGCGAGCTTCTGCTGCGGCTCGGCCGGCTTGTCGGCTGCAGCCGCTCCCTTCGCCATGCCGTTGAGAAAGACATCGTCGACCATCTGGTCGAAATAGACCGGGATCTGCTTGTGCCGCACGGTCTCGGCGAGCTCGCTGACCACGCGGCGGGTACGCTGCGCCACCTGCACCAGATTGACGCCGGGCTGCGTCAGCTCCTTGGCGAAGGTGCGCGTGAACACCGAGTTCGGATTGGCGTCATCGTTGGAGAGCCGGTCGAGCGCGGTCTGGCGCGGGCCGGCCGAGAACACCGAGAACACGCCTTCGGGCAACTGCGTCATCGGCGCCAGGCCGCCCCCGCCCGCCACCGCGCGCGTGCCCGAGCGCTCGAACGGATTGTTGCGGCAGGCATCGAACACCAGGATCGAGGTGCGCGCCTTCTTGTTCTGCAGCCGCTCGATGACGCGGTCCGCAAGGATCGAGGCGTCGCGCACCAGCTCTTCCTGGCCTTCGGTGGCCGCGGGCACGTCGGTCGGCAACAGGAAGTTCTGGCCCGCGATCTCGAAGCCATGACCGGCATAGAAGAAGAACGCGGTGTCGCCCGGCTCGACGGCGTTGTCGAACGCCAGCAGCGTCTGGCTGAACTGCTGGCGATTGAGATTCTCCGCGACCATGACGTTGAAGCCGAGCTGCTTCAGCGTGTCGCCCATCGTCCGCGCGTCGTTGACGGCCTTCTGCAGCTTCGGCACGAACCGGTAGTCGTTATTGCCGATCACGAGCGCGACGCGCTTCTCGGCATGCGCGGCCGGCGCCAGAACCACCGCCAGCATCGCCAGCCCGCACGCCAGCCACATCCGCATCGATCTCATCGTCCGTCCCTGCACTCATCGCGTGGGCTGCCGCCCTCGGATAGTCGACGGCACGCCGCCACCGGTTCATCCCCGGGGCACACGCGGCTGCTCCCCCTGCCGAACACACGCCGCAATTCCGTCGACAATTCGACCGGAGCGCTTTCCGCGACCGGCCGCCAAGTGGTTCGGGTCCCCCGAATGCGACAGCTCGACGACAGGTTGCCTGCAAAAAAATGCAAAAACATTAAGCTTTTTCGGTACTTCGCTCCCCTCTTCCATTGACTTTGCAGGATTCGCCCCTATCTTCCGCAGCAGCGCGGCCGGATCGCATCCGATTCCTGAGAGATTGACCGCGGGTCGGCGTTAGTCAGAAAACCCCCAGCTTCGTTAGAGCATGCCGTTTCGGGGTTGAGCGCGACCACAGCCTTTTACCCTCGATTCCTAACGGCGGCGTCGAATAGAGGCCCCGTCGCCTATCGGCGCGTGACATAGAGGCTCGATGTCTTTTTCCAATCTCGGCTTGTCCGACAAGGTGTTGGCTGCAGTAGCGGCCACCGGTTACACCACTCCGACCCCCATTCAGGAACAGGCGATTCCCCATGTGCTGGCGCGCCGCGACGTGCTCGGCATCGCCCAGACCGGCACCGGCAAGACCGCCGCTTTCGTCCTGCCGATGCTCACCATCCTCGAAAAGGGCCGCGCCCGCGCCCGAATGCCGCGCACCCTGATCCTGGAGCCGACCCGCGAGCTCGCGGCCCAGGTCAAGGAGAATTTCGATCGCTACGGCGCCGGACAGAAGCTCAACGTCGCCCTGCTGATCGGCGGCGTCTCCTTCGGCGACCAGGACGCCAAGCTGACCCGCGGGGTCGACGTGCTGATCGCCACGCCAGGCCGACTGCTCGATCATACCGAGCGCGGCGGCCTTCTGCTCACGGGCGTCGAGTTGCTGGTCATCGACGAAGCCGACCGCATGCTCGACATGGGTTTCATTCCGGACATCGAGCGCATCTGCAAGCTCGTTCCCTTCACCCGCCAGACCCTGTTCTTCACCGCGACCATGCCGCCGGAAATCCGGCGCATCACCGAAGCCTTCCTGCACAATCCGCAGAAGGTCGAGGTCTCCAAGCCGGCGACGACAGCCGTCACGGTGACCCAGTTGCAGGTGCCCTCGGGACGCGAGGCGCATCAGAAGCGCGAGGTGCTGCGCAGGCTGTTGCGGGACGCCAAGGATCTCAACAACGCGATCATCTTCTGCAACCGCAAGCGCGACGTCGCCATCGTTCACAAGTCGCTGCAGAAGCACGGCTTCAGTGTTGGCGCCCTGCACGGCGACATGGACCAGTCGGCCCGCACGGCCGCGCTCGATCAATTCCGCAAGGGCGAACTGCCATTGCTCGTCGCCTCGGACGTCGCCGCACGCGGCCTCGACATTCCCGAAGTCAGCCACGTCTTCAATTTCGACGTGCCGCATCATTCGGACGACTACGTTCACCGCATCGGCCGTACCGGCCGCGCCGGACGGACCGGCACTGCAATCTCGATCGTGGCTCCGGCCGACCAGAAGTCGATGGTCGCGATCGAGAAGCTGATCGGACAAGGCATTCCCACCATCGAAGGCGACTACGAGGTGCAGGAATCCTCGGGCGACGAGGACAGCCGTGAGCGGCGTCCGCGCGACGCCGCGCGTCGCGGCAGCCGCGGCAAGGCGCGGGAGCGCGATGCGGGATCGCGTGATCGTGATGCAGCTCCGCGCGAGCGCGATCGTGAGCCGCGGCCAGCAGCGCCGCGCGCCGCCCAGGCAGCTTCTCCCCGGCCTGCTGCGCCGAGCGCCCGCAAGGAACAACCGCGTAACGAACAGCCTCGCAATGAAGCGCGGCGGCCGCGGCGCGACCACGACAACGAGCCTGCCGATCATTCACATCTGCCGGCGTTCCTGCTTCGCCCGGTGCGGGCCCCGCTTCCCTGAGCGAGTACAAGATTCCGGGCTGCGCGACATGCGGCCGCCCGGACTGTCGCGTCCGCGATGATCCGTTGCTGCATTCGTCGTACTTGACTGGAGTCGACATCGCCGAGCCCTCGGCGAATACGCGCGCGCGCGAATAGTTCCAGCTCGCGTCAGCAAGTTCCCGCAGCATCCTATGCAGCTCATTGAACATATGCGGTGCCGGTCCCAGATGAACGGCTCGTGCGCACATCCGGGACTCTACGGCCGTATTTACCCCTGGTTCACAAACGTCCTTTAGCTTGGCCGGCATTGTTTATTTCATTGCTGTGACGACGACGGCGACGCGGGCGATTGGGGGAGAACCTGTGGTGGTCAATGCGCTTGACGAACACGAACGCACGATAGGCTTCGCCGAAGTCGCGCTCAGCCAAATCAGAACGCTTCGCCATTCGGCAAATCCGCGCAACTACGAGATCTGGTACGTCTACGCGACGGGCTACAACGCACCGCTGAACGAGATCATCAACGAGACGCTGTCGCGCAACGGCAGGCTGTCGCAATCCGATCTGGATCAGCTCTACGACTCCTACCTCGCGCATCTCAAGACCTCGGATCGCATCGACAAGGTCGGCGCGCGCGTGGTCGGCGAGATCGACGACCTGATGAACATGCTCAGCGATGCCCTCGGCAGAACCGCGAGCTACGATGCGACCCTCGCGGGCGCCGATCAACGGCTCGCATCGGCCACCAGCCGCGAGCAACTGGTCGACATCATCGAGGCGCTAGCCCATTCGACCAAGCAGATGCGCGAAACCAACCGCATCCTCGAAGAGCGGCTGACGCTGTCGAAGGACGAGATCAGCGGGCTGCAACACAGCCTGGAGGTGATCCGGGCCGAGAGCCTGACCGATCCGCTCACAGGGCTCGGCAACCGCAAATATTTCGACCGGATGCTCGAGACGACGGTGCAGTCGGGGCTCGCGACCCAGCAGCCGCTGTCGCTGCTGATGTTCGACATCGACCATTTCAAGTCCTTCAACGACTCCTACGGACATCTCACCGGAGACCAGGTGCTGCGGCTGGTCGGGATGACCCTGAAGCATGCCATCAAGGGCCAGGACATCGCCGCGCGCTACGGCGGCGAGGAGTTCGCTGTCGTGCTGCCGAACACCACGCTGCAGCACGCACTGACAGTGGCCGATCACATCCGCCGCGCCGTCACGGCAAAGGAGCTGAAGAAGAAGTCGACCGGGGAGATCCTCGGACGTGTGACGATCTCGGTCGGCCTGTCGCTGCTGCGGGCCGGCGACGACACCGATACGCTGATCGAACGCGCCGACGCCTGCCTCTATGCCGCCAAGCGCAGCGGGCGCAACAAGGTGGTCTGCGAGAACGATCCCGAATATGCGGCTGCCACCCGCGGCCAGGTTGCCTGAGGGCCAGGTGGCCAGCCGAGCGTCGAGAGCATCAGCGCGTCCGCGATGATGCTGTGCGCGACGTCCGGCCCCGCACCGCCGTCGCGCTGCGAGCCTTGCGGCCGGCGGGCGCCGTTTCCGCGCCCTTGCCAACGCTCTTGGCAACGTTCTTGGCCACCTTCCCCGTCTTGACCGACTTGGTCTTTTTCGCTGCTGTCTTGGTCGCTCCGGACTTGCTCCGACCACGCGCCGGTACCGCCTCGCTGCGCGGCGCAGCCCGTTTCTTGCTGGTCCGCTTGCTCAAGGCGGCCCTCTGCGCCGCCGCAAACGCATCTCTCGCCCATGCCGCGAACTCATCGGTGTCGTCGAACAGATGCGCCGGCACCTGCCAATACGAGCGCACCGTCATGGTCCGCGCGCGCGTCTCGTAGGAGAACGGCTTGGATCCGGCCTCCTCAAACCTGGCAAAGCTGGCCTCATCGGCGCGCAGGTAGAGACCGCTGCGCAGCGCGAGCGCAAAGTTGATGCCGTCGGCAGAGATGCCGAAGCCGGAGAACATCCGCCGGATCGTGACCGGACCGAAGCCGGCGAACAGATCGGTCAGGAATTCGCGGTCCATCGCACCAGCTCCCGCCAACACCCAGTTGCTCGCCTGGAGTTTTCGGTCGGGAGGGTGGCGTGTGTCAATGTCCGGAACGCGACAGGGTCCGGTGCCGTCCCGGCGGAAAGCCGACGATCAGACCTCGGCCGGCTTGAGCTGAACCGACTCGCCGCAGCCGCAGGCGCTGATCTGGTTCGGGTTGTTGAACACGAACTGCGCCTGCATCTTGTCGGCCTGATAGTCCATCTCGGTCCCGAGCAGAAACAGCACGGCCTTGGGATCGACCAGGATCTTCACGCCCTTATCCTCGACCACCTCGTCGGTCGGCCGGATATCGTGGGCATATTCGACCGTGTAGGACTGTCCGGCACAGCCGCCGTTCTTGACACCGACGCGCAATCCAATGATCTCGGACTCTGCGCGATCGGTCAGCTCGCGGATGCGCGTGGCCGCGGCATCGGTCAGCCGCAGCACCTGCGGACGGGGCCGCGGCTTCGGCTTGCTGGCAACTGGCGTGTTGGTCATATCGGTCATCTGGTCAATCCCGGCGTTCGATCAATCCCGACCGCCATTCAAACGTCGTGCCTCACCACATGTTGAGGACGAGGCGGGCCTCGTCGCTCATCCGGTCCGGCGTCCATTGCGGCTCCCAGACAATGCTCACATTGACCACGCCGACCCCCGGAACGCTGGCGATCGCGTTCTCGACCATGGTCGGCAGCTCGCCGGCCGCCGGACAGTTCGGCGTCGTCAAGGTCATCATCACGTCGACGCTGCGGTCGTCCTTGATGTCGACCTTGTAGATCAGGCCGAGCTCATAGATGTCGGCCGGGATCTCCGGGTCGAACACCGTCTTCAGCGCTGCGATGATCTCGGTGGAAAGCCGCTCGGTCTCCTCCGGCGGCAGCGCCGAATGGGTTTCGACAGTCTGAGTTTTGACGTCGGCCGTGTCGGTCATGCAAACAATTCCCGCGCCTTGATCAATGCCTGTGCAAGCTGATCGACCTCTTCCCTCGTATTGTACATGCCAAACGAGGCCCTGCAGGTCGCCGTGACGTTGAATCTCTCCAAAAGCGGCATCACGCAGTGCGTGCCCGCACGCACCGCGACGCCCTGGCGGTCGATCACGGTCGCGATGTCATGAGCATGCGCCCCCTTCATCTCGAACGAGATCACCGGCCCCTTGCCCTTGGCGGTGCCGATCAGCCGCAGCGAGTTGATCTCGCGCAGCCGATCCTGGGCATAGGTGAGCAGGTCGTGCTCATGCGCGGCGATGCGCTCCTTGCCGACCGAGTTGACGTAATCGATCGCGGCGCCCAGCCCGACCGCCTCGACGATCATCGGGGTGCCCGCCTCGAACTTGTGCGGCGGATCGCCATAAGTGACCCAGTCGCGCGCAACCTCGCGGATCATCTCGCCGCCGCCATTGTAGGGGCGCATGGCAACGAGGTGGTCGTATTTGGCGTAGAGCACGCCGATCCCGGTCGGCCCGTACAGCTTATGGCCGGTGAAGACGTAGAAGTCGCAGTCGATGTCCTGGACGTCGATGGCGAGGTGCACGGCGGCCTGGCTGCCGTCGACCAGCACCGGGATGCCGCGCGCATGCGCAATCCGAACGACCTCCTTCACCGGCACGAGCGTGCCCAGCATGTTCGACATCTGCGTGATCGCGACCAGCTTGGTCCTGGGCGTCAGCAGCTTCTCGAACTCGTCGATCAGGAAGTTGCCCTCATCGTCGACCGGGGCCCACTTGATCACCGCGCCCTGCCGCTCCCTGAGGAAATGCCAGGGGACGATGTTGGAATGGTGCTCCATGATCGAGAGCACGATCTCGTCGCCCTCGCCGATGTTCGGCCCGCCCCACGATGACGCGACCAGATTGATCGCCTCGGTCGCGTTGCGGGTGAAGATGATCTCCTCGCTGCGGCGCGCATTGAGGAAGCGCGTGACCCGCTCCCGGCCGCCCTCATAGGCTTCCGTGGCGGCATTGGCGAGATAATGCAGGCCGCGATGCACGTTGGCATATTCGCTGGTATAGGCCTGCGTCATGCGGTCGAGCACCGCGCGCGGCTTCTGTGCCGAGGCGGCATTGTCGAGATAGACGAGCTTCTTGCCGTAGACCTGCAGCGCCAGCGCCGGAAAGTCCTCGCGGATGCGGGCGACGTCGTAGGATCCGTTGGAGACGGCGGGATGCGTGCTCATGCGCGCGCCTCCATCCAGTCCTGGGCGGCAGCGATGACGCGCTCGCGCAAGGAATCGTCCTCGATCGCCTCGATGGCTTCGCCGACGAAGGCCTGGATCAGCAGCGCCTGGGCCTGCTTCTCCGGCAGGCCGCGGGCCTGCAGATAGAACAACAGGCTGTCGTCGAGCGCGCCGGCGGTGGCGCCATGGCCGCAGGAGACGTCATCGGCGAAGATCTCGAGCTCGGGCTTGCTGTCGGCCTCGGCCTCGTCGGACAACAGCAGCGCCCGCGTCATCATCTTGCCGTCGGTCTGCTGCGCGTCGGGGCGGACGATGATGCGGCCCTGGAACACCGAATGGGCGCGATCGTCGAGCACCGCACGAAAGTTCTCGCGGCTGGTGCAGCCGGGCACCGCGTGATCGACCACCAGCGTCAGGTCGCCATGCTGCTTGTCGCGCAGCAGGTTGACGCCGTTGATGATCAGCTCGCTGCCTTCGCCCTTGAGAGTGATGAAGCCCTGCAGACGACTGACGGCGCCGCCGGTCGTCATGTTGAAGAGATTGAGTTTCGACCGCGCACCGACCTCGTACTTGGCTGACGTGATGTTAACGGCATCCCTGGCATCGCGCATCAAGCGAATAGTGGACAGCGCAGCGTCGTCACCGAGAGAGACGACCACGGCGTCATTGGCCTGATAGCCCGAGGCGCCATCGGCGGCGATCGCGCTTTCGATCAAGGTGGCCTGCGCGCCGTTCCCCACCGAAAGATGCGAGCGACTGGCACGCGATGCCTGCGATGCCGTCGCGATGTGAATGATCTGCAGCGGATGCGAGAGCTTTGCACCATCCGCCACGGAGATCAGGACTCCGTCGGTCGCGAGCGCACCGTTCAACAGGACCATCGCATCGTTGACGGTCGTCTCCAGCAGCCGCTCGCTGCCGGCGCTCTGCAGCGCCTCGCGCAGCGTGTGAACCTTGACACCATCTTCGGAGGCCGAGATGTCCGAGAGCTCCGCCACGAACACGCCGTCGACCAGCACCAGCTTCCGAGCACCGTCGACGGCAACAGAAGCCAGCACGGTTTTTGCCCGCGCCAGCGCCGCCGCGTCCGGCGCGCCTGCCAGCGGCAGCACCTCGCGCATCAGCGCACGCAGATCGGTGTACTTCCATTCCTCGATACGACGGTGCGGCAGGCCGGTGCGCTCGAAGGCCGAGAAGGCTTCGCGCCGGATATCGACCACCTTGCCGGTGCCGGGCAGACGGCCCAGAGCGGCAGAGAGCAAGCTGCTCGCCGCCGGACCGCTGTCGTTCTTGACCAAAGCTACGTTCATCACAGATCCATTCGCGAGCTCAGGCCGCGTCCTCGAACTGGGCGTAGCCGGACGCCTCCAGCTCGAGCGCGAGCTCCTTGCCGCCGCTCTTCACGACGCGCCCTTTCGACATCACGTGAACGACGTCGGGCACGATGTAGTTCAGCAGCCGCTGATAGTGGGTGATCACGATCATCGAGCGCTCGGGGGAGCGCAGCGCGTTGACGCCGTCGGCGGCGATGCGCAGCGCGTCGATGTCGAGGCCGGAATCCATCTCGTCGAGGATGCAGAGCGACGGCTGGAACAGCGCCATCTGCAGCACCTCGTTGCGCTTCTTCTCGCCGCCGGAAAAGCCGACATTGACGCCGCGCTTGAGCATGTCCTGCGGAATGCTGAGCGATTTCGAGATCTCGCGCACCTTCCTGAGGAAGTCCGGCGTCGAATATTCCTCCTCGCCGCGCGCCTTGCGCTGCGCGTTCAGCGCTGTCCGCAGGAAGGTCATGGTCGCGACGCCGGGGATCTCCACCGGGTACTGGAACGCCAGGAACACGCCCTTGGCGGCACGCTCGTCCGGTGCCATGGCGAGCAGATCCTCGCCCTTGAACAGGATCTCGCCGCCGGTCACCTCATAGCCCGGCTTGCCGGCGATGACGTGGGACAGCGTCGACTTGCCGGAGCCGTTCGGCCCCATGATCGCATGCACCTTGCCGGCGTCGATCGACAGCGTCAGGCCGTGGAGAATCTCGCGCTCCTCGACGCGGACCTGCAGGTTGTTGATTTCGAGTAGTGCCATGATCTGTTTCCGCTCAACGCTTGCCCTGGCGGCACCGATTCCATCGGGTCCAAGGACGTATGATATCGATATCAGCACGAGCGGGCCGCGCCGCGGCCCTGCTGCAGCCTCAGCCGACCGAGCCTTCGAGGCTGATCGAGATCAGCTTCTGCGCCTCGACTGCGAACTCCATCGGGAGCTGCTGCAGCACGTCCTTCACGAAGCCGTTGACGACCAGGCCAACCGCCTCCTCCTGCGAAAGACCGCGCTGGATGCAGTAGAACAGCACGTCTTCGGAGATCTTGGACGTGGTCGCCTCGTGCTCGAAGGTGGCCGAGGAATTCTTGGCCTCGATATACGGCACGGTATGCGCGCCGCATTTGTCGCCGATCAGCAGCGAATCGCAGGCAGTGAAGTTGCGCGCGCCGGTCGCCTTGCGATGCGCCGTGACCAGACCACGATAGGTGTTCTGCGAGCGGCCCGCGGCGATGCCCTTGGAAATGATGCGGCTCGACGTGTTCTTGCCGAGGTGAATCATCTTGGTGCCCGAGTCGACCTGCTGATAGCCGTTCGAGATCGCGATCGAATAAAATTCACCGCGAGAGTTATCGCCACGCAGGATGCAGCTCGGATACTTCCAGGTGATCGCAGATCCCGTCTCGACCTGGGTCCAGGAGATCTTGGAGTTGGCGCCACGGCAGTCGCCACGTTTGGTGACGAAGTTGTAGATGCCGCCCTTGCCTTCCGAGTTGCCCGGATACCAGTTCTGCACCGTCGAGTACTTGATCTCGGCATCATCCAGCGCGACCAGCTCGACCACCGCCGCGTGCAGCTGGTTCTCGTCGCGCTGCGGCGCGGTGCAGCCCTCGAGATACGACACGTAGGCGCCCTTGTCGGCGATGATCAGCGTGCGCTCGAACTGGCCGGTGTTGCGCTCGTTGATGCGGAAATAGGTCGACAGCTCCATCGGGCAGCGCACACCCGGCGGGATATAGACGAACGAGCCGTCGGAGAAGACGGCCGAGTTCAAGGTCGCGTAGAAATTGTCGGAGGTCGGCACCACGCTGCCGAGATATTTCTGCACCAGCTCGGGATGCTCGCGGATCGCTTCCGAGATCGGCATGAAGATCACGCCGGCCTTCTTCAGCTCCTCCTTGAACGTCGTCGCCACCGACACCGAATCGAACACGGCGTCGACCGCGATCTTGCGGCTCTCGGGGCTGCCAGCGCCGGGCACCGGCTCGACGCCCTCGAGGATCGCGACCTCGCGGAGCGGAATGCCGAGCTTCTCGTAGGTCTTCAGAATCTCCGGGTCGATCTCGTCGATCGAGGAGAGCTGCTTCTTCGGCTTGGGCGCGGCGTAATAATACAGATCCTGGAAGTCGATCTTGGGGTAGTCGACGCGCGCCCAGGTCGGCTCCTGCATGGTCAGCCAGCGGCGATAGGCCTCCAGCCGCCATTCGAGCATCCAGGCGGGCTCGTTCTTCTTGCCCGAGATGAAGCGGATCGTGTCTTCGGAAAGCCCCTTGGGAGCCTTCTCGGATTCGATGAGTGTCTCGAACCCATAACGATATTGGTCGACGTCGATCCGCCTGACGCGGTCGACCGTCTCTTGTACGGCTGGCATTCCATCCTCCGCTCGCGGTTTCAAGGACCGCGGTGGACACGTTCTGGAACCGTCTTACGACGTTTCGCGGACGAAATCACGCCCTTAGAATCGCTCAAGCACGGTTTCGTCGCCACCTTTAAGTAGGGTCAATGACAGCTTTCGCCAAGCCTGCAGGCACCGGTCGACATCCGCCTCGGTCGTGGACCAGCCCAGACTGAGGCGCACCGCTCCCTGGGCCGCCGCGGAACCGACGCCCATGGCCTCCAGAACGTGGGACGGCTGCACCTTGCCGGACGAGCAGGCCGAGCCGGACGATACCGCGATCCCTTCGAGATCGAACCCGATCACGGCCGTCTCGGCCTTGAGCCCCGGCGCCGTGAACAGCGTCGTATTCGGAAGCCGCGCCGCTTCGGAGGAAAATACCGTCACACCGGCAGTCTGACGAAGGCCCGTTTCCAGCCGGTCGCGCAGCGCCGTGATCCGCGGCAGGTCGACCTCGATCTCAGCCAGGGCAGCGCCGGCTGCGGCGCCAAATCCGGCAATTCCGGCCACGTTTTCGGTTCCAGCCCGGCGACCGCGCTCCTGGCCGCCACCGCGGAGAACCGGAATCGGCTCCTCCACGCCGGCGCCCAGAACCAGCGCGCCGACGCCCTTGGGTCCGCCGATCTTGTGCGCAGAGATGGTCACAAGGTCCGCGCCCATCTGTTTGATATCGAGGGGTATTTTCCCAAATGCCTGGACCGCGTCGACCTGCAGCAGGCCGCCCGCCTGGTGCACGATCTCAGCAACTTTCGAAACCGGTTGAAGCACCCCGGTCTCGTTGTTGGCGGCCATCACCGACACCAGCGCCGGCGGCCCGCCGGCCAGCAGGGCTTCCAGGCGGCCGGGATCGACCACGCCGGAGGCATCGACCGGGATCGTCTGCACCGCAGATGGCGCGAACCGGCCGCCGGCCAGCACCGAGGCATGCTCGACCGCCGACACCAGCAGCCGCTCGACCGGGCCGGCCGGCGCCCGCAGACCTGGGCTCAAAGCGAGCACATTGGCCTCGGTTCCGCCGGAGGTGAACACGACGCGGCGCGCAACGGTACCGAGCCCGCGGGCGATGACCTCGCGGGCCTCCTCCATCAGCCGCCGCGCCTTGCGGCCTTCGGCATGAACCGACGAGGGATTGCCGACCAGGTCCATGGCGGCGATCACCGCCGCGCGCGCTTGCGGTCGAAGCGGCGTCGTCGCGTTCCAGTCGAGATAGATCCTGTCGGCCATCGGTCCGTTCATATCAACTCGGGCCACGAACGACCATGGCTCGTCGGCACCATGATGATGCGCGACGGCCAGCGTGGTATCGTCGGGCGCGAGATTGAGATAGCGGGTCCGGTGCCATGAACAAGCTTGTCGGCTCGATGCTGCGTCCGAATGATCGGAGCTTCTACGCCATCATGGCCGGGCTCTCGCTCGGCATCGGCGTCGTCAACGCCCTCTCGGCCGCCCACGATGCCGTCAGGCGGGGAGCCGCCTATGATCTGGAAAAGCAGCTGCTGTGGGAGATGACGAGCATCATCGTCATCATCCTGCTGGCGCCGCTGCTGGTCGTCACCGTTCGATTGATCCGGCGGGGCCCGGCCGCCCCTGTCCGTCTCATCGCGCTCGCCGTTGCCGCCGTCATCGTCTTCTCCCTGCTCCACATCACCGGCATGGTGATGCTGCGCAAGCTGCTGATGTGGGGCGCTGGCGGCGCCTACGACTTCCAGTTCTCGCTCGCCACCATCGTGTACGAGTTCCGCAAGGACGTCATGACGGCGCTGCTCATCGGTGCCACGCTCTGGCTATATGACGGCTATCGCGCGAGCGCCCTCCAAGAGCCGACACGGCGATCCGAGCCTCCTGCCCCTGCCACGCTCTGGCTGCGCGACGGCGCGAGCCGCATCCGCGTCGCGCCGGCCGACATCCTGTGGGTCGCTGCGGCCGGCAACTACGTGGAATACGCCATGGCCGACGGCAGGCGACATCTGATCCGCGGCACCTTGTCGGCCGCCGAGGCCGAACTCGCCCGCTTCGCGCTGGTGCGCATCCACCGCGGCCGGCTCGTCAACATGACCAGGGTCACCGCGCTTTCGGTTCTGCCATCAGGCGAGTTCGACCTGACCTTCGACGGCGGCCAATCCGTCCAGGGCAGCCGCCGCTATCGCAGCGCGGTTGCGCCATTGGAGCAGACGGTGGTGGCGGCGCGCTGAAGCGGCCGCGGCTGGTGACGAAAACGCCTGTATTTTCATCAGATTGCAGGCGCATTCGGGGCACGCTCCGCGGCCGCCTCGCCCCGCAGCCGCTTCGATGGCACGCTCGGCATCCCCGCCGCAGCCGCCTTGCCGGGCGTTGAAAATCCTTGCTTTTTGCCCTGCGCTCCATGCTAGAAGGCCAACTTCCAGTCACGCCAGCGCCGCTCCGTCCAAGCGAACGGATGGCGCTCGGTCACCACTTTTCCTGCTGATGTCCCCTGCTGAACTCTTCGGCGAGGCGCCAGATGAAGCATGGACGAAGTCGGTCGACGCTCTGCCAAGGATTCTCTGATGCCTGAAGTCATCTTCAACGGTCCGGCCGGCCGCCTCGAAGGCCGTTACCATCCGGCGAAGCAGAAGAACGCGCCGATCGCGATGATCCTGCATCCGCATCCGCAGTTCCACGGCACGATGAACCATCAGATCGTGTACCAGTGCTACTACGCCTTCGCGCATCGCGGCTTCTCGGTACTGCGCTTCAATTTCCGCGGCGTCGGCCGCAGCCAAGGCTCGTTCGACCACGGCACCGGCGAGCTGTCCGATGCGGCCTCCGCGCTCGATTGGGCGCAGACCATCAACCCCGAGGCTCGCGCCTGCTGGGTCGCCGGCTTCTCGTTCGGCGCCTGGATCGGCATGCAGCTCCTGATGCGCCGCCCGGAGGTCGAGGGCTTCATCTCGATCGCGCCGCCCGCCAACCTCTATGACTTCTCGTTCCTGGCGCCTTGCCCGTCCTCCGGCCTGATCGTGCACGGCGAACGCGATGCGGTGGTGCCGCCCAAGGACGTCAACACGCTGGTCGAGAAGCTGAAGACGCAAAAGGGCATCGTGATCGACCAGCAGGTCATCCCCGGTGCCAACCACTTCTTCGACGGCAAGCTCGAGCCGCTCATGGAGACGATCACGGCCTATCTGGACATGCGCCTCGCCAATGTGAGGTGAGGCCGGGCGATGTTCTGTAGGGTGGGCAAAGGCGAGTCCAACGCGCCGTGCCCACCGACTTCATGTGTGCATGCTGAGCCAATGGTGGGCACG
Organism: Bradyrhizobium sp. SZCCHNR1015; assembly: GCF_032489875.1. Classification (NCBI taxonomy): domain Bacteria; kingdom Pseudomonadati; phylum Pseudomonadota; class Alphaproteobacteria; order Hyphomicrobiales; family Nitrobacteraceae; genus Bradyrhizobium; species Bradyrhizobium sp. SZCCHNR1015. The sequence goes on from NZ_JAUEYW010000001.1 coordinate 481,091, forward strand.
CGATCAGATCAGCGCTTTGCACCGATCTGATCGCTTGGCCTACCCTACGCCTCGCGTACTTTCTCAAGCAGCCTGCTTCAACAAATAAGCGTCGTGCCTCACAAGGAACGCGCGCAGCAGCGTCGGATAATCGGCGCCGACCGCCGTCCTCACACTCGGCCGCTGCGCCAACTGATCACGCCAGGCCCGAACCTTCGGCGTTGAAGCAAAGATGCCGAGATCGGCATAGCCATCGAACACATCGAAATAGCGGAAGACCGGCGCAAACACCGCGTCGACCAGGCTGAAACGCGCACCATTGAAATACGGCCCCTCGCCCAGCGCGTCCTCGACGCGCGCGAACTTCGCCGTCAGCGCCTCACGCTTGGCCGCGAAGACGGCGGCATCCTGCGTCGTCTCCAGGCCCCAGAGATCACCGAGGATCGCCGAGCCGAACTCCATCCAGGCGCGATGCTGCGCGCGGGCCAGCGCGTCCTCGGGATGCAGCCTCACAGCCGGCTGCGCGTCCTCGATGTACTCGCAGATCACGTTGCTCTCGAACACCGCCACCTCGCCCTGCGCCGTCGGCACCACCAGCACCGGCACCTTGCCGAGCGGCGAGATCTTCAGGAACCAGTCGGGCTTGTCGGCAAGATCGATGTCGATCCGCTCGAACGCGACACCCTTCTCGGTGAGCGCGATGACGGCGCGTTGCACATAGGGGCAGAGCTTGTGGCTGATCAGCTTCAGGGAGGGCGACATGACATCCTCGGCAGTTTGATGCAGATGCATCAAACTAGATGCACACGCATGGAACTGTCAAGATTCATGCAATTGCATGGATCACGGACGCGCGATCACTCCACCGGTCATCGGAAACGGCACCCCGGTGGTGGTGGGATAGCTCAGCGGCAGGCCCTTCATGCCGCGCACCGCCAGGAAGCCGAATGCCTGGGCCTCGATGGCGTCAGCCGACCAGCCCAGCGCATCGGCCGATTCGACGCTCGCCGGCGCGACGCGCTCCCGCAGCATCCGCATCATGGTATGGTTGCGGGCCCCGCCGCCGCACACGATCCAGCTCGCCGGCGGCTTCGGCAGCAGCGGAACGACGCGGGCGATCGCAGCCGCCGTGAACGCCGTCAGGGTCGCGGCCCCGTCCGCCGGCGTCACATCGCCGAGCTTCAGCGCGGCGAAATCGTTGCGGTCGAGCGATTTCGGCGGCGGCAGCGCGAAGAAGGGCATGTCGAGCGCGCTCGTGATCCAGGCCTCGTCCGGCCTGCCCTGCTCCGCCACGCGGCCATCCTGATCGAACGCCTGGCCGGTCGTGCGGTGCATGAAGTCGTCGAGCAGCGCATTGCCCGGACCGGTGTCGCAGGCGATCAGCACGTCGTCGCCATCGATATAGGTGATGTTGGAGACGCCGCCGATATTCACCACGGCGATCGGCCCGGGGCGTGACAGCGATTGCGCCAAGGCACGGTGATAGACCGGCACGAACGGCGCGCCCTGCCCGCCGAAATCGACGTCGGCGGCGCGGAAATCGTGCATCACCGGGATATGGACGGACCTGGCGAGCGCGGCGGCATCGCCGATCTGCACCGTCAGGCGGCGTTCCGGGCGGTGCAGCACGGTCTGCCCATGGAAGCCGATGATGTCGATGTCCTCAGGCTTGAGCCGGTTCTGCGCCAGGAACGCGGCGATCGCCTCGGCGTGCGCCACCGTCACGGCGCGCTCGGCATCGCGTACCCGCCCGGGACGCGCCTCGCGCCGCTCGATCTGCACCGCATCGGCGAGCGCCTCGCGCAGCAGGCTGCGCTCGGCGGCGCCATAGGCCCGGTAGCCCGTGGGGCCGAGCCTCTTGATCTGCCGCCCGTCGGTCTCGATCAGGGCCACGTCCACCCCGTCGAGCGAGGTGCCACTCATGAGGCCAAGTGCGGTCAGAATCATTGCAGTCGAACCCGAAAACCCTGCCCTGCTTGCCAAGTACGGCCGATTTGAGGTCCCGCCCGGGCCGCGCCCATGCTTGTACAAGCCCGGCGCATCTTATAATGCCACAACGCCCGTATTCGCGGCATGTGCCCTTCCGCACCCCGCCGCGACAAGCGGTCGATACCGTAAACAAATGCTCAGAGTCGCCGACAATGACTGGCTTCAAGTCTGATTTCCTGAACGTGCTGCAGAGCCGCGGATTCATCCATCAGTGCTCGGATTTCGAGGGCCTGGATGCGCTCGCCGCCAAGGGCCAGGCGACCGCCTATGTCGGCTACGACTGTACCGCACGCTCGCTGCACATCGGCAACTTCCTGACCATGATGATGCTGTACTGGCTGCAGCAGACCGGGAACAAGCCAATCACCCTGATGGGCGGCGGCACGACCATGGTCGGGGATCCCTCCGGCAAGGACGAGACCCGCGCGATGCGCACGGTCGAGGAGATCGAGGCCAACAAGGCGTCGATCCGCGGCGTGTTCGCCAAGGTGCTGCGCTACGGCGACGGCGCGACAGATGCCATCATGCTCGACAACGCCGAATGGCTGACCCAGCTCAAGTGGATCGAGATGCTGCGCGACATCGGCCGGCACTTCTCGGTCAACCGCATGCTGACCATGGACTCGGTCAAGCTGCGGCTCGAGCGCGAGCAGGAGATGAGCTTCATCGAGTTCAACTACATGGTCTGCCAGGCCTACGACTTCGTCGAGCTGGCGCGGCGCACCGGCTGCCGGCTGCAGATGGGCGGCTCGGACCAGTGGGGCAACATCGTCAACGGCGTCGAGCTCGGCCGCCGCATGGGCACCGAGCAGCTGTTCGCGCTGACGACACCGCTGCTGACCACCGCCTCGGGCGCCAAGATGGGAAAGACCGCGCAGGGTGCGATCTGGCTCAACGCCGACCAGTGCAGCCCGTATGATTTCTGGCAGTACTGGCGCAACACCGAGGACGCCGACGTCGTCAAGTTCCTCAAGCTGTTCACGACGCTGCCGCTGTCCGAGATCGAGAAGCTCGGCTCGCTGCAGGGAGCCGAGATCAACGAGGCCAAGAAGGCGCTGGCGGATGCGGCGACCGCCTTGCTGCACGGCGAAGAAGCGGCGCGCACCGCGGCCGAGACCGCGCGCCGCACCTTCGAGGAAGGCGCGATCGCCGAGAACCTGCCGACGGTCGAGGTCGCCAGGAGTGAGCTCGATGCTGGGCTCGGCGTGCTCAGCGCCTTCGTCAAGGCCGGGCTCGTCGCTTCCAATGGCGAGGCGCGGCGGCAGATCAAGGGCGGCGGCCTGCGCGTCAACGACGTCGCGGTCACCGACGAGAAGATGGCGCTGACACAGGCGGAGCTGACCAGCGAGGGCGTGATCAAGCTGTCGCTGGGCAAGAAGCGCCATGTGCTGGTGAAGCCTGCATAGCCGCATTCGCTTTTGCCTGCTTGTCAGGGAACGCCGAAAGGCGCTCCCTGAGGGCATGACGATCAGCGCGCCGCAAGAGCCTGCGCGAGCCGAGGAAAGCCCGACAGCTCGACCACGAACGCACCTGGCGTTCGTGGTGCTGGGCCTGTGCTTCGCGCTGTCGGTGCTCGGCCGCGGGCTGGGAGAAAGCTTTACCGTCTTCCTCAAGCCGATCTCCGACGGCTTCGGCTGGGACCGCTCCGAGGTGGTCTCGATCTATTCGCTGACGGCGCTCGCCGGCGGCCTCGCCGCGCCGCTGATCGGACGGTTGTTCGACCACGCCGGACCCCGCGCCGTCTATGCGCTCGGCCTCCTGCTGCTTGGTTCAGCCTTCATGGCCGCCGCGCACGCGCGGGCGCTGTGGCAGTTCCAGATCAGCATCGGCCTGTGCGTCGGCATCGGCATCGCGCTGATCGGCAACGTCCCCAACTCGATCCTGCTCGGCCGCTGGTTCGGCAAGAAGCTGCCGACCGCGATGGCGGTGATCTATTCGGCGACCGGCGCCGGCGTGCTGATCCTGCTGCCGGGCTCGCAACTGCTGATCGACGCGATCGGCTGGCGCAGCACCTATCAGGCGTTCGGCGCTGCAGCCTTCATTCTGCTGGTGCCGCTGGCGCTGCTACCGTGGCGGCTATTCGCCGCCGGCGCGCCTCACATCACCAGGCCGATCAGCGACGAGCTCGCTGACGACGCCTGGACGTTGTCGCGCGCGCTGCGCCACCACGCCTTCTGGGCGCTGTTCTCGACCTTCTTCTTCACCGCCATCGGCATGTATGCGATCGCGCCGCAGGTCGTCGCCTATCTAATCGATGCGGGCTTTGCGCCGCTGCAGGCCGCCACCGCCTGGGGCTTCTCCGGCGTCGTGCTGCTGTTCGGCATGCTCGGCGTCTCCGCGCTCGACGGGCTGATCGGGCGGCGGCCGTCGGTGCTGTTCTCCTACGCCGTATCGATCGCAGGAATCCTGATGCTGTGGGCGCTGCAATTTGCGCCGAACATCTTCCTGCTCACCGGCTTCGTCGTCTGCTTCGGCAGCATGATCGGCTCGCGCGGGCCGCTGTTGTCGGCCACCGCAATGAAGATCTTCCGCGGCAGGCGACTCGGCACCATCTACGGCACGATCACGATCGGCAGCGGGCTCGGATCGGCGCTGGGCTCATGGAGCGGCGGCGTCATCCACGATCTCACCCACGGCTATGATGCCGTCATTCTGCTCGCGCTCGTCAGCGTCGTCATCGGCATGATCCCGTTCCTGGTCGTTCCAGCCCTTCGCACGTAGTTGGCGCGCGGTCCAAATACGATGTGCTTGCGCGCTCCGAGTGCCACCTGTCCACATAGTGGACGGCGCGCAACGACCACGCGTTCATGATTAGTAAGCAGCTTGATGATAGTTGTTTCGGCAACAAGAACGAAGAGGACGCTGTGACACTGCTCAGCCGCATGAAGTTCCGTACCAAGCTCGCAAGCATGGTGATCCTTGCGATCGCGACGGTGATCGCGATCGTGGCCGTCTCCGGCTGGCTCAGCCGCGCGCGGATGCTGGAAGACCGCATCACCCAGATGCATACCGCGGTGGACCTCGTCTACGGTCTCGCAGAGACGCTGCAGACGGAGGTCGCGGCAGGAAAGATGTCGGTGGACGAGGCCAAGAACAAGTTCCGCTATCTTGCGCGACGAATGACGTTCAACAACGGCCAGGGATATCCGATCGCCTACAACGCGGCCGATTCGGCGCTTCTTCTGAATGTTGCCAACGAGAAACTGGAGGGCAAGATCCTCGGCACCAAGGACGCCAACGGCGTCATGATCGCCGATGCGCAGATCAAGGCCGCGCAGCAGAAAACCGAAGGCAGCACGACCTCCTACCTCTATCCGCGGCCCGGCCAGACCGAGCCGCTGCGGAAGGTCGTCTTCGTCCGCGCCTTCGCGCCGTGGAACATCGTCATGAGCTACGGGCTCTATGTCGACGACATCGAAGCGGACGTCTATGCCCTGCTGACGCGGCTCGCCGGCATCGGCGCGGCGCTGCTCGTGCTGCTTGGCCTCCTGTCCTTCCTGATCTCGCACAACGTGGTCGGCGGGCTGCATCGGCTGAAGGACCGCATGCAGGACATCGCCGGCGGGCGGCTCGAGCAGCCGGTCGCCGAGACCGAACGCGGCGACGAGATCGGCCGCATGGCCGAGACCCTGGAGGTGCTGCGCAAGACCGCGATCACCGCCCGCATGCTCGAGCATGAGCAGGCCGCGTCCAAGCAGCGCAGCGAAGCGGACAAGCGCGACGCGCTGATCGCGATGGCCGACCGCTTCGATGCCTCCGTCGGCCAGCTCGTGGCCCTGATGGCGTCCGGCGCCGGAGAGCTCGAGGCCACGGCGAAATCGATGACCGGCACCGCCGAGAGCACCAATGCGCGCGCGACCGCCGTCAGCTCCGCCGCGACTGAAGCGAGCTCGCGCGTCCAGACGGTCGCCACCGCCGCCGAGGAATTGACCTCGTCGATCACCGAGATCAGCCGTCAGGTCGCCCAATCCGCCGAGGTCACCGGACGCGCCGTCGAAAGCGCGCGCCATACCGACGGGATCGTCCGCGCCCTGGCGGACGGCGCCAAGCAGATCGAGCACGTGGCCGAGCTGATCTCGAGCATCGCGGGCCAGACCAACCTGCTGGCGCTCAACGCCACGATCGAGGCCGCGCGCGCCGGCGAAGCCGGGCGCGGCTTTGCGGTGGTCGCGGCGGAGGTGAAGAGCCTGGCCAGCCAGACCGCACAGGCCACGCAGGAGATCGGCGACCGCATCGCCCAGATCCAGAACGCAACGCGGGAAGCGGTCGGCGCGCTCGACGGCATCACACTGACCATCGAGGAAGTGTCCGCGATCGCGGCCACGATCGGATCCGCGATCGAGGAACAGGGAACGGCGACCGCGGAGATCGCGCGCAACGTCACCCAGACCGCGCAGGCGACCCGCGAGGTCACCGCCAATATCGGCGGCGTCTCGACCGCGGCCAACGAGACCGGCAGCGCCGCGAGCCACGTGCTGATCGCCGCCGGCAACCTCTCCAAGCAGGCCGAGCAGCTCTCCCGCGAGGTCGACACCTTCCTTGCTGGCGTCAGAGCGGCCTGACCGCATCGATCCGCGTCGCGAGTGTCGCCGAACACCGACGGAGAGCGGCGTCAATTGTTCGGCGGCAGCTCCGCCGGGGGGTATTGCTGCTTGCCGGTGTTGAAGTCCATGATCTTGCGCGTCACGCCCGGCAGCATGGCGGAGATCGGATTGATGCGCACCACAGGCTGGCTCGGCGTGCCGACGACCTCGTAGGTCACGCCGAACAGACCCTCATTGCTGCCGCCGAGGAACAGGCCGACGATCGGGATCTGGTTGAACATGTTGTTCAGCCCGTACAGCGGCACGATCGTGCCGGAGGCGCGGACCTGGTTGACGTTGTAGTCGATGCTGCCCTCGATGGTCAGGCCGAGCGTCGGCCCCTTGACCACGCCGTCGCGGATCGAGAGCAGCCCGTTCTGCCGCGTGAACTCTGCGCGCAGCATCGTGAAGGCGATGCCCTGTGACGCGCCCTGGGCCGCACCGGAAGCGGCGCGGTCCAGCGCCTGCTCACCCCTGACGGTGAAGTTGCGAACGATCGCCAGGCCTTCCTTGGGGCTGGAATCGGCCGTCGGCGGCTCCATCGCCAGCTCCAGTTCGCCGCCGGCCATCTTGGAATAGGTGTCGGCGAAGCGCAGCAGCGCGCCTGCATCGTTGGTCACGAGATAGATCACCTCGCGGCCCTGACGGCGCGCGCGCGGATCAGAGCTGGGCGCCTCGCGGCCGACGCGGATGTCGGCCGTGACCGGCGTATCGCGGCCGACCTTGCCGGTCAAATTGAAGCTCTTGAAGGCGCCGCCGCGCCGGGAGAGCTTGACGTCGACGCTGCGCAGCGCCTCGCCGTTGAAGCCGGCGACGGCGCCGAGCTTGACCTCGGCGTCGAAGTCGAGGTTCGAGCGCGCCTTGTTCTTGTCGGCGTCCTTGTTGGTGCCCGAGATCGCCGACTTCAGGAAGCCGCGGCCGTCGAACACGTCGCCGCGCATCGACAGCTTCAGCACGCCGTCCTGGCCGCGCTCGGCCTTGAGCTGCGTCTTGTCGCCTTCCGACGGCGAATAAGTCGGGAAGTTGGCGTTCATCAGGTCGCCGTTCTGGTCGACTTCCAGCGAGCCCTTGATGGAGACGCCACCGCCTTCGATGTTGATGTCCTCGAAGCGGGTCGACTGCTGCTTGGCGACCACGTTGAAGGTGGCCTTGCTCGCCTTGCCCGGATTCTTCACCCAGCCCGGCAGCAGATTGTCGAGCTTGAGCTGGGTCAGATCGGCCTCGACACCGAGCCGGCTGTCACGATCGGCGGAGCCCGCGATCTTGCCGTTGAGCTTGAGCGGCACGTTGCCGGTGATCGCGGTGCCCAGATCCATGCCGAGCCGGGCGCGGCTGGCATCATCGAGGATCGCCTGCATCTTGATGTCGGCGTCGCCCTCGGTCGGCTTGCGATAGTCGAGCGTGGCCGGCTGGCCGTTGATCTTGACGTCGCCCTTCACCTGATAGCCGGCGGTGTTGGCCACGATCTTGAGCGTGTTGGCCTCCAGCTTCTGGTTCATCACCAGCTTGTCGGCGGCAAAGCCGTTGAGATCGGCCGTGACCGCGTAGCTGGTGTCGGCCTTGGTCAGCTCGCCCTTGACCGGCATCGCGAGATTGACGCTGGCCTGGAACGTTCCCTTGGTCTGGTTGGGATCGATCGGCATCGACGACAGATCGTTGAGCCGGTCGGAGGCGAGGATCTCGGCGGCCGCGGCGACCTGGCCCTCGACGCGCATGCGCACCCGCGACGGCGACGGCTTCGGCGCCATGTCCGGCACTTCGAACACGACGTCGGAGAAGTTGAGCTTGCGCCCGGCCGGCGTATCCGCGACGCCCTGCCCGATCGTCACCGTCGCGGTGCGGCCGGTGACATGCGCCTTCACGTCGGCATCGCGCACCGACGGCAGGCCGTCGACCGGATGCACGGTGACATTGGTGGCGACGATGTTGACGTCGAGACCATCGTCGGGAATCGGCGGCCCCTTGCGCGGCAGGTTGCGCGTCGGCGAGTTGACCGCGACATCGATCCGCTGCACCGAGCCGCGTTCGATGCGCTCGATGATCCAGGCCCGCACCTCCGGCACGATCAGCGCCGGCCAGATCCGCTTCATTGCCAGCGCGGGCATCGGCGTCGCCGCGAAGCCGAGCTTCAGCCGCGGCTCGCCGGCATATTCGACGCTGCCGGTGCCGGCGACGCCGATCTCGCCGTTGGACACCTCGGCCTGCGTCAGCAGCACGCGCTTGCCCTCGGTGTCGAAGCGGAAGTTGATCGAGATGCGGTTGAAGATCAGCGGCGGCTCGTTTTCGATGGCGCCGAGCAGAATGGTGCCGCCGTTGAGACCCAGCCGCCAGTCGTTTGCGGTGTCGTTCGGCGGCTCGAGATTGGCGTTGAGCGTGACGCGGTTGGCGCCCGAGATCACCTTCAACGGCGCGACCAGCACGCGGCGACCGGCGTCCCATTCCATGCTGATCTCGGCGGAATCGATCGCCATCGGATAGTCGGGCGTATCGGTGTCGATGATCTTGCCCGCGCCGATGTTGATCTTGCCGCGCAGATAGGTCGGCAGCCCGTCGCGCGCGAGCTCGCCCTTGATCTCGCCGGTCATGGGCAGGTCCGCCATGTAGGTGAGATCCTTGAGTCGCATCGCCAGCAGGATGTTGCTGGTGGAAACCTTGTCAGCCTTGATGTCCACCGTGCGCACGCCGTTGGCCTGGGGCCCGACCAGAATGCGCAGCGACCACGGCCTGGCGCCCTCTTCGCCGAGGCTCAGCGCCACGCCGCCGCCGGACGGCCGGCGCAGGCTGAGGCTGATGTTCTCGAACGTCCATTTGTTGCCGCGCTGCTGGTCGTCGACGACCAGCACGCCGTTCTTCAACCCGATCTCGTTCAGGTTCTGGCCATCGAGCCCGGTCAGGCTGAGGCTGTCGAGCCAGTCCAGGCCGGCGAGCAGGCCGTTCGGCGCCGCGGTCGCCGGCAAAGTCGAAGTGGCCGGCGCCGACGGCTGCGGGCCGGCCTGCGGTCCCGGTGCACCAGGCGATGGCGCGGCCTGTCCCGGCCGCGGGAATGTCGGCGGCAGGCCGGCGTCGCGCTTGGAGGCGACGCCCGTCGCCAGCGGCTTGTTGGTCTCACCCGTCGACACCGTGACGGTGCCGTCCGGCGTGATGCGAATCGCGAGCTCGGCGTCGACCAGCTTGAGGCTTTCGGCGCGCAGCTGGCCCATCAGCAGCGCGGCGCCGGACAGCCGCACCTCGGCTTTGGGCGCGCTGGCGACGATGGCGTGATCCTGATCGCGCACGATGATGTCGCGGATCCGGACCGCGATCCTGATCCGGCCGGCGCGCTCGATCTGGGTGCCGCCGACCTCGACGGTGTTGCCGTGGCCGATATTGTCCTCGATCGCCGCCGCGAGCCATGGCGTGGCTATGTCGAGGCTGATCGGGCCCGCACCGAGCCGCAGCCACAGGCCGGCGAAGCCGAGCCCGACGAGCAGCATGAGCGATGCCAGCGTGATGACGACCCGCTTGGCCACGCGGCCGCCCGGCAGACGCGGGCGCGCCCCGCCGAATCGACCGGTGCTCCCGCCCGAATCGGGCCGCGACAACAGGCTCCGGGCGCGCTGCCCGACCATCTCGTCGTGCTCGGCGGCAGCCTCATACTGGTCGGCCACATCCCAGTCGGCCTCATCCCACTGCTGGCCCTGGGTGTCCGCTTGCAGATGGGGCCGCTGGGGTGATGTCTGTCTTGCCATTGCCTCTCGGTGCCGGCCCCTCGTGTCCGAAATAGTCGTGCCAATCTGGCCTCGGCCAGATTGGTCGCCGGTGTGGCCCCGCCCGTTCACGCAGCGCGCGTGCTCACTGCCGGCAGGAGTCGATGCCCCAATGATCCCGTCACGCTTCGGCGGGTGCTGTCAACACGCCCGCTGGCGCTTCGCCGGCGGCGCGGACGACGCGCGGAATCCTCGTCACTATACCCCGCCGCCGTCAGGTTTGCCCACCTGCTCGCGCCAGCGGACCGGCGCCTCTCCACCGCCGGACGAAATTTGTGTTGGGGACGTCTGATCCGGAGACGGTACGAGAGTCGTCATTGCACTGTGCTCAACTGCGCTGGTGCTCACGCCTGCTGGTAGCCATGATCTTCGCTTCATCGCAAGAGGCGCAATCCCCTGCGCGCCGCGAAGCACGGATGCCAGATCGATCCCGGGACACCGGACAAGAACCGAGATACTTTCATTTTTGAGCCGCCGAAAGCGACGAAAGGAAGGCGTATGTCGAAGGAATCACGAAAGAAATCCTCCAACCCGGCGTCCTACGGGACGATTGACGGGAACCGGCTCGCCACCGCGGCCAAGAAGGCCACCAAGAAGACGGCCAAACCGGCCGTGACGAAAGCCGCCAAGACGACCTCCGCCAAGACGCCGACCACCAAGACGCCGACCACGAAGGCCGCCGCTGCGAAGGCCAAGCCCGCGGCGCCGGCTGCCAGCGGAACGGGCCTTGCCGAGGGCGCCAAGGCACCCGCGTTCAAGCTGCCGCGCGATGGCGGCGGAACCGTCTCGCTGGCGGACTACAGCGGCCAGAAGCTCGTGCTGTTCTTCTATCCCAAGGCCAATACGCCCGGCTGCACCAAGGAGGCGATCGACTTCACCCGCCTGTCGAAGGACTTCGCCGCTGCCGGCGCCGCAGTGCTCGGCGTCTCCGCCGATTCGGTCAAGGCGCAGGACAATTTCCGAGACAAGCACGATCTCGGAGTGCCCCTGATCTCGGACGAGAAGCATGAGATGCTGGAGGCCTACGGCGCCTGGGGCGAGAAGTCGCTCTATGGCCGCAAGTTTCTCGGCATCATCCGAAGCACCGTCTTGATCGGCGCCGACGGCCGCGTCGCCAAGGTGTGGCGCAACGTCAAGGTCGACGGCCACGCCGACGCGGTGCTGGCGGCGGCGCGCGCGCTCTGAGAATGCGCCGGAGAGCGTTGGGGGAAAATTAACCATGCAGGGGTCAAATCGCTCCCGTAAATGACGCCGCTGGAACGACGATCTCCAGCCGGCGCGGGAGTGCCGATGTCGTATCGTTCCGGCCATCACGCCGAATATCCCCAGCACCATCCTCATGACCGCGGGCACGCCCACCATCATCGGCGCGCACCCGCCAGCCATCCGGCGCCGGTCGCGGCCGCATCGCAGAGCGACTACACGCTGGTGCATGCCGGCAAGCAGGTGCGCATCGGCCCGGTGGTGTTCTGGATCGTGGTCGGCACCGTCAGCCTGCTCGGGCTGTGGTCGGCGGCGACTGCGACCTATTTCGCGTTCCGCGACGACGTGTTGACGCGGCTGATCGCGCGCCAGGCCGAGATGCAATACGCCTATGAGGACCGCATCGCCGAGCTGCGCGCCAAGGTCGATCGCGCCACCAGCCGGCAACTGCTCGACCAGGAGCAGTTCGACCAGAAGCTCGACCAGATCCTCAAGCGCCAGACCGCGCTCGAGGGACGTGCCACCGCGCTCGGCAGCATGCCCGACATCACCGGCTCGATCCGCGCCCCGGCGCGTGCGCCGGTCGCGATCGAGCCGCCATCGGCGACAGCCGCGCCAAAACCGTCGCCGATCAGCGACACCGTGATCTTCACCGCGCCGCCGGACCGCGAGGCCCGGCTCGAATCGCGCAGCCCCGTGATGGCGAATGCGCAGCCCAACCCATCGACCAAGCTCGCCGGTGTCGACAACGTGCTGACGCGGCTGACGCGCTCGCTCGACCAGGTCGAGGCGCGGCAGGTCGCGATGCTGTCCTCGGCCGAGGAGACGCTGGAATCGAAGCTGCGCCGGATGCGCGGCGTCATCACCGATCTCGGCCTGGACATGGGCCAGCTCGAAGCGGCCGCGCCAAAGGGCGGCATGGGCGGCCCGTTCGTTCCGGTCAAGCTCGGCGCCGAATCCGGTCCGTTCGAACGCCAGCTCTACCGCATCAACATCACCCGCGCGCAGGTCGAGAAGATGAACCGCACGCTGTCGCTGGTGCCCTATCGCAAGCCGGTGATCGGCGAGGTCGAGTTCACCTCCGGCTTCGGCGTGCGCTCCGATCCATTCCTCGGTCGCCCCGCGATGCACACCGGCCTCGACTTCCGTGCTGCCACCGGCGATCCGGTCCGCGTCACCGCCAACGGCAAGGTGGTGAATGCCGGCTGGGCCGGCGGCTACGGCCGCATGGTCGAGGTCGATCACGGCAACGGCCTCTCCACCCGCTACGGCCATCTCTCCGAAATCAACGTCAAGGTCGGCCAGCAGGTGAAGATCGGCGACATCATCGGCGAGGTCGGCTCGACCGGCCGTTCGACCGGCCCGCATCTGCACTACGAGACCCGCATCGACGGCGAAGCCGTCGACCCGCAGAAATTCCTGCGCGCCGGCGTGCGGCTGAGCGCGGGTTAGCAGATGTTGCTGAGCCGGGCTCGGCCCAAATCAGCGAAATGCACGGCCTGCTGAGCCTCTCTCCCCGCGTCCCGGAATGACGGGCAGAGAGAGGTTCGGCCTCAAGGCGCTCAATCTTGCTCAGCGACGGCCTCACGCCACCAGCGCTTCCAGAAATCGCGACAGGTCCTCCCACAGATCGCCCGGCTCCTCCAGCCCGATGCTCAGCCGCACCAATCCCTCCGCGGCATTCCATGCGTGCACCGTGCGATCGGCCGTGACATCCATCGGCGCAATCAGGCTGTGGGTGCCGCCCCAGGAGGCGCCGATGGCGAACAGACTGAGATGTCCGAGCGCCGGATAGATCCGCGCGGTAAACTCCGGCCTGATGACGACGCTGAACACCGTGCTCGCAGCCTTGAAGTCGCGCGCGAAGATTTCGTGGCCGGGACAGGACGGCAACGCCGGATGCAGCACGCGCGCGACCGCCGGCGACTGTTGCAGCAGCTCGGCAAACTCACGCGCGACGCGTCCCGAATGCGCCATGCGGACTCCCATGGTCTCGATGCCGCGCAGCGCCAGCGCCGCCTCATCCGGCGACACGCCGATACCGAGCACGCCCAGCACGTCCTTGAGCGCCTTGCGCAAGCTCAGGTCCTTGACGGTGATCGAGCCGAGCAGCAGGTCGGAATGACCGCCGACATATTTGGTCAGCGCCTCCACCGCGAAATCGACGCCATGCGCCAGCGGCTTGAACAACAGCGGGCTCGCCCAGGTGTTGTCGCAGCCGGTGAGCACGCCGCGCACCTTTGCGGCCCGCGCGATGGCCGGAACGTCCTGCACCTCCATCGTTCCCGAGCCCGGCGATTCCAGCCAGATCAGCTTCGTGCTGGCATCGATGAGATCGCTGATGCCGCCGCCGATCAGCGGGTCGTAGACCTCATGCGAAATCCCGCGCGCGGCGAGATAGTTCGCGCACAGATGACGCACCGGCGGATAGACGTGATCGGGGATCAGCACCTTGTCGCCGGGCTTGAGCACGGCGAGCATCGTGATCGCGACCGCGGCCTGTCCAGACGGGACCAGCACGGTGCGCTCGCCACCATGCAGCGCGCTGATCTGCGCCTCCAGGGTCCGCGTCGTCGGCGTGCCATGCAGGCCATAAGTGTAACCGTCGAGACCACGCTCGGCGCGCCGCGCAAAGTCCTGCGGCTCGTCATAGACGATCGTCGAGGCGCGATGGGTCGGAACCGCCAGCGACTTGAAGCCGTCGTGCGACACGGCGGGGTGCTGAACGCAGCGGGTGAGATCGTGCATGGAAACCTCGTGAGACAATGCTGACGGCCATCTTAGCGCAACGGCGCGAGCAGCGCGCTCAGGTGCAAGCACGTACAGAAGTCAAAATCCTTTGTGCTGCGCAGCTAGCGCTTCGCCGGCAGCACGAACACCTGGCCCGGATAGATCAGATCCGGCCGGCGGATCTGCTCGCGATTGGCGCGGTAGATGACTGCGTAGCGCGTGCCCTCGCCGAGGAGCCGGCGGCTGATGTGCCACAGGCTGTCGCCGCGTGACACGGTGATCGTCCTCGCGCCGCTGCGCGCGGGTGACGCGGCAACGTCCTTCAGGTCGGCCGGCGACGCCGATGCAAGCTGCGTGCGCGCGCCGGGAGCACCGCCGCTTCCCTGCCCCCCCGCCGCAGGCAGCGAGGCCGTGGTCAGCGCCTCCGGCACATTCAACGGCACCTCGGCCCGCGCCTGCACGGCGCCGGTCTTGGCATCCACCTCGTCGAGCCGCAGCCGGTCCTTGCCGGCCCAGGCGGCATCCTTGATGGTCGTCGCGACGCGGCCATCTGCACCGGCCGTCGCGGTGTCGACCAGCCGGTCGTTGAGATAGATCCGGACGGTGGCCCCGGGCCGTGCGCGGCCGCCGACGCGCAGATTGCCGTTCGGCTCGAAGTCGACGGCCTCGACCGCGACCGCCAGCGGCACCGATGCGGCCGGCTTCGACAGCACGCGTGTCGGCTGGTCCGGCGCGATCACCGCGACGGTGGCCGGGCGCTTGCCGGCCTCGACCACCACCGCGACGCTCTGCTTGGACGAGATCTCGCGGCCGTCCGGCTGCTTGGCCCGCAACGTCAACTCGAACGTCCCGGCGGGCAGCGGCGGCGGCACCATGGAAAATTGCCCCGAGCGATCGGCCACCACTCGCGCATGCGGCTCGCCGTTGCGCAGCAACTCGACAGTGGCGCCGGGCGCCGCACGGCCGGCAACGACGGTGTCGCCCGACGGCTCCACGCTGACGACGTCGAACGACGGCCCATCGCTCTCGGCCGCCGGCGGCGCCACCGGCGCCAGCAGCGCAGCCAGTCCGCTGGCCTGTTGCTGCGCGCTGGCGAGCGCTGCCGCGGCTTGGCTCGCGCCGCCCTTGTCTGCCGCACCCGGCTCAGCCGCCGCAGCGCGCTGCGGAGCAGCGGGCGGACCGTCTGTCGGAGCGCTCGGCGCGGTCGCGCCAGTCCGGCTCGCAGACGTCCCCTCACGCTTGAAGATCGGGAGGTCGAGACCGAAGCCCTGCGCGAACGCAATGGCCAGGCCCGCGATCGCGAGCGCCGCAACGGCGCCGCCACCCCAGATCAATCGTCCGCCGTTTCCGATGCTCATGCGGTGATCCGTCCTGTGCAAACGAGGCGCGGAGACGACGGCTCCGTCAGCGGGAATCTTGCTTTGCACATAGCATCATACAGGGCGGAATGCCATTGCCCCCGCGGCTGGGGGCAGCGATCGAGCCGCCCAACTTCCCAGTCAACTTGCGAGGTGTGACTTCCCCGCGCATCGGCAAAGCGCCAATCAGCCGCGAGCCCGCAGTGTCGAACCAGGCCCCCGTTGCAGAGCATGTCCGAGAATGCGGCAGAGCCCGACAATCACAAACTTTCCTATTTCTTTTTTCCAGAAGTCGTGTATGATCCGCGCATCCCGCCTCGTTGCGAGGGGCGTACGCGTCGTCACGGACGTTGGGGCGGGATGCGGTGGACGTGGGCTGCGATGCACGACGGGCATGGCGGCCGCGAACGATGAAGTCGCGTGGTCCTGACCTCCCGATGCTGAGGCCAAGTTCGTGCCGGTGCAGATGCGCTGGTGCGGATGACGGGGGCAAGAAAGCCCGGTCCCCGGGGAGATCGCGTATAAATCGTTAAAACCATCGCGCAGGGAATGCCGGTTACGGCTTTGCCTGTGGTACCTGCCGCCTGCATTTTTTTCGCAGGCGGGCCATGGGTGAGGCCTTCACCCGGCATTCCCTGCGCCCTCGTCTCGAGGGCTCGCTGCCGAAAGCTCGGACGCCCGTGCGTCACGAGGGATTTCGCATGCTCTATTGCTGATTGCTTGAGACGGTATCCGGCTCTCGAACCATCGCAATGCACAACGCGTAGTCTTACGGTGCCCATCTTTTACGCAACATTTAACGATCGGACCGCCTTCTCGCGTTCGTCCGAAGTTCAAATTCCGAATCCGATTCAATGGGCAGGTGGAGTTCATATCCGTGCGCAAGAATCTACCGGTCACGACCCATGAATACCCGATCACCGACGAGACGCTCATCGTCTCGCGCACCGATCTGAAGGGCAAGCTGACCTATTTCAACGAGCAGTTCGTCGATGCCGCCGGCTTCACTCCCGACGAGCTGATGGGCCAGCCGCACAACATCATCCGCCATCCCGACATGCCGGAGGCGGCTTTCGCCAACCTCTGGGACACGCTGAAGCAAGGAAAGCCGTGGGCCGGCGCCGTCAAGAACCGCCGCAAGAACGGTGACTTCTACTGGGTGCAGGCGACCGCGTCGGCCATCCGCGAGAATGGCGAGATCACCGGCTACACCTCGATCCGCACCAAGCTGCCGGCTGAGCAGCGCGCCGAGGCCGAGAAGGTGTACGGGCTTCTCAACCAGAACAAGGCGCAGGACTACACCATCAGCGCGGGCATCATCCGCCGCCGCTCGGTGTTCGACCGCCTGTCGCTGTTCACGGGTACGCTCAAAGCGCGCCTGACGACCTTGGCCGCGGTGCTGGGCGTGTTCATGTTGATCATCGGCGCAGCCGGCCTGATTTCGACCCGCTCCACCAATGTCGCCATGAAGTCGCTGTACGAGGATCGCACGATTCCGCTGGCGCAATTGTTCGAGATCAACGATCGCACCTTGCAGAACATGTCGTCGCAACAGTCCGCGGCGGCGAACGGCAAGGCCGGAAAGCCGATTGACGGCATCAGGGCGCTGGTGGACGGAAACAGCGCCAGGATCACCAAGGTCTGGGCCGACTACATGGCGAGCTACCTGACCCCGGAGGAGAAGATTGTCGCCGATGCCTTCGCGATCAGGCGCAAGGCCTATCTGGAGGAAGGCATCAGGCCAGGCCTGGCTCTGCTCGAGCAGGGCAAGTTCGACGAAGCGAGCCAGCATATCGCCACCAAGGGGCATGATCTGTTCGAGGCCGCCAAGCACGAGCTCGACAAGCTCGTCGAGATCCAGGTGAAGGAAGGCAAGGCGCTCTACGAGGAGGCCGAGAGTCAATATCTGGTGGTGCTCGCGATCATTTCGGTGATGATCCTGGCGGGCATCGGAATCGGCGCCACGTTCAGCCTGCAGAGCATCCGCGCGGTGCTGCGGCCGCTCAAGGTGCTCAACGACGCGATGCAGAACATCAGCCAGGGCAAGCTCGACAACCGCATTCCGGTAGAGCGCGACGACGAGATCGGCGAGGCGCTGCGCAACCTGCAGACCGTGCAGGCCATCGTCCGCTTCAACAGCGAGGAAGTGAAGGCTGTGCAGCACTCGGCCGAGGTCAAGCGCAAGGCCGGAATGAACAAGCTTGCCAGCGAATTCGAAAGCGCGATCGGCGGCATCGTGCAGACGGTGTCCTCGGCCTCGTCCCAGCTCGAGACGTCCGCCGGCACGCTGACCTCGAACGCGACGCGCTCGCAGGAGCTCGCCACCACCGTGGCCGCCGCGTCCGAGCAGGCCGCGACGAACGTGCAGTCGGTCGCCTCGGCCACCGAGGAGCTGACCTCGTCGGTGACCGAGATCAGCCGGCAAGTCCAGGAATCGGCGCGCATCGCCAACGGCGCCGTCGATCAGGCGCGCACCACCAACGACCGCGTCAACGAGCTGTCGAAGGCGGCCGCGCGGATCGGCGACGTGGTCGAGCTGATCAACACCATCGCAGGCCAGACCAACCTGCTGGCGCTGAACGCCACCATCGAGGCGGCGCGCGCCGGCGATGCCGGCCGCGGCTTCGCGGTGGTTGCGTCCGAGGTCAAGGCGCTCGCCGAGCAGACCTCGAAGGCGACCGGGGAGATCGCCCAGCAGATCTCGGGCATCCAGGCGGCCACGCAGGAATCGGTGTCGGCGATCCGGGAGATCAGCACGACGATCGAGCGGCTGTCGGAAATCTCCTCGACCATCGCCGCCGCCGTCGAGCAGCAGGGTGCGGCGACGCAGGAGATCTCGCGCAACATCCAGGAGGCGTCGCGCGGCACCACCGAGGTCAACACCAACATCGTCGACGTCCAGCGCGGCGCCTCGCAGACCGGCTCCGCGTCGGGAAGCGTGCTGTCGGCGGCGCAGTCGCTGTCGCAGGAGAGCGACCGGCTGCGGCAGGAGGTCGACAGATTCCTCGACAACGTGCGGGCGGCCTGAGCCGCCCCGCTCTCATCGCCCGGTCAGCCGGATCGGGCGACCCTGACTGATGAAGGCGTAGTGGCCGGCGCCGATGCCGCCGACCATCAGCGCCTCGACGACGGGCTCGGCGATCTCACCGGTCGCGGCCCAGTCGATGACGAAATTGGCGCCGGTGCCGCCGCGGGTGTCCTTGACGGGCACGAAGATCTCGACGGTCGCGAACGGCCTCAAGGCGACGGGCTCGCGCAGATGCGCCTCCACCAGCGTGCCGGCCGTGTCGTAATAGTTGATGCGCCGGACGATCAGAGGCCGCTGCTCGGAGGCGTTGTGGATGCTCAGCGTCACCGAGAAATCGGCCTGGACCCGGCCCGGGGTCATCGCGACGCTGGAATAGACGGGGACGTAGACGGCGCCCGTGACCGTGACGGGCTGCGCCGGAACTGGCGTCAGCGAGCTCGCGAAAGTCGTGGTCACGTCGTCGGCCGCCTGCGCCGCGCCGGCCGCAACAGCTGCGATGAGCAGCAGCGCGAATGCGCCGGTCCGGATGTGACAGATTGCGGGTTTCCTTGCGCGGCGGCCCGACATAAGTTGCCGCCTCGGGGGTTGCTTCATGCATGAACTGATCGGCGACATCACGCTCTGCATCCTGTTTGCGTGGGTGCTTGGACTGGCGGCGCACAGATGGCGCCAGCCCTCGATTCTCGCTTATCTGGTCGCGGGCTTCGCCATTGGCCCCTTCGGCACCGGCTGGGTCAAGTCCCAGGAGTCGATTTCCGTGATCTCGGAACTCGGCCTGATCTTCATGCTGTTCATGATCGGGCTCGAGATCGACCTCAAGAAGATCATCCGCGCCGGCCCGGTGATTCTGATTGCCGGCGGGGTCCAGCTGCTCGGCGGCGCCGCGCTCGGCATCCTGTTCTTCGTCGCGATCGGCATGCGGATGGGCGCCGAGAGCTACGACGCGCTCTATCTCTGCGTCGCCTGCGCGCTGTCCTCGACCGTCATCATCGTCAAGGTGCTGTACGAGAAGCGCGAGCTCGACACCCTGCCCGGCCGCATCACGCTCGGCGTGCTGGTTCTGCAGGACGTGTTCGCGATCCTGTTTCTGGCGGTGCAGCCGAGCCTCGACGACCTCCATGTCAGCGTGATCCTGCTGTCTTTCGCCCGCGCCGGCACGCTGGTCGCGATCGCCCTGTTGCTCAGCCGCTACGTCTTGCCGCCGGTGTTCCACCGCATCGCGCGCACCCCCGAGCTGATCCTGCTCGGCGCGCTGGCCTGGTGCTTCCTGATCGGCGAGATCGCAGAAAGGCTGCACCTGTCGCGCGAGATGGGCTCACTGGTTGCGGGCGTCTCGCTCTCGACCTTCCCCTATGCGCTCGACGTCACCGCCAAGGTCACGACCCTGCGCGATTTCTTCATCACGCTGTTCTTCGTCGCGCTCGGCATGACCATCCCGATCCCGACGCTGTCCGTGGTCGGACTGGCGCTGGTGATCGCGCTGTTCACGGTGGCGAGCCGGCTGCTCACCACCTTTACGCCGCTCTACATGATGCGGCAGGGCCTGCGCGCCAGCCTGCTGCCGGCACTCAACCTCGCCCAGATCAGCGAATTCTCGCTGGTCGTGATCCAGACCGGGGCCGCCGCCGGGCACCTCAAGAACGGCACGTCGAGCGCGGCGTCCTTCGCCTTCGTGCTGCTCGCGGTGCTCTCGACCTTCGTCATCGTCCGCTCTGACCCGATCGCGCGGCGAAGCATCCCGCTGCTCAAGCGGCTCGGGCTGCGCGACCTCGATTCGAGCAAGGACGGCGAGGCCGGCCATGAGGGCGGGCACGGCGCCGGACGGCCGATCGTTCTCCTCGGTTTCTTCCGCACGGCCAGCGCCCTCCTCAGCGAGATCGAGCGCAACGAGCCGGCGCTGCTGGAACAGATCGGCGTGGTCGATTTCAACCCGGTGGTCTTCCGCACCCTGTCCGATCGCGGTATCCAGGTGACCTATGGCGACATCAGCAATGTCGACACGCTGATTCACGCGGGGGTCGGCCAGGCCGAGTTGATCATCCTGAGCATCCCGGACTCGCTGCTCAAGGGCGCCAACAACGAGAAGCTGGTGCGCCACGTGCGCAGCATCAATGCAACGGCCAAGATCGTCGCGACCGCCGACCTGCTCGCCGACGTCAACGACCTCTACGATGCCGGCGCCGACTATGTGACCGTGCCGCGGCTCAGCGATGCGCAGGTGCTGCTCAACCTGATCCAGGACGCCAGCGCCGGGCTCCTCTCCGAGCGCCGCAGCCAGGCCGAGGCGATGCTCGCCGACCGCCGCGAGGTGCTGCCATGAGCCAGGCGCGTATCCATCTCCGACACAATCTCTGATCCCGCTGGACTTGAAGCATGGCAAACACGAGCGTTCACGTCGTCGATCACCCGCTGGTCCAGCACAAGCTCTCCTTGATGCGCGAGCGTGACCGCTCGACCAAGGGCTTCCGCGAGCTGTTGAACGAGATCGGCATGCTGCTGGCCTATGAGGTCACGCGCGACCTGCCGCTCGAGCTCGTCGACATCGAAACGCCGATCGCCCCGATGAAGGCGCCGAAGATCGCCGGCAAGAAGCTCACCCTGGCGCCGATCCTGCGCGCCGGCGTCGGCTTCCTCGACGGCATGCTGGCGCTGATGCCGTCCGCGCGCATCGCCCATATCGGGCTCTACCGCGATCCCAACACGCTGCAGGCCGTCGAGTACTACTTCAAGGCGCCCCAGGATCTGAGCGACCGCACCGTGATCCTGATGGACCCGATGCTCGCGACCGGCAACTCCGCCTGCGCGGCTGCCGAGCTGCTCAAGACGCGCGGCGCCCGCGACATCCGTTTCGTCTGCCTGCTGGCGGCACCAGAAGGCATCGCCAAGTTCGAGAAGGAGCATCCGGACATCCCGATCTGGACCGCAGCGATCGACGAGAAGCTGAATGACCACGCCTACATCGTGCCCGGTCTCGGCGATGCCGGCGATCGGATGTTCGGCACGAAGTGATCGTGAACGGTTCAGCAGGACGGTCGCGGTGAAAGGCGAATGACACTGAGGATGCGACCATCGATCACCAGCAGCGCACTCCCGATCACCAGCGCACCGCTGATCTCCCGCAACGAGATGCTTTCGCCGAGCACCAGCGACCCGAGCAGGATCGTCGTCAACGGGATCAACAAGGTCACCAGCATCACGTTGGTCGCCCCGGAGCGGCGCAGGATCTGGAAGAACACGATATAGGCGAATGCCGTCGACAGCGCCGCAAGGCCGATGACCGCGAGCCACGTCTGCAGCCCGGGAAGCGGGAGACGCCAGGGCTGGTCGACCGCGCCGGCGATGACCAGCATCATCACGCTCGAAGCCGAGAGCTGGAAGGTGGCGGTCGCGAGCGGCGGCGATTGGGCGAGATGGCGGCGCACCAGCAGTGCGGCGATGCCGTAGCTGAGCGATGCGCCAAGACCGAACAGAATGCCGTAGCCGCCTGCCGAGCCGCCGAGCCCCGATCCGCCTCGCAGGATCACGACGCCGACGAGGCCCACGATCAGGCCCGCAGCCCGCCGGACCGACAGCCTTTCATCCCCCGCGGCAGCCATTACCACGATGGTGAACAGCGGCGTGGTCGCGTTGAGCACCGCGGCAAGACCGGAGGTGATGAACGTCTGGCCGATCACGATCAAGCAGAACGGCACGACATTGTTGAACAGCGCCACGGCGAGGAACGGCAGCCAACCGACAATCCCCCTGGGAAAACCGAGCCCGCGCAGGCGCGCCACCGGCAGCAGAATCGCAGCCGCCAGCACGATGCGCAGCAGCACCAGCGTCAGCGGCGGCAATTCCTTCAAGGCGAGGCCGTTGAAGATGAACGATCCGCTCCACAGCAGCGAGAGCAGGCCGAGCAGCGACCAGTCCCGCGCGTCCATGCTCTCGTTCTGGGATGTCATCACGGCAACCGTGGTTCAATGTCGGCGTGAACGTTGCAAACAAGGCGGAGCGTGATCCACCCGCTTTCCGTCAGCGTCGCGCTCTACGGCGGGTCTTTCGGCCGCGAGATCAGCTCGATCATGCGGCCTTCGTCCTCATCCGGCATCGCCGCCTTCGCCCGCGCATAGGCGTCGACGGCCGCCTGGGCCATGACGGGGCGCTCACCGAGCAGTTCCTCGGCGAGCTGCAGCGCATAGGCTGCATCCTTGTGACGGAGTGCTGCGGTGAAGCTCGCGTCGGCGAAGTTGCGCGCGACCATGCGCGGGGCGTGGCGCAGCACCTGCGGGCTCGCCGCGACGCCGCCCTGGATCGCCTCGAGCACGAGATTCATGTCGAGCCCGGCCTGCTCGGCGATCGCGAGCCCTTCGGCGAGACCCGCGATCTGCATCGCGCCAAGCAGGTTGTTGATCAGCTTGTAGACGGTCCCGGTGCCCACCGGTCCGAAATGGCGAATGGTCGAGCCGATCGGCGCCAGATAGGGCCGGGCGCGGTCGAGATCGGCGGCGTCGGCGCCGATCAGCAGGGTCAGCTTGCCGCTTGCGGCCGCGTCGGGCAGCCCGGTCACCGGACAGTCGAGATATGTCACGCCGCGCGCATTCAGCTCGCGCGACAGGCGCAGCGTATGATCACGCGATACGGTCGAACATTCGATCGCAATCGTGCCGACCCGCATGGTGGCGGCGGCGCCATCCGGCCCGAGCCACACCGCGCGCGAGGCGTCGTCATCCGCAACCATGGTGACGACGGCGACGGCATCGATCGCCGCATCGGCCGGCGAGGTCGACCAGCGCGCGCCGCGCGCGATCAGATCCTCGGCCTTCGCCCTGCTGCGATTCCAGACGGCTACGGAATAGCCGGCATCGAGATAACGACCGGCCATGCCATGGCCCATCCGTCCGAGCCCGATGAAGGCGACGCGCGCCACGCTCAATCCACGTCCTCGATTGCGGCGCCCGGCGTCGTGCCGAACGCGCGCTGTGCCAGGGTCGCGGCCATGAACTCGTCGAGATCGCCGTCGAGCACGCCCGCGGTGTCCGACGTCTGCACGCCGGTGCGCAGATCCTTCACCATCTGATAGGGCTGCAGCACGTAGGAGCGGATCTGGTGGCCCCAGCCGATCTCGGTCTTGGCCGCCTGATCCGCCGCCGCCTTCTCCTCGCGCTTCTTCAGCTCGATCTCGTAGAGCCGCGCGCGCAGCATGTCCCAGGCCTGGGCCCGGTTCTTGTGCTGCGAGCGGCCGGCCTGGCAGACCACCGCGACACCGGTCGGGATGTGCGTCAGCCGCACCGCCGATTCGGTCTTGTTGACGTGCTGGCCGCCGGCGCCGCCCGACCGCATCGTGTCGACACGGACGTCGGACTCCTTGATGTCGATCTTGATGCTGTCATCGATGACCGGGAAGATCTGCACCGAAGAGAACGAGGTGTGGCGCCGCGCATTCGAATCGAACGGCGAGATCCGGACCAGGCGATGCACGCCGGCTTCCGTCTTCAGCCAGCCATAAGCGTTGTGCCCGGAGATCTGGATGGTCGCGGACTTGATGCCCGCCTCTTCACCCAGCGATTCCTCGAGATACTCGACCTTGAAGCCGTGGGTCTCGGCCCAGCGTGTGTACATGCGCAGCAGCATCTGCGCCCAGTCCTGGCTCTCGGTGCCGCCGGCGCCGGCATGGACCTCGAGATAGGTGTCGAACTTGTCGGCCTCGCCGGACAGGAGCGCCTCGAGCTCGCGCCGCGCGACCTCCTTCTTCAGCTCCTTCAGCGCATTCTCGGCTTCAGTGACGACGCCGGGATCGTTCTCGGCCTCGCCAAGCTCGATCATCTCGATGTTGTCGCTGAGCTCACGCTCGACCTTGCCGATGCCGGTCAGCGAGTCCTCCAGCGAGGTCCGCTCCTGCATCAGCCGCTGAGCTTTTTGGGGGTCGTTCCAGAGATTGGGGTCTTCGGCGAGCTTATTCAGCTCGGCCAGCCTTGCCGTCGATGTCTCGACGTCAAAGATGCCTCCTCAGCAGCCCGACCGACTGCTTGATCTCTTCTACGATTTTCTCGATTTCCGCGCGCATGTCGCTCTCTTCAGGCCACGGCTCCAAGCGCCGCAGCATCGTCTCTCACAGGGGGATGTAACGGCGCTCGGCGCAAAGCGCAATCGCTCCGCGCCGCAACGGCATCAGTTTCAGCCGGCCCAATAGCCTAATAGAGGCTTCCCGTGCCTGGACGGATGATGAAGCTGCCAGCATCAGGCTGGCCGCCGCTCTGCGACGGCATCACGCGTCCATCGGCGTCGGCGACACCGATCACGGAGTAGTTGTCCGGCGGCGCCGTACCCGGCTTGAATGCTTCCATGATCGTGCGGCCGCCGTCGCCAGGGCTTGCGCGCATGCCCGTCTTGGCATCGACACGGACCAGCTTGATGCCGGCCGGGATCTTGAAGGGCGTGGCCGGCTTGTCGGCCAGCGCGAGCTTCATGAAGTCTTTTGCGATCGGTGCGGCCAGATGACCGCCGGTCGCAGCGTTACCCCGACCGAGCGGCCGCGGCTTGTCGTAACCCATGTAGATCGCGACGGCGAGGTCGGGCGAGAAGCCGACGAACCATGCGTCCTTGGCCTCGTTGGTGGTGCCGGTCTTGCCGGCGATCGGCTTGCCGACCTCCTTCAGCACGGTCGCCGTGCCCGCCTGCACCACGCCCTCGAGCATCGAGGTGATCTGGTAGGCCGTCATCGTATCCAGAACCTGCTCCCGGCGGTCGACCAGCTGCGGCTCGCTCTGGTTCTTCCAGCCGTCCGGGGCGTCGCAGCCGCGGCACTCCCGGGCATCATGCTTGAAGATGGTGTGGCCGTAGCGGTCCTGGATGCGGTCGATCAAGGTCGGCTTCACCCGACGGCCGCCATTGGCGATCATCGAATAGGCGGTGACCATGCGCATGGCCGTGGTTTCGCCGGCGCCGAGGGCGTAGGACAAGTAATTCGGCAGCTCGTCATAGACTCCGAACCGCTTGGCGTATTCGGAAATCAGCGGCATGCCGACGTCCTGCGCGAGACGCACGGTCACCGTGTTCAGCGACAGACGCAGCGCGTTGCGCAAGGTCGTGGGCCCGAGATATTTCCCGTTGGAGAAGTTGTCGGGGCGCCAGACCTGCCCGCCCTGCCCCTGGTCGATCTCGATCGGTGCGTCGACGACCTGGGTCGACGGCGTATAGCCGTTGTCGAGCGCCGAAGAATAGACGATCGGCTTGAATGACGATCCGGGCTGCCGGTAGGCCTGCGTTGCGCGGTTGAACTGGCTCTGGTCGAAGGAGAAGCCGCCGACCATCGCGAGCACACGGCCGGTGTTCGGGTCCATGGCAACCATCGCGCCGGACACTTCGGGCAGTTGCTCGAGGCGATACTGGCCTTCGACCGGATTGCCTTCCTTGTACAGCGGATCGGCATAGATCACGTCGCCCGGCTGCAGCACCTGGGCGACCGACGTCGGCACCTTGCCGCGGCCGTTGGCCGTCGCAGCCCGCGCCCATTTCACGCCGTCAAGCGTGATCAGGCCGGTCTGGCGTTCCTTGCTGACGGCGCCGCCGAGTTCGCGCGGCGGCTGGAAGCCGATGCGGGCGGACTGGTCACTGGTCTCGAGCACTACGGCCATCCGCCAGGGCGAGATGTCGGAGAGCGACTTGATATCGGCGAGCTTCACACCCCAATCACCCGACGTGTCGAGCTTGGAGACGGCTCCGCGATAGCCCTGCTCCTGGTCGTACCTCACGAGTCCGGCGACCATGGCCTTGCGCGCCATGACCTGGATCTTCGGATCGAGCGTCGTCCGGACCGACAGGCCGCCCTCGTAGAGCTTCTTCTCGCCATAGCGCTCGAAAATGTCACGGCGCACTTCCTCGGCGAAATATTCACCCGCGAAGATGTGGGCGCCGGTGTTGCGGCTCGCGATCGTCAGCGGATCCTTGCGCGCCTTGTCGGCGTCGGCCTGCTTGATCCAGCCGTTCTCGAGCAGACGATCGACGACGTAGTTGCGGCGCTCGATGGCACGGTCGCGGTTCCGGATCGGATGCAGGCTGCCCGGCATCTTCGGCAGAGCCGCCAGATAGGCGGCCTCGGCCACCGTCAGCTCGTTGACCGACTTGTCGAAATAGACCAGCGACGCCGCGGCGATGCCGTAGGCGCCGGAGCCGAGATAGATCTCGTTGAGATAGAGCTCGAGAATCTTGTCCTTCGAGTAGGTGCGCTCGATGCGCATCGCCAGCAGCGCTTCCTTGATCTTGCGGGCGAACGACACCTCGTTGGTCAACAGGAAGTTCTTGGCGACCTGCTGGGTGATGGTGGAGGCGCCCTGCGGACGGCGATTCGAGCCGAAGTTCTGGGCGTAGACCACGGCAGCGCGCGCCATGCCGGTGAAATCGATGCCGCCATGCTCGTAGAAGTTCTTGTCCTCGGCGGCGAGGAAGGCGTTGATCACGAGCTTGGGAACCGCCTGGATCGGCAGGTACAGCCGGCGCTCCCGGGCATATTCACCGACCAGCGAGCCGTCGACCGCGTGCACGCGCGTCATCACCGGCGGCTCATAATCCTGCAGCTGGGAGTAGTCAGGCAGATCCTTGGAAAAATGCCAGATCAGGCCGGCCGCTGCTGCCACACCGACCAGGAACAAGACGGTACCGGCCGCGAACAGGAAGCCCAAAAACCGCACCAGAAAGCGCATCGGCGAATATCCGTTCCAACTCTTGTTTCGTCTCTCGGCTCGGACGCGGCGCACCCACAGGCGCTACCGCCAAAAATCACACGGTCGGCTGCAATGCCGCATGACCCATGCCAGAGAAACGCACGGTCAAGCCTATCAGCGGTCAAGCCTATCACAAGTCTGCCGAGAAGGAATCCTCACTGATTCCGGGTGCCTCGCAGCACGTTTATACGGATGTTGCTGTGGCCAAACTAGGGCTTTGCGCGTACCGCCATCGGCTTGTCCGGCCTCTCGGGGCCCGCATTGGCAATGCGCTTGGCCAGAAAGGCATCGATCGCCCGCGCCATTGCGTCCGCCGTGCGCGACCGCCATGCGTCGGAGACCAGGTTCCCCATATCGCCCTTATTGGAGACATAGCCGAGTTCGACCAGCACGGATGGCACGTCGGGCGCCTTGAGCACGCGGAAACCGGCCGATTTCAGCGGGCGCTTATGCATATGCACCGCCGTCTTCATGTCGTTCATCAGCACACGGGCGAACCTGTTGGAAAACGTGCGTGTTTCCCGGCGGGCCAGATCGATCAGGATGTCGGCGACGTCGGCCGGCTCCTCGGTCAGATTGACCCCGCCGATCTGGTCGGCGCGGTTCTCGGTCTCGGCCAGCCGTTCCGCCTCGACGTCGGACGCCTTGTCCGACAGCGTGTAGATGGTCGCGCCCTGCGCAGTGCCCTCACCCCGCGGCAGCGCGTCGGCGTGGATGGAGACGAACAGAGCCGCCGATTGCTTCTGGGCGATGCGGACCCGGTCTCCAAGCGGGATGAAGGTATCGTCGTCGCGGGTCATGACCACGCGGAACTTGCCCGACCGTTCCAGCCGGTCGCGCAGCGCCTGGCCGAAGGCGAGCACCAGATTCTTCTCCGGCACCTCGCCGCCCTGGGTGCCGTAGTCGATTCCTCCATGACCGGGGTCGATCACGACCACGGGCCGGGTGTCCGGCGGGCCATCGGTCGGAGGGGTGGCGATGGCGACCGTCGTCGGCGGCGGCCGGACTGCCGGCGCGGGGGTCCCTGCGACCGCGACGGACGCCGTCGCGGAACCCGAATCGGCAGGCCTGGCCCGGCTGTCGCTGCCGATGGCGCGGGCGAAAGTCGCCTCGTCGACCTCCTCCAGTTCGAGCACCAGCCGCGGCGGCTGGCCGTTGGCGGCATCCAGCACCGTGGAGTTGGCGATTCGGGCCGGGCCGGTGAGATCGAAGACGATGCGGGATCCACCGGGCATCACCATCCCATAGCGGAACGCCTTCACCAGACCACGGCCGCTGGTCCCGGCTCCCGTGGGCAGATGAAAGCTGACCTGGGGCAGGTCGACGACGACGCGATAGGGTTCGCTGAGCAGGAAGGCTCGAAACGGCACCGTCCGGTCGAGATCGAGCACGAATCGGGTCTGTCGGGAATCGCCGGCGACCCGTGCATCGGTGGCGATCGGGAACCCGGGCCCGACTACGGCAGGCGGAACCTGGCCGACCGGCCCGCTCTGGGCGCGGGCCGGAATGGCGGCCGCGCATAACATTTGCGTGACGCACAGTGACGCGCATCCCAGCAAGGAAAGGTAATTCGCCCGGCCAACTGCCAAATCGATGCCTCCGCGGGATCGTCTTACCGCAACCAATCCCAGGGGTTAATCGCCAAATTTTGTCATTTTCGTTAAAGGCCACCGATTGTTGCGGTTCCGCGACGCTTCGCTTGCGCGACCTGACCATTCCTCGTATGTACGAAGGGCTGAAGGCTAATCCTTACTGCCGGTTGTGTCGCGTTCAACCTCCGGTGAAACGCCGGAAGCTTCGTGATCGGGGTGCTCGGTATCGAGTCCTTGATCGTGGCGGAGATTCCAGCGCCTTTCCGACGCTCCACCAAAGCCTGCGCGATCCCGCGCGGCCGCAACGGAGAGCGGTCACGAGCCGAGTGGCGCCTGTCAGGGCGCCTCCTCGCAGAGACCGCCCGGGCACCAGGTCAGACACGGTATAGCCTGATACCGCGCCCGTTACAGGGTGGGTATTCGATCCAGGCAAGCGTTTCGGCGCAATCTGGCCTTCGGCAACAGAGAAGGCGGCACCCGCTGCCGCCCACATATTCCAGACGGGCCGACGCTTGATGCGCCAGACTGAGTTGCCAACCATGACCAGCGGACGATCCGCGCCGATGCGGGGCCAGACCCCCGCCCGGCCAATCGCCCCGCCGGCATCAGGGTTGGCGCGGCGCGACCAGCTGCGTTTAGGCCTTCCCCTCACCCCCGAATCAGGTGGACCGTCGCGTCATCCGACAGCGCGCCACGCGCTCGCGGCCAATCGCGCCCGTCGCCTCCAAGAGTTCCAATATGCCCAACAAGATGTTGATCGATGCTACCCACCCGGAAGAGACCCGGGTCGTTGTCGTCCGCGGCAACCGCGTCGAGGAATTTGATTTCGAAACGGCCCAACGCAAGCAGCTCCGCGGCAACATCTACCTCGCCAAGGTTACCCGCGTTGAGCCCTCGCTGCAGGCCGCCTTCGTCGAGTATGGCGGCAACCGCCACGGCTTCCTCGCCTTCAGCGAAATCCATCCGGACTACTATCAGATCCCGGTCGCCGACCGGCAGGCTCTGATCGAAGCCGAGGAGCGCGCGCACCGCGAAGCCGAAGAGGAAAGCGAGAACCGCTCCAATCGCCGCCGCAACCGGCACCGCAGTTCACGGCGCCGCGGCAGCGGCGAACGCGTCCAGAGCGAGATCGTCGAGGCCGCCGAGGCGGGCCTCCCTGCCCAGACCGAGGGGCATGAGGCCGACCACGAGGCGCCTGAGCACCACGCCTATGCGCAGGACGATCAGCCGCACGCCGACGCGACCGAGGCGCAAGGCTTCTCCGAGGGCCCGGTCGAGACCCACGACCAGGACGCGCCGGGCGAAGCTCAACAAGGCGCAGCCGACGAATCGCACGGCCATGCCGAAGAACCGCATGATGCCGTCGCCGCGCAGGCCCACGACGCCGCCGCCGAGCAGCCCACTGGCGAAGTCGCGCAGACCGGCGACGCGCCCGCCACCGAGGCAGCCAGCCCCGTCCTCGGAGCGGACGAGCACGCCGACGAGCATGACCATGAGAGCCACGGTCATGACGAGCATCATGATGGCGAGCACGAGCATGATGAGCTCGATCATCACGAGCACGACCATCACGAGCATGATCACGATGAGCACGATCACGACGATGACGTCGCTCCCATGGCCGAGCACGCGGATCACGGCGTCACCATCGTGCCCGGCGACGAGAACGGCTCTGAGGCCGTGTCCGGCGACCACGAGGACGACGAGGACGACGGCGAGGAGATCGAGGAAGAGCTCGTCGAATCCGTCGGCGGCGACGACGTGCTGGAAGAAGTGCCGGAGCGCACCTTCCGTCCGCGCCGGCAGTACAAGATCCAGGAGGTCATCAAGCGCCGCCAGGTGATGCTGGTGCAGGTCGTGAAGGAGGAGCGCGGCAACAAGGGCGCCGCGCTGACGACCTATCTGTCGCTCGCCGGCCGCTACGCCGTGCTGATGCCCAACACCGCCCGCGGCGGCGGCATAAGCCGCAAGATCACCTCCGCGCAGGACCGCTCGCGCTTGAAGGAAGTGGTGCAGGACCTCGACGTGCCCGAGGGCATGGGCGTGATCCTGCGCACCGCCGGCGCCAACCGCACCAAGCCCGAGATCAAGCGCGACTTCGAATATCTGCTGCGGCTGTGGGAAACGGTCCGCGACATGACCTTGAAGTCGCAGGCGCCGACGCTGGTCTACGAGGAGGGCTCGCTGATCAAGCGCTCGCTGCGCGACCTCTACAACAAGGAGATCGACGAGATCCTGGTGGCCGGTGAAGACGGCTACCGCGAGGCGCACGACTTCATGAAGATGCTGATGCCGACCAACGTCCGGGCGGTGAAGCAGTATCGCGACGGCCAGCCGCTGTTCTCGCGGATGGGCGTCGAGAGCCAGCTCGACGCGATGTTCTCGCCGACCGTGCAGCTGCGCTCCGGCGGCTATATCGTGCTCAACCAGACCGAGGCGCTGGTCTCGATCGACGTGAACTCCGGCCGCGCCACGCGCGAGCATCACATCGAGGACACCGCTCTCAAGACCAATATGGAGGCCGCCGAGGAGGTGGCGCGGCAGCTCCGTTTGCGCGACCTCGCCGGGCTGATCGTCATCGACTTCATCGACATGGACGAGAAGCGCAACAACCGCTCCGTCGAGCGCAAGCTGTCGGACTGCCTGCGGCAGGATCGCGCGCGCATCCAGGTCGGCCGGATCTCGCATTTCGGCCTGTTGGAGATGTCGCGCCAGCGCATCCGTGCCAGCGTGCTGGAAAGCTCGACCGAGCCGTGCGCGCATTGCGGCGGCACCGGCCATGTGCGCTCGGTATCCTCGGTGGCGCTGCAACTGCTGCGCAGCCTCGAAGAAACGCTGATGAAGGGCGCGACCCACAACCTCGTGGTCCGCACCCGCACCGAGGTGGCGCTCTACGTGCTCAACCACAAGCGCGGCCATCTGCGCGACCTCGAGAACAGCTTCAAGGTCTCGCTCGCCGTCATCGCCGACCCGAGCGTGAGCGGCCAGCAATCCTTCATCATCGATCGCGGCGAGCAGGTGCATACGCTCGAGGCCGCCAAGGCGCTGCTCGCGGCGCAGGCCTCAGCCCCACCGCTGGTGGCCGAGGACATCTACGACGAGGAAGAACCGTTCGACATCGAGACGGAATCCGAGGTCGAGACCGAGGAGACCGAAGGCCTGTCCGAGGACACGGCCGACGGCAGCGCTGCCGAAGGCGAGCGGGACGGCGCGCGTCGCAAGCGGCGCCGGCGCCGGCGCAGCCGCGGCGGCGAGACCCGCGAGGGCGCGCTGCCTGAAGGAACGGCCGGACTGCAGCCCGCGGAGCCGGGCCCTGCCACCGAGCAGTCAGCCGAGGACTCCGACGGCGAAGACGACGAGTCGGAGGAACAGCCTGCGTTCGCCCAGGGCGAGCAGACGGATCAGCCTGGCGGCGAGCGTCGTCCGCGCCGGCGTGGACGTCGCGGCGGTCGTCGTCGGCGCGGTGGCGCGGAAGAAGGTCTCGCCGCGTCGATCGGCGACGAGTTCGCGCCGGCTTCGGCATCGGAGGCAGAAGCCGCCGTGGCCGATTTCGACGGCAACGGCGCTTCCCACCACGACGAGGAAGAGCCGGCTGAACCCGCGGCGCCGGTCCAGGCGTCGGCCGCAACCGAGGCCGATGAGCCCGTCGCGGGCGCCTCCGCGCCAATGCCCCAGGCTGCTCCCGCTCAACCCGAAGTGCAGCAGAGCGAGGCTCCGAAGACGGAATCCGAGAAGACCCCGCGGCGTTCGACGGTTCGCGAGAAGGTCAGCTTCCTTACCGAGCCCAGGCCGGAGAGCGCGGTTTCGGCCGTCAACGTCGCCGAGAGCAGCACGCCCGCTCCGGCTGCCGACGTCGCGGCGTCGGAACCGGTTGCCACCGAGCCGGCGACCACCGATTCCTCGTCCGCTGCGGCCCCGCGCCGGGCCGGCTGGTGGTCCCGCCGTTTCGGTGGCGGGCAGTAGCCCCCCCTCTCCGACGCTTCAATGCAAAACGCCCGGCCAGATGGCCGGGCGTTTTTCATATGGCGTATGGCGATCGTTCCTGGCCGTGACGACCGGAGGCCGCTCAAGCCACGTCACGGCCGTCTCGACATCCGACGGATCGATCTGCTGATTGAGCCGTCTCTGCAGGAGATCATGGTCGCGTTCGTCTTCCCGCCACGAGACGAACACGGCGGCCGTGCCGTTGCCGGTGATGTTGGTCGGCGCACGCTGCTCGCGCATGAACTCGTCGGTCGAGCACACGATCGCCATGCCCGGAACCAGGGCCGGCTTCACGACCGACAGCGTTGCGGCCAAGGTGACGAAGACGGCAACGTCAACGCCGCTCGTGCCCTTCAATCACGAAGGGTGCACAACCGACCTCACCCGCGCCCTAGCCTAGCCAGCGCGCGATCCGGGCCACCGCCTCGCGCATGTCCTCGGCCGAACGCGCATAGGAAAAGCGCACGAAGCTGCGGCCGTGGATCGGATCGAAGTCGACGCCCGGCGTGGCGGCCACATGGGTCTCCTCCAGCATCCGCTTGGCGAAGTCGAAACTGCCGGAGGTGAAGTCGGACACGTCGGCATAGAGGTAGAAGGCGCCGTCGGCCGGCAGGAACCGGGTCAGGCCGGCCTTCGGGAAACCCTCGATCAGGATGCGGCGGTTCTCCTGGTAACCGTGCTTGATGGCCTCCATCTCGGCCCGGCCGTCGAACGCCGCTTCCGCCGCGATCTGCGACAGGGTCGGAACCGAGATCGCGAGGTTCTGCTGCAGACGCTCGATCGGCCGCACCAGCGCATCCGGCACCACCATCCAGCCGATGCGCCAGCCCGTCATGCAGAAGTACTTCGAGAACGAGTTGATGATCAGGGCCTCGCTCGACAGCTCCGCCGCCGTCACCGCCGGAAACGCGTAGTCCAGACCGTGATAGATCTCGTCGGAGATGAAGCGGATGCCGGCATCGCGTGCGGCTGCAATGACGCCGCCCAGCGCCTCGCGCGACATCATGGTGCCGGTCGGATTGGCAGGGCTTGCCACCAGCACGCCCTTCAGCGGCGTCTTGCGGTGCGCGGCGAGCAGCGCCTCGCCGGTCAAAGCGTGACGGTTCTCCGCCGTGGTCTCGATCAGCACCGGCTCGCAGCCCAGCGCCGTCAGGATGTGGCGATAGGGCGGATAGCCCGGCACGGTCACGGCCACGCGGTCACCGGGCTCGAACATCGCCAGGAACGCCAGGATGAATCCGGCGGAGGATCCCGTCGTGATCACGATCCGCGCCGGATCGATCTCGCAAGCATGCGTCTCGCGATAGTGCCGTGCGATTCGCTGCCGCAGCGACAGCAAACCCAGCGCCGAGGTGTAGTCGATGCGGGCCTGATCGAGCGCGGCATGCGCGGCCGCGATGGCCGCTCGTGGCGCAGCCGCCGCCGGTTGGCCGACCTCCATGTGAATGACATGTCCGCCGCCCGACTCGATCCGCTCGGCCGCAGCCATCACGTCCATCACCATGAACGGTGGAACATGGCTGCGCGCGGACGGCGCCGTCAGGTTGGCGATCCGCTGTTCCATTGTCGGTATCACTGTCGCATCCACCATCGATATCTGCTATTGACCCCGGCTGTCCGGACCCGCTCCGTGAACCGGTCGAGGTCAGCCCATGGGCCTCGTTCGCCGCAGATGAGCCGCATTCCGCCGTTTGGTGGGCAATAGCCCGTCTCGCGCCTCGCGCCAATTGCAAAGATCGCCTGATGTCGCTCCGTATCGTTCTTCGCAAGAAACTGTCCGGCGGGCTTGCCGCGGTCGTCGCGGCGGCCGTGACGCTGGCGCCGCTCGCGCCTGCGTCGGCGCAGCAGGGCAAGGGACCGCCGATCCTGCGCGACACCGAGACCGAGGTGCTGCTGCGCGAATATACGCGGCCGATCCTGCGCGTCGCCGGGCTCGAAAAGCAGAACATCCAGATGGTCATCATCAACGATGCGTCCTTCAACGCGTTCGTTGCCGACGGCCGCCGCATCTTCGTCAATTACGGCGCGATCCTGCAGTCGGAAAATCCGAATCAGCTGATCGGCGTGCTCGCGCACGAGACGGGCCATCTCGCCGGCGGTCATCTCGCCAAGCTGCGCCAGCAGCTCGCCACCGCGCAGACCCAGATGATCATCGCCACCATTCTCGGGGCCGGCGCCCTCGCCGTCGGCGCGCGCGGCGGCGGCAGCGGCCTGGCCAATGCCGGCGCCGCGACGCTGTCGGCCCCGGGCGAGGTCATCCGCCGATCGCTGTTGTCGTATCAGCGCCAGCAGGAGGAGAACGCCGACCGTGCCGGGGTGAAATTCCTCACCGCGACAGCGCAATCGCCGAAGGGCATGTACGAGACGTTCAAGCGCTTCACCAATGAGAGCCTGTTCGCCGCGCGCGGCGCCGACCCCTATCTGCAATCACATCCGATGCCGGCCGATCGCGTCGAGGCGCTCGAGGGCCTCGCGCGCCAAAGCCCCTATTGGGACAAGAAGGACGACCCCGCACTGCAGCTGCGCCACGACATGGTCCGTGCCAAGATCTCGGCCTTCATGGAACGGCCGGACACGGTGGCACGGCGCTATCCATTGTCGGACACCGGCCTGCCCGCCCGCTACGCCAGGGCAATCTCCACCTACCTGCATGGCGACCTGCGCAGCGCCCTGAGCCAGATCGATGGCCTGATCCAGGTGCAGCCCAACAACCCCTATTTCTACGAGGTCCGCGGCCAGGCCCTGCTGGAGGGCGGCCGCCCGGCCGAGGCGATCGCCCCGCTGCGCAAGGCGGTGCACCTGTCCAATAACGCCCCGCTCATCGAGATGTTACTTGGTCAGGCCTTGGTGGCATCCGAGAACAAAGCCTACACTGACGAGGCGATCTCGATCTTGCGCGCGGCGGTCGCGCGCGAATCCGAGGCGCCGCTCGGCTATTCCCAGCTCGCGATGGCCTACGGTCGCAAGGGCGATTATGCGGAGGCGGATCTGGCCTCGGCGCAGGCCGCCTTCCTGCGTGGCGACAACAAGACGGCGCGCGAGCTTGCCTCGCGTGCAAAAACCCGCTTCGCGGTCGGCTCGCCGGGCTGGGTCAGGGCCGACGACATCGTCACGGCAAAGCCGCTTTCCGGCCAGTAGGGTGTCGGACAGCGGGGGTTGGCGCCCGCTGAAGTTTTGAACTACTGCTATCATCCGATCCAGAATATCAGAATACCGTCACGACCATCGACAAGGACCCGATCATTTGACCCAGAGGACCTCCTCCATGCCGTCAGTCCGCACGCTCATTCCCGCGATGTTGCTCGCGCTTTCGCTCTGCGGCGTGCCTCAGCTCGCGTCGGCGGAGAGCTTCTCCGACAGCCAGCGGGGCGAGATCGAGACCATCGTCCGAAACTACCTGATCGCGCATCCCGAGGTGCTCGAAGAGGCGATGGCCGAGCTGCAGAAGCGCCAGACGGCGGCCGAGGCGGCCAAGCACGAGGCCAGCGTCAGCAAGAACGCCGAGACCATCTTCAACTCGCCGCGCGGCGTCGTGCTCGGCAACAAGGATGGCGACGTCACCTTCGTCGAGTTCTTCGATTACAATTGCGGCTACTGCAAGCGCGCGATGGCCGACATGATGGAGCTGATGAAGAGCGACCCGAAGCTGAAGGTCGTGCTCAAGGAATTTCCCGTGCTGAGCCAGGGCTCCGTCGAGGCCGCACAGGTCGCGGTTGCCGTTCGCATGCAGGCCCCGCAGAAATATCTCGACTTCCACCAGAAGCTGCTGGGCGGCCGCGGCCAAGCCGACAAGGCCCATGCGCTCGCCGTCGCCAAGGATCTCGGGCTCGACATGGCGCGCGTCGAGAAGGACATGGCGAGCCCCGAGGCCAAGGCGACGATCGAGGAAAACTTCAAGCTCGCCGAGGAGATGGGCATGAACGGGACGCCGAGCTACGTGATCGGCAAGCAGGTCGTGATCGGCGCCGTCGGCGTCGAGGGCCTGCGCGAGAAGATCAGCACGGCCCGCTGCGGCAAGGCGAGCTGCTGAGCATATCTGCCAAAGCGTCTCGCCATCATGGGATCAATCGAAGGCCGGCTGTCTCAGCCGGCCTTCTTCTTTGCCGTGAGCCGGTGAAGAAGCGACAGACCGGTGGCGGCAGCGCCCTCGCCTATCCCTTCAGCCTCATGCCGAGCCGGGTTCGAAGTGCCTCGCGGATGTGCCCGCGTGCAATCGCCTCGGCCCGATCGGGATCGCGGATCGCGATCGCCTCGATCAGCTCACCATGCTCGGCCGCGGCTGTTGCCGCACGTCCTTCGGCCGCAAACGTCGTGGTTCCCAGCAGCGCCGTCGCGACATGCATGTCCTCGAGGGCGGCGTCGAGATAGCGGTTGCGCGCGGCGCGCTGGATCGCACCGTGCATCAGCCGGTTCAGCCGCGCCAGCTCGGCGGCGTCCCCCGCGCTGACAAAGCTCGCATGAATGTCGCGGAGCGCCGCGACCTCGGCCGGCACGGCATACTGCGCGGCGAGCCGGGCCGCGGCGCCTTCGAGAATTTCCCGCATCGCGTACAGCTCGAGGACTTCGTTCTCGTCGAGACTGCGCACGATCAGGCCGCGTCCACCGGCCGGCTGCACCCACCCCTTGGCCACCAGCTTGCCGAAGGCCTCACGGACCGGCGTCCGGCTGACTTCCAGCTTCTGCGCCACCTCGTCCTCGCGCAGCCGGTCGCCGGAGCGGTAGACGCCATTCTCCAAGGCCCGGCACAGCGCGCGAAACACCGCCTCGCCGAGAGAGACATTGTCGCGATCGATGGTGAGCGTAGGGCTTCCTGAGGACATGGCTGCAATGTCTCGCATGCGCGCGTGTGACGACACCATCTCTTGCATATTTTTGTATACAATAGTATACGAAATCATGTGCTGTTCGAACGGGTTTAAGCCCGGTTTCCATCCATCGACCGAGCCATTGCCGAGGGGGCGCGAGAACGTCCGCTCGCGGTATGACAGGGCGAGCCGGATATGACGGCCGAGCATGCCATCGCTGAGCATCCGCGGGCCTATGATGTCGTGGTCGTCGGCGGCGGCAACGCGGCCCTCTGCGCCGCCATTGCGGCCCGGCGTGCCGGCGCATCGGTCATCGTGCTCGAAGCGGCCTCGAAGTTCTATCGCGGCGGCAATACGCGCCACACCCGCAACATGCGCTGCGCCCATGACGCGGCGACCGCGACGTTGAGCGGCCCCTACACCGAGGACGAGTTCTGGGACGATCTCCTGCGCGTCACCGAAGGCCAGACCAACGAGCAGCTGGCGCGCCTGATGATGCGCGAGTCCAAGGACATGCTCGACTGGATCGTCGAACAGGGCGTGCGTTTCCAGCCCTCGCTCGGCGGAACGCTGAGCCTGGGGCGGACCAACTCGTTCTTCCTGGGCGGCGGCCGGGCGATGCTCAATGCGCTGTATCTGACCGCCGAGCGGCTCGGCGTCGACGTGCGCTACGAGGCCGAGGTGGTGGGGCTGGAGATCGACGGCAACCGCTTCCGCGCGGCGATCGTTCAACACGGCAACGGCCGGATGCGCATCGGCGGCAAGGCGCTGGTGGCGGCCGCAGGCGGCTTCGAAGCCAATATCGACAAGCTGGTCGAGGGCTGGGGCGAGATCGCGCGCAACTTCCTGATCCGCGGCACGCCCAACAATCGCGGCACGGTGCTCGACATGCTGCTCGGCGCCGGCGTCGACAGCATCGGCGATCCGACCCAGTGCCACGCGGTGGCGATCGATGCGCGCGCCCCCAAATATGACGGCGGCATCATCACGCGGCTCGACTGCGTCGTGTTCGGCATCGTCGTCAACAACAACGCCGAGCGCTTCTACGACGAAGGCGAGGACGTCTGGCCGAAGCGCTACGCGATCTGGGGACGCCTGGTGGCTGCGCAGCCGGACCAGATCGCCTACATCATCTTCGACACGAAATCGGCGAACCTGTTCATGCCGTCGCTCTACCCCGCGATCGAGGCGGCCAGCATCGCCGAGCTCGCTGGCAAGCTCGGCCTCGATCCGGACAGGCTGACCGCCACCGTCGCGCATTTCAACGCGGCGGTGCGCGACGGACAATTCAATCCCGACATCCTCGACGATTGCCGCACCGAGAACCTGATCCCCCCGAAATCGCATTGGGCGCGCCGCATCGACAGCGGCCCCTACTACGCCTATCCGGTTCGGCCCGGCATTACCTTCACCTATCTCGGCGTGCGGGTCGATCACGCCGCAAAAATGATGATGAAGTCCGGCGGTCCCGCCGACAACATGTATGCCGCAGGCGAGATCATGGCGGGCAACGTGCTCGGCCGCGGCTACGCCGCAGGAATCGGCATGACGATCGGCAGCGTGTTCGGGCGCATCGCCGGCCGGGGAGCAGCGACACATGCAGCGCAGTGAGGCGTTGACCGAGGCGGATCGGCTGATGACGATCTGCAATTCCTGCCGCTATTGCGAGGGACTCTGCGCCGTGTTTCCGGCGATGGAGATGCGCCGCGCCTTCACGGGCGGCGACCTCAACTATCTCGCCAATCTCTGCCATGCCTGCGGCGCCTGCTACGTCGACTGCCAGTTCGCGCCACCGCACGAGTTCGATGTTCGCGTCCCCTCCGTCTTGGCCCGGGTGCGGCACGAGAGCTATGCCGACTATGCCTGGCCGCGCGCGCTGGCGCCGCTGTTCAGGCGCAACGGCCTCGCGGTGTCGCTCATCGCGGTGATCAGCATGGCCGCGTCCATCCTCGGCATCGTGGCCTTCAACGATCCGGCCGCGGTGTTTGCAGGCCGGCACGGCCCCGGCTCGTTCTACGCGCTCATGCCCCACAACGCGTTGGCACTGTTGTTCGGCGCGGCCTTCCTGTGGGCCATCATCGCCTTCATCATGGGCGCCCGGGCCTTCTGGAATGACATCGGCGAGCCGAGCTCGACCCTGACGCGCCCACGTCCACTGCTGCGCGCCGTCCGCGACGCAGCCAGCCTGCGCTATCTCGATGGCGGCGGTGTCGGCTGCTACAACGAGGACGAGCGGCCGCGCGACACCAGGCGGTTCTATCACCAGCTGACGTTCTGGGGCTTCATGCTCTGCGTCGCATCGACCAGCGTTGCGACGCTCTATCACTATCTTCTGCACCGTGAGGCGCCGTATCCATTGTGGGATCTGCCGGTCGTGCTCGGCACGCTCGGCGGATTGGGCATCGTGGTCGGCCCGCTCGGACTCTACACCGCCAAGCGCAGGCGTGAGCCTGCGATGATGGATGCGGGCAGTCTCGCCATGGACGTCGCGTTCCTGGCGATGC
This sequence comes from Bradyrhizobium sp. SZCCHNR1015, assembly GCF_032489875.1. Taxonomy (NCBI): domain Bacteria; kingdom Pseudomonadati; phylum Pseudomonadota; class Alphaproteobacteria; order Hyphomicrobiales; family Nitrobacteraceae; genus Bradyrhizobium; species Bradyrhizobium sp. SZCCHNR1015. The sequence continues at coordinate 521,294 of NZ_JAUEYW010000001.1, forward strand.
TCGTGCTCACCGGCGCAACCGGTCTCGCCCTCCTCTTGCTACGCGAGACCAGCACGATGGGCCTGCTGCTCGCGCTCCATCTCGGTGCGGTATTCGCGCTCTTCATCACGATGCCCTACGGCAAGTTCGTGCACGGCCTCTATCGATTCTTGGCTCTCGTCCGCTACGCGCGCGAACGTCACGGCGCGTAGCTCATGCGAGCGCGACTGATCGCCACGATGGTCATGCGGCGTTCATGACCCTGAGCATCCGTTCATAAGGTTGCGATCTGCGACATTTTTCCGGAACGATCGGAGACGCACGGAACGACTCCTACTTCCTGCCGTTGTCGGCGCGGGCAGTGCCAATACGAGGAGGATAGAGGATGACCAATCGCTTGATGGTATCAGTTGCTGCAATCGCGCTCCTGGCGGGTGCAGGTTTTGCTCATGCGCAAGGTGCCGGCGGTGCGGGCGGCGCAGCTGGACAGTCCGGCGGCGCAGCCATGCAGGGCGGTGCGACCGGTGGTGCTGCCGGCGGAGCATCGAGCGGCGGCATGAACGCGCCCGGCGGCGCGATGCATCGCGACAGCGCCTCGCCTGCGGCCGGCGGCGCGTCCGACATGCGCTCCAGTCAATCGGAACAGAAGCCCGGTGCGACCAAGAGCCAGCACGCCGAGGAAGGCATGAAGGGCCCGGCCACCAAGGGCGCGAGCACCGAGAGCGACAGCAAGGGCGGCGCCAAGAACATGAAGGCCGAAGGTCGCGAGGGTCGCGACAACAACATGAAGGCCGAGGGTCGCGACAGCAAGACCGGCACCAGCACCAATGCCGAAACCAAGACCGGCACCGAGCGTTCGCAGACCACCACCGGACAGGCCGGCGCCGCTGCCAAGCTCACCACCGAGCAGCGCACCAAGATCACCACGGTGATCCGCAGCCAGCGCGTCGAGCCGGTGACCAACGTCAACTTCAACATTTCCGTCGGCACAAGGGTGCCGCGCGAGGTTCACTTCCACCCGCTCCCGACCGAAGTCGTGACGATCTATCCGGAGTGGCGCGGATATGACTTCATCCTGGTTCGCGAGCAGATCGTCGTGATCGATCCTCACACCTACGAGATCGTCGCGGTTCTCAACGTCTGATCCCGACCAGGCAGGCGACGAGAACGAGGGGCGGGCAGCAATGCCCGCCCCAACCTATTGCGCAAAGCGCGCGCGGGAGCCATCACACGCAACGCGTGCAGTCCCGTGGACAAAGCCGGTTGTTCAGCAATTTCGTACTCTTAAGACGGTTTTTTCGTGTGACGGACCAAGCCTCGGTCAGCCTACCCGGCTGCCGAAAGGCTTCCCCTTGGCGGCTTTGTTACCTATAACGCCGCCCACTGCCGCCACACCGCCGGGATGGGAATGGCCGACGCCGCGCACAACACGATCTATGTCCTCAACGGACCCAACCTCAACCTGTTGGGCACCCGCGAGCCGGAGACCTACGGCCATGCCACCCTGGCAGACGTGGAACGGCTGTGCGTCGAGACGGCCGCCCGCTTCGGCCTGACGGCGGAGTGCCGACAGTCGAACCATGAGGGTGTGCTCGTCGATCACATCCATGAGGCCCGCAGCCGCGGTGTGGTCGGAATCATCCTCAATGCCGGCGCCTACTCTCATACCTCCATTGCCCTGCACGACGCGCTGATGGGGGTGAAGATTCCCACCGTCGAAGTGCACATCAGCAACATCCACGCCCGCGAGAGCTTCCGGCACCATTCTTTCACCGCGAAGGCCGCGTTTGCCTCGATCTGCGGCTTCGGCATCGACGGCTACCGGCTGGCGATTACCGGCCTCGCCGCCAAGATCGGCGCCAAAGCCGTCACGCAGACCGACATCTAGCGCAAGCCTGACGTCACAGTCCTCACGCATCCCAACGTTCCGGATCAGATCATGGCGCCCCAGCCCGACGACAAGACCATCGCGAAATCCGAAGACAGCCAGCTCATTCGCGAGCTCGCAGCGCTGCTGGATGAGACCAGCCTGACCGAGATCGAGCTGGAGCGTGCCGGCCTTCGCATCCGCGTTGCCCGCAACGTGACCGTTGCGGCGGCCGTCCATTCGGCCATCGGAGCCGCCACCGCTGGCGTTCCCGTGGTCGCGGCCGCCACCGCGGCAGCCGCCGGCGCGGACTTGTCAAAACATCCCGGCGTGGTGCCCTCGCCCATGGTCGGCACCGCCTACTGGGCGCCCGAGCCCGGCGCCAAGCCGTTCGTCGAGGTCGGCTCCAAGGTCTCGGTCGGCCAGACCCTGATGATCATCGAGGCGATGAAGACGATGAACCAGATTCCGTCGCCGCGCGCCGGCACGGTGACGCAGATCCTGGTCGAGGACGGCCAGCCCGTGGAGTTCGGCGAGCCGCTCGTCATCATCGAATAAGCGCGACTAGCGGACGGCGACGAGCGAATGGTCCGCCATTCCACGTCCGCCGCTCACTACTCGCCACTCGCGCCCGAGGCACAATGTTCGACAAGATCCTCATCGCCAATCGCGGCGAAATCGCCCTTCGCATCCTCAGGGCCTGCAAGGAGCTCGGCATCTCCACCGTCGCGGTGCATTCCACCGCCGACGCCGATGCGATGCATGTCCGTCTCGCCGATGAAAGCGTCTGCATCGGGCCGCCGCCGTCGAAGGACAGCTATCTCAACATCCCCGCTTTGCTCGCCGCCTGTGAAATCACCGGCGCCGACGCCGTGCATCCCGGCTACGGCTTCCTGTCGGAGAACGCGCGCTTCGCCGAGATTCTTGCGGACCACAATCTGCATTTCATCGGGCCGAAGGCGGAGCACATCCGCCTGATGGGCGACAAGATCGAGGCCAAGAAGACGGCCAAGCGGTTGGGTATTCCGGTGGTGCCCGGCTCCGACGGTGCGGTGACGCCCGACCAGGACGCTATGGCGATCGCCAAGGAGATCGGCTTCCCGGTGCTGGTCAAGGCTGCCGCCGGCGGCGGCGGCCGCGGCATGAAGGTCGCCCACACCGAGGCCGATCTGCAGCTGGCGCTGACCACAGCGGCCAACGAGGCGAGATCGGCGTTCGGCGACGCCTCGGTCTATCTGGAGAAGTATCTGCAGAAGCCGCGCCACATCGAGATCCAGGTGCTCGGCGACGGCCGCGGCGGCGCCATCCATCTCGGCGAGCGCGACTGCTCGCTGCAGCGCCGCCACCAGAAGGTCTGGGAGGAAGGCCCCTCCCCGGTGCTCGATGCGGCCGCGCGCGCCAAGATCGGCAATACCGTCGCCAAGGCGATGCAGGAGCTGAAATATATCGGCGTCGGCACCATCGAATTCCTCTACGAGGACGGCGAGTTCTATTTCATCGAAATGAACACGCGCATCCAGGTCGAGCATCCCGTCACCGAGATGATCACCGGGATCGACCTCGTGCTGGAGCAGATCCGCATCGCCGCCGGCGGCGACCTGCCGATGAGCCAGGACCAGGTCGTCATCAACGGCCACTCGATCGAGTGCCGCGTCAACGCAGAGAACCCGGTCAGCTTCCGGCCCTCGCCCGGCAAGATCCAGCAGTACCATCCGCCCGGCGGCCTCGGGGTCCGCATCGATTCCGCCGTCTACCAGGGCTATGTGATCCCGCCCTATTACGACTCGCTGGTCGGCAAGCTCATCGTCCACGGCAAGAGCCGGGTCGAGTGCCTGATGCGGCTGCGGCGCGCGCTGGACGAGATGGTGGTCGACGGCATCGAGACCACGCTGCCGCTGTTCCGCGCCCTGGTCCGCGAGCCCGCGATCATCGACGGCGACTATCACATCCACTGGCTCGAGCAGTATCTGGCCGGCCAGAAGACCGACTGAGCGGCCGCATTCAGAAAACTGTCATCCGAAGCGGAACCATCCGGCCGCAGCCGCGTTTTGGTGGGTCGGATCAGTTCCGCCAGGGGGCAGTGATTTTCAACGACGTGCGAGTATGCGGTGGCGCCTGAGGTGAGACGAAGGCGCACGCTGGGACAGGTCCTGCTGCTGTCAGCGGGCTTCCTCGTGCTTGTCGCGGTCAGCACGGCGTCGGTTCTGCTGGTCAACAAGGCCCGCAGCGACAGCGCCTGGGTGGTGCACACCGTCGAGGCCGAGAACCAGATCAACGCCCTGCTGCTCGAGGTGCGGCGCGCCGAGAGCGCGGCGCGGGCCTACCTTCTCACCCAGGGACAGGAGTTCCTCAACGACCACGAGGCGGCCGTCGCGGCGATCGGGCCGGTGCTCGAGAAGCTCCATGGGCTGGTCGCGGACAACCCCGCCCAGGTTGAAAATCTCGCCACGCTGCGCAGCGTGATCGAGACCCGGCTGTCGCAATTCGACCGCGAAAAGCTGCTGGTCGCGCGCGGCGACCTCGCCGCCGCGATCGCCCTGGTCCGCGACGCGGGCTCGACCAGCAGCAGCAAGACCATGCGCGACACCGCCGAGGCGATGCGTCTCGAGGAGGAGCGGCTGCTGGCGCTGCGGACCGCCAATGCCGATGCCAGCCAGCGGCTCGCCGCCATCGTCACCATCACCGGCTCGGCGCTGGTCGTCGTGCTCGCCATCATCTCGGTGCTGCTGGTGCGCCGCTCGACCCGCGCGCGCGACGATGCCGAGGCACAGCTGCGCGAGAGCAATCTCAATCTGGAAGCCACCGTCGACGAGCGCACCGCCGATCTGCGCGAGGCCAATGAGGAGATCCAGCGCTTCGCCTATATCGTGAGCCACGACCTGCGCTCGCCGCTGGTCAACATCATGGGCTTCACCAGCGAGCTCGACGAACTGCGCAACGATATCTTCCGGCGGATTGCGACGCTGGCGCGGGCGGCCTCCGACGCGCCGCCGCCGGCGGAAGGCACCGAGCCCGAGCTCGAAGGCGCCGACAAGCAGCTTTCGGAGGACTTCACCGAAGCCCTCGGCTTCATCAAGTCCTCGATCGCCAAGATGGACCGGCTGATCTCGGCGATCCTCAACCTGACCCGCGAGGGCCGCCGCGAGTTCGTGCCGGTACGGATCGATACCCGCGAACTGATCGAAGGCATCGTCTCGACGTTGGCGCATCAGGCGGCGGAAACCGACACCACCATTCGCCTGGAACCGCTGCCGGCCATCGTCAGCGACCGCCTGGCGCTGGAGCAGATCTTCTCCAACCTGATCGACAACGCCATCAAATATCTCAAGCCGGGCGTTCCCGGCGACATCGCCATTCGCGCCCGCACCAAGCTCGGTTTCGCCATTTTCGAGATCACGGACAACGGCCGGGGGATTGATCCCCGGGATCACCAACGTATCTTTGACCTGTTCCGCCGCGCCGGGACCCAGGACCGTCCGGGTCAGGGGATCGGATTGGCGCATGTCCGCGCCCTGGTGCGCCGGCTCGGCGGAACCATGTCGGTCGCATCGGAGCTCGACCAGGGCAGCACGTTCACCATCACGCTCCCGATCAACTGGAACGCCTCAAACCGGAATTCAGACCGATGACCATGCCCGTGACGATCATCATGATCGAGGACGACGAAGGCCACGCCCGCCTGATCGAGCGCAACATCCGCCGCTCCGGCGTCAACAACGAGATCAAGCCGTTCACCAACGGTACAGATGCCGTGAAGTATCTGCTGGGTGCTGACGGCACCGGCCTCGATCACAAGGGGCACGCATTGCTGATCCTGCTCGACCTGAACCTGCCGGACATGACCGGCATCGACATCCTCAAGATGGTCAAGCAGAACAGCTTCCTGAAGAGCGCGCCCGTGGTCATCCTCACCACGACCGACGACTCGCAGGAGATCAAGCGGTGCTACGAACTCGGCTGCAACGTCTACATCACCAAGCCGGTCAACTACGAAAGCTTCGCCAACGCCATTCGCCAACTCGGCCTGTTCTTCTCCGTCATCCAGGTTCCGCCCGCCGCATGAGCTCCGCCGCCCCCACGCTGCTCTACATTGACGACGACACGGCGCTGGCGCGGCTGGTGGAGCGCGGGCTCAAGCGCCTGGGCTTCACGGTGGAACACGCGAGCGACGGCAGCGCAGGCTTGCAGCGGCTGGAGCGCGGCGGCATCGACGTCGTGGCGCTCGACCAGTACATGCCAGGCTTCGACGGGCTCGAGACGCTGGAGCGCATCATGGCGCTGCCCGAACCACCGCCGGTGGTGTTCGTCACCGCCTCACAGGATTCCAAGATCGCGGTCACGGCCCTGAAGGCGGGCGCGGCCGACTACCTCGTCAAGGACGTGCAGGGCGAGTTCATCCCGCTGCTGCAGGTCGCAGCCGAAGGCGCGGTGCGGCAGGCACGGCTGCAGAAGGCGCGCGACGAGGCCGAGGCCGAGGTGCGGGCGTCACGCGACCGCTACGCGGCGCTGGCCGCCGAGCGCGAGGTCCTGCTGCGCGAGGTCAATCACCGCGTCGGCAATTCGCTCCAGATCATCGCCTCGCTGCTGCATCTTCAGGCCAACTCCAGCAATCAGGACGACGTCAAGGCGGCGCTGACCAACGCCATGGGCCGCGTCGCCGCCGTGGCACAGGTGCATCGCCGCCTCTACACGTCCCAGGACCTCAAGAGCGTGCTGCTCAACCAGTACCTGGATTCGCTGCTCGACGACCTCCGCCGCTCGGCCGAGGGCAACCGGATGTCGCGGCTGACCCTGAAGGCGGAGCCGGTCGAGATCGACCCGGATCGCGCGGTCGCGATCGGCATCGTCGTCAACGAGCTGGTCATGAACGCGGTCAAATACGCCTATCCCGACGGCCCTGGCCCGATCCATGTCGAGCTGAAGCTCGCGGGTGAGGACATCATGCTGTCGATCGCCGACAACGGGGTCGGCCTCAACGCGACCAGCGACCCGCGCTCGACCGGCATGGGCCAGCGCATCGTCAGCGCCATGGCGACCAAGCTCGATGCCAGCGTCGGCCCGGACCCGAACCATGCCGGCACCAAGATCGTCGTCCGATTCCGCTTCGAAAAGCATGCTCCCAAGCCCGCTTCTGCCGCGGTCGGTTGAGCTGGCGCGGACGGAACGCGACCATCGCGCGGCCGACGTCGGCCTGCTATGCTGATCTCATGAATACGCGCGACTCCGCAGCGTCAGAGATCACGCCCGAGGTCCTGCTGCGTGCCTATGCCTGCGGCATCTTCCCGATGGCCGAAAGCGCCGACGACCCGACCTTGTTCTGGGTCGAGCCGGAGCTGCGCGGCGTCATTCCGCTCGACGGCTTTCGCGTCGCCTCGCGCCTGGCGCGCACGGTCCGGTCGGATGCCTTCACCGTGACCGTGAACCAGGCCTTCAAGGCGGTGATGGATGGCTGCGCCGCGCCGCAGCCCGGCCGCGAGGACACCTGGATCAACAAGCGCATCCGCGAGCTCTATAGCGGCCTCCACGCGCTCGGCCATTGCCACAGCGTCGAATGCTGGCAGGATGGCGAGCTGGTCGGCGGCCTCTACGGCGTCAGCCTGGGCCGCGCCTTCTTCGGCGAGAGCATGTTTCACCGCACCCGCGACGCCTCGAAGGTCGCGCTGGTGCATCTCGTCGCGCGGCTGATCGCCGGCGGCTTCGAGCTGCTCGACACCCAATACGTCACCGAGCACCTCAAGACCTTCGGCGCCCTCGAGATCCCGCGCCGGCGCTACACCGTGCTGCTCGAAAAGGCCCTGAGGGGGCCGGCCGCCAATTTCGCCAGGCTGGCGGTTGATCGGCCGATCTCAGGCGCCGAGGCACTCGCGATCATCGCCGCGCGCGGCTGAGCGCCGGTTATCTGAACACTCCGCCGAACGGTCCGCCCGCCTGGGGCGGCGGCGGTGGTGGCGGCACCTGCTGGGTCTGATACTGCTGCGGCGGCGGTGGCGACCTGGGCGCCGCCTGCCGCTGCTGCGGCGGACGCTTTTGCGCAGGCTGCGGCGCCGCGGCCGGCTTCTGATCCGGCGCGGCGCTGACGACCGTGGTCTGCGGCTCTTTGCAGTCGACCAGCCAGATGTCGTAGATCGGGTGCTCGACGCCGTGCAGGCCGGGGCTGGCCGCGAACATCCAGCCCGAGAAGATGCGCTTCACCTCGCCCTGCAAGGTGATCTCGTCGACCTCCACGAACGCGTCGGTGTTGGCGGCCTCGGTGGCCGGCCGCGTGTAGCAGGCATCGGTTTTCACCCGCAGGGCGCCGAACTGCACGGTCTCGCCGATTTCCTCGTCGAAATTGATGATGCGGCCGGTGATCTTGTCGAGCCCGGAGAAGCTCGCCTTCTTGTTGACGATCTTCTGCGCCGGCGGTTCGGTCACGACCTCGTCGCCCGGCTGGATGGTGGCCGGGGTTTGCGGTACCGCGCCGTTCGGCGGGATCGCCGCATTCTGGGGTACGCCGCGTGGCGGCGCCTGCCGCTGACCGGGCGCAGCCCCCGGCTGGCCGGGCGGCGGCACGGCCGCGACCGGAGGATTGTTCTGTGGCAGGATCGTCGTTCCCGGCGGCGGCGCCAGCGGCTGGGATTGGACCGGACCCGGCAGGGCGGCGCCCTGCCCTGGCGGCGGCCGGGTCGGCGCCGGCAGCACCCGGCCCTGCGGCAGCTCGGGGATCTCCTCCTCTTCCTCGGGAGGCGGAATCGGCTCGCCACGGCGCGGAATGTTGCCCGGCGGGCGCGGAACCGGATCGGAGAAAATGGTACCGATCTGCGCGCGCGCCGGCACGGACAGCGTGAGGGATGTGGCGGCCAGCAATGCCGCGATACCGGTCAGGACGATTGTTCGGTGCATCTCGCGCGGCTTTATCAGGCGAATCGGGGTTCGGGACAATCAAATCGCGTCATGACCCATCCGCCGCTCTCGATCAGCCCTCCCGTTAACATGCCGAATACGGCGGGGAAAGGGCGAGCTGCCAGCACGCCGCGTGCTGGTCAGCCGGTTCATCCAATGAGATAGTCGTGATCAAGAGCCGGACGGAACCGGCGTCAAAGGGAAGGAAACCGATGTCTGATTCGATCCGTCTCGACTGCCGGGTGGCCGTCGTTACCGGCGCGGCCGGCGTCATCGGCGCCGCGACCATGCGGCTGCTGGCCGCGCGGGGCGCCCGCATCGTCGCCGTCGACCGGCGCGAGGCCGATCTCGCCGCCGCGACGGCCGGCCTGCCCGCAAGCGCCGAGACCTTCGCCGTGGCCGCCGACGTCACCGACGAGGACCAGGTCGCGGCCTATGTCCGACAGGCCTGCAATCGGTTCGGCACCATCGACGTGTTCTTCAACAATGCCGGCATCGAAGGCGAGATCAAGCCGATCACGGCGTATCCGCTGGAGGCGTTCCGCCGCGTGCTCGACGTCAACGTGGTCGGGGTCTTTCTCGGCCTCAAGCACGTGCTGCCGGTGATGCTGAAGCAGAACCGCGGCTCGATCATCAACACCGCCTCGATCGCTGGCCTGATCGGCTCGCCACAGATCGCGGTCTACAGCGCCAGCAAGCACGCGGTGATCGGCCTGACCAAGAGCGCATCGTGGGAATGCACCGGCACCAATGTGCGCGTGAACTGCATCTGCCCCGGGCTGATCGAGAGCCGCATGCTGAGCGCGATCATCGAAGGGCGCAGCGGCGCTCCCGTGCCGGCCGACAAGGTCGTCGACCGCGTCCCCGCGCGCCGGCTCGGCCAGGGCGCGGAGGTCGCCGCGATCGTCGCCTTCCTCGCCTCCGATGATGCGAGCTACGTCTCCGGCGCAGCCTACACCGTCGATGGCGGCCGCACCGCCGCCTGACGTCCCTTCCACTCGACCGTCTTTTCAACCCGACAGGTTTTTGCAATGCCCGTGCAACTCGATGCCGATGCCGCTGCCGTCTACAAGGCATTTCAGGAGGCCGGTCGGCCGGCCTATGAGACGCTGACACCGCAGGAAGCGCGGGACTACTACCTGGCCGCGCGCGTCGTCAGCAATCCCGAGCCGCCCGAGCTTGCGGAGGTCAAGGACCTCGCCATCCCTGCCCCGCATGGCGCAATCCCGGCCCGGCTCTATCGGCCAAAAACGGTGCGGCAGACCAACGGTCTTGCGCCGGGATTGGTGTTCTATCACGGCGGCGGCTGGGTGATCGGCAATCTGGACTCGCACGACGTGGTCTGCCGCGCGCTGGCGCACGAAGGCGAACTGATCGTGATCTCTGTCGATTACCGCCTCGCGCCCGAGCACAAGTTTCCGGCCGCGGTCGACGACGCCGCCGCGGCCATACGATGGATCGCCGACAATGCCGCCGCGCTCGGCATCGATGCAGCCAGGCTCAGCGTCGGCGGCGATTCCGCCGGCGGCAATCTCGCCGCCGTCGTCGCGCTCTCGGCGCGTGACGGCAAGGGCCCGAAGCTCTCAGGCCAGGTGCTGATCTATCCGGCCACCGACTTTTCGATGAGCCATCCCTCGCACAGCGAGCCCGAGACCAGCGTGTTGCTGACGCATTCGGTGATCCGCTGGTTTCGCGACCATTATCTCAACAGTGCCGCCGACATCCATGATTGGCGGGCCTCGCCGGCAAAGGCGGAAACCCTGGTCGGGCTCCCGCCGGCTTATGTGCTCACCGCAGGCGCCGATCCGCTGCGCGACGAAGGCGACGATTACGCGCGGCGCTTGCGCGAGGCCGGCGTGCCGGTGACCTATCGGACGCATCCCGGCCAGTTCCACGGCTTCTTCACCATGGGCAAGCTGCTCGACCAGGCCAATGTCGCGGCGCGCGACATCGGCGTCTGGCTGAAACAGCTCGATCGGCCCGGCGGCATCTGAGCCGTTACCGCGCTGAGCTCGGAACACAACGACCCGCGAGTTCGCGGGTCGCGCTCACATGCGGTCGAAGTCGTCTCGTGTGAGATCGGCTTGCTCGCGCTCGAGCAACAGCTACATCCCGTGCAAACCAGCCGGGACGACTGGACAGCCACATCTCATTCCTCGCAGCAGGAGACTCGCGCATGAAGACCGTGAACCTCGCCGACAAGCTGAGCCAATTCTCAGGCCATTGGGACCCGCACGTGGTCGCGGACTACAACGACAATGACGTGATGGTCGTGAAGTTCATGGGAGAATTCCCGTTCCACAAGCATGACACGACGGATGACTTCTTCCTCGTCCTGGAAGGCGAGATGGAAATGGATATCGAAGGTCAGCCCTCGCGAACGGTGAAGGCCGGCGAGTTGTTCGTTGTTCCCAGAGGCGTCGTCCATCGGCCGCGCGCGGCCAAAGAGGTCAAGGTGCTCCTGATCGAACCCAAGGGCGAACCGAACTCAGGCGACTCCGACCGGGTGCCCGCGCCCAAACCGCGCATCTGACTCGCCGAAAGACGTCAGAGCTTCGGGACTCCGCGAGTTTGAGATATCATTCGGAGCGGACAGGTGAGCAGGATGAACATGGAGCCAACTCTGGAGATTGCGCTGGCTTGGTTCAAGCCCGAGGAGTGGGATGATATCAGGCGTATCTGCCCAGATCTGCACGATACCTACGAAGAATGGCTGACCAGCGTTCAGGAGGTCATCGACACGATCGGCGATCGTCCAGACCAGCGTGTCGTGAAGGTGATCCTGACCGCCGCCGAGCTTCGGACATGGCAGCGTGCGACCGGACGCAAAGTCGATGGCAGGGTTCGCTCCCAGCTTGCCGCCAAGCGCGCGAGCAGGATCCGCAACGAGTCCCCACAGCCGTCTCCCGAGCCTCGTTCTGGCTCAGACGGCAGTCGCTGACGCTTGTCGCTCAGTACGCTCAGGCAGGCCAGGGCCAGTTCTGAGGGCGCAACGGCCGCCCATGCAGCTGACGAAGCGGAGCATCGCCGAAATGTCCGCTGTTTTTGCGCTGCAACCAAGATAGTGTCCCGTCGCCCGCAAGGACGGCCCATGGCCGTCTGGCGAGACCATCCTCCAATAGGATCGCCCCGATGTTCGACCGCTTGACCCACCAACCCGATGACCCCCTGCTCGCTCTGATCGGCATCTTCAAGGCTGATCCGAGAGCGGACAAGGTCGATCTGGGCGTCGGCGTGTATCGTGACGAGGCCGGCCATTCGCCGATCTTCCGCGCTGTGAAAGCTGCCGAGCGCATCATCTGGGAGAGCCAGGACAGCAAGAGCTATGTGGCGCCGGAAGGCGACCAGGCATTCCTCGACCTGCTGTGGTCGATGGTCGGCGGCACGGCCTTGCCGGTCCACGCCGCCGGCGTGCAGACGCCGGGCGGCTCCGGCGCCTTGCGCCTCGCAGCCGATCTGGTTCGCCAGGCCGGCACCGGCAAGATCTGGCTCGGCCTGCCGAGCTGGCCCAACCATGCCGGCATCTTCGCCGCGGCCGGGCTCGAGATCGAGACCTATCCCTACTTCGACGTGCCCTCGCAGACGCTGCAGCTCGACCGCATGCTGGAGGCACTGCAGCGCGCCGCGCCCGGCGACGCCGTCCTGATCCACGCCTCCTGCCACAATCCCACCGGTGCCCCGCTGCGCGCGGAGGATTGGGCGCGCATCACCGCCGTGATCGCCGCGCGCGGGCTCGTGCCGCTGATCGATTCCGCCTACCAGGGATTCGGCGCCGGGCTCGAAGGTGACGCCGCCGGCCTGCGGACGATGATCGCGGCCGTCCCCGAGGCGCTCGTGGCCGTGTCGTGTTCGAAGTCCTTCGGGCTCTATCGTGAGCGCACCGGCGCGCTCTATGCCGTCGCGACGTCGCAGGCAGCCGCCGACACCGCGCGCTCCAATCTCGTCGCGATCGCGCGCACCAGCTACTCGATGCCGCCGGACCATGGTTCGGCGATCGTGAAGACCATTCTCGACAGCTCCGATCTGCGACGCGACTGGAGCGAGGAGCTCGAGTCGATGCGGCTCCGCCTGGCGAGCCTGCGGCGCGGCTTTGCCGAGGCGCTCGGCGGGCGCTGGTCCAACACGATCGCGATCGGCGTCCAGGAAGGCATGTTCTCGCTGCTGCCGGTGACGCCGGCCGAGGTCATGGCTTTGCGCGAAAAGCACGGCGTGTACATGCCGACCTCGGGCCGCATCAACATCGCAGGCCTGAAGCTCGCCGACGTCGCGCGCGTCGCCGGCCTGTTCAAGTCGCTTTGAGCCATCGCCTGCAAGGATCAAGGCCGTGACCGAGATCGTCGCTCAGGAGCGGCACAAGCTCTACGAGGACGCGGTGGCGCTGACGCTGGGCACGCTGTTCGTGTCGCTCGGCATGCTCATCTACAGCAAGACGGTGCTGCTGGTCGGCAGCACCGCCGGCCTGTCGCTGCTGTTGAGCTACATCAGCGGCTATGGCTTCGGCGTCAGCTTCTTCCTGATCAATCTGCCGTTCTATGCGTTGGCCGTCCGGCGCATGGGCTGGCCATTCACGATCCGGACCTTCGTCGCGGTCGGGCTCGTCGCGCTGTTCTCACGGCTGACGACGTCATGGATCGACATCAGCCATATCGATCCGATCTATGCCACGGTGATCGGCGCCGGCCTGACCGGGACCGGCCTGCTGATGCTGTTCCGGCATCGCACCGGGCTCGGCGGGATCAACATCCTGGCGCTCTATCTGCAGGAGCACTGGAAGATCCGCGCCGGCTATTTCCAGCTCGCCGTCGACTTCCTCATCATGATCGCCGCGTTCTTCGTCATCCCGGTCAACCGTCTGGCGCTGTCGATCCTGGGCATCGTGATCGTCAACGTCATCATCGCGATCAACCACAAGCCCGGGCGCTATATGGCGCTGAGCTGAGCCGCCGGATTTCCAAGCGCAAGGTCGATCGCGCCTAGCCGGCTCGGCCGCGACACGCGTCGGGTGCCGCCTGGGTGCGCTGCACCTTGCCAGACGGCGCATTCCATGGGATGAAAGCTCTGGTATGCCAGCAACCGAGGCAATGGGTTACCGCCTCCGTCCGCCCCTGCGGGGCGCCTGACGGACTCTTCGGTCCGGCTGGATCACCAATAAGAAACGCGAACGCGAAATCTCGAACCGATCTCTGGGGACGACCAAGGCATGGCACGCAACATCCTGATTCTCGGGGCCTCCTACGGCTCCCTCCTCGGCACCAAGCTGCTGATGGCCGGTCACAACGTGACGCTGGTCTGCCGCAAGAAAACGGCGGAGCTGATCAACCGCGACGGCACCGAAGTCCGCATCAAGCTGCGCGACGAGCCGACGCACCGCTCGATCTTCTCGCGCGACCTGCCGGGCAAGCTCGACGCCGCCACGCCGGACAGTGTCGACCTGTCGCGCTACGACCTGGTCGGCCTGGCGATGCAGGAGCCGCAATACACCAACCACACCATTCGCGTGCTGATGGTGAAGATCGCCGAGGCCAGGCTGCCGTGCCTCTCGATCATGAACATGCCGCCGCTGCCCTATCTCAAGCGCATCCCGGCGCTCGCCAATGTCGACCTCGACGAGGCCTACACCAATCCCGCGGTGTGGGAACGCTTCACGCCCGGGCTGGTGACGCTGTGCTCGCCGGATCCGCAGGCCTTCCGTCCGCCGGAGGAAGGCGCGAACGTGCTGCATGTCGGCCTGCCGACCAACTTCAAGGCCGCTGCGTTCGAGGACGAAACGCACAACGCGCTGCTGCGCGAGCTCGAGCGCGACATCGACGCGGTCAGGCTCGACGGCCAGGACGTGCCCGTGAAGCTGAAGGTGTTCGACTCGCTGTTCGTGCCGCTGGCGAAGTGGTCGATGCTGCTGACCGGCAACTACCGCTGCATCACCCGCGGCGAGCCGCAGGCGATCCGCGACGCCGTGCACGGCAACCTCGCCCAGTCGAAATCGATCTACGAGCACGTCGACGCCATCGCGCGCAAGCTCGGCGCCGATCCAAGCGACCAGGTGCCGTTCGAGAAATACGCCAAGGCGGCCGAGAGCCTGCTCAAGCCGTCGTCGGCCGCGCGCGCCGTCGCCGCCGGCGCGCCCTTCATCGAGCGCGTCGACCTTCTGGTGAAGCTGATCTCGCAGCAGCTCGGCATGCCCAACCCCGAGATCGATCAGACAGTGCAGACGGTCGACTTCAAGCTCAACGAGAAGATCGTGGTCGGCGGCTCCAGCGCGCAGTGATGCACAGGCGCCGACATCGTCCGTAACCAGATGTGACTTTGCATGAACGCGCGGCCAACGCATGGTTCGCGCGTTCATTGATTCCCATCGTTCGGAATGAAGATGCCGTCCCTCGGGCCTCTCGCTTTTCCTCTGCAGGCCCTGAGCTGGCTCGGCAATCAGGGCACCCGCGCCATCGTCGCGGTGCTGATCGTGGCAATCGCCGTGCCGCCGCTCGGCGAGCTCACGCGCCCCTACGTCACGCATGCGATCTTCCTGCTGCTCTGCATCTCGTTCATGCGCGTCGACGTCGCGATGCTGCGCGCGCATCTGCGCCGGCCTCTGCTGGTGGTGGCCGCAACGGCCTGGACCACGGTCGCCGTGCCGGCACTGGTCGGCACGATCGCGCGCGCCACGGGCGTCGATGCCGCCGCGCCCGACCTCCATCTCGCGCTGATGCTGCAGGCGACGGCCTCGCCGATGATGGCCTCGCCCGCGCTCGCCGCGCTGATGGGGCTCGACGCGACGCTCGTTCTCATCACGCTGGTGACCTCGACCGCGCTGGTGCCGCTGACGGCGCCGCTGTTCGCCTATGTGTTCCTGGGCGAGACGTTGTCACTGTCTCCGGCCGCGCTCGGGCTGAAGCTCGCCGCCATCCTTGCGGGCGCGCTGGCTGCAGCCGCCGCGATCCGCCTTGCCTTCGGGAGCGACGCGATCCGCCGCCACCGCGCGCCGATCGACGGATTCAACATCCTCATCCTGTTCGTGTTCGCTTCCGCCATCATGGCGCATTTTCTGGCCGACCTGGCGGCGAGCCCGTTCCGCATGCTGGGACTGGCGCTGCTCGCCTTCGCGGTGTTCTTCCTGCTGCTTGGTACCACGATGCTGCTGTTTCGCGGTGCGGGGCGCGAACGCGCGATGGCGCTCGGCATGATGGTGTCGCTGCGCAACATGGGGCTGATGCTCGCGGCGACCGAGGGCGCGATCCCCGGCACCACCTGGCTGTATTTCGCGATGAGCCAGTTCCCGATTCACCTGGCCCCACAATTACTGCGGCCGGTCGCCGAGCGCCTGCGCCCGAGGCCGCTTCCATCTGGCGGGACCGATCACGGCTTGATCAGTCCTGCATCGGAATGAGGCAGCGGCGTTTGGCCGAGCCGGCATGACGACGGCCAGCCGCTTACTATCAAGGCCGACATGGTTGTTGCTGGCGTGCAAGGCCGGCGCTACGCTCCGCGCCTGTTGGTGCAGGAGGATTATGTGACCCCATCAGACGATCAGACAATTTCCGAAGACCGCCGCGAGGCGCTGCGCTACGCGCTCGCGATCGGCTCCGGTGCCGCGCTCGCGTCCGCCATGACGACGACGCCGGCTTCGGCGCAGGCGGCCACCGACAACACGCTCGACCGCGTCCGCGCCAACAAGGTGCTGCGCATCGCCGTGCTGCCGGGCGAGCTGCCCTATTTCAACAAGGATCTCGCCTCCGGCACCTGGTCGGGCTTCTCGATCGAGATGGCCAACGACATCGCCAAGCTGCTCGACGTGAAGCTCGAATATGTCGAGTCGACCTACGGCAATTCGGTGCTCGATTTGCAGGCCGGCAAGATCGATCTCGGCTTCGCGCTCAACCCGACGCCGCAGCGCGCGCTGGTCATCGACTTCTGCGGCACGGTGTTTCCGCATCCGTTCGGCGCGATGCTGAAGAAGGGCATGGAGGCCAAGACCTGGGCCGACATCAACAAGCCGGAAGTGAAGATCGCCGTCGACGTCGGCTCGGCCAACGAGGCGGTGGCCCGGCGCTTTGCGCCGAACGCGACCATCAAGTCGCTGAAGTCGCGCGACGAGGTGATGTTGGAGATGGCATCGGGCCGCGTCGACGTCGTCGTCAACGCACTGATCCTCGGCCTCACCGCGATCGCCAAGAACCCCAACCTCGGCACCTACAAGATCCTGCAGTCGCCGTCGGTCGCGATCCCCTCCAGCATGGGCGTGCGCCGCGAGGCCGACAAGCGCTGGCGCGACTTCCTCGCGGTGTGGATCGACTACAACCGCGGCATCGGCCAGATGCGCGAATGGTTCGTCAAGGGCCTGGGGCTGGCCGGCGTCAAGGCCGAGGACGTGCCGGTCGAGGTGAATATCTAGGCGAAGCTGCGCTCTCTCCGCCGTCATTGCGAGGAGCGCAGCGACGAAGCAATCCAGGCCTACGCGTGCCGCCCTGGATTGCTTCCACCGTCGCCCTTCAGGCTATGGCGGACAAGTCGCTGCGCTCGCAATGACGGCGAGGATGTTGCTACGCCGAGTCCCTCAAGCCTTGTCGTACGTCATGCCGCGCTCGAACCGGCGGCCCAGCAGGGTGGCCGGAAACAGGATCGCGAAGTAGATCAGCGCGATGATGGTGTAGACCTCGAGCGGCCGGTAGGTGTCGGCATTGATCAAGGTCGCGTTGTAGACGAGATCCGGCACCGCGATCACCGACACCAGCGAGGTGTTCTTCAACTGCGTCACCGACTGGTTGACGTAGGGCGCGAGCATCGGCTTCAAGGCCTGCGGCAGGATCACGAGCCGCATCATCCGCCACGGACGCAGACCGAGCGCGCGCGCCGCATCCCACTGCCCGCGCGGCACGCTCTCGATGCTGCCGCGCACGATCTCGGCATAGAACGCCCCGGCATAGAGCGACAGCACGGTGACCGCGGCGACATGCGCCGGAATGTTGACGCCGATCACGACCGGGAACGCGTAGTAGAACCAGATGATCTGCACCAGCAGCGGGGTGCAGCGGAACAGCTCGATATAGCCGATCAGCAGCCAGTCGATGACGACCGGGCGGCGCAGCCTGACGATGCCGACGACGAGCCCGATCACCGAGCCGAGCAGGATGGTGCCGAGCGTGTAGGCCATGGTCCAGCCGAGCCCCACCCAGAACAGATGGCTGTACTTGGCGAGGATGGCGAAATCCCAGGTGTAGTTCATCGCAGCTCCGGCGTGACGCGGTCGCGGCCCCTCACAGATACCGGCTCGGAGCAAAGGCGGAGGCGTCGAACGACGGCGCCTCGCCCGCGATCATCGCGGCGATCGCCGCGCCCGTGGCCGGCCCCGTGGTGAAGCCGATATGCTGGTTGCCGAATGCAAGCCACAGGCCGGAATGTCGCGGCGCCGGCCCGATCATCGGCAGCGAATCCGGCAAGGTCGGCCGCGCGCCGCGCCAGGGCTGGGCCACGGCCTCGCCGAACTCGACCACGCCGCGCGCCAGCGGCACCACCTGCTCGAGCTGGGCGAAATTCGACGGCGCATCGCGATCGGTCAGCTCGACGCCGGAGGTGACGCGCACGCCGTTCTCCATCGGTGTCATCAGGAAGCTGCCCTCGGCGTCGTGGATCGGACGATGCAGCGTGCGCGCCGGATTGGGCGTGAACTCCTGGTGGTAGCCGCGCTCGAACGCCATCGGCACCCGGTAGCCCAGCGACCTGAGAATGTCCGGCGACCACGGGCCGAGCGCAACCACGACATGGCGGGCGCGGATCTCGCCGTCGCCGAGCACGATTCGCCAGCCGTCGCCGTCCGACAGCAGGGCCCTGATCTCGGACTGCCGCAGCACACCGCCCGCGCCCTCGAACATCCGCGCATAGGCCTTGGTCACGTTGCCGGGCGAGTCGACCGACGCCGTCTGGCTGTGCAGCAGGCCGACCTTGTAGACCGGCAGCATGTTCGGCTCGAGCGCGGAAATGCCCTGGCGGTCGAGCAGCTCGCTCTCGATGCCGTATTCGGCCAGGAAAGCCTGCTCCGCCTTGGCCGCTCCGACGGCGTCGCTGCGCCAGGCCTTGAGCCAGCCGGTCTCGCGGATGCGCTGCGGCTCGCCCGACCTGACGATCCAGTCGCGATGCAGCTTCAGCGACGCGCCAATCAGGCCATGCAGGGCGGTGGCACGCGGCCTGACGCGGGACTCCACGGCATTGGCGAGGAAGCGCAGCACCCATTCGACGTTACGTAGAGTCCATGCCGGATCCCAGCGCAGGGCTGCACTCCGGTTGCCGAGATAGGACGGCAGCGCTGAGAACAGCGAGGGTTTATTGAGCGGCAGGATCGAGCCGGAGGACAGAATGCCGGCATTGCCGTACGATGTCTCCTCGCCCGGCGCCTTGCGGTCGACCAGCACCACCGAAAGCCCGCGCTCCCGAATGGCGTAGGCGGAGGAGACGCCGACGATCCCCGCTCCCAGCACGACCACGTCGGCTGTCTGCTGCACGCTCTCCATCGTCACTCGATCCATCTGCTGCTTACATCAGGGTCAGGCCGCCATCGACCGGCAGCAACGCGCCGGTGACGTGGCCGGCGTCTTTCGCCAGCAGGAAGGTCACGGCGGCGGCGATGTCGTCGGGCTCGGCGAGGCGCTGTTGCGGATTGGCCGCCGCCGCCGTCTGCCACGCGGCCGGGTCGAGCGAGCCGAGCCGCCCCGCATCCTTGCGCGTGTAGCCGGGCACGACGACATTCGCCGTGCCGCCGCACGCGGC
Source organism: Bradyrhizobium sp. SZCCHNR1015 (assembly GCF_032489875.1). Classification (NCBI taxonomy): domain Bacteria; kingdom Pseudomonadati; phylum Pseudomonadota; class Alphaproteobacteria; order Hyphomicrobiales; family Nitrobacteraceae; genus Bradyrhizobium; species Bradyrhizobium sp. SZCCHNR1015. The sequence continues at coordinate 540,777 of NZ_JAUEYW010000001.1, forward strand.
CAGCTCGATGGCGAGACATTTCACCAGCGCCTCCAGCGCCGCCTTGGCGGCGGCCGAGGCGGGAAAGGTGCCGCCCGGCACGAAGCGATGCGCGACGAAGCTGGAGATCGCGACGACGCGCGCATCCGCGCTTCGCATGAGGTCGGGGAGTGCGGCGCTGGCGAGCTCATGAAAAGCCGCCGGCATCACGGCGAGCGAGCGGTCGAGCCCGTCGCGCGGCAGATCGCGAAAGCTGCGGCGGTCGGCAAAGCCGGCGGCATGCACCACCGCGTCGATCCGGCCGAACCGCGTGCGGGCCGCCGCCACCAGTTCGGCGCCCACACCCGGCCTTGCCAGGTCACCGCAATGAAACGCGGCTTCGGCGCCGGCCTCGCGGCACGCCGCAGCGACCTCCCGCAGACGCGCCAGACCCGCTTCGTCGGCCCCCTGCCCGTGCAGCATCACGGCCTGTCCCGGCGCGGAGAGGCGGCGCGCCACGGCCGCGCCGATGCCGGCTCCGCTGCCGGTGATGATGGTGACACGCATCGTGCCTCGTCTACCCCTCGGTTTCGCGGGGCGGACTATAGGTCTCACACCTGCCGATGCCAACACGCGGGCGGACATGCACCGATGTCCGCCGCGCGGGTCTGCGTGTCACAGATGTTCGGAAACGTCTAGCTGATCAGCTGTTCAGCATTTGGCGCCGACACTGCACTTGTTGGTCGACTGTGAAATCGTGCCGCCCTTGCCCTGGCAGGTGGCGGCATAGGCATTCACGCAGGCGACCTTCGCGGATGTGCAGCCCGCATGATCGTTCTTCACGCAGATCGTCTCGCTATAGGTCTCGATCGTGCTGCCGCCTTTCTTGCAGACGCACATTCCGGTGACTTCGGCTTTTGCGGCAAAAGCGCTGTCGACACTGCCGAGCGCGGCAGCAGCAAACAAAATCAGGGACAGAAATACGCGCATCGTATCCTCCATGAACAATGGCAATATATTCAGTATGCGCGCTCTGCGCACGAGATACAACTTTAAATTGTTTCAATTGCCATCGACGATCGAGGCTCGCGCCTCCAATCCACTGATGCAGGTCAGGCGGTGAGACGTGCCGCGCGCCGCAGGGCCTGCGGCGGCTGGCCGAAGGCGCGAATGAAGGCGCGACGCATCCGCTCAGGATCGCGAAAGCCGGTCGCCTCGGCCACCAGCTCGATCGGCTGATGCGAAGCCTGCACGCGATCGCGCGCAACCTCCAGCCTGAGACGCTCGATCGCCTTTGACGGCGTCGTGCCGGTCTCGGCCACGAAGGCGCGGGTGAAATGCCGCGTGCTCATGCCGGCACGCTCGGCAAGGTCGTCGACCGTCAGCGGCGCATCGAGATGCTCGCGCGCCCAGGTCAGGAGTTCGGCGAAGCGGCCGCTCGGCGCCTTCAGCTCCAGCAGCGAGGAGAACTGCGACTGCCCGCCGCTGCGGCGATGGTACAGCACGAGCTGACGTGCGGTCTTCTGCGCGATCTCCTCGCCGTGATCGTCGGCGACCATGGCGAGTGCGAGATCGATGCCGGCAGTGATCCCAGCCGAGCTCCAGACGTTGCCGTCGCGGACATAGATGCTGTCAGGCTCGAGCTTCACCTGGGGGTAGGCACGCAGGAATTGCCGCGTGCGCTGCCAATGTGTGGTCGCGCGCCGCCCGTCCAGCAGGCCCGCTTCGGCCAGCACGAAGGCGCCGGAACAGATGCTGGCAAGCCGGGTGCCGCGCTGCGCGACCTTGCGAACGAAGTTCAGCGCGCATGTGTTGCGGCTCGCGGCTTCCACACCCTCGCCGCCGGCGATCAGCAGCGTGGTCAGCGCCGACACCGGACCGAATTTGCGCGCCAGCATCTCAGCCCCCGATGACGACCGCACGGGTCCGGGCGTGGCGGCGATGACCCTGATCGATGGCACGGCGCGCGCATAGCGCGAAGCGATCTCGAACACCGAGATCGGCCCGGCAGCGTCGAGCAACTGAAAATCGGGATAGATGAGCACGCCGATCATGGTGGATGGCTCCGTGATCCCAAGTCGGTGATCCCAAGTCCGTGATCCTAAGTTTGAGACCTCAAGTATGGAATCTCAAATCTGTCCGGAAACGAGGGAACTTTGGCATATGAGCCATCCAACGGACCATGCAGAATGACCGCCGTCAAGCACCAGACCTGCGAGCACCGCCATGCACCAACCGATTTCGATCGCTCTCGTTCTGTTTCCCCAGGTGACCCAGCTCGATCTCACCGGACCGGTACAGGTGTTCTCGAGCGTGCCCGGTGCGACGCTGCACCTGGTCTGGAAGAAGATCGAGCCGATCCCGACCGACTCAGTTCTCACACTCCTGCCGACGACGACCTTTGCCGACTGTCCGCAGGCGGACGTGATCTGCATTCCCGGCGGCTTCGGCGTCGATGCCATCCTCGGCGACGCCGAAGTCATCGGCTTCATCCGCCGCCAGGCGGAAGGCGCGAAGTACATCACGTCGGTGTGCACGGGCTCGCTGGCGCTCGGCGCCGCCGGCCTGCTGGACGGCTATCGCGCAGCGACTCATTGGAGCGCGCGCGAATGCCTGCCGCTGTTCGGCGCCACCGTCAGCACCGAGCGCGTCTGCATCGACCGTAACCGGATCACCGGCGGCGGTGTCACGGCCGGCATCGACTTCGCGCTGACCCTGGTGGCGCAGTTGGTCGATCGTCAGACGGCGGAGGCCATCCAGCTCAGGCTCGAATACAATCCGGCGCCCCCTTTCAACGCTGGTTCCCCTGACACGGCGCCGCCGGCGGTGGTGTCACGCATGCTGGAGCGGATCGCGCCGTTCCGGAAGCGGCGAATCGAGGCGGCGGAGCATGCGGCGGCCGCCCTCCGGACCAACCCGTCGTAGCGCAGGCTTGCCAGGCTCCCGAAAGCAAAGCGGCCGGCCGGAGTTCGGGCGGCCTCTTCCGATCGGGTCATCTCGCGCGAAATCGAATCAGCCGCCAGGAGTCCAGGGCTGATAATCACCGGTGGCCTTTGGCCTGCGACCGCTGCCCAAGGTCGAGCCGGCCGGGCGATACGCCAGCGCAGTCCCCGTCAGATTCGGCTGATGCGGCTTTTCCCACTCGCGCGGCTTGTAGCCGTCCTGAGTCGGCGGCACGTCGACCATGTGATGCATCCAGCCGTGCCATTCGGGCGGAATACGGCTCGCTTCGGCCAGGCCGTTATAGATCACCCAGCGCCGCTCGAAATGCAGCACCGGATCGATCTTGCCGCCGGCGGTCCGATAATAGCGGTTGCCCTGTGCATCCTGCCCCACGAGCTCGCCGAAGCGCCAGGTCCACAATTGGGTGCCGAAAGTCTGGCCGTTCCACCACGTGAAGAGCTTGAGAAAGAACTGTTTCATGGGCTTGGGGCCGGTTCTGTGAAGGTCCCGGTTCTGATGCCACCCCGCCCGCATCTTGTCCAGTGTTGCACCGCCTCCGCCCGCGACGATGTATCGGTTCGCGGCGGGGAACGACATCCGCGGCCTGCGGTTAGGTCATTTTCCCCCTGATGGAGCGATAGCGATGACCAGACTGAAGACATGGAGCACTGCGGCGGCAGTGGCGCTGATTCTGCCGCTGGCGGCAGCGACGACGAGCTTTGCCCAGGGTCCCGGCGGCGGCGGTCGTGGTCCGGGCGGCGGTGGTGGTGCCGCCATCGGCGGGGGCGGTGGCGCGGCTATCGGTGGTGGCGGCGGCGGAGCGATCGGCGGCGGCGGACGCGGCGGCTTTGCGGCAGGCCCGGGTGGCGGCGGCATGAGCGGCGGCAGCTTTGCCGGACGCGCAGCCGTTGGCGGCGCAGCGCTCGCGGGTCGCGGTCCGGCGGCCGGCGCCAACGTCGCCGTCAACACCGGTGGCGGCCGCGGCAACTGGAGCGGCGGCAATTGGGGTGGCGGCGGCTGGCAGGGCGGCCACCGTGGCGGCTGGCATCACCGCGGCGGCGGCTTCTGGCCGGGTGTCGGCGTTGGCGTCGGAATCGGGTTGGGCAGCAGCTATGCCTACTACAATGATCCGTATTATTACGGGCCCGACTATTACTCCGACTACTCGTACTATGACGACTCCGCGCCTGTTGCCGTCGTCGGAACCGAAGGCGTCGACCCGAGCTACTGCGCACGCAGGTACCGCTCGTATGATCCGGCTTCGGGAACTTATCTCGGCTATGATGGCATTCGCCATCCATGCCCGTAAGAGTCTGACATCGTAGCTGCGACAACAGCAGGCGGCGAGGGCTATGCTCGCCGCCTTTTTCGTGCCGTATTGTTGTTCGTTCTGTGTCTAATGCGCCACGTTGCAGGCTGATTTTCGCCCATATTTCAAAATGTGCCTCGCGACGTGCAGATGATCGGCCCGTTCCGGTCCAATATTGTTTGAGCTCGTGATTCTGCCCGTTTGGGCGCTTCGCAGGCTTGGTTGATATCAGTCGATGGACACATGGATTTTCGCGGGACTCGCGCAGTGCAAACGCCGCGGGTGAGCGGCTTGGGCCTGCCGCCCGCGAACGCGCCAAGAACTTCGAACAAGGAGGCGCGCCTTGCCGACATATCTTCACTGCTTGGACGCAGCTGCATCGAAGCTCGGAGCATGTGGCTGGCCGCGATTGTCCCCGGCCCGGCTGGCGGACATGTCGATGATTGAGAAACGCAGATGACCTATCAGCGCCTCGCATTGGGGCTCGGTCTTGGAACGCTGCTGGCGATCGGCGCCGCGTCCACGGCGCTCGACATCAAGTCGCGCCACGACGCGGCCTGGGTGAATTCATCGCTCGACATCCTGCAGAAGACCTCCGATCTGCGCCTGCTGCTACGCGAGGCGGAAGCGGCCTCTCGCGGCTACGCACTCGTCGGTGAAGATCAGTTCAGGACGGAGTTTGCCGATGTCAGCACGAAAATTCCGGTCGCCATGGCCGAGCTGCGGCGCGCCGTGGCCGACAATCCCGAACCGCTGAAGCTGCTGACCGAGACCGAAGCCCTGGTTGCCCGCAGGGTCGAGCTCGCCGCGGAGCTGATCCGGTTGCGCGCCGCCTCCGATCGTGCGGGGCTCGAAGCGCTCAGAAGCCGCGCCGAAGGCCCGGCGACCATGAGCGAGATCACGGCCCATCTCGACCGTTTCGTTGCCGATCAGCGCGAGCTGCTGACGCAGCGTTCGATGACGTCGAAGGCCACCGGATCGCTGTTGCTCACGATCGACCTGTGCGGCCTCGCGCTGCTGCTGATCATCGCCTTCTACCTCATCCGGCGGACCTATCTCCACGATCGTGCGCTGCGCGCGTCGCTGGTCCGGTCCGAAGCCGAGGCCATCTCGCTGGCGGAAAAGGCCGAGCAGCAGCATCTCGACCTGATCGCCGCCCATGAGAAGCTGCGCCATTCCGCCGAGATCCTGCAGAACACGTTCAACAGCATGGCAGAGGGCGTGCTCGTCATCGATGCCGCGGACACCGTGGTATTCTCGAACCCCGCGGTCGAACATCTGCTTGGCTACAGCCCGGAAAAGAATCTGGCCGACGTCCGCGCGCGCCTCCGCGTCTACGAAAGCGACGGCGTGACGCCTGTCGCAGCCCACGACCTGCCGACGCCGCGAGCCTTGCGCGGCGAGAGCTTCGACCGCCGCGAGCTGATCGTCTACCGGCCCGACCGGGACGAGACGCTGCGACTGATGATCTCCGGCCGCCCGCTGCGCGACGCCGCGGGCGGCATTACCGGCGCGGCGATGGTCTATCACGACATCACCACGGCGCACGAGACCGAGCGGCTGCTGCAGCAGGCGCAGAAGCTGGATGCGATCGGCAAGCTCACCGGCGGCGTCGCACACGACTTCAACAACATGCTGACGATCATTACCGGCACCATCGAGACGCTGGCCGACGAGGTGAAGGACCGCCCCGCCGCCGCGGCGACCGCAGCGCTGATCGGACAGGCGGCAGACCGCTGCACCGAGCTGATCCGGCATCTGCTCGCCTTTGCCCGCAAGCAGCCGCTGCATCCGCGCGACAGCGACGTCAACAGCACGATTCTCGACATCGCAAAGCTGCTGCGTCCGACGCTCGGCGAGCAGATCGAGATCAACTCGATCCTCGAAGACGAGACGCTGATCACGCACATCGATTCGGCGCAGCTCGCCAACTCGCTGGTCAACATGGCGATCAACGCCCGCGACGCGATGCCCAATGGCGGCAAGCTGCTGCTGGAATCGCGCCGGGTGGTGCTCGATGAGGCCTATGCCTCAGCCAACGCCGGCGTGACGCCCGGGCCCTATGTCATGGTCGCCGTCAGCGACACGGGCACTGGCATGTTGCCGGAGGTCCGCGACCGCGCCTTCGAACCGTTCTTCACGACGAAGGAAGCCGGCAAGGGCTCCGGCCTCGGCCTCAGCATGGTCTACGGCTTCGTCAAGCAATCCGGCGGCCACATCAAGATCTACAGCGAGGAAGGACGGGGCACGACGATCCGGCTCTACATCCCCGTGCCCAAGGGACAGGCGACGAGCCCTGCGCCGCCCGAGCCGCCGCCGCCGCGCGGCGAGGAGACGATCTTTATCGTCGAGGACGATCCCCTGGTGCAGGATTTCGTCGTGTCACAGTTGCAGAGCCTCGGCTACAAGACCATCACCGCATCGACCGGGGTCGAGGCGCTGGCCAAGATCGACTCCGGCCAAAGCTTCGATCTCCTGTTCACCGACGTCATCATGCCCGGCGGCGTCAACGGCAAGGAGCTCGCCGAGGAGGCGCTGCGGCAGCGGCCAGGCACCAAGGTGCTGTACACGTCCGGCTATACCGACAACGCGATGGTCGAGCACGGCCGCCTCGACCAGGCGGCGCTCCTGCTCACCAAGCCCTATCGCAAGTCGGAGCTCGCCAAGATGGTGCGGCTCGCGCTGGCAGACCCCGCCGATGACGCCCTGGCCGATGATGCGTTGGCCGAGAATGCCTTTTCCGAGGACGTGCCGACGCGCGCTCACTTCTCCTGACTCGACCATCGCGCGGATCGGAACTGCGATCGTCACGGAGGTCGGCGCCAAAAAATTCCGATGGAAACCCACCCCATGCAATTGGCAGGACGCGACGGCATCCCGCGCCATTGGAAGCCACCGATGATCCGCCGGCGCGTGGTGATCGGGCTCGGCCTTGGGACTCTGCTCGCGATCGGCGCCGCGTCGACGGGACTGGACATCAAGGCGCGCAACGATACCGCCCTGGTCGAGCACACGATGGAGGTGCTGGAGAAATCCTCCGAGCTCCGCGTCCTGCTGCAGCAGTCAGAAGCGGCCTCGCGCGGCTTCGCCTTGTCCGGAGCCGACCGGTTCATCGCAGAGTTTCAGGAGACGAGCGGACTCATCCCTGCGGCCTGGGCCGACCTGCGAGGGCTCGTCCGGGACAATTCCTTGCAGAGCGAGCGGCTGCGATCGATTTATGGCATCGTGCAGCGGCGCATCCAGCTTGCCGGCGAGCTGATCCGTCGCCACGCGGCGAACGATCGCGACGGCCTGCAGGCGCTGGCGGCGAGCGCGGCCGGTCCGGCGGCGATGACGACGATCAACCAGGCGCTCGACGCCTTTACCGACGACGAGCGCCGGCTGCTGGCGGACCGCGCTACGATCTCGCGACGAACCGGGTCCTGGCTGCTGGCGATCGACCTCGCCGGCGTCGGCCTGCTGCTCCTGATGTCGGGCTATCTCGTCCGGCGCGCTCACCTTTCCGACCGGGCGCTGCGCTCGTCCCTCACCCTGTCACGGAAGACCGCGACCTCGCTGGAAGCCCAGGCCGTGAAGCAGCGCAGCGATCTCGCCGCGGCCTATGACGAGCTGCGCCGCTTCTCCGCCATTCTCACGAACACCTTCAACAGCATGGCCGAGGGCGTCCTCGTCGTCGATCCCGAAGGCACCATCATGCTGTCGAACCAGGCGATGGGACGTTTCCTGGGAACGAATGTGGGCAAGACGTTCGCCGAGATGCTGGCCGCAAACCAGTTCTACGAGAGCGACGCCGCCACCCGCATTGTCGACGAGGAGCTCCCGATCGCGCGCGCCTTGTGCGGGCGGTCGTTCGACCGCCGCGAGGTCGTGGTCAAGCCGACCGACGGCCGGCCGCAGTTCCGCCTGATGGTCAGCGGTCGGCCGCTGCGCAATTCCGCAGGCGCGATCAGCGGCGCCGCGCTGGTGTATCACGACGTCACCGACGTGCACGAGACCGAGCGCCTGCTGCAGCAGGCGCAGAAGCTCGATGCCATCGGCAAGCTCACCGGCGGCGTCGCGCACGACTTCAACAACATGCTGACGATCATCACCGGGTCGATCGAGGTCCTGATCGACGCGGTCCGGGACCGGCCGGCGGCGGCCGAGTTCGCGGCCCTGATCGGCAGGGCCACCGATCGCTGCACCGAGCTGATCCGGCATCTGCTCGCCTTCGCCCGCAAGCAGCCGCTGCGTCCACGCGACATCGACGTCAACGCCACGGTGGAGGACATCGCCAAGCTGCTGCGACCGACGCTCGGCGAGCAGGTCGAGATCAGGACCGTTCTCGCCGACGAGGATCTCATCGCCCATGTCGACTCCGCGCAGCTCGCGAACGCGCTGGTCAACATGGCGATCAATGCGCGGGATGCGATGCCCGACGGCGGCAGACTACTGCTGGAGACGGCGAAGACCACGCTCGACGCGGCCGATGCAGCGGCCAATCCCGGCGTCGTGCCGGGCTCCTACGTCATGGTCGCGGTCAGCGACACCGGCAGCGGCATGCCGGCCGAGGTGAAGGATCGCGCCTTCGAGCCGTTCTTCACCACCAAGGACGCCGGCAAGGGCTCCGGTCTCGGCCTCAGCATGGTCTATGGCTTCGTCAGGCAGTCCGGCGGCCACGTCAGGCTTCAGAGCGAGCAGAACCGCGGCACGACGATCCGGCTCTATCTGCCGGCGGCGCAGGCGGCGCAGCAGACCGAGCCGGAGCACGAGCAGGCGCTGCCGCATGGCCGCGAGACGATCCTGGTGGTCGAGGACGATCCGCTGGTGCGCGACTTCGTGCTCGCCCAGCTGCAAGGCCTCGGCTACACCACCCTCGTCGCCTCGCAGGCCTCGGAGGCGCTGGCCATCGCCGCGCAGAACCAGCCCTTCGACCTCTTGTTCACCGACGTCATCATGCCCGGCGGCATCAGCGGCCGGCAGCTCGCCGAAACCATCATGACGACGCGCCCCGCGCTCCCCGTGCTCTACACCTCCGGCTATACCGGCGATGAGATGGTCGAGAACCAGCAGCTCGTGCCGGACGCGCTGCTGCTGACCAAGCCCTATCGCCGCGCCGAGCTCGCGCAGATGGTGCGCCGCGCGCTGGACGGCAAGCCGGCAGACGCTAGCCGCGGGTCGCCATCGCCACCGCGGCCAGCGTGAAGGCCAGCGCGGCCACCTGCCCTGCCCCGAGCGGCTCGCGCAGCGCGATCGCGGAGGCCAGGACGCCGATCACCGGCACCGCCATGGTGCCGATCGCCGCCACCGAGGCCGGCAGCCGTGACAGCGCCGCGAACCAGGCGACATAGGCGACGCAGAACTGGATCACGGTGGAATAGAACATCAGCGCCCAGTCGAGCCGATCGAGCTTCGTCCAGTCGGAATGCTCGACCGCGAAGCCCACGATCACGATCGGCACGCAGCCGATGCCGATCTGCCAGGCCGCGGCCGACAAAGGCGGCAGCCTGATCGGGAGCTTCTTGGCCATCACCGTGCCGAGCGCGAAGCCGAACGCGCCGCCGAGCACCATCAGGATGCCAGGCAGCTTGTCGCGGCTGGCGTTGAGTCCGTTGCTGCCCATGATCGCGGCCAGCCCCGCGAACGCCAGCACCAGCGCCAGCACGCGCAAGAGCGTCGGCCGCTCGCCGAGGATCGGCCAGGCCAGCAGCGAGGCCCACACCGGCATGGTGTAGGCGATCAGCGCCGCCTCACCCGCCGGCAGCCACAGCAGCGCCAGCCCCATCAGCACCATCCAGGCGGTGACGTTGAGCATCCCGGCCAGGATCAGCCGCGGCCAGACCTCCGATGGCACGGCAAGGCTCTGGCTGCGGATGACGGCCAGCAGTGCCAGGAGAAGCGCGCCGACCACCCCGGTGGTGCCGCGCAGGGTGAGCGGCGGCAGCACGCCGACCAGATGCTTGGTGACGGGCCAGTTGAAGCCCCAGCCGAGCGAGGTGATGGCGAGGAACATCAGCCCGGCGGGCGTGATCCGCCCGCTGGCCACTGGCTTGTCTGTCATGGAATCACCGGCGCCGTCCGTGGGAGGACGACCTTGCCGGCGTTTTCCCGGCCACACCAGGGATTGTGGGGCATGCCTGCCCCGCGAACGCTCCGTAGGCGCCCGTGAGTCCCACTGATGCAAGCAAAACACGCCGTTTGCACGCGAATAAATCTGCCCCTGTGAACAGCGGGACGAAGCCCTGTGGACAGCGCTCCGAACAAATTTTTCCGGTTTCGAATCCGCGAGGACTCGCCGATAGTTACGGCCATCACGATACCGGCACACGCCCTGGTTATCCCGTACTTTCCCCCATATTTAGTGTTTGGTTAGGGAACCCCCACTAGTCCTTGACGGGGGAAGCGGAGTCGTCCTAGCTTCCGGCCCGGTTCGGCGTACAGTCATGTTTCGGGTCTGGCCGGCCGCTTCCCTCGAGAGGGTTCGAAGACGACCACGCCGCCGTCCGTACGGCTGCGGGCGTGGGTCGCCGTCTGCCCTGTGTACCATCGCTGCGCCGCCGCGCTCCGGCGGGGAACCCACTAGATGTGGGGTCTCCCCTGCAGGGACGACGGAGCAGAGCGGCGGAAGTGACGCGTTGAGAACAGGCGGCGCAGGCAGCGGACGGGCTGCACGCGCCGCGCAGGAAGACGGGGCGAGACGCCGGACAACGGCGCAAGGCCTTCGGCTTCGAGGCTGAACAGATGCGGACCGGGCAACCGGTTGAACTGCGGCGGCAGACGAGTTTCCCGGCAGCGTCCGGGGACTTCCAGCCGCCGCCCTTGGATGCAATGATCCCGGCCGCCAACGACGCGGTCCGGCAAGAACTATTGGGGCTCGCGATGCGGATTGAACGGCGCAACACCACCGAAGGACAGTCACCCTATCAGGGGATCGACTTCCGCCTGACCACGTCCGAGATCAAGAATCCGGACGGCTCCGTGGTGTTCCGGCTCGAGAATGTCGAGGTGCCCGAGTTCTGGTCGCAGGTCGCCTCCGACGTGCTGGCGCAGAAGTATTTCCGCAAAGCCGGCGTCGCCGCGCGCCTGAAGAAGGTCGAGGAAGAGAGCGTGCCGTCCTGGCTGTGGCGCGCGGTGCCCGACACCGACGCGCTGGCCGCGCTCCCCGAGAACGAGCGCTACGGCAGCGAGCGCTCGGCCAAGCAGGTGTTCGACCGCCTCGCCGGCTGCTGGACCTATTGGGGCTGGAAGGGCAACTACTTCTCCTCGGAGGAGGACGCGGTGGCGTTCTACGACGAGCTGCGCTTCATGCTCGCCAAGCAGATGGTCGCGCCGAACTCGCCGCAATGGTTCAACACCGGTCTGCACTGGGCCTATGGCATCGACGGCCCCGGCCAGGGCCATTATTACGTCGACTACAAGACCGGCAAGCTGACCAAGTCGAAGTCCTCCTACGAGCACCCGCAGCCGCACGCCTGCTTCATCCAGGGCGTCGAGGACGACCTCGTCAATGACGGCGGCATCATGGATCTCTGGGTGCGCGAGGCGCGCCTGTTCAAATACGGCTCCGGCACCGGCTCCAACTTCTCGCGGCTGCGCGGCGAAGGCGAGCGGCTGTCGGGCGGCGGCCGCTCGTCCGGCCTGATGAGCTTCCTCAAGATCGGCGACCGCGCCGCCGGCGCGATCAAGTCGGGCGGCACCACCCGCCGCGCCGCCAAGATGGTGGTGGTCGACGCCGACCATCCGGACATCGAGGCCTATATCGACTGGAAGGTGAAGGAGGAGCAGAAGGTCGCCGCCCTGGTCACCGGCTCCAAGATCAACCAGAAGCACCTCAAGGCCGTGATGAAGGCCTGCGTCAATTGCGAGGGCTCCGGCGACGACTGCTTCGACCCCGAGAAGAACCCGGCGCTCCGCCGCGAGATCAAGCTCGCGCGCCGCGCGCTGGTGCCCGACAACTACATCAAGCGGGTCATCCAGTTCGCCAGGCAGGGCTACAAGGACATCGACTTCCCGATCTACGACACCGATTGGGATTCGGAGGCCTACCTCACGGTCTCCGGCCAGAATTCCAACAACTCGGTGTCGCTGAAGGACGACTTCCTCCGCGCCGTCGAGACCGACGGCGACTGGAGCCTGATCGGCCGCACCAACAAGAAGGTCGTCAAGACGCTGAAGGCGCGCGACCTCTGGGAAAAAATCGGTCACGCCGCCTGGGCCTCGGCCGATCCCGGCCTGCACTTCAACACCACGATGAACGACTGGCACACCTGCAAGGCGTCCGGCGACATCCGCGCGTCCAATCCGTGCTCGGAATACATGTTCCTGGACGACACGGCGTGTAACCTGGCCTCCGCCAACCTGCTGACGTTCTATAACACCCAGACCAAGCACTTCGACGTCGGCGCCTACGAGCATCTCTGCCGGCTCTGGACGGTCGTGCTCGAGATCTCCGTGCTGATGGCGCAGTTCCCGTCCAAGGCGATCGCCGAGCTGTCCTACGAGTTCCGCACGCTGGGCCTGGGTTATGCTAATATCGGCGGCCTGCTGATGACCATGGGCCTGTCCTACGACTCCAAGGAAGGCCGCGCACTGTGCGGCGCGCTCTCGGCGATCATGACCGGCATCGCCTACAAGACCTCGGCGGAGATGGCCGGCGAGCTCGGCTCCTTCCCCGGCTACAAGAAGAACGCCGCGCACATGCTGCGCGTCATCCGCAACCATCGCCGCGCGGCACGCGGCGAAGCGACCGGCTATGAGGCGCTCTCGGTCGCCCCGGTGCCGCTCGACCACGCCCACTGCCCGCAGGTCTCGCTCGTCAGCCATGCCATCCAGGCCTGGGACGACGCGCTCGCGCTCGGCGAGACCCACGGCTATCGCAACGCCCAGGTCACCGTGGTCGCCCCCACCGGCACCATCGGCCTCGTCATGGATTGCGACACCACCGGCATCGAGCCGGATTTCGCGCTGGTGAAGTTCAAGAAGCTGGCCGGCGGCGGCTACTTCAAGATCATCAACCGCGCTGTCCCTGAGGCACTGCGCGCGCTCGGCTATCGCGAGAGCGAGATCGCCGAGATCGAGGCCTATGCCGTCGGTCACGGCTCGCTGTCCAACGCGCCGGGCATCAACGCCTCGACCCTGAAAGCCAAGGGTTTCACCGATGAGGCCATCGCCAAGGTCGAGAAGGCACTGCCGACCGCGTTCGACATCAAGTTCGTGTTCAACAAGTGGACCCTGGGCGAGGACTTCATCACGAAGCAGCTCGGCGTCTCGGCCGAGGCGCTGGTCCAGCCGGCCTTCGAGCTGCTCGCCGCCATCGGCTTCACCAAGCGCGAGATCGAGGCCGCCAACGTGCACATCTGCGGCGCGATGACGGTCGAGGGTGCCCCGCATTTGAAGGCCGAGCACTATGCGGTGTTCGATTGCGCCAATCCCTGCGGCAAGATCGGCAAGCGCTATCTCTCGGTCGAGAGCCACATCCGCATGATGGCGGCGGCGCAGCCGTTCATCTCGGGCGCGATCTCCAAGACCATCAACATGCCGAACGACGCCACGGTCGAGGACTGCAAGGCGGCGTATCTGCTGTCCTGGAAGCTCGCGCTGAAGGCCAACGCGCTGTATCGCGACGGCTCGAAGCTGTCGCAGCCGCTCAACTCGCAGCTCATCTCCGACGATGAGGACGAGGACGATGCGGTCGAGTCCTTCTACGAGAAGCCGATGGCCGCGCGTGCCACCCAGGTCTCGGAGAAGATCGTCGAGAAGCTGGTCGAGCGCATCGTGGTGATGCGCGAGCGCGAGAAGATGCCGGATCGCCGCAAGGGCTACACCCAGAAGGCGGTCGTCGGCGGCCACAAGGTGTACTTGCGCACCGGCGAGTATGATGACGGCCGCCTCGGCGAGATCTTCATCGACATGCACAAGGAGGGCGCGGCGCTGCGCTCCTTCATCAACAACTTCGCCATCGCGGTGTCGCTGGGTCTCCAGTACGGCGTGCCGCTGGAGGAGTATGTCGACGCCTTCACCTTCACCCGCTTCGAGCCGGCCGGCCCGGTGCAGGGCAACGACTCGATCAAATACGCGACGTCGATCCTCGACTACGTCTTCCGCGAGCTCGCCGTCAGCTACATGTCGCGCTTCGACCTCGCCCATGTCGACCCCTCCGAGAGCAACTTCGACGCGCTCGGCCGCGGCGTCGACGAAGGCAAGCCGTCGGAGGACGGCCCGAGCCAGCAGGCCGCGAAATACGTCTCACGCGGCCTGACCCGCTCCCGCACCGACAACCTCGTGGTGATGCGCGGCGGCTCGGCCACGACCGCCGTCTCCGCCCCGCATGACGCCGGCCCGTCGGGCCGCGTCACCGCCCTCTCCGGCTCCCGCGCCGGCGACGCCATCGACGGCGCCGTCGCCCTGAAGCAGGAGGCGCAGCACGACCTCTCGCCCACCGAGAAGCTCGAGGCCCTGCAATGGAGCAAGGCCGGCACGGCTGCGACCCAAGTCGCCTCCAAGGCCGAACGCCGCGCCGAAGCCAAGGCCAAGGGCTACGAAGGCGAGATGTGCTCGGAGTGCGGGAATTTCACGCTGGTCCGGAACGGCACCTGCATGAAGTGCGATACGTGCGGGTCCACGACGGGGTGCAGCTAAGCATAGCCGACAAAAGCGCTTGTTTACCCGGGCCAATCTTGGCCCGGGCAATTCCAAATCAACAAAGCAGGGAGCAGAAAAAGCGAGGTAGGTAATGTCGACTGACGACTTTATAGTTGATCCCCTGCGGGATACTGAGGTTCGGTCTCACGCCAAAGCACAACGTCGCTTTCTTGGATTAGAGGAAGCCAAACGAGTAGATCCACTCGCGCTAGAACAAGTCCCCGAAATTTGGACCGTTCACGGCATCAAACCATTCAAGCTTGAGGTGGTCTCCGACGAGGAGATCCCGACAGACTCTGGCCTAACCGTCTTTGACGGATCCCGTATTGTCGCTAAGATTCCGCGTAGAATTCGTCATAAGGCATTTATGGGCGATGGCTACGCGCGATACACAATCGTCCATGAACTTGGGCACGCTACTCTTCATGTACACAAGCTTATGCAGGGAGCAGCTCTACCGAGGCGTCGAGAGGGCAACCTTACGCCATCTTGGATCCCAAAATTCAAATCCGCCGAACATCAGGCGATGGTTTTTGGCGCCGCCTTTCTAATCAACGACAGATCCGCAAGGCAGCTGACGTCTGCCGATGATGTGTCAGTCGAAGCCGGTATAAGCCTCGCAGCGGCTCGCATCTATTTCGAGCAGGTCCAGGAGGAATTAGCTAGGCCTGCGGCCGCAGCTCGGGTCCGACGAATGGCCGACGAGGCACGAGCAGTTCTCTCTCCAAAAAAACCGATCAACACCAAAGCGTTCTTGGATGCTCTCTGCACGTATTGCGGTCAACAAAAGCTTTTTCCCGTTGGACACAAGTTCATGTGCCACGCGTGCGAGAAAGTCTATGATAGATTTCAAGACGGAGACGACGTTCAATAGCAAGCGCCTGACGGATTAGCGGAGCTCAGTCTAAGGCCTGACCTCAATTACTTAGAGCATATACTAGTATTCTTGTTGCTGCGAAATACGCTCTTTTGATAAATCCTGATATCTGGAGCATGTCTATCAATGTCGCCTCCCCTCAGCAGAGATTTGATACGCCGGCTTGCTTTTGTGAGATATCTCTTCGAGATGGGGCTTGATCAGTCACACCAGCCAGAGCCGTTCGGCGCCGTGTCGTTGCTGACGTTTCACGATGCGTGCGAGATGTTTCTACAAATCGCGGCAGAGCACCGAGCGGTCAACCTTAAGCCTAAATCAGATTTCATGGAGTACTGGTCTGCTTTCGAGCAGAACAACCTTTCGATTACAGCCCGCACGTCGATG
Organism: Bradyrhizobium sp. SZCCHNR1015; assembly: GCF_032489875.1. Lineage (NCBI taxonomy): Bacteria > Pseudomonadati > Pseudomonadota > Alphaproteobacteria > Hyphomicrobiales > Nitrobacteraceae > Bradyrhizobium > Bradyrhizobium sp. SZCCHNR1015. The sequence continues at coordinate 556,868 of NZ_JAUEYW010000001.1, forward strand.
ACGCGCTTCAATAAAGCTCGAGTAAGCATGAAGCATTCTGGTGTGTTACCGCATAAAGCCGACATCGACGGGTTTCGTGCTACTATTACTACCTTCTTTGAGGACAATTCGCCAAATCTACTCGGAATAGAATTGCATGATGTAACACTAACGTCGATGATAACATTCGACGGCGTACGCGAACCGCTAGAGCGCGCAGAGGCAGCGCTTGCGTCCGGAGATCCCAAAAGTGCGCTAGAAGAGATCGCGATAGCATTTGTGTTGAGTCTGCGTCGATATGAAGGGCGTCGTAGAGGAGACGGCGCGCCCTTGGATCGTCTTTACAGCTTGCGGAGCACGGGGCGCTTATTCGGTTTTGGGATCGAGAGAGAAGGGAAGCGCGAACTTGAGCTTACGCTCCGCAGGATGACTGATGCTTTCACTGAAGCGATCACCGTAGTTGCTTACAATTTGGACTTCGACAGCTACATCATGTTCAAAACTTACGCCCCAGTAGTTCATGAAATTCCTGGAGGATCTCCCGTCATTGAATGGACTTGGGAACCAACAACAGATCCCGTACTGGTGCGTCGTTGCGTCAATTTCGTCGTGAATACCGCAATACGGCTCGAGGCGATCAATTAGAAAGCCCGAGTAGGATGAATTGACGGAGCGGATCCGCCTCTTGCCTCCGGAGGGAACGGGACGCCTAGGCAAAGCGCCCTACGCCCTGGGCTCCATCTCCCTGCCCCCATGCACCTCCACATCTTCTCCGATCTCGACGCCGACATGGCCGACATCAAGCCGATCGCGGCGCTGCCCGGGGTCGATGTGGTCGTGGTCGCCGGCGATGTCTGCGAGGGGGCGGTGAACGGGTTTGCGCGGCTGCGCGAGATCGTGGCCGTGGACGTGCCGATCGTCATGGTGATGGGCAACCATGAGTTCTATCACCGCACCTACCCTGAGGACCTGAAGCTGGCGCGCGCCGAGGCGGCGCGGTTCGGGGTACATCTGCTGGAGAACGACGCGGTCGTGCTCGCGGGCGTGCGCTTTGCGGGCTGCACGCTGTGGACCGATTATGCGATCTTTGGCCCCGGCTCCGAGGTCCACACCATGGCGGTCTGCCGCGACCGCATGAACGACCATCGCCGCATCACCTGGCGCAAGCAGCCCTGGCTGCGCTTCCGGCCGCAGGAGGCGCTCGGCCTGCACCGGACCTCCCGCACCTGGCTCACCGGCCTCCTGGAGACGCCGTTCGATGGCCCGACCGTCGTCGTCACCCACCACGCCCCCGGCTGGGGCTCGGTCGCCGAGACATATCGAAACGACCGCGTCACCGCCGCCTACGCCTCCGACCTGTCGGCGCTGATCCAGGCGACGCAGCCGGCACTCTGGATCCACGGCCACATCCACACGCCCGCGGACTACCACATCGGCGCCACCCGCGTGATCTGCAACCCGCACGGCTATGGCCGCGAGAACCCGGATTTCGATCCGGCGCTGGTGGTGGAGGTCGCGTAGCCCGGATGAGCGATAGCGATATCCGGGTTCATCGCAGGTGACGTGTGAGGCCCCGGATGTCGCTATCGCTCATCCGGGCTACTCGCGCTATCCGAATTGGCCGACGCTGCCTGCGGGCGCATTCAACTGGCTCGCTTGTGCTGGATCGAAAGTCGTTGCCTCCGCCACGACCTAGCGCTTCCCCCGCGCTTTGGTTGACTTGCATCAACAGCGCCGACGTGAATCCGCACCAAGCTGTCACCGTCAGAGAAGCGGAGGCAGCATCATGGCCGATACGCAAGCATCTCTCGTCCCATCCCACGACACACCCGATCCGCACCGTCAAATCGATTCAGCCGCGTGGGCCGTCTTCTTCATCTGGCTCGGCGTGGTCATGCTCGCAGGGCTTCCCTGGGGCTGGTTCCTGGTGGGCGTCGGCGTCCTCATCCTGGGCGCACAGATGGTGCGAACGCAACGGAGCCTGAAGGTCGACAGGTTCGGCGTGGTCATCGGGGTCATCATTCTTGCGGCCGGCCTGTGGGATCTTCTTGCCCTGCCGTTGCCGCTCATGCCGCTGATCCTGATCGTGCTGGGTGGATATCTGCTCTGGAAGACGCTTTCGGCGACGCCATCCCCCTGAAACGGCGCAGGACACATCAGGAGGCCCGCGGCAATGCCGCGTCGCGCCGTGCCCCGCTGCGGCGCGGGTGCTGGAATGTGCGACGCCGACATTGACGCCAGCGGCGTCCCCGCCGGGAACACCGGGATAGTACGGGAGCCGGAACGATCGCCAGGAACTCCATGTTGCTCCGGTCTCAACAAGGAGGAGGTTCGTTCATGAGGATGGCAGTCGTTCTGGCCGCGGCGCTGTTTGCGGCTTCACCAGCGTTCGCCGCAGAGACCGCAGAGACTTCGCACGGCGTGTCGAAGACGACGCCCGGCCATCGCATGCAGACCAGCAGGACGTCGACGGCGCCCGGCGCGTCCGAATACGCGCCTGGCCATCAGCGCAACACGGCCGCCGGCCCGGGTCATTCCGAGAGCGCTCCCGGCCAGCGCGTGACGACGACCGGCTCCAATACGACCCGGAAGTAGTTCGCGCGCGGGGGGTGTGAGATCGACGAACTCGGCCCGCCCCCTTGGCTTGGCGACACAGACAAGCCGCAAAGCCGCTCCATCCATCGCTTCATTGTCCAAACATCCGAGAAGTCCCATGCGCAAAGCGCTCTTCATCCTGGCTGCATCGATCTCGACCGCACTGATCACGCCTGTCGGCGCCATGCCGCTCGCGCCCATCCAGGTCGATCACGCCGATCGCGGCGCGTCCGATGTCATCGCGGTCAGAGGCGGGCATGGCCACGGCGGCCATGGTCACGGCTGGGGCCGCGGCGGTGGCCACCGGGCCTTCGGCTGGAGCCGCGGCCGCAAGGTGGGCTGGCGCGGCCATCACTGCCCGCCCGGTCACTGGAAGAAGGGGTGGTGCTGAAGCGACACCGCGCCCTCTCCCCCAAGGCGAAACGAAGGTTCGCCATGGCAGGAGGGGGCACATTCATAAGCACTCCGCTCCATCTCGCGACATCTCGGCGGCGACGAGCGACGTAGTCGCTCCGCCATCTACTTGAAGCACACCGACGTATCCCCCGCCACGAACGAATTTCCTGGCATCGGCTTCAGCGGCGTCAGCGTGGGGTTGGCGTTGGTCAGCCGCTTCGAATAGGCGCCGAGCGCGGCGTTCATCGTGTTGAGGCGATCCTGGGCGTCGGTACGTTGCAGGGGCGCGGTGATGACGCCGGAGTTGTAGACCTCGGCACGCGACCATTGCACGCCCTGCACGATGCGGCCGACGAGACGCGATTTCAAATCGGCGGCGCTGTCGCCGGCCGCGCTCTTGCGCCCGACCACATCAGGCGGCAGCAGGCTGGGGTTGACGATCCAGCCGCGCGGCTTGGCGACATTGTTGCCGAACAGGATCAGCTCGTCCACCGTGTTGTTCAGCGCCACATAGTCGCGCAGCGGCAGGCTGGTGTCGCCGGTGCCGGTCTCCTGGACGTGACTCGCCAGATGCGGCCCCGTCGCGCAATAGGTGCCGAAGCTGAGCTTGATGCTGCCCGAGCTCATGAACATGTAGCTGCCGACATCCGAGCCGCCCGGGGGCGACGGCGCGTCGTCGCCGCAGAAGGTGCCGTGCGAGGAGGCATCCTGCAGGGAGTGCAGATAGAGCCCGATCCTGGCGATCTGCACCGGCACCGGCGGCTTCCGGGGATCATCGAACAGCACCCCGGTGGTCCGGCTCTTGTCGTCCAGCCAGGACTTCAGCTGAGTGTAGTCGACATTGCCGTTGCTGTTGTCGAGAATCTTTGGCCCGGAGGTCACGTTGATCGCCGGCCCGATCGCGTAGTTCTCCAGCAGCGGCACGTTGCCGCTGATCGGGACGTTCGACAGACATTTCGGGCCGCTGAAGTTCGACGAGCCGTTCGGCACGGTGTATCCGGCGGTGCACAGCAGGCCCGGCGCCTCGTCGCCCTTCATCGCCCATTGCCTGAGGTCGTACAGCGTGCCCTGATAGACGCTGTCGATGGTGATCGGGTAGCCGGGCGGCGGATAGTGAAACGGATACACCGCCTGCACGCCGCTGGCGCCGTGCACATCGGTGCCCTGCCCGTTCGGCGAGAAGTTCAGCAGATAGTGATACAGCGGCCCGTCGGTGGTGTTGTTGGTGCGCTGGAAGCCGTTGAACTTGGCGGTGATGTAGCTGGCGCCGGAATTGGTCGAGGTCGCCTGCCCGCCGCACTGGTCGATCGGCGCATATTGCGCGTAGTCGGAGTTCTCGTTGTAGGCGGCGATCCAATAGGCGACGTCGGCGCGGTAGCCGAGCGCCTGGGCGATGAAATAGGTCGAGTCCGCATGGATCATGCTGCGGCCGGGCGGAATGACGGCGAACTGCACCGCCTCGAGCAGGCAGCCGCGGTTCAGCGCCTCCGCCGGATCCTTGCAGGCGCTGGCCGGCGCGAGACAATTCTTCAGCCCGTCCTTCACGCGCGGGATGCAGATGTCCTCCAGGAACGCGTGCGCGGGGCGCGGCGCGGTCAGGCCCCAACCGAGGGCCACCGATGCGGCGACGACAGACATGGTCGACAATGCAAAACCGATGCGCATGAGAAACTCCTTTGGTGATTTGAAATTCAGCCGGCCAGGACTGCGCCATGGCAAAACGCCATGCGCCCGACCGCTGGGTTGAAACGCAGCTCGTCCGCGATGCGCGCATCGCGGATTCGGCAAGCCCGATTTGATCCTATATCGGACGATTCATCAACCTATAGTTGCCAAAAATCACCGTTGCCGCGTAGCCCGGATGAGCGAAGCGACATCCGGGTTCATCGCCGGCGCTGCGGCAGACCCCGGATATCGCTTCGCTCATCCGGGCTACGGTCACCGCCACTTCGGATCGTTGATATGGTTGATGTCGTGATCGTCGGCGGTCCACTCGCGGATATGGACCGAGCCGTCGCGCGCGACTTCGATGAGCTTGTTCACGAGATCGGCGTTGCGGACGGAATAGAGATCGAGCGCCTTCTGAAACAGACTCATCTGCTCATCCCGCGTGCCCTTCGGGATCAGGATCACCAGCCCGGCATGTACGTCGAGCTTGGCATATTCCTTCAGGAAATCTCTGCGATTGTCGGTGACGATGATGTAGTCGTTCGCGCTTGCGAACCCCACCAGATTCCAGTCCTGCCAGCCGCTCTTGCCCAGATGGGTGACGTAGTCCGCCTGATAGCCGCGCGCCTTTGCCACTCCCACCAAGGCGCCGCTCAGGCACTCGTCGATCAGGAATCGTTCGCTCAACGGGTGGCTGCCGCGTTCTCCGCCGATCGCCAATCGGCACCATAGGTGACCTCGGCCCAGCGGATCACCGCGTCGATGCCATCGATCGGCAGGCTCGGATAGTCGGCGAAGATCTCCTGCGCCGGATAGCCGGCGCGCAGGTAGGCCAGGATGGTTTCGGCGGGCACCCGTGTCCCGCGAACCACCGGATCGCCGCTCATGACCGTCGGATCACGAACGACCTCTGACCTGACGGCGACCTTGATGGTCATGGCTGCCTTCCTTTCCCGCGGCTGTCATCATAGCGCGATAGGCGCCGGGGGGCGAGACGGGAATTTGGCTTCGTCCAAACACCGGAACGGTGGGCACGCGCCGCCTTGCGGCGGCGCTTTGCCCACCCTACGGTTCACCGCTCGCGACTGCGACCGAAGTGACGTGATCGCTCAGCGCAGCCCGCCGGTCACGTGCAGCGTCTCGCCGGTCACGTAGGACGCATCGTCCGAGGCGAAGAATGCCACCGCGGCGGCGATCTCCTCGGCCTTGCCGACGCGCGCGAGCGGCGTGGCCGTTTCGATCCAGTTGCGCATATCGCCCTCGTGCAGGCCGGCGGCGACGACGCCCTCGGTGACGATCATGCCGGGATTGATGGTGTTGACGCGGATCTTGCGCGGCGCCAGCTCCTTCGACAGCACCGAGGAGATGGCGTCGACGGCGGCCTTGGTCGCGGTGTAGACGGCGGTGTTCGGCGGCGTCAGGGTGGACACGCCGGAGGAGATGTTGACGATGCTGCCGCCGGCCGGATTGAAATGCCGCGCGGCCTCCTGCGACACCAGGAGCAGGCCGAGCACGTTGACGTCGAACTGGCTGTGGAAGTGCTCCGGCGTGATGCCGTCGAGCGGCGCGAAGGCGTAGACGCCGGCGTTGTTGACGAGGATGTCGATCGGGCCGAGCGCCTTCACCGTCTCGGCGACGATGGTCTTGACGTCGCCGGGATTGGCGAGGTTGCCGCCCACGGCCACCGCCTTGCCGCCCTTGCCGGTGATCCCCGCCACGACGCGGTCGGCGCCCTCCCGGCTGGAGCTGTAGTTGACGGCGACCGCGGCGCCTTCCTCGGCCAGCCGGGCCGCGATCGCGGCGCCGATCCCCTTGGACGCGCCGGTCACCAGCGCCACCTTGCCCTCAAGTCGCTTGCTCATCTTGCTCTCCACATTGCGCCGCCTGCGGCGTTCGGTTCAATCGTTCAGAACTAGTGAACTATTGAACGCGCGCAAGGCCGTCGCTATATGTTTTTCATGGCGCAGCTGTTTCACCCGTCGCGCGAGGACATCACATTAGCGGGAGTGCTGGCCGCCCTCGCCGATCCCCTGCGGCTGCGCATCGTCAGGAGCCTGATGGAACGGAAGGACTGCATGTCCTGCACCGAGGCCGCGCCCTGCCCCGGCATCGCCAAATCGACGCTGTCGAACCATTTCCGGGTGTTGCGCGAGGCCGGCCTGATCCACACCACCAAGCAGGGCGTCGAGCATCGCAACGTCGTGCGCGAGGCCGACCTCAATGCCCGGTTCCCGAAATTGTTGAAGACGATTCTGGGCTACGCGGAGTAGCCGAAACGTAGGGCGGGCAAAGGCGCGCCAGCGTCGGTTTTGTCGGGTACCATTTTGCACGCGCCGTGCCCACCGCCCGCACCCGCCAGCGTCGATGGCGGGCACGCGCCGCCTGAAGGCGCCGCTTTGCCCACCCTACGGTTCACTGTCATGCGAGCGCAGCCGTTAGGTCAGATTGGATAGCGCCATTTCAGCGCGCGACGGGCGAAGAAGGCGGCCACCGCGACGATGGCCAAAGCGATCAAATCGGCCTTGAGCGCAGCGGACGGAAAGCGGACGAACATGGGCGTGAAGATCAGCGCGAACAGCGCCAGCAGAAGGCCGTTATAGGTGTAGTACAAGGGCGACTTGAAGATGCCGGTGGGCGCCAGCTCGGCGTGGGACATCGGTTGCGGCAGCAGGAACGCAATCAGCAAGCCGATAAGGTCTGCACCGTCCATGACGTCGACGTTCGTCCATTCTGTGCGTTCGCGCTGATGTGCTCCGCAGGGAGTAGCTGTCTCGCCTAGCCATCACAAGTTCCGCGTGGTCACGCGTCGATCACATCTTCATGTGTCGTCGGCATCCGATGATTGGTTCGACGCCACCGCGCAATGACAAGCTTTGGAGCAAATGCGCACGCCACCGTGCCTGCCGTCGATGGTGGGCACGCGCCGCCTGACGGCGCCGCTTTGCCCACCCTACACGTCACGGGCCGGTCGCGTAGGAGAGCAAGGGCGCATCACTGCGAGCGGAGGACGGAGACAGGAGTATCCCCGCCCCTACTTCTCCTCCTCCATCGTCACCGCGACGGCGCCGATGGCCGACAGCCGCACCTTGTCGCCTTCGACGCCGGCGACGAGGCCCTTGTCGATGAAGTGATGATGCCCCTTGTGGCTGCCCTCGCCGCTGTCCTTTTTGGTCAGCTTGATGCGGTTGCCGTCGACGCGGTCGACGGTGCCGACATGCGCGCCGTCGGCGCCGATGACTTCCATGTGTTCCCTGATGTCCTGCATTGGGGGAGAACTCCGTGGCTGATGTGGAAGCAGCTTCAACCGGCGGATGGGAGATGTGTTCCGCGACGCGCCTCCGCGCAGACGCAGCCGCAGGGTGGGCAAAGGCCCGCCCGGCTCGATCTCGTCGCGCAACATCGTTCGCGCGCCGTGCCCACCGTCCGCACCCGCCGGCGCCGATGGTGGGCACGCGCCGCCAGCGGCGTCGCTTGGCCCACCCTCCGACAGCGTCATGCGCGGCGAAATCCTGCTGCGCCTCGCGGCTGATTTCGCCAACGCCATCAGGCTGATCGGTCGTGTCCAGACCTTCCGATAAAAATAAATTACTTTCTATTTTTCTGAATTCATGATTGTCTACGCCCATCCCGGCCCGCCGAGAGGGGCGCATCGCGATCGTCACGAGACGTGGGCCGGAGATGCGGTGGCTGTGGGTGTGCCGCAGCGGGCTCGAGGCCCGCCGACGAACGGCACGCTTGCGGACGTGAAGACGCGTGGTCCTGGCGCCCCGAAGCTGGCGCCAAGTGCGGCGGTGATGATGATCCCGCCGTGCGACGGTGGCTACAAGCCGGACACCGGGGAGATCGCGTTATAAGCGTGAAAACCATCGCGCGGGGAATGCCGGGATGCCTCGGCTGAACCTGTGGTGACTGCCGCCTGCACTTCTTTCGCAGGCGGGCCATGGGTGCGGCCAGCGCCCGGCATTCCCCGCGCCCTCTCCCTTCAGAGGGCCAACGACCGGCAAGGCTCGGGCGCCATCTGCGCCGCGGGATCGCGTCCGCTTGGCCGATGCTAGGCCTTGCGCACGGTGCCGAGGAAGCCCTCCACCGCCACGCGGAAACGATCGGCATCGGTGGACATGCGGCGGACGGAGTCGACCATGGCCGCGCCCGCATTGCCGGTCTGGCGGTTGAGCGCCGCGACCGAGCCGATCGTGTCGGTCACGGCGCGGGTGCCCTGGGCGGCATGCTGGAAGTTGCGCGAGATCTCGGTGGTGGCGGCGCGCTGCTCTTCGACCGCCGCGGCGATCGCCGTCATCTTCTCGTCGATGCTGGAGATGTTGTGGCTGATGGCGCGGATCGCCTCGACCGACTCGCCGGTGGCGGCCTGGATCTCGGCGATCTGGCGGGTGATGTCGTCGGTCGCGGTCGCCGTCTGCGCCGCGAGGTTCTTGACCTCGCCGGCGACCACGGCGAAGCCGCGGCCGGCTTCGCCGGCGCGCGCCGCCTCGATGGTGGCGTTGAGCGCCAGCAGGTTGGTCTGCGCGGCGATCGCGGTGATCATCTTGACCACCTCGCCGATGCGGTTGGCGGCGCGGTCGAGCATCTCGACGGTGGCGTTGGTCTGCGCCGCCTTCTCCACCGCCTGGCGCGCATCGGCCGCGGAGGCCTGCACTTGCGCGGCGATCTCGGAGACCGATGCGGTCAGCTCCTCGGTGGCGGCGGCGATGGTCTCGAGATTGCTGGTCGCGGTCTCCGCGGCGCTGGCGACCGCGGCCGTCTGCTCGGTGGACTCGTCGACCAGCTTGCGGACGTCGCCGGCGCTGGAATCGAGCTGGCCGGTCGAGTTGCCCATGCTGACGATGACCGCCTGCACGGTGTCGTCGAAGCTCTTGCAGGCGCTGTCGATCGCCTGCGAGCGCTCCAGCCGGCGGCCCTGGTCGAGCTCGCGCTCGCGCGACAGCCGGTCGGCGGTGGCGGCGCTCTCGCGCAGGCCCTCGAGGGCGGCAGCCATGGCGCCGAACTCGTCGGCATGAGCGAACTGCGGCACCGGGGTCTGGTAGTCGCGCTGGCCGATGCGCTGGATCGCCTGCATCAGGACGCCGACCGGGCGCATCAGGCGGACGCGCACCGCGCGCAGCGCCAGGCCGGCCACCACGAGCGCGGCCAGGAAGGCGAGCGACTGGACGACCAGGCTGCTCAGCGCGGCGGTCCTGATCTCCTCGGCGCGCGCGATCGAGCCGTCGAGCGCGGTCATGCCGACGGCGATGATGCCGGCGAACGGGCCCTGGCAGAACGCGTTCCATTCCGGCGCCGGCATCGCCGGCTTGCCGCTGCCGTCAAACCCCTTGGTGAGCTGGTCCATGCGCTGATGGGCGGCCTCGACCTCGGTGCGCGAGGTCTTCACGGCCCCGGCGAGCGCGGTGCTGCCGCCCCCCGCCAGGAGGTCGTCAAGCCCGGACCAGCCGGCCGCGACGGTGCCGCGCCATTGCGCGACCGCGCCCTTCTGGGTGTCGTCGAGCGGCTTGGAGGCGTTGATGTTGGGACGCAGCGCCGAGCATTGCAGGCCGTAGCGGTCGCGGACCTGCCAGGCCAGCCGCCGCGCCTGCACCATCTTGGCGATCGCCGGATCGGTCATCCAGGCGCGGTTCGAGACGGCGAGCGAGGCGGCGTTGGCGACGTCCAGCGTCTTGGTCATTGCCTGGTACCAGGCCTGCGTACGCGCCAGCACGCGTTCGGCACGCGGCTTCGCGGCTTCATCGAACAGCAGCTTGAACTGCGGAACCGTGGCGTCCCAGCTCGATTTCAACCCGGCCAGGAGGTCGTCGCGCTCGGGCATGTCGACGCCGGCGAGCGCGGCGACGATGCCGTCATAGCCCTTGGCCTCGATGCCCTGATATTCGGTGAGCTTGGCGCGCGGATCGTCCTCGCTCAGCAGCACGCTCTGGATGTCGCCGCGGTGGGCGCGCATGACCAGGACGTTCTGGAAGATCGCCTTGTCGGCCGCGGTCAAATGCTCGGTCGCGACGCTCTCGCGATAGCGGCCCGCGGCGCCGCTCATCAGGATCGCCGTGGACACCAGGATGCCCGCCGCCAGCACCGACAACAGCACCATCAGCAGAGTACTGACCGATTTCTTCATCACGCGCCGCCCCACACCAGAAAGTGGCAGGATGACGCGATTGCACAAATTCTTCCTTAACCATGGACCGGCACACCGGCGCCCGAGGTAATCAGTTGCCGAAATCCCCTGCTCCACGCCAACAAAAAATGCGCAAGCCGCAACGCGGCAGACGTTGGCGCGCGCTGCGGCGCGATGCGAAGCGAATCGCAGGGCGCGGTGCGCAGCGGCTGGGCCGGACGGTGGGCGCGGCGCCGCGGTGGATCAAGATCACCTGCGGCGCCTTGGTGCTGCTCCTGACCTTCGCGCTGGTCAATCTGGCCTATCACGTCCTGCGCAAGCCGACCGAGCTGTTCGTGGTGACCGGTCATTCGCTCGACAAGGAGCCGGAGGAGACGTGGCGCCAATATGGCGCGCTGTTCCGTGAGAGCTCGACAGGATCGATCACGCCGGAGCTGCTCGCCGCCCTGGCGCAGACCGAGAGCTCGGGCAATCCGGTGGCACGCACCTATTGGCGCTGGCGCCTCGCGTGGAATCCGTTCGCGCTGTATCAGCCGGCTTCCAGCGCCGTCGGCTTGTTCCAGATGACCGACGGCGCCTTTGCCGACGCCGCACGGTTCTGCATCCGGGAGCACGAGGTGGTCAGCGACGGCTGCGGGTCGCCGAGCCTGTACGTCCGCGCATGGCCGGCGCATGCGGTGGCGCTGACGGCGATCTCGCTCGACCGCCAGGTCGCCGCCGTGCTCGCACGGCAGCCTGGCGCCAAGCCGAGCGCGCAGCAGCGGCAGGATCTCGCAGCCGTCATTCATCTGTGCGGCGCCGGGCCGGCGGCCGGATTCGCGCGGCGCGGCTTCAAGCCGGCGGATGGCGAGCGCTGCGGCGACCATTCGGTCGCGGGCTATCTCGGCCGCGTCAATGCGATGAAGAAGCAGTTTCAGAAGCTCTCGGCGGCGGAGCGGAGCTAGCGCATGGCGCCCGCTCGGCGACATCGAGAGCCCGCCCGGTTCCGCGTTAAGCACGTCGGATTCACTGATGTGGGCAAAGCGCGCCCGTTAAGACATTGGCAACGAACTGCCGCGCATTTTCTCCGTCCCATTAGTACAGGAGTCACCATGTCAGAGATCGGCATTCCCGGCGCGCGCATCCGGTCCTTCATCGAGCGGATCGAGCACCTCGACGGCGAATTGGCGGAGCTGAACGAGCAGAAGAAGGAAGTGTTCGCCGAGGCCAAGGGCGAAGGCTTCGACGTCAAGATCCTGAAGGAGATCATCAAGCTCAGGAAGCAGGACCAGGACGAGCGCGACGAGCACGAGACGCTGCTCGACACCTATCTCCGGGCGATGGAAGCGGCCGAGACCGGGCCGGCCAGCAAGACCCCCGAGCGCAAGGCGGCGTGACGCTGCCGACCGACGAAGGCGGCGCGCAGCCGATCCGTGCCGCGCGCTGCCCTCTCCCGGGATTTTTCCTTGCCCGGTTCCATCCGAGCCTCTAACGCTACGCTTCTGCCGCGCCCGAGGATAAGATGACCGACGCAATGACCTGCCCGCAATGCCGCTCCGAGCACGCCTATCAGGACGGCGCGCTGTGGGTCTGTCCCGAATGCGGCCATGAATGGAGCGGCGACGCCGCCCTTGCGGCAGCGGCCGGCGACGACGCCAGCATCCGCGACGCCAACGGCAACGTTCTGGCCGACGGTGACAGCGTCATCGTCATCAAGGACCTGAAAGTGAAGGGATCGTCGTCCGTCGTGAAGGGCGGCACCAAGGTGCGCAACATCCGCCTGCAGGAGGCGAGCGACGGCCACAACATCGCCTGCAAGATCGACGGCATCGGCCAGATGAACCTGAAGTCGGAGTTCGTGCGCAAGGCGTAGGGCCTCGTGCTCCCGGAACATTCGCGACGCCATGGCGTTCGGATCAACAACGGGAGGATGGCCATGCTGACGGACGACCAGATCGCGACGCTTTCGGATATCGGCCAGGCAATCGCCTTCTCACCCGACCGGCAGGACGAACTCGATGGACTGATCCGCGAGGGTTATGTCGCCAAGGACGGCGACATCTACGAGCTGACGGCGAAGGGGCAGAAGATCCTGACCGATCGAGGTGCCGGATTGAACGAGGCCTGACGACGCGGAGGCTCCCAGCACCGGGCGTCGGGGCGTCTATATCAGCGCCACCGGAAGTCTGGCATCAGGCCGGATATCATCCTGGGGATCGACGGTTCGTCTGCGGACGCCCGTGCGAACCGAACTCTGATTCAGCCAATGAACGGCGATACTCCGCCCGAAGCCCCCGAAGCCAATGTCCGCGAGCGCCGCAGGACTGCGCAGGCGCTGCCTGTTATTTGACGCAATAGGCCCCGCTCAGCCTCGGCACTCAGGCCGAACCACGCAACACGAGCAAATCGCCAAATGATCGAGCAGCAAACACGGGCCAGTTGCCGAACGCTGCGTGATCCAAGCAGTGAATCCATCACGCTTCTGTCGCCATGAAGTGACACCCGTAGCAATCCGTCCCGTAGCAGCACGACCTGGATTCATAACTTGGCATGAACTCTGCTTTCTCGATCCTGACCGGGTCCCACTCTTTGGAGGCAGAATCAACGTGCTCGTCACTCTCGTCGCAATGCTATGCAACGGCCAGCTCTGCATGGAGAAGGTCGTCACCAACAGCGAGATGTCCGGCATCACGATGACATCCTGCGCCGTCAGCGCGCAGATCGGAATCGCAGACTGGATGTCCAAGGGTCCCTATCACGAGTGGCATCTGCAGAGTTACAAGTGTGTCGCCGGCAAGTACGTGCCGAAAACCAGCGCCTGATCCGCTTTGTCCGTCCGGCCGGCGACCGGATATCCGGGGCCGGCCGGGCGGAGGAGCTCTGCACTGCTGTCAAATGTCCGACCCCAGCCGCGTCGCATTCGGGACATCCGCAGCAAAAAACTGCTGCCATTCGCAGGCAAACGAGCCCTGAATCGGCGGATTCGGTGCGCAATGGCGCTGGCCCGCTTCGTGCAATGCCCCTCAGCGACAATGAGGGGATGACGTCATGCCGTTCTACAGCTTCCATTGCGCGGCCTGCGCAGAGGATGTCGAGTTGCTGATCGGGATTTCTGAAAGGCCTGTCTGTCCGACCTGCGGCAGTCGCAAGCTGACCCGCCTTCCCTCGCTGCCGGCGCCGCCGGCGCGCAGCCCCGGCCTGATCAAGGCCGCTCGCAGCCAGGCAGCACGCGAGGGGCACTTCAGCAACTACAGCCGCGCTGAACGGAAGAAACGCTGACCCGGTCGGGGGGCCGGCGCTCAGCCTCAATCCGATGTGATCTGCACCTCCGGCACGTCATCCTCGGGATCGTCGATGTCGAGGCCGTCCTCCTCGTCTAGATCGATCCCGGAGAGGCAGATGTCACCGTCGTCGATCACAAGCTCGACCACAGACAACGTCCGGCCCTGACAGGGCCCAATGAAGCATTGTCCGGTATCGAGGTCGAACTGGGCACCATGCTCGCCACAAACGAGGAAATTACCTTCCTCGTCCATGAACTCGCCCGGATGCTTGTCGAGGCGGGCGCCCTGATGCGGGCAGGCATTCTCGAAGCCGTAGAAGTTGTTGCCCTTGCGCGTGACCAGGATCGGCCAAGGCTTGGCGCTGCCGTCGGGCTCGCGGCGCTGGAGAACAAAGCCACGCGCCGCGCCATCGTCCACCTCATAGGTCGCGCAGATCGCAAACAGCGTGCTCATCGTCCGCCTCTTCTCGCCTTGCTTGGCGTTTTGGCGCATCCGCGACATCGCAGGCGCGCTGAAGAGGCTCGCAGCAAGCAGCATGCCAGCCAGTGCCTGACAGGCAGATCGTGGGCCTCAGGCCGGTGGCATGCCGAGGCGGCCGATCCCGGGAAATTTCAGCGCCGGCCGGCGCAGATCGACGCCGAGAACTCCCCCGAAGAAGTTCAGCTCGACGCCCTCGATCCAGCCGACGGTGACACCGAGATAGCCACCGAGCGATACGAACAGACCGGTCCCGGAGGCCGTGCGCCCCCACCAGCCGTCAAAAGGGAAGTCCTTGCCGATTGCGGTCGGCGGCAGCACGGCGTTCAGCTCAGGAACCGCGTGCAGCGCCGCCTGCACGAAGGTGTTCGAATTCGGTCCCGGCCAGGCATTGTAGTCGCCATAGGCGCGGAAGCGGTAGTTCTCGATCACGCTGCGGATCCTCGGAATCACCCGCTCGGCTTCTTCGCCGTCGACGGCCAGCACTGTCTCCGGCAACGCACCGAACCAGCGACCATCGGGCGCGAAGCCATCGACCCGGATCGGCTCACCCCACGCGGTGTAGTCGTAGCGGGTGTAGCGCGGGCCGCCCTTCTCCTTCACGACGATCCAAGTGTGGACGGCGAAGATGCCACGCCAACGCACCGTGCGCGCAGCGAATACGCGAACCACCGCGTCGGCATGCTGCGCCGGCGATGGCAGCAGACCCGCGCTCGAACGGTCCGCGGTCTGCCAGCTGCCGCGGCGATCGCCGCGCAGATAGTTCGCGGCCGACAGCGATATGGGCACGAAGATGAGCAGCAGGAAAGCGAGCACGGGCTTTTTCACGATAGGCGAGAACAATGGAGGCGCCGAGGAATGACATCCATGTAGTCGTCGCGCCCGCCGTCGCCAGCGCCGGCCGGCACGCCGCCTTCACAATCCGGACACCACGCCAGTGCTGAAGACTCAGTGCCGGCGGAAACCACCGCCCGGGCCGGAACGCCCGCCGCCGCGAGGGCCGCTGACGCCCACACGCGCAGCACCCATGGCGGGGCCGCCCCCGATATGCGCCAAACCGATTTGCGGCGAAGTCCCGATCATGCGCATGCCGCCCATCTGCGCGCGGGCGCTCTGCGGCGCACCGCTGCTTCGGCTCATCGACGGCTGCACCATGGGTGGCGTTGCAACTCGCGCGGGACCACCAGCCACGACCGGAGGTGCGGCGGGGCCGGCGGCCGTCGCGGGCGGCACACGACCTTGCATGCCCGAAGGCGGTCCGGATCGTTGGCCTGTGCCGGCGACCGCGCCCGGCTGGATCACCCCGCCGGGACCGCGCCCCGGCATCCCCGGGGTCATGCCAGGCTGAGGCGGATTTTGCGCCATGACCGGCGGATGGCGATGCCAGTAGCGATTCCAGAACGCATGCCGATGATACCAAGGCCGGCCGAAATAGAAGCTGCTCCAATAGGTGGTCAGCGTGAAGCCGACAGTCGGCACGTACTCGACATATTCGGGCAGCTCAACGTACTGCTCACGATACAGATAGGCGAGCGTCCGCGCCGCGACCCAGCCGCGTTCGCCTCCGAAGCTGACATCGCACCACGCGCCGCCTTGAATGCAGCCATGGATGGTGATCCTGGCACCGGCCGGAATGCGCTCGACGACGGGAAAACCTGGGCCCGGTCCTGCGCGCATGGTGGCCGCGGTGCGCACCAGGCCCGGCGCGGCCACGGCCAGCGAGGCGGACGTGGCAATCAACAGCGCAGCAATGAGACACGTTCTGAGTTTCACCACGGGCACCCTCCTGTCTGTTTGCCGGAGCGAGCTCGGGCGCGAGACTCTCGTGCCCGCATGCGCGGCTCAGGCATCCACTTTACAGGGATGGTCGCAGACTATCGCGGCAACCTCACGGCGCTCCGTTGTCGGAGAGGAGTTGCGCTGCTCCACCGAGACCGCGGCGAAATGCTTCGTCGAACGTCACGCCACGGAATTGCCACCGGTCCTGCTTGCCGGCGCGATCGAGGCGCCATTGCGTGACCCAGCCCAGCTCGGCATCGTCCCAGGTGAGATCGCCAAAGAGCATGACATCGGCTCCGGGAAACCACGACGCGACCGCCGCGGGCTGGACATCGTTCAACTTGGTGCGCTCAATAGCGGCCTTCGAGACCTCGGAGGCGCTTGGCAGAGCGATCTCGAGCCCACGCTTGACAGCCGCTGCGCGCAGCGCGTCGCGCTGCAGATCGGACCTCCGGTCGTCGGATGCAACGAAGAAAGTGCGACCGCCCGACGTCATCGTCACGATCACGCCAATCGACGGGCGCGGCGCCGGCCACGGCTTGATGTTCAAGCTCGCAAGCAACTGATCGATCCGCGCGCGATCGAATGACACGGTCAGGTCATATGGACGGTCGCGCGTGCCCTGCTCGTCATGCTTCGGCTTGCCCGACATCTGATCGTGATAATCGAAGCCGGTGACGAACTCCGCGGCCCGCGCCTCGGGTGGTGCGAGCCTTGCATCGTTTCTGAGCTGAAATGCACCGGACACCTTGATCAGCACGTCTTCCAGACATGCTGCAAAGGCCGCCCGACGATTGTCCTCGCCCTGACCGGTCACGACCGTCTGCGCCTGGTACAGGTCGGTCGGGGCCGCAGTCGCAATAGTGCAGTTCCCGACGACCATCATCATCCAGAGCCCGAGACGCCATACGCCCCGTCCGCGGAGAGCACCGCACTGTCTCATCGCGCCCCTCGATCCGGCCATGACGGCTATTTCTGCCGATCGAGCTTGACGATCGTGGGTGTGGCGGCGTCAGACGTCGAGAACGTCACGCGATCGCCGGCGTGGATGTTCTCGATCATGGCGTTGTCCTTGATCTTGAACTCCTGGGCTGCTCCGGCCGTGTTGGCGCCGACGGTTCCATCGGGAATGCGCTTGATCGCGATCGTGCCGTTGAGACGGTTGATCCCCGTGACCATGCCCGCCGTCCCCTGCTCCGCTGCCAGGGCGGGCAGAGTTCCCACAAACATGGCGACCGTCGTCAGAATGATGCCAACTGCTCTCATCGCTGTTCTCCTGCCTTGCTTTTCGCGGCAAACAAAACACCACGAATTCTTTGGTTCCCCGAAAGGCCGCAACCCGAGCCACACTCTGTGAATCGCCGCTGCAGATCCTTATGTCGGCCGATGCGAACGACACGAGCTCGAGCAAGGCGCAACCGCATAGCCTCATCGGCCGGCTGCCCTCATGTAATGATTTGCACGGGTTTGTCATCACTCCAAGGCGGACCAGAGTCTCTCCGCGCGCGCAGGATCGACCGGACCTGTCACGTCGAATTCATCAATGCGTCATGTTGCGCCTTGACAGCGCCGGCCGCCGGGAGGACGATCGCTGCCGTCGTCCATTGCGGTAGCCGCTCATGGTGCCGATGATGTTGGAACGACGACGATCCATCTGATTGCAGGGAGGTTCAATGACTCCACCTCCGTACCAGGCCCGCTGAGTGCGACGGTAATCGCTCGGACCATCGCATAGCGGCAAATCACGAACGGCACGCCGGGTCGCGGCTTTGTGGGCTGCATCAGCGAGGCATGGCCCCTTGCCCACCCGGCGCTGTGCCGTGAATCTGGATCATCGGATCAGTGCGAACTCGGCAGCTCTCATTTGGGGAGCTGTGGTTCTGTGGTCCTCCCACGCGCCTCGAAACGCAATCCATCGTCAACGCAATCCGTCGTCCGCCAATCCGTCGTCCGAGTAGTCGATCGTCAACCGAGGCACGGCGGGCGCATGGGCCACCCGCCGCTCGCGTCGCACAATGCCGTAGCTACTTGGCTGTAGCTACTTGGCTGTAGCTACTTGGCCGCAGCTACTTGCCGTAGTCGTAGAAGCCCTTGCCGGTCTTGCGGCCGAGCTGGCCTGCGGCCACCATCTCCTTCAGCAGCGGCGCCGGCCGATACTTCGGATCGTTGAAGCCGTTGTAGAACACCTCCATCACCGACAGCATCGTGTCGAGACCGATCAGATCGGCCAGCGCCAGCGGACCGATGGGGTGATTGCAGCCGAGCTTCATGCCCTCGTCGATGTCCGCCGCGGTCGCAATGCCTTCCGAATACGCGAAGATCGCTTCGTTGATCATCGGGCACAGGATGCGGTTG
The DNA here is from genome assembly GCF_032489875.1 of Bradyrhizobium sp. SZCCHNR1015. Lineage (NCBI taxonomy): Bacteria > Pseudomonadati > Pseudomonadota > Alphaproteobacteria > Hyphomicrobiales > Nitrobacteraceae > Bradyrhizobium > Bradyrhizobium sp. SZCCHNR1015. The sequence continues at coordinate 575,501 of NZ_JAUEYW010000001.1, forward strand.
ACGGCAAAGCCCGGGCTGTTCTTCGCGGTGATCGCGACCTTGCCGATCCGCTTGGCGAAATCGACGGCCGCCGCATGGGTCGCATCCGAGGTCTGCAGGCCGCGGATCAGCTCGAGCAGCGCCATCATCGGCACCGGATTGAAGAAGTGCATGCCGATGAACCGGTCGGGCCGATCGGTGGCGGTGGCCAGCTTGGTGATCGAGATCGAGGAGGTGTTGGTCGCGATCAGCGCCTCGGGCTTCAGGCCGGCACAGAGGTCCTTGAGGATCTTGAGCTTCAGCTCCTCGTTCTCCGTGGCGGCCTCGATGACGAGGTCGCAGCTCGACAGCTTCGCCTTGTCGGCAGTGCCGGTGATCAGCGACAGCGCCTTGTCCTTGTCGGCGGCCGTCATTTTCTCCTTCTTGACCAGGCGATCGAGGCTGGAGCCCACCGTGGCGAGCCCGCGCGCCACCGCCTGCTCGGAGATGTCGACCATGACGACCGGCACGCCCGCGGCCGCGCAAACCTGCGCGATGCCGTTGCCCATGGTGCCTGCTCCGATGATGCCGACCGTCTGAATCATTGCCGCTTCCTCTCAGTCTCTTCCGCGGGGACCGCCCCGTCCTGCGCCGTTGCTTAACAGGCTATCGGCCCGCGGGGTAGACCCAACGCAAGGGCTGAGAACGGGCCGGCTGCCCCGCGGTTCGCCGGCATCGGGAAGCGGGCGCATCCGGCCAGGGCTGGTCCGCATGCACAGGAACGGATGCAACCTGCTCTGGTTGGTCTCGTGCCCGCCGAGACGAGCCGCGCCCGCGGCACGGCATCGGGCAGCCAGGAGCGTTTCGACCCAATGACGCGAAGAATGGAGGAGGACATGGGACTGGCTCAATACGCCATCGTCGCGGTCAACGATCATTGGAGCGTTCTGCATGACGGCAACGCCCATGGCGACTACGCGACCAAGGAGGCTGCGTTCGAATCCGCTGCATCAGCCGCGACGCCGGCCATCAAGCAAGGCCACGAGGTGCATCTCAGCGTTCCGGGCAATGACCCAGATCGATCGAACAACTAATCAGCACCACGACGCTGTCGTCTTGTTCCAACAGGACCTCCAGGGATAGTGAACTGCACGCTAACGTGTGTTAGCGACACAAGGCCGACTGGCTCGCAGACTTCTGTTCGAAGCAACAGGAGTTCGCCATGAGCGTCACCCGGAACCGGCGTAAGCAGACAGTGTCGTTCGGCCAGCGGCTGCAGCAGGCTGCAACAGCTGCCCGCGAAGCGGCAGCACGTCTTCCCGTAGGCCCCGAGCGCGACATCATGCTGAAGAAGGCGATGCAGGCGGAGACGGCGGCGCATATCAACGAGCTGTTGAGCGCGCCGGTGCTGCACGCCGCCGAGCGCTAGAGCGCGCGCCGTATCGTCTGCTGCGGCTTCGAAAGGAACCCGAACGCCCTCACGACGCTTTGCTTTCGAGGTCTGGTCTCGGCGAGAGGACGACGATGGCCCGGGTCGTGATCGGCACATCGGGATGGCACTACGGGTCCTGGCGCGGCGCGTTCTTTCCGCCGGGACTGCTGATCAGACATCAGCTGCCCTACTACGCCAGCCAGTTCGAGACCACCGAGCTGAATGGCGTGTTCTACAGGACGCCGACGGAAGCTGCCGTCCGTGGCTGGCGCGATCAGACCGGGCCCGATTTCGTTTTCGCCTGGAAGGCCTCCAAGTTCATCACGCATTGGAAGCGCCTCTCTGCGCGCTCGGTCAACAGCATCGCGCTGATGGAGAGCCGGCTGTCGCTGCTCGGCGACAAGGCTGGCCCCGTGCTGTTCCAGCTGCCGCCGCAATTCGAAGCGAATCGAGAACGGCTCGAGTCGTTTCTCCCGCTGCTGCCGACGCACCGGCGCTACAGCTTCGAATTCCGTCACCCGAGCTGGTACACACCGGCGATCATGCGCCTGCTGAGGGACGCGAACATCTCGCTATGCCTGTCGGACCATCACGACGCGCCGGCGCCGTGGAGGCGGACGGCCGATTTCGTCTATGTGCGCGGCCATGGCCCGGGCGGCCGCTACAAGGACAACTATCCGGACGCGACACTCGAAGCCTGGGCCAAGCGCATTCGCGCCTGGGCGTCGCACGGCATCGACGTCTACGTCTATTTCGACAACGACCAGAAGAGCGCGGCGCCCGCCGACGCTCTGCGGCTACGCCGGCTGCTCGCGGCATCTTCTCACCAGGCACGCCGCGCCGCGCGCGCCAGTTCGTCGGGACATCGTGCACATCTCTCGGTTTAGGTTTGCGACCCGGTGTCGCTGTTCGAGCGCTATGCGAAGGGCGGCGACAATCCGGCGCTGAAGGACGGGGCCGGCAAGACCCTGCCGGCCCTGCAGCATCATCTCGAGATGGCGCAGACCCTCGACAAGGGCAAGTGAGCGAACGATATGAGCGCCGGTCCGAGCCGGCGCTCATGATGTTGGAATGCAGTGCCGTGCAGTCCCGTCGTCAGGCAGCGCGCACGGAGCCCAGGAAGCGCGCGACCTCGCGCTTCAGGCGGGTGCTTTCACCGGCCAGCGATTGGGCCGCATTCAGCACCTGCGCCGACGCCTGGCCGGTGGCGCTGGAGCCGCGCTGCACATCCGTGATGTTCGCCGAGACCTCCTGCGTGCCGCGGGCCGCCTGTTGAATGCTGCGCGATATCTCCTGCGTCGCCGCGCCCTGCTCTTCCACCGCGGATGCGATCGTCGAGGCGATCTCCGACATCTTCTCGATGGTTTCGCCGATATCGCGGATCGCGTTCACCGACTCCTGCGTGGCCGCCTGGATGCCGTTGATCTGCTGGCTGATCTCGTCGGTGGCCTTCGCGGTCTGCTCGGCCAGCGCCTTCACCTCGGAGGCCACGACGGCGAAGCCGCGCCCCGCCTCGCCTGCGCGTGCCGCCTCGATGGTGGCGTTGAGCGCCAGCAGGTTGGTCTGGCCGGCGATCGAGTTGATGAGTTCCACGACGTCGCCGATGCGGGCCGCGGCCTTGGCAAGCTCGCCGACACGATCGTTGGTACGCTGCGCCTGCTGCACGGCCTCATTGGCGACGCGCGCCGAATCCTGAACCTGGCGGCCGATCTCCGTCACCGACGATGACATTTCCTCCGTCGCTGATGCCACCGACTGCACGTTGGTCGAGGCCTCCTCGGACGCCGAAGCGACGGTGGTGGCGAGCCGCTCGGACTGCTCGGCCGTGGTGGTGAGCGTTCCTGCCGAACTCTCGAGCGCCGTCGACGCCGAGGACACGACATCGACGATCTCGCTGATGACGGCCTCGAACTCGCGGGTGATCGTATCCACCCGCTGTCCACGCTGGATCTTGGCCTCCGCCTCGCTCGCTGCGGCCCGGTCTGCCGCCTTCTTCGCCAGCAGCGCATCCTTGAACACCTGCAGCGAGGCGGCGAGCGTGCCGATCTCGTCCTGCCGATCGCTGGCCGGAACGACAACGTCGTCACGGCCAGCCGCGAGGTCGCCGACCACGCCGGTCAGCGCAGCCAGCGGCGCGATCACGCGACGGCGCAGCATGAAGGTCACGACGCCGAGCATGCCGAGCAGCGCGAGCACCGCGCCGCTGCCGATCCCGAACATCACCAGTGCATCGTCCCGCGCCGTCTCGGCGCGCGTCCGTGCCTCGGCCAGCGCATTGTCGCGAACGGTCAGGAATTTTCCGATCGGCGGCACGACGGTGCCGCCCAAGTGCTCCGGTGACAGCGTGTAGCCGGCATTGCTGCGCGACGCCGCGATCTCCTTCTCGATCAGTCCCGCAGCGTTGTTGAAATATGCTTCGACCGCCTCCGACATCGCCTGCGCGACTTTCGGAGGATTGCCGAGTTGATCGATGCTCGACTCGATCCGTTCGCGATCGACCTCGATCCGGCCTTGCGCACGATCGATGTTGGAATACTCGGCCGGAGCCAGCGGACGCTTGGCGCCGAGCGCCGGGGCCAGCATCGCGGCGCGACCGCCGGCCGTGATCCGCAGATCCTGCGTGATGCGCGCAATCGACAGCAGCGGCGTCAGCGATGCATCGGCGGTCGCGACGCGGTTCTCGAGGCGGTTGAGCAGCGGCTCGACCGATTTCAGCACGTCGGTCAAGCCGGGCAGGAATCCCTTCATCGCAGCCGGGTCGCGCGCATTTAGCGGCAATCTCACGGCGCGGTCGACCATCGTGCGCACGTCGGTGAGCTTTGCCTTGGCGGCGTTCAGTCCGTCGAAGATGGCTTGGCTGTCGGAGAGCGTCTCAACGGCCGCTTTCGCCTTGGCGAAGGCGGCGTCGGCCTGCTGCCCGGCCTTGTCGACGGCGTCCAGCTGCACAGGAGTGGCCGGAACGTCCTGGAACATCGGCGTGACGAACGGCGCCCGCAATCCCGCGACGGCCTGGCCTGCAAGGAGCACGGCAGCGAACGCGTCGACTGACTTGATCGCTTCGGTTCTGCTCGCGTAGGCGCGATAGTGAGATACCAGCACCTCGCCTCCGAGAACACAGGCAAGCGCCGTGACCGAGAGCATCGATACCGCAAAGAGCTGACCGACTCGCATCGTGCATTTCCAGTTGATTGTTTCGGTCAACTTAGGAAGCGCAGTCTAAGAGGCTATTAACTTGCGCAGGCACGCCGCCGAGGGCAAATCGTCGCGGCCGCACGTCGATACCCGTATTTTCACGGGCCTCGACAGTGATTCATCATCGACTTTCATGAGAGTACGACGACAGAAGCGCGCAGTGCAGGTCGGACTCGCGCGATGTCGCTCATGCTCCGACCATCGCGCGATGGCGAAATCATCACCGAGATTGCGGCAGCAGACCCACGCACATCGACAACGCGTTGGTTCCTTGCGCAGGTGCAGAAAGATCAGCGGTCAACGCGGTATCATGCTAACATAAGTTATTGAAGTCGCGCCGCTTGGAACCCCAATAAACTAATTCGGGGGAACCACTCTTTGAGTCATCTGGTCCGCAAGCTTGAGAATTTCGTCCGCCTTTCTGCGGCCGACCGCCTGATGCTCAACCGCGCTGCGGCTCAACGGGTAAGGACCTTCGCGCCACGCACCGACATCGCGCGCGAAGGCGAGAAGCCCAAGGACGTGCATCTGATCCTGAACGGCTGGGCCTGCCGCTACAAGCAGCTCGAGGACGGCCGCCGCCAGATCGTCTCGTTCTTCCTGCCCGGCGATATCTGTGATCTCAACATCTTCATCCTGCGCGAGATGGACCATTCGATCGGCACCATCACGCCGGTGTCGATCGCCGATCTGCCGCGCGAGTTCTTCGACGAGATCAGCGCCGGCTATCCGCGCATTGCAACGGCGTTCTGGTGGGAGACACTGGTCAACGCCGCAATCCAGCGCGAATGGACCATGAATCTCGGGCAACGCACGGCGTCCGAACGCATGGCTCACCTGTTGTGCGAACTGTTCTTCCGGCTACGCCTGGCGGGCCTGGCCGACGACAGCAGCTGCAGCTTCCCGCTCACTCAGGCCGATCTCGCCGAGGCGACAGGCCTGTCGAAGGTCCACGTCAACCGCACGCTGCAGGAACTGCGCGCCAGCAACCTGATCGTGCTCAAGGGCAAGATGCTGGTACTTCCGGACCTCGAGCGCTTGATGAGCGCCGGCCTGTTCAACGCGAATTACTTGCATTTGGACCGCGAAGGCCGTCAGCTCGACGCGAATGAGTGAGAGGTTCGGAGCGCTGGCGCTTGCGCTATGCTGACTGTCTCGGCACTCTGCCGGGGAAACGGCGATGGTCGAACAGCGCATGGTGGACGGACCCTTCGAGCAGGAGATCGTGCAGCGCCTCGGGCTGATGCCCAACCTGTTCAGGTCGGCGCCGTCTGCGCCTGAGGCGACCCGACAGCTCTGGCAGTTCGCCAAATGCGCCTATCTCGACACCCCGCTTCCGGCCCTTTTCAAGGAGCGGCTCGCCGTCCATCTGTCGCGCCTCAACCGTTCGCCTTATTGTCTGACCCGGCATTTCGGATTTCTGGTTGGATCTGGCAAGCCCGCGGGTGACTCGACGTCCCGCCCGGAGCCGATCGATCGGGCGCGTCACCTGCTCGCGCGGCCGCTCGCGGATCCCGCGCGCACCGCGGCGGCGCTCGACCGGCTCGAGCTCATCCAGCCCCCGCTCGACATCCCGGAGCCGGGCAGCGACGGTGAGGCGGACCTGTTCGAGGCCGCGTCGGTGCTGTTCATGCAGCGTGCTGATTTCGACCGCTCGCGGCGCGCAATCCGACATGCCTTCGGCGACACCAGGTTCGATCTGCTGGCGGCCTTCCTCGCCTATCTGCGCACAGCCCATTTCTGGGCCGATGCACACCTGCTCGCGATCGATTCGGACGTGCTTGCCCTCGCACGGACCGATCCCGAGCTCGCCGTCTGCCTCGGCTGCAGCGAGCTGCCGGAGGCCGGGCCGTCCGCACGGCAGCCGCATTCGAACGGCAGCGATGCCAGCGACCATCGGCTGCGCCGCCTCCTCGAGATCGATTCGGTCGGCGTGCTGTTCTTCGATCATGCAGCCGGCACCCTGGTCGACGCCAACGAGGCCTTCTTGGCGATGACAGGCTATTCGCGTCAGGACATCGACAGCGGCCAGCTGACCTGGAAGAGCCTGACACCCCCGGAATGGATGGGTACATCGAGCGACCAGATCGAGCTGCTGCGGCAGACCGGCCGGATCGGTCCCTATGAGAAGCAGTATTTTCGCAAGGACGGCGAACGCGCCTGGATGATGTTCGCCGGCCGGGACCTCGGCGACGGCACCCTGGTCGAGCTCGCGATGAACATCGACGACCGCAAGCGCACCGAGGCCGCGCTACGCGACAGCGAGGCGCGTTTCCGCCAGTTCGGCGAAGCATCCTCCGACGTGGTGTGGATCCGCGATGCCGAGACCCTGCACTGGGAATATCTCAGCCCCGCATTCGAGACCATCTATGGCGTGCCGCGCACCGCTGTGCTCCGCGGCGACCATCTCGCATCGTGGACCGAGCTCATGCTGCCGGAGGACCGGCCCCGCGCCGTCGAGAGCCTCGAGCGCGCCCGGCGCGGCCAGCGCGACAGCCTGGATGTCCGTATCGTCACGCAGCCGGACGACGTCGCGCGCTGGCTGCGCATCCGTAGTTTTCCCATGGTCGACGAGCTGGGACGGGTGCAGCGCATCGGCGGCATCACCCAAGATATCACGGCGCTGGTCTCGGCCTCCGAGCACCAGAAGCTGCTGCTCGCCGAGCTGCAGCACCGCGTCCGCAACATGCTCGCCGTGATCCGCTCGATCATCCGCCGCACGGGCGACTCGAGCGACAGCGTCGAGGATTTCGCCAGTCACCTCGAAGGCCGCATCACGGCGCTGTCGCGCATCCAGGCGGTCGTCACGCGCGATCCCCTCGCCGGTTTCGATCTGGCGGAGCTGATCGCCGATGAGCTGCGCGCCGGAGCCGCGCGCGAGGACAGGCAATTCTCGCTGTCGGGCCCCCAGGTGCGGTTGAGGCCGAAGGCGGCCGAGAGCATCGGGCTTGCCATGCACGAGCTCGCGACCAATGCGCTGAAATACGGCGCGCTGACAGTGCCGCGGGGCTTCATCAGGATCGAATGGCGGCTCGATGAGCGCGACGCGGCCGACTGGCTGGTCATCGACTGGACCGAGACCGGCATGTCCGGCCGTCCGCTGGCTGCGCAGCGCCAGGGCTTTGGAACCGTGCTGCTGGAACAGATGCTGCCGTACGAGGTCGGTGCCCGCGTCGTCCGGCGCTTTGAGCCGAGCGGCCTCTGCTGCGAAATCCGGTTGCCCACCCACGACATTCTCAAGCGTTGACGGGCCGATCGAAGCTTCGTTCCGCGGCACCGGTCGGTCACAACGGCCGGGGATCTCGCCGGCACGGCGAACGCCGTCGGCATAGCCTTCGCGGCGCGTTCGGGGTATGCTCCGCCTGCGGCCTGAGGTGGAGGTCGCATGGGTCGCGCAACCGCCATGTCTTCGCCTTGGTTCGGGCGGATATGACCAAGTGTCGATGAGATTAGGAATCAGCCGAGCGTCGCGACGGAACGATGATGGGATGTTCCTGAGCATGCGGCTCTGGCCAAGATGGACGACCGTGAACATGCAGATGCGTGGGCACGAGGGACAACCGGTATCCAGGTTCTGTGCTGATGCGGCCGGAGAGGCCGAACGTCCCGTGGCGCAGTCGTCATCCGACGTTGGTGTCACGAGGCGTCAGTACGATGCGGCGTGAGTACGCGAAGCGTTGGTGCACGAGGCGTTGGTAGGACGACGCATCGGAACAGAGCCGAGCGCCGCCTGCGAGGCGGACGACAACGGAGGACGGAGCGTCAATGCTTGCAACGACGACCAAAGACGGCGATCAGCAGCCTCATGCCGTGATCGATCCCGAGATCGTGCTGGCGGCCCGCGCCGATCGCACCGCCGCCGAAGCGGACAGGCGCAGCTCGCAACGGCCACCGGATGTACCCTCGCCGAAGATCGACCCTGACTACAGGACGCAGGCGACGAGCGACTTCGCGGTCACCGGAGAGCGCAGCACGTTCGCCACCTGGGCCGTGCGCACCATTCTGGCGGTGCTGTTCGCGGTCGGCAGCGCGGTCGCCGCAGCCGCCTGGCAGAGCTATGGAGACCAGGCCCAGGAGATGATCGCGCATTGGATGCCGCGGATCTCGCTGGCATCGAACACCGACAAGGATGCCGCGGCACAGCCGGCCGCGACCGCGCCCCAGCAGACGGCCGCAGAAGCGCCGGCTGAGGCGCAGGAGCACGCAACGAGCGCGGCTGGCGCGACCGCGTCGCAGGAGCAGGCGCAGTTGCTGCAATCGATGGCCCACGACCTGGCTGCCTTGAGCCAGCAGATCGGCGAGCTGAAGACGAGCCTCGCACAGTTGAAGGCCGGGCAGGAGCAGATGGTCCGCGACATGGCGCGGGTCGCCGAGGCCAAGTCCAGCGACAGGCCCGCCGAGCGGCCGAGCGAGCGGACCGCGGAAGCACGGTCGTTCGATCCGCGCGCCATCGAGCAGACGATCCGGCCGCGCCCGGCCGCGCGCCCTGCGACGGCGGCCGTAACCCCGGCACAGCCCGGAGCAGCGGTGCCGCACCGGCCGCGCATGCCGCCGCCGGCTGCAGCCAACATGGTACCCCCGCCGCCCGCTCCGATGCCGCTGCCGTCGGCGCCGGTCGATCCGGACCAGCCCGTGGTGCGTCCGCCAATGCCGGTGCGCTAAGGGATCCGCACAGGCGCCCGCGCCGGTCCGCGCCGATTGGCGCGGGGGTGATCGATGCCGTCGATCCACTTGTCGCGACGCGGCTTTCCGAGCTAAGGAGCTGCGCCTGACAATGCGCATCCCGAGGGGTTCATGAGCCTGACCGATCCGACCGTCCTGTCCGCCTCCGACCTCGCAGACCGCATCGCGATCCTGCGCGACAACATCCGCCAGATCACCGAGCAGGCCGCCTCGCAGTCGGGTGCCGCCGACGAGGAGCGCAACGCCGACCGCCTCGCGCAGCAGAGCGAGGAGCTCGACGTTCTGCTCAAGGAGCAGGAGCGGCGGCTGAACAAATAGCCGGCGGCCCCTTCGATCAATTCGCGCGTGCTGCACTGCGCTCGTTGTTGCCCGGGCTTCGCCCACAGGCTAGCCTCGCCGAAAACAAGCGGGAGGTAGCCAGAGGATGCGAAACGGTCTGCTTTATACGTCAACCCTTGCGGCATTGAGCATTGCGGCATTGCTGGCGGCCCTGACACCGGGCAGCGCCGAGCCACGCCACATGTATACGACCATGGTGCTGGAGGCGTTCGCCACCAAGGTCGAATGTCCCGGCGTCGACGTCGTCTATCAGGATCTGGTCCAGAAGGCGCAGGACATGAAGATGCCTGACGGCACGACCGAGAAGGTGCGCAAGGCGATCGCCTATATGCACACCGGCGGCAAGATGGGCGAGAAGCAGGACGACGATCTGATGGCGGAGGTCGCCGTCGCCACCCAGGCCATCGACATGGATCAGCGCCGCCTCGGCATGACGAACTGGTGCGAGGAGCAGAAGAAGACGCTGGCCGGCTTCATCCGTCCCAAGGGCTGAGCCGGGCTCGCGGCGCAGGCACAGCACAGCTCTCGCAGCGGCCGGGAACCAGAATGGCCGCTGCCGCTTGGCCGTAGCGGCTGCTGCGTAGCAGACGTCCAGCCCGGAGCGAGCCATGCGCATCGAAACCGCTTTCCTGTTCGACCTCGACGGCACGCTGGTCGACAGCGTCTACCAGCATGTGCTGGCCTGGAAGACGGCGCTGGATGCCGAGAGCATCGAGCTCTCGGTCTGGCGCATCCACCGCAAGATCGGGATGAGCGGCGGCCTGTTCACCAACCAGCTGCTGCGCGAGACCGGCTATGCCATCGAGCCCGAGCGGATCGAGCGGCTGCGGAAGGCGCATGCGGCGGCCTATCAGAAGCTCGGAGGCCAGGTCCGCCCCCTGCCCGGCGCCCGCGAGCTGCTCGGCTTCCTGACCGATGCCGGCATCCCCTGGGCGATCGCGACCAGCGGCAGAATGGAAACGGCGGCCGTCAATCTCGCCGCGCTCGGCGTCGATCCCAAGACCAGCGCCGTCGTGACCCGCGACGAGGTCCGCTACGCCAAGCCTGATCCCGATCTGTTTCTCGCCGCCGCCGCCCGCCTCGACATGTCGATCGAGCGCGCGGTCGTGGTCGGCGACAGCATCTGGGACATGCTCGCCGCAACCCGCTGCCGGGCGCTCGGAGTCGGCCTGTTGAGCGGCGGCTATGGCTCGGAGGAATTGCGCCAGTCCGGCGCCATCCGAGTCTACGAGGACCCGGCCGACCTGCTCGACCACATCGACGAGGTCGGCGGCCGGCGTTGACTCCAGCCAGTCAGCTCTGCGGCCCGGACAGCGAGATGTCGCGTTCGGCGCGGAACACGTTGGCGTAGAGGTTTGCGATCCACTGGCGTCCGGTCGAGGTCATGTTGAGATAGCGGATCTCGGTCTGGATGTGCGGGGCGACGCTGTTCCAATAGAACTGCGGATAACGGTTGACGATGTCGGCCGGTGACTCATAGCCGAGCTGCCGGTTGATGCCGACCTCCTCGAACTCGTGATACAGCGCGTTGGCCTTGCGGATGTAGTTGGGGTCGCCGAGCTGTCCGATCAGGTCGGCGGCGCGCACGATCGACTGCTCTTCGTCGAAGTGCTGGCCGGCGAGCGGCGGAAAGCGCGTGCCTTCGATGGCGCGGGCGATGCGGTCCTTGTCCAGCGGCGCCATGCCTTCGATGCGGTTGATCACGTACAGCTTCGAGCGGTCGACGTGATACGGCATCAGGCTGGCATCGGAGGAGCCGCGCGGCAGGCAGATCTTGCGGCCACCGCGATCGACGACGAAGCCGTTGACATCGTCTTCCCTGAACAGGCCGCGGACATAGCCGATGTCGTGAAGCAGGCAGGCCAGGATGACGTGGACGTAGTCGTCCGCCGTCATGTGGCTGTGCAGCGCACGGCCGCGCAGGATCTCGTGGCCGGCCAGCGTCACCAGCAAGGTGTGCTCGACGTTGTGATACAGCGCATCGCTGTTGCCGATGCATTCCAGTGCAATGCGCGCAGCCGCCGGAAGCATCTCCGTCAACTGGGTATGAGACGATCCGAAACGGCGTCGCATATAGGAGCTGAGGAAACGCTCCAACGCCGCCGCCGCGAGCTCCGGTAAGGTCATCATCGCCGCTGCCCTGCCTCAGACAGCCCTAACACAACGTCAAAAGACATAACGCCCGAAAACACAATCACGATAGCGCGGCTCGTGGCACGACTGAGACGTCACGATGATACGGCTCGGGGCGGCCAGCTTCGCACCGACACGCACGAGATCGGCCCCCCGGGGCGTCGAGCACCTTGGCCGACGAGCATAGCCCAGGTTGCGGATATCGGCCACACCCGGACGAGCGCACACCGGAAAACTGCGGGCGGAGCGGCTGAACCTGAGCAGCTCACGTTCACTTGCCGCGGCCCGTTCCCCTCGCAGGACGAAGCGAGCGGAGATCATCGTGCGGCCCGCCGGACTAGCGTCCCCGGACCGGCAGCGGCGGCCGCGGCGGTCGCGTCTCACCGCGATAGTCCCGTCGCCGCGCAGCAGGATGACGGGCCGGCGCAACTGCCGGCGCATCGACCGACTGCAGATAGGTGCTCAAGGCCGACGCGGCGTCGTCGCTGCTGGTGTAGTGCTTCTGCAGGAACAAATAGAGCGTCAGGCGGAAGCGTCCCTTGGCGAGCCCACGTGCCGAGCGATGACAGGTGGCGCAGCTGTCCGCAAACAGCCGCGCGCCGGATTTACCGGCATCGAGATTTTCCGCCCGTGCACCGCTGATGACAATCAGCAGCAGCACGGCCGATCCAACAAGCCCCAGCTGCGCTCCGGCGCGCCTGCGCGCAGGGACGCGCTCAGGCGACATCAGCCTGCGGGCTTTCCTCGGCCTGCGCACCCAGCGCATCGAGATCGACCAGCGCCGGATCGTCGGGCATCGGCTCGCTCTGCTGCTGTCCGCCGCCATGGACGTGCATCAGCGTCTGCACCCGGCGCGCGTTGAGATAGTCGACGTGCTGATGCGCCAGCGCCAGCGGCAGCAGGGCCTTGGGCAGCGCGGTCATGGTAAAGGCGGCGACGCGCTTCACCTCCTCGCCCTCACGCCAGGTCAGCGGGCTCAGCGTATAGATCATCTGGCGGTCGGTCTCGGGCGCCGGCAGTTGCCGCATCTCGGGCGGCGCCAGCAGGGCCACGTTGATGTTTCCGGCCCGCGTGCGGCTCGCGGCCGCGCGCAGCTCCCAGCAGATCAGCTCCGCGGCGGACATCACCTCGCGCCGGATGTCGTCGACATCGGACGCGAAGCGGCTGGCCTCGCTCAGCGCCGCGCGGCCGCGCGTCACCGCATCGACAAGCGCCGCCGCACCGATCTCGAAGCGCGGAACCGCCTGCTCGATCGCGGTGGCGACGGCCTCGATGTCGTTGGCAGCGCGGTCGCGGTCGCGCTGCGCCACCGCGTCGGCGAAGGCGCGTTCGGCCAGGATGATCTGCTCATCGCATTCGGCGACTGCTGCGCGCAGCGCCTTGGCCTTCTGCTCGACGGCCTGCATCTTGGATTCGGCACGATCGAGCTGCCCGTTGCTGGCGCCGGCCTTGGCGAGCCGCTCTGCGGCAACCTTCTTCTCGTCCAGCGCCGCCTCGGCCACGCGGAGGCGATCCGTCAGCCGTTGCCGCGCGGCCTGCTTGTCCTTCAGCGCACGCTCGAAGATCTCGACGGGGCTCAGCTCACGCTTGAAGAAGACCATGGCAATAATCCCTGGACGGCGGGCGCGCCGGCAAACGTTGGTCGGCGAATCCATCGCCGAATCATGTTGCCCGATTCTTGCGTGGAAAATGGGTCGGAAACCAGAATGAGATGCGGCACACGTTTCCCTTGACGGAACGTATCCACCGCCGGCTGCTGCGGAGCAGAGTCGGTCGATCCGGCGGAACGCGCGGCAATATTCGGTAAAATGGAAACCGATGTCAGCTCTGGTGCGGGCCGCGCATCATCCGCATCGCATCCGAGATGTGGCGCCATTCGCGGGCCTCCTCGGCCTCGCCGCTGGCTTCGCATTGCTGCGCCTTCTGCGCAGCCTGCGCGACGGCCGAGGCGCCGTGCATCTCGAGCATCTGCCGGGCGATCGCGTGGATCTGGACTTCAGACATCATGTCGAGCTCCTGTCGCCGGATCGAATAACCCAAGTCAACTTTCTCCACACCGATGCGTTCCGTGAGATGGATCACTGCGGGCCCGGTTCCCCAGGCTTAGACTTCTCCCCGTAATTTACCTTACGTGATCAATCCGATTTCGCGTGCGCCGCCACACTGTTACTCCTGGCTGAGATTCGCCGGATGGCGATTGAGGAGACGGACATGACGCAGGTCTTCTTCCACTGCTCCAATCCCGAGGAGTTTCTCGTCGATCGGCGTGGAACCGCGGTCGTCGATCTCGCCGAGGCCTGCGATCACGCCGAGCGCGTCATGCATTCGCTGATTTCCTCCGAAAGCGACGAGGATTGGCGCGACTGGGTGCTGCACATTTCCGATGATCTCGGCGAGGAAATCATCGCCATGCCGTTCACGTCGGTGCTCGGCGCGATGCATTGAACGACGCTGCGCGCCATGCCGCGGCGCTGAGACATTGTGTCCGCATTAGGGTTACCGGTTCCCTGACAGGTTCCACTCCCCGCATTCTTCTCGCCACATTTGTCCGCCATTTCGGCGCTGTTGCGACGGAGGGGACATCTCATGACCAGACTGCTGGCGACCGCGGCCTTGGCGCTGACACTGACGGCATCGGCGGCGATGGCCGACGAGCACCGCGGCGGCGATGCCGCGCTGGGCGCCTTGTCGGGCGCCGTCGTGTTCGGACCGGTTGGAGCGGTTGCCGGCGCCGTCGTCGGCTACACGGCAGGTCCCTCGATCGCGCGCTCCTGGGGCTTCCGCCGCTCGCGCGCGGCGCGGTCACAGCAGGTCCGGCGTCCGGTCAGGGACAGCCAGGCTGCGATGACCGAGTCTCAGCAGCAACCGCAGGCCGCGCCGCGCAGCGCACCACCGCCTGCACGGACCATCGCTGTCGCTCCGCCGGCACCGCGCGGTCCGGTGGCGCCCCCGGTGCAGACACTCGAGTAGCTGACTAATCAGTAGCCGCGGGCGCGATCGACGACGTTCAGCAACGGCTCGCCGCGCAGCAGCCGCCGGGCATTCTCCGCGACCTGCTGCGCGATCACCTCCCAGGATGCGATCGCCGCCATGTGCGGCGTCACCAGCACGCCCGGCTCGCGCCACAGCGCATGGTCCGCGGGCAACGGCTCATGCGCGAAGACATCGAGCACGGCGCCGCGCAGATGGCCGCTGCGCAGCAGCGCGACCAGATCCTCCGTCACCAGGTGCTCGCCGCGGCTGCACAGGATCAGCGCGGCGCCCTTGGGCAGCCGGCCCAGACGCTCGGCATCGAGCAGCCCCACGGTCGAGGCCGTCAGCGGCAGCAGCGAGACCAGGATCTCCGTCTCGCCCAGGAAGTCGTCGAGCGCAGCGGCGCCGCAATGGGTCCGCACGCCGGCGAGCGCCTTGGGCGAGCGCGACCACGCGCTCACCGCGAAGCCCAGCTCGACCAGACGGATCGCGGCCGCGGAGCCGAGCTCGCCGAGCCCGAGAATGCCGACCCGACGGTCCCTGGCGGCACGCTGCTCGTAGCGCCGCCACACGCCGTTCCGCGCGTTGCCGACGGCGCGATCGAAATCGCGGTGGAAATACATCGTCCCCCACAGCACGAACTCGGTCATGGCCGCCGAGATGTCGGGATCGACGATCCGGCACAGCGGCACATCCGGCACGGTGGAATCGGACAAGATATTGTCGACGCCGGCCGCGATCGAATGGATCAGCTTCAGCTTCGGCATCGCCGCCAGCGCACCGGGCTCCGGCTTCCAGCACACGGCAAGCTCGGCGTCGCGCGCCGCGGCTTCCGGCCATGACGCGACGGTCACGCCCGGCAGCTCGCGCGCGAGCAGCGCCCGCATCGGATCCATCAGCCCGGGACGGCTGAGAAGCGCGACCGTGATCATGCCGGCCGCAGTCCGCACCATTGCGCGACGAACATCGCGATCGACAGCGTGGTCTTGCGCACGCTGTCGAGATCGACGCGCTCGTCGAACGCGTGCGGACCGATGCCGTAGGGCCCGTAGCACAGCGCCGGGATGCCGTAGTCGACCTGATAGTAGCGGGTGTCGTTGACCGCCGTGGACAGCCGCACGTCCAGCGGCTGCTCGAACACGCGCGCATGCACGTCGGCGAGCGCGGCCTCCGCGGCGCTGCCGGGCTCGCACACGGCGGGATCGGCCTGGAAGCCGCTCCACACCAGCTCGACCGGATTCTCCGACAGGAAGCTGTCTGCGGCCTGCGCTATGGCGAGACATTGCTCGATGCCGGCCATGGCCTGCGCCGGCGTCTCGCCGGGCAGCACGCCGAGCCGGCAATCGAGGTCGCACCACGCCGGCGTCGAGCTGGCCCAGTCGCCGCCCTTGATGATGCCGACGTTGAACTTGATCGGATCCTTGACCGCGGCGAACCACGCGTTCGACTTGGCGCGCGCGTTGATCTCCCGGGTGTGCTCCTGGAACGCGCGGATCAGGTGCATCGCCGACAGGATCGCATTGGTGCCGGTCTCGGCGTAGGCGACGTGCACCGGCGTGCCGCGCACGCGCAAGCGAAACCAGATCGCGCCGACCTGGGCGCGGGTCAGCGTGTGGCCGGTCGGCTCCGGGATTAGGCAAGCATCAGCCGTGTAGCCGCGCAAAAGAGTCGAGAGCGCGCCGTTGCCGGTGCTCTCCTCCTCGGTCACCGTCTCCAGGTGAATGCGTCCGTCCGGCACGAAGCCGGCCGCCTTGATCGCATCGAGCGCGAAGATCATCGCGGAGACGCCGGCCTTCATGTCCTGGGCGCCGCGCCCGATCATCCAGCCGTCGCGCACGATCGCCTCATAGGGCGGGTCGTTCCAGAGATCGGTCGGCCCTTCCGGCACGACGTCGACGTGGCCCTGCAGGATCAGGCTGCGGCCCTTGCCCGCTCCGTCGAGCGTCGCCACCACCTGCCGCGAGCCGTCGAGCGCGATGCCGTCCATCGGCGCCGCCTTGGGATGGCGCATCAGGTCGACATCGCCCAGGCTGAAGCGGTCGACCTGATAGCCGCGGCTCGCGAGCTCGCGCGCCAGCCAGTCCTGCACCGGCGCTTCCTCGCCGCGCAGGCTGCGGAACTGCACGAGCTGCTGCAGGAAGGCGACCTGCTTGGCGAAGTTGGCATCGACGGCGGCGGCGAGCCGCTCCATCACGTCATTCGGCACAGCCGCCGCAGCTTCAGTCACGTTGCAAACCTCCAGCCTTCCCGTTCACCTCGGCCGCACGTCAGGCGGCCAGGCACTTCTCCAGGATCGCGAGCCCTTCGTCCACGATCTCGTCCGATGCCGTCAGCGGCACCAGGATGCGAATGGTGCTCGCGGTGACGCCGCACGACAACAGGATCAGGCCGTTCTCGTGCGCCACGCGCGTCACGCGCTTGGTCATTTCCGCATCCGGCTCGTCGCTGCCGCGCTGCTTCAGGATATCGAATGCAACCATTGCGCCAGGACCGCGCGGACCGGAAACCGGAACCAGCGTGTTGGCGCGCGAGAAGCGCGCGATCGCCGCACGCAGCCGCTCGCCGATCGCATTGGCGCGGTCGAGCAGCTTCTCCTGCTCGAACACATCGAGCACGGCAAGCGCCGCGGCGCAGGCCAGCGGATTGCCGCCATAGGTGCCGCCGAGACCGCCCGGCTCGGCGGCGTCCATGATCGCAGCGCGGCCGATCACGCCGGACAGCGGCATGCCGCCGGCGAGACTCTTGGCGACGCAGATCAGGTCCGGCTGCACGTCGTAGTGCTCCATCGCGAACATCTTGCCGGTGCGGCCGAAGCCGGTCTGCACCTCGTCGGCGATCAGCACGATGCCATGGCTGTCGCAGATCCGGCGCAGGCCCCGCATCAGCTCCGGCGGCGCCTGGTGGAAACCGCCCTCGCCCTGCACGGGCTCGATGATGATGGCCGCGACCTGCGAGGCGTCGATGTCGGCCTTGAAGATGAAGTTGATGTAGGACAGCGTGTCCTCGACCGTCACGTTGCTGCCGGCGATCGGAAACGGCGCGTGCCAGACGCCGGGCAGCGGCGGCCCGAAATGCTTCTTGTACGGCATCACCTTGCCGGTCATCGCATTGGCGAGCGCGGTACGGCCGTGGAAGGCGCCGGTGAAGGCGATGATGCCGCTGCGGCCGGTGGCGGCGCGTGCGATCTTGATGGCGTTCTCGGTCGCCTCCGCGCCGGTCGTCAGCAGGATCGACTTGGCCGGCCCCGAAATCGGCGCCAGCGCGTTGAGCCGCTCGCTCAGCCGCACATAGGGCTCGTATTGCAGCACCTGGAAGCAGGTGTGGGTGAAGCGGTCGAGCTGTGCCCGGATCGCGGCAACGACATGCGGATGGCAGTGGCCGGTGTTGAGCACCGCGATGCCGCCGGCGAAGTCGACGTAGCGCTTGCCCTCGACGTCCCACACCTCGCTGTTGAGGGCGCGGTCGGCAAACAGCGGCGTCGCATAGCTCACGCCCCGGACGACGGCCTCATGACGTCGCGCCAGCAGTTCTTCGTTCGCAGCCAAATTCGCAACCATGGCTCAACTCCTCGTCGGAAAATCGAGCAGAAGGCTAAGCCGCGAGCCGTCGCGATCAATCAGCTTGTTCCTGACGACAGGTGCCTGCAATGCACCAGACCCAGCAGGATGAGCGCGCAGCTACGCGGCGAGCACATTCTTCAGCCACGCCCGCAGCGCCACGATCGCGGGCTCGTCCCAGCGCTCCCGGAGCGCGACGAGCTGATAGGCTCCCATGTGGAGTGCCGATGGGATCACCTCGACCAGCGCACCGCTGCGCAGATCATCGGCGACCAGCACCTCGTTGGCGAGCGCGACGCCCTGGCCGAAGCGGGCGGCTTCAATGGCGAGATGCGCGTGCCACAGCCGCTGCCCGCGCAACGTGACCGGCTCGCGATACCCCGCAAGCTCGAACCATTGCTCCCATTGCGCGGTGGACTCCTCGTGGATCAGCGAGGCCCTGGCGAGGCCCGGGAGTGTCGCGATCGCCGGAAACCTTGCCAGATAGGCCGGGCTTGCGACCGGGAATACGCGTGGGCACACCAGCTCCTCGGCGACCACGCCGCCGCTCCGGTCGATCGCTTCGGCATAGACGATCTCCGCATCCGCTTCGCCGCGCTGCAGGTCGGGGTGCGCCAGCGTCGGCTGCAGGTTGATGTCCCAGTTGCGTGGCGGGCCGCTCAGCTCGGGCAGCCGCGCCAGCAGGCGGCGATTGGCGAGGCCCGGAATGCACCAGATGTTCAGGGTCGGACGCGCCACGGGCCGCACCGACATCGTCGCGCGGGCGATGATGTCGAAGGCCTGGCTGACCTCGGCATGGAACTGACGTCCGGCATCGGTCAGCGCGAGGCCCCGTCCCTCGGCGCGCACCAGCGCCACGCCCAGGCTGCGCTGCAGATTCTGCAGATGGCGCGAGACCACGGTGTGGCTGACCGCGAGCTCGTCGCCGGCGGCGCGCACGCTGCCCTTGCGGCCGACGGCCTCGAAGGCACGCAGCGCGATCAGGGAGGGCAACCGGGGTCTCGTCATGCTCGCACAGTTCTCAGCCTGCGCGGTCTCCCTCCCCGCCCTGAAGCGGAACCGCCACGATCCGTCGGTCGCGCGGCTGATGTCGGGAGCGCCGGCGGCCATGCCGGCGTCCGTTGACCGCACAGGACGCTCCGGGCGGAGCACCCGCATCGCGGATCACGAGGGCGCTTTCGCGCGTCATGCCGCTCTTACCGTCAGCATGGGCGCAACGCCAGCCTTGAGAAAGCCACGCTCGCCGGACCGCGCATTTGCCTTAACGCGCAGGCCACGTCGCAAGCGATCCTTAAGCGTCCTGCGACGACAGGCGGGATTTGCCTCAAAGTTTCCACAATTCGACTTTGAATCGGGGGTGCTTCGAGCAGGAGAACCCCCAAGATGCGGATCAGCCAAATGATCTACGTCGGTTCGCTGGCAGCCCTCGTCGCGACGGCCGCCCCCGCACTGGCGAAAAGCTCCCAGGCATCCAAGCCGGATGATCAGGCCACGTCGTCCCTGCCGTGCCGCGCCTACCAGCAGGCCCCGGACGGGAGCTGGATGGAGCGGCCCTGTCAGGGGCAGAGCGCAAGCGCCCCGGCGCGTCAGCGCGCGGTCACCAACGGGACCGGCAGCGCGGAACAACGTTAGCGGACTTGGAGCGGACTTGGCGCAAGAGCTGGAGCGCTTGCGCTCCGGCCTGGGCTGATGCCCGCACTCAGTAAGGTGGCGCCCTGCGCGCCCGCTGCTCCCTGCCCGCCTCGACCCACCACAAGAGATCGTCGGCAAAGCGCGGAAACGCGTGCTCGAGCGATTGGCCGGAATCGCCGGTCGGCTTGCCGTCGGCGGACAGCGCCTGACCGATCGGGCCGACGGCAAGCGTGCTCGACACCACCACCATGCCCATCTCCGACAACGTGCCGTGCCACGCCGTAGCGGCCCGTGCCCCGGAGAGGCGGCCGGCGGAATAGCTCGCGATCGCCGCCGGACGCCAGAACCATTCCTCGAGAAAGTGGTCGGTGAGGTTCTTCAGTCCCGGCTGCATGCCCCAGTTGTATTCGCCAGTGACGAACACGAAGCCGTCGGCGGCACGGATCTTGGCCGCAAGCTCGGCCATGGCTGCTGGCGCCTGGCCGGGCGGATATTCCTTGTACATGCGGTCGAGCATCGGCAGGCCGACCGCCTTGGCGTCGATCAGCTCGACGACCTGATCCCTGGCGCGCAACCCGTCCACGACGAATTGCGCGAGCCGGATGCCCATCCGGTCGGAGCGATAGGAGCCGTAGAGGACGAGGATGCGGAAGCTCATGGCGGGTCAACTCCTGGCCGTACGATCCGCGCCAAGCTAACACGCCGTCATGTCATCGAGGTAGTTCTGGTCACGCCGCAGATCGAAGGACCGGCGGCGCGTGGCTGGCGGAAACGAGGCGTGGCACGCTCAGCGCGTCACGGTGGCCGAAGCGGAGCGTTCCGATGGCCGGCCGAACACGCTGCGGCAACCATCGCTGAGGCTGGCGCGCTGCTTCATCATGCAGGCAATGATGCGGTCGCGATCGGGAATCTCCGACGAGCACAGCCGGAAGACGTCGCCCGTGCACAGCCGCCGCTGGTCGTCCTCCGTGAAGGCATGGCCCGCGCGCGGGCTGGCGACCATCGCCAGCGCAAGCCCCGCCATTGCCACATTCCAATTCCGCATCCTGAACAGATGAGTTCGCATCGCCGTCCCCAATTCGCCCGCTGTTTGTCCGGTTCACCCGCTGCCTTCGCTGATGTCGCGAAGCAGTTGCCGCCGCAGAATCAAATGATGACACGTCGCGGCGCGCCTTCAACAAGCGCTCTCGGTCCTGCACCACAATTTTGCGGCCTGTTGCATCTTCGACTCCCCTTGGCCGGCCGGAACCTGTGAGACGCCGCCAAATTGTCATTAGGCGAACGCAATCCGGCCCAGCCGCGCTCACACTCTCACGGCGTAGTGGCGGCGTCCTGATGGTGCTTCGGACCATCACGTGTCCCGAGTTCAGGTGTGGGAGTCAGGTTCATGGCGTACACGATGGTGGCTGAGCGGGAGCAGCAGACGATCCGCAAGCAGCGCGAAAGCGCCCTCATCGTTCTCGCCAACGCACAGGTGATGGAGGCTGAAGGCTGGCAGGTCGTCATCACCGACGAGGACGGCAACAGCCTGCCGCTCGCCGAGTTCGAAGCCGGCCTGTCGCAGAAATTTTCGTCCTGGTACAAGGCCAAGCAGCGGCCGGTGGTGCCCACCACCATCCCCGCCCCCAACCTGTTCGCGACGCCGGCCAATGACGACGCCGAGCCGGAGGCCGTCGTGGCCGCCGCACTCGCCGCCGAGCAGATCGAGACGGCCGAGGTCGAGACGGCAGAAGTCCAGGAGGCTGCGGTCCAGGAGATCGCCGAGGACGATTTCGAAACGGCCGAGACCGCCAACGCTCCGGCGGCCGAGAAGGCCGAGCGCGAGGAGATCGCGCTCGACGCCGCCGAGATGGCCAACTGATCCGGCCGCCGCGCCGCAACATCTGCGGGCTTCAGTCGCCGCCGTCGTAGAACCCCTCCAGCGGCAGCTCGATCTGGGCCTTGGCCCTGCCGAGCCACTCCCGCGCAATGGCGTTGGACGGCCCCACGCGTGCATCGCGGCATGCACGCGAAGACCATCCCCGGTCGCTTCGCGTGGCGCGCATCGAGCGTGCTTCAGCCTGCCTTCGCTTCCTCGCGCGATCAGCGTGCGCCGGGCAACTAACAAACATGTTCACGCCGCGGCTCTCGGCCGAACAACGATCATCGGAACGACGCGAACGCCTGCCCGCCGGGCAAATCAAGGCGCATGTCCATCTGGTGGCGTCACCTCCGGGGCTTGAATCGGCAACAACGGCGGTGCGCGCGGAAACGATTTTCCGCAGGCCCATCAAGCTGATTTGGCCTGTCCAGTCCCTTCGTCGAAAATATTCTGCTTTTCCTAAATCGAATTCAGTGCTTTTGTCGCGCCATCTCCCGCTCGCAGGAGGGGCGGTTCGCGGTCGTCACGGACGTGGAGCGGGAGGAGCGGTGAACGCGATGGCAGCGCAGCGCATCTTTGCGCCGACGAACGCTGGTGTCGCGTACGGTCAAGTCGCGTGGTCCTGGCATCCCGACGCTGATGCCCCCGCGGTGGCGCGCCCAAAGCGCGTCATCGTGCACGGTGACCAGAACGCCCGGCGCACCGGGGAGCGCGCGAAGCAGCCGTTAAGATCATCGCGCGGGGAATGCCGGTTGCCCGGCTGAACCTGTGGTGACTGCCGCCTGCTTTTTTTCTGCAGGCGGGCCATGGGTTGCGGCCAGCATCCCGGCATTCCCCGCGCCCTCTTTTTATGGAGAGGGCAAGACGGACGGATCCCTCGGGCGCGGAGCGTCGCGAGAGCGCGAGCGCATGCGTGAACATCTCGAAGTCTGCGAAAAGGTGAGGTCATGAGCGGAGCAGCGCTTCCACAGACTCACCGTCATTCCTGGGCGCGCGCAGCGCGAGCCTGGAATCCATACTCACAGGCAGGAATGATTGAGCGAGATGGAGCGGCCAACATGCCTCACACGGCCGCTCGTGGTTATGGATGCCGGGCTCGCGCTGCACGCGCCCCTGCATGACGATGAGGCGAGATGGTGCTCCTCCCACCGCTGTCATGCCCCGCCCCCGCGTCTCGCCTTCGGCGAGCCCGAGGACAGGCTCCGGCGGGGCATCCGGTGCGCCGCGGCCGCTCGCGCAATCACGACGGCCTCGGCGTGCTGGATCGCCCGGTCCCGTCTTCGCCTGTCGGCTTCGACGCGGCAACGAGCGCCAGGGCGCGCCGCAGCTTTAACGGAGGCGGCAAGCCGGGCGATGACACCAAGTGTGAAGGGGCGGACAGTGACGCGAGCAACACGCGCGGCATGGCCCGACACGGCAGCCGTCTCGGACCAGGTTTCTCACAATAGCTTCGCGCTCACGAACAGCGTGCGCACCGCCGTGGTGGCCTGGACCGTCATGATCGCGTTGTCGGCCGCGGCCTGCAGCGCGGCCATGGCCTGGTCGTGCAGCGACTTGAACTCCATCCACTCGACGGCGTTGAGGCTGGTGAGGAACTGATGGGCCTGCCCGACCGTCGAAATCACGACCGGCTTGCCGTTCACCTTGATGTTGAAGGTGGTACGCAGACGCGTTTCCGAGTTTGCGGGATCAATCATGGGGACCTTCCGGAAGATGCGACGGGCGTCACCGCCGAGGTCGCGCCGAGGCCCAGCAACAAAACGTCACTCGGTCTTTTGCGCGGTCCGCGTCGGGGTGCCAGCCTCGAGCCCGACGACGACAACGAGTCGGTTGAACTCGCCGTCATCATACGCCTTCAGGAAGCGATCGTAATTCTTGATCGAGACGCAGCCGTTCGAATCACCCTCCGGCCCCAGCATATAGGGGTGGGTCAGCAATCCGCTCCGGCCGAGGGTCGATCCCTCCACCACGTTCATGCGCAGGGCGCGCACACCGTGAAACGGCTTTTCGCGCGGCTTCAGGTCATAGGTGGCGGGCGGGGTCGCGCCGACCATGCGCTGATTGACGTGCTCGGGGTCGTCGCGCAGGCTGCCCATGCCGGAATGGGCCTCGAGCCCGATGCCCGACGGCAGATACACCATCTTGGCCTTGATGTCGTAGACGGCGGTCTTGTCGTAGCCGAGCGCGCCGAGATCGATCCCGGAGCGCACGATGCCGCTATCCGGGCCGAGCGAGGCGAACTTGGTCGGGCTCGGCAACAGGTCGGACAGCTTCTGCAGGATGGAGCGATCGTCGACGCGTCCGACGGCTTCAGGCGCACTGGCCGAAACCAGACTGGTCGGCAGGTTGGCGACGGACGGCCGCGGTCGCGGCAGCGGCACGCCCGGTGCGGGCATCGTGACGGTGTTGCCCTCCGTCAACATCGGCCGCCAATCGCTGTTGCTGGGGTCGCGTGCGCCCGAATCGCGCGCTTCCATGCCCTTCACCAGCGCGGCCCGGGCATCGAGCAGTTGGCGGTCGATCGCGCCGCGAAGGGCGAAACGGTCGAGCGCGCGAACCGCGTCTTTTTCCGAATACGCCGTGGCCGAGGCGGAGGCCGGCGCGAAACGTGTTTCGAAGGTCATGGACGGCGCGGCGGCGGCCGGAATCGCCGCGCTCGCAAGGGGCGTCTCATCGCTGTTGGCTCCGACCCATGCGGCCGCGCCCGCTGCGACCGCAAGTGCTGCAAGCACGAGTGCGATCGCTTCGGAGCGCCCGAAGCGGCCTTGCGACAACAGAACGTCTACGCTTGCTTCACTGGAAGCCATCACGTCCCCGATATACCCCCCTTTTCGGACCACCCGGGAAAGGTGCCCGACCCCAAGGGGTACGATTCGACCCGTCATGACATAGGATGGCAAGAGTGCGGCATAATCTAGACAAACGCCAGCCCGGAGTGATGGGGAATGGACCGGGATCCAAGCCTCGCAGGGCCGCGCCGCGACCGTCCCAGAAAGCCGATTACATCGATGAATCAGCCGGTTGGAGGAATGGATGAACGCCGAATGGGATGATCTCGGCCGATTTGCCGACGCACAAAGTTCGATTTATTCACGGGTGACCGCCGAACTTGCGGCCGGCGCCAAGCAAAGCCACTGGATGTGGTTCATCTTTCCCCAGGTCGAGGGGCTCGGCAGCTCCGCCATGGCGCAGCGCTACGCGATCCGCTCCCGCGCCGAGGCCGAGGCCTATCTGGCGCATCCCCTGCTCGGCCCGCGACTCGTCGAATGCACCCGACTGGTGCTCGCGGTGCAAGGCAAGTCGCTGCGCGACATTCTGGGTGTGCCGGACGATGCCAAATTCCGCTCATGCATGACGCTGTTCGATTCGATCAGCCCGAATGGGATCTTCGCGCAGGCGCTCGATCGCTATTGCGACGGGGTGCGGGATCGCCAGACGTTGGCGTTTCTGCAGCGCGGCATGGGATGACCACTCGCTGCAAAGCGCGTCGCGTCCGCGTCATCGGTAGCATGCTGATGAGTTCGCCGGCCGACCCGGCCGGATTTCGGGTGATAGGCCGAACAGGAAACTTGATCACGCCAAGATTTGCGGCTCCCATCCGCCGCATTGTTTGTCCCAAGGAGACACACTCATGAAGAAGTTGTTCCTGATTGCCGCGCTCGCGACCTTCGCCGCCGGCTCCGCCTTCGCCGAGGATAGCTGCGAGACCAAGGCCGTCGGCAAGGACGGCAAGGCACTGGCCGGTGCCGCCAAGACCTCTTTCATGAAGAAGTGCATGGCCGAGACGTGTGAAACCAAGGCGGTCGGCTCCGACGGCAAGAAGCTCGCCGGCGCCGCCAAGACCAGCTTCATGAAGAAATGCGAGGCCGGCGGCTGACCGGACGCCGGGCTGGACGACATCTGGGCCCCGCCATGGGTGGGCGGGGCCGCTCGATGATCGGCGGGTTCCATCGGCAGCGGCCTGACGGACGATCGTTGACATGTTATGACGTCAAGCGATCTCCACATCGAGCTGCATAGGCCCTTCAATGTTCTCCGCTTTGCCTGCCCCGCCTCCTCATCTGCGCGAGGCGGCGTGAGTCCCTCAGAGATCGATGCGCTCCGGCAGCGGCTGCGGGAGCTCGAAAGCGAAAATGCCCGTCTTCAGGCCCTGTTCGCCGCCGATGCCGGCAAGCGCGCGCGCGCCGAGACCGCCCTGGCGGAGAGCGAGGAGCGGTACCGGACGCTGTTCAACTCGATCGATGAAGGCTTCTGCATCATCGAGTTCTTCGACGGCCCGCACGGCCCGCTGAGCGACTACGTCCATGTCGAGGCCAACCCGGCCTACGCGCTGCATGCGGGCATTCCGAACGTGGTCGGACAGAAGGTGCGGGAGATGGTGCCGGGCGAGGCCGACGGCTGGGTCGAGCTCTATGGCGGCGTGCTGCGCACCGGCGAGCCGATCCGGTTCGAGCGCGAGCTGGTCGCCACCGGACGTTATCTCGAGCTCGCGGCGTTCCGGGTGGAGCCGGCCGAACGTCGACAGGTCGCGGTGCTGTTCCAGGACATCACCGCGCGCAAGCGCGCCGAGGCCGCACTACAGGAGATCAACGACACGCTGGAGGCCCGCGTGGTCGCCGCGCTCGCCGAGCGCAAGCTGCTCGCCGACATCGTCGAAGGCACCAACGCCTTCGTGCAGGTGGTCGATACGCAATACCGCCTGATCGCGATCAACGGCGCAGCCGTGCAGGAGTTTGGACGTGTCTTCGGCCTCCAGCCCAAGATCGGCGACGACATGCTGGAGCTGTTCAAGGATCTACCGGAGCATCGGGCGGCGGTTCGCGCGGTATGGTCCCGCGCGCTGGCTGGCGAGGAGTTCGTCGCGGTCGAGGAATTCGGCGATCCCGGCCGCGACCGCCGCTTCTACGAAATGCGCTTCTCGGTGCTGCGCGACGCCGCGGGCCGACAGATCGGCGCCTATCAGTTCGCCTATGACGTCACCGACCGGCTGCGCGAACAGACCCGGCTGCACGAGGCCGAGGAGGCGTTGCGGCAGTCGCAGAAGATGGAGGCCGTCGGACAGCTCACCGGCGGCATCGCCCATGATTTCAACAATCTGCTGACCGGCATCCTGGGCTCGCTCGAGATGCTGCAGACCCGCCTGCGCCAGGGCCGCTTTGCCGATGTGGACCGTTACGTCGCGGCCGCCCAGGGCGCCTCGAAGCGCGCCGCCGCGCTGACCCATCGCCTGCTCGCCTTCTCGCGCCGGCAGACGCTCGATCCCAAGCCGACCGATGTCAACCGGCTCGTCATGGGCATGGAGGAGCTGGTTCGCCGCACCGTCGGCCCGCAGATCGCGCTCGAGGTCGTGACGGCCGGAGGGCTCTGGCCGGCACTGATCGATTCGTCGCAGCTCGAAAGCGCACTGCTCAACCTCTGCATCAATGCCCGCGACGCGATGCCCGAGGGCGGCCGGATCACGATCGAGACCGCCAACAAATGGCTGGACGACCGCGCCGCGCGTGAGCGCGACCTGCCGCCCGGCCAATATATCTCGCTGTGCGTGACCGATACCGGCACCGGCATGACGCCCGACGTGATCGAGCACGCCTTCGATCCGTTCTTCACCACCAAGCCAATCGGCCAGGGCACCGGCCTCGGCCTATCGATGGTCTACGGCTTCGTCCGGCAGTCCGGCGGACAGGTGCGGATCTATTCCGAGCTCGGTCAGGGCACCACGATGTGTCTCTATTTCCCGCGGCATTATGCCGGCGCCGTTGAGGCCGCCGATCCCGCGCGCGGCGGCGCGGCGCCGTCTTCCCGCACCGGCCAGACCATCCTCGTTGTCGACGACGAGCCGACGGTGCGCATGGTGGTGATGGAGGTGCTCGACGAGTGCGGCTACGCGGTGGTCGAAGCCAAGGACGGACCGACCGGCCTTGCGGCTCTGCAATCAGACGCGCGCATCGATCTGCTGATCACCGATGTCGGTCTGCCCGGCGGCATGAACGGCCGCCAGCTGGCCGATGCGGCGCGCGCGACGCGGCCGGATCTCAAGGTGCTGTTCATCACCGGCTACGCCGAGAACGCGATCCTGAGCAGCGGCCAGCTCGCGCCGGGGATGCAGGTGCTGACCAAGCCGTTCGACGTCGAGGCGCTCGCCGCCCGCGTCGGCGAGATGGTGGAGAGCTGAACGCGTGATCGCCGCGGTCTTGCCCTCGATCAGCCGCGCAGGCCCGGCGCTTCGTGGCCGCTGCGCGCGACATACTCGGTGTAGCCGCCGCCATACTGGTGCAGGCCGTCGGGCGTCAGCTCCAGCACGCGGTTGGAGAGCGCGGCGAGGAAATGACGATCGTGCGAGACGAACAGCATGGTCCCCTCGAAGTTCGACAGGGCCGCGATCAGCATTTCCTTGGTCGCCATGTCCAGATGGTTGGTCGGCTCGTCCAGCACCAGGAAGTTCGGCGGATCGTAGAGCATCTTGGCCATCACGAGCCGTGCCTTCTCGCCCCCCGACAGCACCCGACATCTTTTCTCGACGTCGTCGCCGGAGAAGCCGAAGCAGCCCGCCAGTGCCCGCAACGAGCCTTGACCGGCTTGCGGAAACGAATGCTCGAGCGACTCGAACACCGTCTCGTCGCCGTCGAGCAGGTCCATCGCATGCTGCGCGAAGTAGCCCATCTTGACGCTGCCGCCGATCGTCACCGAGCCGTCATCGGGCTCCGCGCTACCGGCGACGAGCTTCAACAGGGTCGACTTGCCGGCGCCATTGACGCCCATCACGCACCAGCGCTCGCGGCGCCGGATCATGAAGTCCAGCCCGTCGTAGATGCGGCGGCTGCCATAGCTCTTCGACACCTTCTTCAGCGCCACCACGTCCTCGCCCGAGCGCGGCGCCGGCAGGAAGTCGAACGCGACGGTCTGGCGCCGCTTCGGCGGCTCGACCCGCTCGATCTTGTCGAGCTTCTTGACCCGGCTCTGCACCTGCGCCGCATGCGAGGCCCGCGCCTTGAAACGCTCGATGAACTTGATCTCCTTGGCGAGCATCGCCTGCTGGCGCTCATATTGCGCCTGCTGCTGCTTCTCGTTCAGCGCCCGCTGCTGCTCGTAGAAATCGTAGTCGCCGGAATAGGTCGTGAGCTGGCCGGCGTCGATCTCGATCACCTTGTTGATGATGCGGTTGATGAATTCGCGGTCGTGCGAGGTCATCAGCAGCGCGCCCTCGTAACCTTTCAGGAAATGCTCCAGCCAGATCAGGCTCTCGAGATCGAGGTGGTTGGACGGCTCGTCGAGCAGCATCACGTCGGGACGCATCAGGAGGATGCGCGCCAGAGCGACGCGCATCTTCCAGCCGCCGGACAACAGGCCGACATCCTTGTCCATCATCTCCTCGGAGAAGCCGAGGCCGGCCAGTGCCTCGCGGGCCCGGCTGTCGAGCGCATAGCCGTCCAGCTCCTCGAACCGCGCCAGCACCTCGCCATAGCGCGCGATGATGTCGTCCATCTCGTCGGCGCGGTCCGGATCGGCCATCGCGGCCTCGAGCTCCTTGAGCTCGGCGGCGACCGACGACACCGGCCCAGCGCCGTCCATCACCTCCGCCACCGCGCTGCGGCCGGACATCTCGCCGACATCCTGGTTGAAATAGCCGATCGAGACGCCGCGATCGATCGAGACCTGCCCCTCGTCGGGCTGCTCGCGGCCCGAGATCATCCGGAACAGCGTCGTCTTGCCGGCCCCGTTCGGACCGACCAAGCCGATCTTCTCGCCACGCTGGAGGGCGGCGGAGGCTTCGATGAAGAGAATCTGGTGGCCGACTTGCTTGCTGACGTTATCGAGGCGGATCATGAGGTCTCAGGGCATGGACAGGGTGCCGCCGCTCTTAGTCGATGCGCGCCGCCGGTGGAAGGCGCAATTTAGGCGCCCTCCGCTGCTCTGTCCGCCCCGCCGCGGTCAGCGGCCCTGAGGCCGAAAATCCTGGTTGCCGAACGGCTTGTCGGTCGGAATGCGGATCGCGACGTAGCCGCGATCCATGGTCGCGTGGCAGGCGTTGCATCCCGACGTCAGCTCGGTCACGGCGGAAGCGAAGCGCTTGCCATCCTTGGCGGCGATGGCGTCCGAGATCGACTGAATCGGCTGGCCCAGCGTGGTGACGTTGTCCACCGGCAGTCCCGAATAGAACACCGCGGCGTCGGTCAGGCTCTGCCTCAGTTGCGCGAGCTCATAGGACGCGAGATCCCAGTTCTTGGCCTGTCCCGCGAACCACAGTTTCGCATGCCTGACTTGGATCAGATTCATGATGTCGCCGAGCCGCGGCAGATATTGTTCTGCATTGGACTGCGACTGTGCCGCCGCCAGGGAGATGGCCGAACAGGCGATCAGAACGCCTGAAACCCACTTGCGATAATTCATTCGACGCCCCGCTTCCATAAACCGCTTCCAGAAAAACATACCGCTGCGATCGAAGACGGACTTGCGATTGATCAAGGCGGCGCCTCCGCGATCACGCCAGCCCGCCAAACGAATGATCCGCCGAAGCGGCTGCTCCGGCGGACCATCATGTCAGCCCCGGCCCCGGGGTAATGTGTTCGGCGTCTTAGGCTGCGGCTTTCGCGCCGGTCGGAACCATCGCGATCGTCTTCAGGACCTGAGACGCGATCTGGTAGGGGTCGCCCTGCGAGTTCGGACGGCGGTCTTCCAGATAGCCCTTATAGGCGTTGTTCACGAACGAGTGCGGCACGCGGATCGAGGCGCCACGGTCGGCCACACCCCAGCTGAAGGTGTCGATCGAAGCGGTCTCGTGCTTGCCGGTCAGGCGCATGTGGTTGTCCGGACCATACACGGCGATGTGGTCGGCGCGCGCCTCCTTGAAGGCGTCCATCAGCTTCTCGAAGTACTCCTTGCCGCCGACCTCGCGCATATACTTGGTCGAGAAGTTGCAGTGCATGCCCGAACCGTTCCAATCGGTGTCGCCGAGCGGCTTGCAGTGGAACTCGATGTCGATGCCGTACTTCTCGGTCAGACGCAGCATGAGGTAGCGGGCCATCCACATCTGGTCAGCAGCCGTGCGCGAGCCCTTGCCGAACACCTGGAATTCCCACTGGCCCTTCGCCACCTCGGCGTTGATGCCTTCGTGGTTGATGCCGGCCGCGAGGCAGAGGTCGAGATGCTCTTCGACGATCTTGCGGGCGACGTCGCCGACGTTCTTGAAGCCGACGCCGGTGTAATACGGACCCTGCGGAGCCGGATAGCCGTATTCCGGGAAGCCGAGCGGACGGCCGTCCTTGTAGAAGAAGTACTCCTGCTCGAAACCGAACCACGCGTCCGGATCGTCCAGGATGGTGGCGCGGGCGTTCGACGGATGCGGGGTCTTGCCGTCCGGCATCATCACTTCGCACATCACCAGCACACCATTGGTGCGGGCGGCATCGGGATACACGGCGACCGGCTTCAACACGCAGTCGGAGCTATGGCCTTCGGCCTGCATCGTCGACGAGCCGTCGAAGCCCCAAAGGGGCAGCTGTTCCAGGGTCGGAAACGAGGAAAATTCCTTGATCTGTGTCTTGCCGCGCAAATTCGGCACCGGCTTGTAGCCGTCGAGCCAGATGTACTCGAGCTTGTACTTCGTCATTGAGCCTCTCTGTCTTATCGAAAGGTGGGAGCCCAGCAATCGAAGGCTCCCCGCTTACCCGGCCACGATCGGCCAGCGCACTCTTAAGCATGGAACGTGCCAAGTCCCCCGACGTCCCGTCGCATGGACGAAGGCCAATCAGGGCGGAGCTGGCGCTGGTTTTTGCACGTCAGGGGTGCGGCAAAGCAGCGCGACCGGGATTGCACGGAACGCATGGCGGAAATCAGAAGCTGGTCAAAACCCGCTTGATTCCGTGGCATTTGCGGCGATGCGCAAAAACGTCCGAACAAGCTCTCAGCAAGTCCGGGACATTTTTGAAAAGACCTGAGCCTCTTTCCGCAACCTTTGGTCCAGCCCAAGTGTTGGTCAGCTGCACGTTGCTGCGGAGGAAGCAAAGACAGAAATGCCCGCAAAACGCGCAACATGTGATTTGATTTTGGTCACGTTGCATTCCCTCCGGGCAGAGCCGATATCGAGACCGGTAAACACAAGAGAACGAGTCGGGCGCAGCATGACGTGTGGCCCGATGGAAGGAGACTGAGGAATGGACACTAACGTGCACGAGGGGTCCGCAAGGATCTATCAATTTCCGCGTGGAGGGCGGGCAGGTCTTGCGCCTCGCCAATCCGCGGCATCGCCGGCGCGGCCGATCGCGCCCTCGATCCAGCCGACGATCTACAGCGGCAGCTGGTATCACGACGAGGCGATCCAGGAAGCCAAGCCGGCGTGGGACCGCTGATGTCCGACTGTACCGTGCCGCTCACGCGCCTTTGCTGAAGGGTCGGACCGACAAGGTTCCGGCCCTTTTTCTTGCCCGCTGTCAACCATGTCTACTGCTGGCGGTCACCGACGGGCTCGACGTGGCGGGTGCATACGTTCCGCCGTCCTGAGCCGCTTCATGCTCTCCCCTGCCTTGCCGTCGCGCAGGCGAAACGACGCTTCACATCAAGCCCGCATTCCCTAGAATGCGTTCATGCCCGCCCATCCGCTCCGCCATCTCGGACTTCACGGTGCCAGCAACTTCAGAGATCTCGGCGGATATCCCAGCAGGGATGGCCGGCACGTGCGATGGCGGCAGCTGTTTCGGTCGAACCATCTCGGTCAGTTGACGGAGCCCGACCTCGCGGTCCTGCGGGAGCTCGGCATTCGCGCAGCGTTCGATTTCCGCGGTCGCGACGAGCGCGCGGCCGGCCTCTGCACGATCGCCGAGATCACCGTGCATTCCGTGCCGATCGAGCCGAGCGTCGTGCCGGCGCTGCGGGCCCTGGCGACAGGAGGACAGCTCACAACCGACCATGCCTTGGAGCTGATGCGCGAGTCCTACCGCAACTACATCCGCAGCTACAGGCCGCGCTTCCGCGCGCTGTTCGAACATGTTCTCAATGGGGATGCGCCGTTGGTGATCCATTGTACGGCCGGCAAGGATCGCACCGGTGTCGCCTGTGCACTGGTCCTGCACGCGCTCGACGTTCCGGATGACGTGATCCTGGAAGACTACCTGCTCACGAACCAGCTCTATCGTCGCGAGACTGCAGCACACGCGGATCTTCCCGCTGATGTGGTCCAGGCGATCGGGACGGTCCAGGCCTCGTTCCTCGCCGCTGCGTTCGACGCCATGCGTGATGATTTCGGCGACGTCGACGCCTACCTGCGCGACGGTCTCGGCATCGACGGCGCAGCACGAAAGACGTTACAGGCGCGCTATCTCACGCTGTGAGCCAGGGCAGCGCGAATACGCTTGAGCCCGATCAGGCCGCTTCGATATCGGCTGTCTCGGCGGCTTCCATCGCGTCGAGATCGGCAATCACCTCCTCGAATGCGGAAATCGCCTGTTGAACCGCCGCGATCTGCATCAATTCCCAGCCCGTCACCGGACCTGCACGGTTCTGCAAGGCGACCACCAGATCCCGCCGCTGCTCCTTCAGTTGCACCAGCGGCAAACCGTGGTCCGGCAGATGTCTCATCATGTCAAAGCTCCAACGCCCCTCAAGCGGCATAGCGACAGGCTAGCGGGCGGCGCTGGCAATCCACTTACGAAAGTCCGGCTAATTTTATCGATCAGGCCAGCGCGGCAGGCGCCGTCATGATGGCGCTGGCCAAAACGTCGCTGATCTTCGCGGTGGCGGCCTCGCTCACATGCAAGCGGTCACCGTGCCCGTCGTCGAGCGCCGACAACGGAATCTGACCAGCCTCATGCCAGCTCTTCATCAAATTCCAGCGCCTGAAGAGATTGACGTTGGCCGCAGACGTGACCTTCTCGATCCGTCGCTGAATGTCCTCGGCACGCGCCAGCCTGTTCGGCACCGTCACGATCGCCGCCGTATATTGCAGGTCCATCACGATGGCGTCGATGGCCAGCCCCGCCAGCCATCGAAGGCCGACGCGCAGCGCCGCCTCGACGTCATCGGGACTGTAGACCTCGGGCCTGTAGGCGGCGTTGGTGCCGACCTGCCAGATGACCAGCGACGGCTGCTCCGCAATCACGTCGCATTCGAAGCGCGAGAGCTCCTCCGGGGATTCCTGTCCGCCCACACCCCGATTGAGGACGTCGATCAGGCAGCCGAAATTGGTCTTGCGCAGCGACTGCTCGATCCGGGCCGGGAAAGCGACAATTCCGTTGGTGCCAGCGGTGGAAGATGAGCCAAGCGCCACGATCCGGGTCTTGCGCTGCGCATCCAGACTCTGCCTGAACTGTCTGATCGGACGGACAAAACCGGTGGCGACGTCGGGAAATTCGAGAGAGTCTGTCGCCGTCATGGTCACCTCTGACGAACCACGCTTTCTGATTGCAATTGCATGCCCCGGCCGTCCGGCCATTGCAACTCATCGGCAGGGCCATAGTATAACAAGCGGCGCTGTGGGGCGCGTCAACGGAGACCAGGGACGGAATGAACGGAGCAGTGATTGTCATTACGGGTGCGCAAGGGGCGCTCGGACGCAGCGTGGCCGATCTCGCGCTCGCACGGGGCGCGCATGTGGCCGGGATCGATCATGCCCAGGCCGAGATCCCGGCGAGTGACGACCGCATTGAGCTCGGAGGCGTCGACCTCTCCGACCCCGGGCAGGCAAAGGTCGCGATCGACTCCGTCGCCGCCCACTTCGGCACTCTGGATGCGCTGATCAACATCGCCGGCGCGTTCGCGTTCGAGACCACGGCCGACGGCGACGATTCCGTCTGGGAGACGATGCATGCGCGAAACCTGATGACCGCGCTGCACGCCTCGCGCGCGGCGATCCCGCATCTCGTCCGCTCCAGCACGGGCCGCATCGTCAACATCGGCGCCATGGGCGCGCTCCAGGCCGGTGCCGGCATGGGCCCCTATGCTGCGTCCAAATCGGGCGTGCATCGCCTGACGGAAGCGCTCGCGGCAGAATGGAAGGGCAAGATCACCGTCAACGCCGTTTTGCCGTCGACGATCGATACGCCGGCCAACCGCGCCAGCATGCCCAAGGCCGATTTCGACAAATGGGTGACGCCGCAGGAACTCGCGGAGGTCATTCTGTTTCTCGCCAGCGACGCCGCGAGCGGCGTGACCGGCGCACTGATACCGGTTGTCGGCCGGGTGTAGTGAAGCCAGCCGGTCACCCCGACTTGGCGCTGACATCACCGGACTTGGCGGGCTAGACTCGCGCGCGCTCTGAGTCGCACACATCGGACGGCCCCTTGGAAACCGCGCTCTACCTTCCCGTCAAACGCTTCCTCGAAAACCTTGGCTTCTCGGTCAAGGGGGAAATCGGCGGTTGCGACGTGGTGGCGCTCAAGGGCGACGACCCGCCGGTGGTCGTCGTCTGCGAGCTGAAGCAGGTCTTCAACCTGGAACTGCTGCTGCAGGCGGTCGATCGGGCTGGGGCCTGCGATGAGGTCTGGGTCGCCGCAAATCTGTCAGCACGTGGCAAGGGTCGTGAAAGCGACTCCCGCTACCGCAATCTGTGCCGCCGGCTCGGCTTCGGCATGCTGGCCGTGACCTCAGCCGGAGACATCGAAGTGCTGGTGCGGCCGCCTACCACCGCGCCGCGCAAGAACCCCAAGAAGCGTTCGCGTCTCGTGATCGAGCATCAGCGGCGCAAGGGCGACCCCGTCGCTGGCGGCTCGACCCGGGCTCCCATCATGACGGCCTATCGGCAGCAGGCGCTGGCCTGCGCCTCGGCGCTCTCGGGCGGGCCGAAGCGCGTCCGCGACCTCCGCGCGGAGATTCCGGATGCGCCGAAGATTCTGCAGCGTAACGTCTACGGCTGGTTCGACCGCGCCGAGCGCGGTGTCTATGTCCTCACAAAAGCCGGCCTCGCGGCCTTGCGCCGCTGGCCCCAGGATATCCACATGACGCAGGTACCGTTGCCCAATCGCGACATGGTGAACGCATAGCTGGGCTGCCCCGCGGAATATATATTGCAATGCAACAATCCTGCTTCTAGGTATCCCGGACGATTCACGAGGCCCCCATGAGCGAAGATTGGAACACCAAGTACGGACCGCGTCGCGTCAGGCGTGATCCCCCGACTCTGGAGGAAGCGATCTTCGCCGCGTCAGGCATCACCGACGACGTGCAGGCCCAGGCCGAGATCGCGTCGGCGCTGATGGGTCTGCCGCTCGAGCAGGTGCTGCCCGAGGTGAAGAAGGCAGTTCGCGTTGCCGCGCGCACCAACACGCGCGTCATCACGGCCGACCAGGGCACGCAGCAGCGTGCCGTCGTGGTCGAGCGCCGCACCGTGCGCCGCTTCAATTTCGACAAGCGCACCGGCACCTGAACGCCTTCCGGGGCGCATCGGCCAATGCAATCAAACGAAAAGGCGCGGCAGCGGTGATCGCTGTCGCGCCTTTGTCATCGCAGCAACGGCTCCGCTCAGGCCGCGCGCTTGTCGCCGTACATCCGGGTCACGAGCTTCCAGCAGGCCCGGTTGAGGGTGAAGAACGCACGCGCGGCCGCGATCGGCGCATCGATCACGAGCTTCGCCAGTTCATCCTGAGGCTGCTCGCTCAGATCGATCGTGCCGGTCGATTCGCCGTGACGGAACGCCAGATGCGCGCCGAATTTGGCCGCGAGCGCCCGCATCGCATGGTTCTGCGATCCGGTCGTGACACGAAGCTTGCGATAGCCCTTCCACCGCGCCTCCGAGATCACGCGCTGGAACAGCAGGCTGCCGACCCCGCGGCGGCGCACGCAAGCCTCCACGCTGAACGCAATCTCCGGAAGCCCGTCCTCGGACTGCTCCGGCGGATGCAACTCGGCGGCGCCGCGCACCATGCCGTTTTCCATGTAGGCGACGACGATCGTGCCATCGGCCGCACAGCGGGCCGCATAGCGTTCGATGAAACTGTCATCGAGGAAGCCGTTGAATCGATCGTGCCGGCTTTCCGCATCGAGCCGCAACAGATGATCGCGCAGCAACGGCAGTTCTTCGTGCTGGCTGAGCGTCCGCACATAGCCGAAGCCCGGCCGGGGACGAAAAGTATCTACCTGTGACACTGCCTGAGACTCCTCTCGAGAGCCCTCGCACACAGACGTCTTTCCCTAGACAGAAGCTATATTGTGCATCGCAACATTCATTGCAAGCCCCGCGCTCTACGGAGAGAACATGCGGCCATGCAAGGATCGCGTGAGTTAACAATTCGTTTGTGTACGAATCATCACAGCACGAGCTGAGTCTGGGTCACGATCGCGACCAGGCGCCCGTCCTCGGTCTCCACCCGCGTCTGCCATACCTGAGTGCGGCGGCCGCGGTGCACGGGCGTGGCGGTTGCGGTCACCACGGTCCCCTCCTTGGCGCCGCCGATGAAGTTGGTCTTGCTCTCGATGGTTGTGGTGCCCTTGGCATCCTGCGGCAGGTTGATCACGGTCGCAGCCGCGCCGACGGAATCAGCGAGCGCCATCACGGCGCCGCCGTGGATGGTGTGATGCAGGGTGCACAGATCCGGCCGCACCAGCATCTGCGCCACGACGCGATCGGCGCTGGCCTCGGTGAAGGTGACGCCCTTCAAGTCCGCGAACGGCATCTTCATCGCATTGATCTTGTCCAGCGGCGTCATACCGTTCCGATCCTTGCGCACGGACGACACGTCTCCCCGTGCCTTCACCGCACCCTGGATGCGCCGAGCCCAGACCGCGCGGCAATGACCTCCGAGGTCATTGCCGCGACGGCCTTGCGCTCACGCCTTCTCGACTCCACACCACTCGGCGATGAACAAGGCCATGGTCTTGGTCGCCTGGCGTAGCGAGTCGAGATCGACATATTCGTTGAAGCCGTGCATCGCCGCGCCGGTCGCGCCGAAGCAGAGGCTGGGGATGTTGTAGTTGAGCCCGTAGAAGCGGGTATCCGTGAGCGCCGTGAAGACGAGGTCCTGCACCTCCCCGCCGTAGACGGCGGTGAAGGCCTTGCCGAACGCCGCCTCCGGCTCAGCCGAATTGGTCAACTCGTATCCTTCGGACAGGAATCCGGACCACTCGACCACCGGCGGATTGTTGGAGAGGAAGCGGTGATCGCGCGAAGCCGCGGCGACGCAGGCGAGAATCTCGTTCTGGCAGTCCTTGACCGACCAGCCCGGCAGGATGGCGATGCGGCAATCGACGTCGCACCAGGCCGGCACGCTCGAGGCCCAGTCGCCGCCTTTGATGATGCCCGGATTGAAGTTGATGGGATGATTGAGCGTCTTGAAATGATGGTCGCTCTTGGCGCGCTCGTTCCAGTCCGCTTCGAGCTTCTCCAGCGCATGGATCAGATGATAGCTCGCCTGAATCGCATTGGCGCCGACGCCGGCTTCGAACACATGCGCGGGAAAGCCGCGCACCTTCAGGCGGAACCAGATCACGCCAACCTGAGAGCGCACCATCTTGCCGCTGGTCGGCTCCGGGATGAAGCAGGCATCCGCGCGGTAGCCGCGCTGCAAGGTCGACAGTGCGCCGACGCCGGTGCTCTCCTCCTCGATCACGGACTGGACATGAATGCGCGCCGTCGGCTTGAAGCCGGCCGCCTTGATGGCATCGAGCGCATAGAGTGCGCCGATCGTCCCGGACTTCATGTCGCAGGCGCCGCGGCCATACATTCGTCCGTCGCGGATCACCGGCGAGAACGGCGGCGTCTCCCACATCTCGAGCGGGCCGGCGGGTACCACGTCGCAATGCCCCTGCAAGATCAGCGATCGCCCGGCCGACGTGGCCGGCCGGTAGGTTCCAACCACGCTGCGCGCCTTCGAGAAGTCGTGCTCGATCGGGCCGTAGCCGCGCATGTCCTTCAGATCGTCGAGATCGATATGCCAGTCGTCGACCTCGTAGCCGCGCGTGCGCAGCAGATCGCCGAACATGTCCTGGCACGGCCCTTCGGCGCCGCGGGTCGAGGGGATGGCGACGAAGTCGCTCGTGGTCGCAAGCTGCCGGTCGAAGTGGGCATCGACGGCGTCGACGATGCGCTGCGTAGTGTCCTGGGTGATCATGCCTGTCGCGGTTCCAATTGCCGATGACCGCACCAAATCACAATCTGATGCATAGTTGCACCGGATTCGCCGCTGCTTTCAGAATCGCAAGGCCGCTCGTACATTCGCGCATACGAACGACGGTAACATACTTTGGATTTTGGCATGTCGGACCACCGCAATATCCTCTATTTCCTCCTCGGCATTCTCAGCGCGGCGATCATCGTGCTCGGCTACAATTTATATCAGGCCAAGAAGCAGCCCGAGGGTGTCCAGATCAATCTCGGGCCCAAAGGCCTGAAGATCGAAGGGAAGTGATGCGTTCTCAAATCTTCGCGTTCGCGGACGTCGCAGCCCGCCCTCTCGGCGTCCTCGGTATCTTGGTCTTGGTTGCCGCACCTGCACAGGCGCAATATGTCGGGCGCGAGCAGGACATCACGGATCTCCGGCTCGGCCAGCGGGTGCTGGTCGATGACGGCACCTGCCCCGCCGGCCAGGTGAAGGAGGTCTTGGGCTCCAAGATGGCCGAAACCGGCATTGTCCGCACCACGAAATGCGTGCCGCGGTTCGGGCCGAAAAGGAAGTAGCTGATCTCGTTCGATTGGGCCGTCATACATAGCCGGCCTCCGGCACGTGACCTTCCGCACAGTCCTGAATCTGTGCATCGACGATGCTCCTGCCCCACGGACAATCTCGGGGACGCAGCATGTCGATGTCAGCGGTGCAGGATCACGGCTTCTTCGAAGCGGCCGACCGGCCGCAGCCGGTCAAGGCCGATTTCAGCCGCTACGCCCTGCTCGGCTATCTGTCGATTGCGCTGGTGTTCGGCGGCTTCGGCGTGTGGGCGGCCTATGCGCCGCTCGATCGTGCGGCGATCGCACCGGGCACCGTGTCCGTCTCCGGCGATCACAAGGTGGTTCAGCACCGTGAGGGCGGAATCATCAGGGAGATTCTGGCCAAGGAAACTCACGCCGTGCATCGCGGCGACCTGCTGTTTCGGCTGCAGCCGACCGAGGCCCAGGCCAACACCGACCTCCTGCGCAAGCAGATGGACGCGGCGCTGGCCGAGGAGGCGCGCCTCCTCGCCGAGCGCGGCAATGCGCGGATGATCACGTTTCCCGACGCGCTGCTCAACCGCCAGAACGTGCCGGAGGCGGCGCTTGCCATCGCCGACCAGCAGCGGTTGTTCGTCGAGCGTCGCAATGGCCTGATCAGCCAGATCAACATCCTCAACTCGCAGATCGCCCAGCAGCAGCAGGAG
This sequence comes from Bradyrhizobium sp. SZCCHNR1015, assembly GCF_032489875.1. NCBI lineage: Bacteria > Pseudomonadati > Pseudomonadota > Alphaproteobacteria > Hyphomicrobiales > Nitrobacteraceae > Bradyrhizobium > Bradyrhizobium sp. SZCCHNR1015. The sequence continues at coordinate 615,534 of NZ_JAUEYW010000001.1, forward strand.
CTCGCCGGCCGCGACCGCCAGCGCGCCGCACTCTCCGCGCAGATCGCGAGCTTCGAGACGCAGATGAACAACGTGCGCCCGGCGGTCGCCGCAGGCTACTATCCGCGCAACAAGTTCCTCGAGCTGGAACGCGAGCGCGCCCGCGTCGAAGGCGACCTCGGCCAGGCGCAGGCCGACGTCGCGCGGCTGACGCAGACGGCGGCACAGACGCGCCTGCAGATCGATCAGACGCTGCAGAAATATCTGACCGAGGTCGGTCAGCAGCTCGACGGCACCCGGGCCAAGCTGTCGGACCTGCGCGAGAAGCTGGTCATCGCCGAGGACGTGCTGCGCCGGGTCGACATCCGCGCCGAGCGCGACGGCATCGTCATGAACATGAAAGTCCACACCGTCGGCGCCGTCGTGAAGCCCGGCGATACGCTCGCCGAGATCGTTCCGGTCGGCGAAGGCGTCGACGTGATGGCGCACGTCTCGCCGCGCGACATCGAGAGCGTCGCGATCGGCCAGAGGGCCGAGGTGCGCTTCTCCAATTTCTCCTCGCGCACCACGCCGACGATCTTCGGCAAGGTCTCGAGCGTCTCGGCGGACGCGATGTCCGACGAGGCGAGCAAACAGAGCTACTATTCGGCGCGCGTGGTGATCGACTATTCGACCATCCCGCCCGAGATCGCCGAGAAGATCCTGCCGGGCATGCAGGCCGACGTCATCATCTCCACGGGAGAGCGCACCGTGCTCGAATATCTGGTCGGCCCGCTGCTCAACACGCTCGCCAAGACGTTCCGCGAGAAATGAGCCGAGAGCACCTATGCCGACGGCGCTGGTGGCGTGCCCGCGACGACTGCAAGGTCGCGGGCACGCCGCACGCCGATGGCGTCCAGCTCCCGACCCTGTTCCGGATCGGCAAGCCTCTCACGCATCGCTCCATCCAGATCAACAAGGCCGGCAGCTGTCGCCACGCCCCCGGACATTGCGAGCTGCCAGCCTCTGGTCTCCGCCAAATCAGCCAGAAGCGCCGGCCACTCCGTCCCAAGTCCGAGCACAGCCACCTGCGAGGTGCGTCCAAGGGTCAGTTGCCCGACAACGATGTCGCCAAGGTGAGCACCAATCGCCAGCTCCACGGGCCGACCGATCTCCGCGGCGATCTTTTCGTTGACGCGGTCCATGACCACGTCCATGGCGCCGATCGCCTGCAGCGCATCGCGGCAGCCTTGTTCTGCTCCCTGCTCCTCGCCGAAGACGGCGAGCACGCCGTCGCCGAGGAAACGATCGATGCGCCCGGACCGGGCTTCGATGGCTCCGCCAATGGCGCCGAAGATCTCGTTCATCATGAAGCCGAGGTCGGAGGGCAACCGGTCGCGCGCGATGGTCGCCACCGCGCGGACCCGAACATGAACCAGACACACCGCGCGGCGCTCAGTCTGGAGGCCGTCGACGGCGGGCACCCTCTCCTCTCGTTGGCCGCCGACGAGACGCGTGATCGTCAGCGGCGCCCCAGGGCGGATCTGGCAGGCCAGGCGCACATTCACCGGTGCCGCCAATTCGGCGAGCATGGCACGCTCCGCGTGGCCGGGCGGCGCCAGCGTCTCCGCACCTTCATCGACCCGGACACGGCAAAGCCCGCAGCGGGCACGACCGCCGCATTCGGATCGGTGCGACAGTCCGTTGCCGCTGATGATGTCCAGCAGCGTCGGACCGACCGCAGCCTGCACCGTCGCGCTCCCCGTGAAAGCAATGGCAATCTTCGGTGCCGCGAGCGACGCGACGTGACGGAATACGATGATCGTCACGCCGGCAACGAGCAGCGCGACGATCGCGATCTGCGCCGAGACCTGCAGCAGGCCGATCCACTTCCTGTCGATTTCGCTCGGCCAATGGGTGACCTGGCGCATCTGCTCGGCCATGCCGGGATTGCCGAGCAAGCCGGCGACGGAGCGTCCGGACACCACGAAGCCCATCAGCGCCGCCATCGGCACCGCGACGGCGAGGACAACCAGCAGCGGCTGCACGAGGCGGTACCAGCTCCGGAATTTCAGCCAATGATGCAGGCCGATGCAGCCGTGGATCCAGACCAGCAGCAGCAGCGCGGTCTGAATCCAGGCCGCCTTGGGCCACAACAACGCCAGCGCATAAAGGTAGCCGTCCTGAACGCCGAACAGCGCATGCGCGATATGGGTCTCGATGACATGCGGCAGCAACAGCAGTGGGATCGCAAATCCGGTGGCGATCTGAACAAGCTCCCACGAGGACAGCCGCCACGTGCCGCGCTGAACCGTCTTGGTGAACGCAAGCACGGCATGGGCGAGCAGCGCCGCCGCCAGCACGATCATTCCCGGCCACGATCGGGTGACGACCAATCGCCATTCCTGCACCTCGTCCATCGCCTCGAGGCTGAACAGACCAACCGCATGGTTGAGAAAATGCGTCGCAGCGAAGGCAAACAGGACGAGGCCCGACACGAGCCGGATGTTCTGGGAGGTTACGGCAGGCATGAGGTCACTGTGATTCAGGCAAGTGCGAAATCTGGGCACGGCTGATCCATCCGGTAGCGGCTGCAACCGGCGAACTCAAGCGCCGGCAGATCCGCCTCGAGCTATGTGAGGTCAGTCACGGTCGACGACGGGCGCCCAGGCCAAGCTCCCCAGCACCATCGCAAGGGGATCCGACATGACGAGCACCACCCGAAGCCCGCTGGGAACCGCGCTCCGCGCGTGCTTTCCCGCGCTCACCGCGACCTTCGTGCTCAGCCTCTTCATCAATGCGAGCATGCTCGCCTCGCCACTCTACTCCATGCAGGTCTATGACCGCGTGCTCACCAGCCGCAATCTCGGCACGCTGGTGATGCTGACGCTCATCGTCGGTGTTTTCCTCGTGCTGTATGGCGTCCTCGAATTCGCCCGTTCCGGCGTTCTGGCCCGTGCCGGCGTGCAGTTCGAAGGCACGCTGCGCCACCCGCTGTTCGAGACGATGATGAAGGCGGAGCTGTCGCCGCGGCATCGCTTCGGCCAGCAGATCATCCGTGACGCCGAGACCATCCGCGACTGCATCTCCAGCGGCACCGCCGCCATCGCCTGCGATCTGCCGTGGACGCCGGTGTTCGTCGCGCTGTGCTTTCTGCAGCACGCCTATCTCGGAATCCTCTCTTTGCTCGGCGCGACGGTGCTGTTCTCGCTGGCGCTGCTCACCGAATTCTACACCCGCGCCAGCGTCGAGCGCACCAACGCGCTGGCCAACGAGGCCTCGCGCTTCGTCGCGGCGGCGCTGCGCAATGGCGAGGTCGTGCGCGGCCTCGGCATGGGCGACATCGTCATGGACCGCTGGAGTTGCCGGCAGTCGGCGATGGTCGATGCCCACAGCACCCTCGTCGAGCGGGGCGCGGCGATGCATTCCGTGACCAAGTTCGCGCGCATGGCGGTGCAGACCTCGCTGCTGTGCATCGGCGCCTGGCTCGCGATCGAGCAGCAGATCTCGCCCGGCGCGATGATGGCTACGTCGATCATCATGGGCCGCGCGCTGGCGCCGGTCGAGCAGGTCGTCGGGCAGTGGAAGCGCATCATCGCATTCCGCTCCGCCTATCGCCGGCTGGAGGAGCTGTTCCAGGCCCTGCCAGTCACGGCTGCGCCGACGGCGCTGCCGACGCCGCGCGGCGACATCGACGTCGAGAACGCCGTGGTGTGGCCGCCGGCGGCCGGCCGCCCCTCGGTCAAGGGCGTCAGCTTTTCGCTCAAGGCCGGCGAGAGCCTCGCTATCGTCGGCGCCTCCGCCAGCGGCAAGTCGAGCATGGCGCGCGCCATGGCCGGGGTCTGGCCGCTGCGCGAAGGCGTGATCCGCATCGACGGCGCCGCCTACAGCCAATGGGACCCAAACCGGCTTGGCAAGCACATCGGCTACCTGCCGCAGGACATCGAGCTGTTCTCAGGCACCGTCGCCGACAACATCGCCCGGCTTGCGAAGGTCGACGAAGCAGCCGTTGTCGCTGCCGCCAAGGCCGCCGGCGCGCATGAGGTCATCCTGCGCCTGCCCAACGGCTACGACACGCCGATCGGCGAAGGCGGCGTGGCATTGTCCGGCGGCATGCGGCAGCGTGTCGGCCTCGCCCGCGCGCTCTACGGCAATCCGCGGCTCTTGATCCTCGACGAGCCGAACTCGAACCTCGACGAGGACGGCGAGCGGGCGCTGGCGCACGCCCTGGCCCAGGCGAAGACCGCCGGTCGCACCGTGATCGTCGTCACTCACCGTCCGCAGCTGTTGGCGCATGTTGACCGCATCATGGTGATGGCCTTCGGCAAGACGCTGGCATTCGGCCCGCGCGACGAGGTGATCGCCAAGATGCGCGGCCAGCGTGTCGTCATCGCCCACGACCGGGCGACCGCCAGCGCAGCGGCCTGAACGAACCCAGTGCAGATCGCACATCGCAAGGAGCCGGTCATGATCAAGTTCACATCGTCAACGAGGACCCTGCAGCTGGCCTTCGCGACCGCCGTCCTGCTGCCGATCTCGGCTTCGGCGGAGACACCAATGACCGCGCGGCAGATGCTGGCTCACGCGCAAACCCAGGCCCTCAATGTCCCCAGCGATATCAGGAAGCCCGAGTTGGACCGCAGCGAAAAGATCACCAGCGAGGCCGCCTCCGCAGGCAATGCCGCCATCGCCGCCCCGCTTCCGGTCATCGAGCCGCCGGCGGCGATCTCGCCGCCAGCCCCGGCGCTCACCTCACTGGCTGCGCCCGTCCCGGCGCCTGAGGCAGCTTCATCGCAGACGCGTACCAACTCGCTCACGGCCGCCGCGCCCGTTGCTGAAGCTGCCAAGACGTCGAATCCAGTGCTCGCGACATCCCCCGCGGCGGTCACCACCGAAGCACGCCCGATGGCACCAGCCCCGACTCCGCCCGTCACGGCCGCAGCTTCACCGGTGCTGGTCCCCGCGATCGCTCCTGTTGCCGCGCGGCCCCGGTCCGGCCTCCCGGCCGCGGCGGCCACACAGGCCACGGGGACGCAACCGGCCGCTTCGTCGTCCGCCGAAAAGCCTGCTCCTGTACGGCATCAGCCAACCCGTGCCGGCGCGGCAGCGGCCCGTCCTGCACCCAAGCCGGCTGCAAGATCGTCAAGACACAGCGACGAGGATGCCATCAGTACCCGGATCTCGCGCATCATGCGCCGGCCGGACGTGCAGTCCCTGATGTCGCAATACGGCCTGGACTGACAACGAGCACCGCCGGACGATCGATGCTGATCGACATCAGGCCCGGCGGCTGATCAGTTGGCCGGATCGAACATGCACTGCAGCGCGGGTTTCGCGATCTTGGTGAACGTGGGACCGATCTCCGCTCGCTTCGGTGCGGGCACCCAATCGGTCTCTATGGTCGGCACGCCGGTCTCACTGATCCCGCGCAGCAGCGCCTCACGCAAGTCGGCATCCTCCACCATCGCGGCCGCATGATCATGCAGGCAGGAGCAGACAGCTTCGGGATGCGTCCACCGGTCGAGCATATGAGGCGCACACAGCCGTACGAACTCGCCGCGCAGATCTGGCAATCGGGTCGTCGTCCGCGCCTCGACGGAGGACCAGAAGAGGCACGACAGCGCGGCAAGCGCCGCAGCATCCAGTCGAAAACACATGGTGGACCGCTGGTTCTTGTTTTTTGTCATGTCATCCACGCGGGCCGGGACGACACGATTCGCATGTCGCTGATGCTTTCATACCCGCTTCACGTTTCAAGCGGTCTGCGGCACGGGCACAAAATGGTTTCATGGCCCCTCCGCTTCGTTTCATCGCGACCACCCGACGACACAGAATACAATCAAAACGAGAGTGACCTAAAGCGCCACCCGCTTTGACCGCGCCAGCGCCATCCAAGGCAACCGTCAATCTGCCGACGGAGAGCTTCTTAACGACCTTGCGTTAATCGTGGCCGGCAGGGCGAACCTCCCAGCTCACCACGGCAACCCAGCAGCGCGGCGCGTTGGGAGACGACGTTGCTCCCTCAGGGTCACCATGGACAAGCGCTTGCACACACCCAAGCCGAAGGTATCTCGCCGCAGCTCCCTGGCTACGCCGATGGCGCAGCAGCGGACCGAGAGCTACGCCGCCTCGGCCCCACAGAGCTTGGTGCGGCTGATCGGCTGCCACGATCCCGCCAAGCACAAATTGCCCAGCGAGGCTTTCGGCAGCCGATCGTCTCTTGGCACATCCCTTATTGAATGAAATCGCCGCACTTCTGGACTGCGCCGTCATCGGCTTTGCCCCAAGGCATGATCGGGACGGAGGAGGTCGAGTTCTTCGGCGAGCCCTCGATCAGCCTGTCCGAGTAGACCATGTAGACCAGCACGTTGCGCTTGGCGTCGCAGCCGCGAACGATCTGCATCTTCTTGAAGAACAGCGACCGCCGCTGCCGGAACATGTCGTCGGCCTGTTCGAGCTTGCGCTTGAACCTGATCGGGCCGATCTGCCGGCATGCGAGCGAGATGTCGGAGACCTCCTCGGCCAGGCCCAGCCAGCCGGCATATCCGCCCTTCTGCGGCACCGTGAAGTGGCAGGCGACGCCCTCGACCTCTGGATCATCAACGCCATAGGTCGCGAGCTTGTCATTCGGGCTGAGCAATTTGAACACGGTCGACCGACGGAAGATCAGATCCGGCTCGTCCGCGGCGTATGCTGAGATGACAGGCGAGGACAATCCGATAAGCAGTAGGCAAGCGAGGGTTTTCAGCCACAGATCAAACCGTTTGGTGGCTCTGAACGACATGTCGGTCTCCGTTATACCGCCGATGCTCGGCATACCGCCCATGTAGGGACACAAATGCCTGCAAGGAAGGCGCTCCAGCCCGTGACCTTCCACTACCCGTTTAACGGGATGTGAGGCTTTTCTGCTACGATTGGAACGAAATCACGCAGGGCAGAAGCCCCAAGCTGGTGAACGCAGACTCCGTCTGCGACACTAAAGACCAGATGGTTCTTGAGGATTTGCCGGAATGCTCTGCGTTCGTGCGGCCGCCAGGGGGCGGTTCTATTGTGCAGCAATCGTTTCAGTTCCGCTTGCCCTCGCAGCGACTTCACAGGCTGACGCAGCGTCTTATTACTACTGGAACGACTCTCAGCCCGTCACCATTGCTCCGACCTTACGCCCGGCCGCGCCGCGCAAGGCCAAGGCGCGCCACCTCGACAAGCTGAAGACCGAGAAGGAGGCTGCCAAGCCGCAAGGGCCGGTCACGATCGCGGTGTCGATCAACAAGCAGCAGCTCAAGGTCTACGACGCAAACGGTCTGTTCGCGGAAGCGCCGGTCTCGACCGGCATGAAGGGACATTCCACCCCGATGGGCGTGTTCAGCGTCATTCAGAAGCAGAAATTCCATCGCTCCAACATCTATAGCGGCGCCCCGATGCCGTTCATGCAGCGCATCACCTGGTCGGGCGTCGCGCTCCATGCGGGCGTACTGCCCGGCTACCCGGCCTCGCATGGCTGCATCCGCATGCCGCCAAGCTTTGCAACCCGATTCTATGGCTGGACGCGGATGGGATCCCGGGTCCTGGTCACGCCGAACGAGGTGGCTCCTGCGAGTTTCTCGCATCCGATGCTCGCTGCACTGAAGGCGCCGCAGCCGAGCGCATCGGTGCAACCCGATGCGACTGCGCCGGCGGCGATCAAGTCGGACAAGGGCGCGGCCGTCACCACCGCGATCACAGTCGCGACGACGGATCTGCGCGCCACGATCGGTCATGCCGAGAGCCCTCGCTCCGGCGAAGGATCGCCCGCCGCGTCGCGCCAGGTGCAGACCGCCGACGCCGCCAACGCCAACGGACTCCCACCGATGGTCTCGGATGCTTCCCCAAGCGTCGAACCATCGCGCTCGCCACCGGTGGAGGTTCAAAGCAATACTGCCGATCTGAAGCCCAGTGTCGCCGAGACCAAGATTGAGCCTGCGACCGCCGACGCAGAGGCCAAGTCTGCCCCCGGCGACGTCGCTCCGGCGAGCGAGCCAACGAATGCTGCGCAGGTGGCCGCTCCGGCTGTCGAGAAGCCGGCTGAGGCATCGAATGCCGAAGCCACCGGTTCGACCGAACTCAAGCCTGCCGAGTCCAAGCCGGCTGAGTCCAAGTCGGTAGAGTCCAAGCCCGCCGACGCCCCGATCGCGGACCAGCCTGCGTCGCCGTCCACACCGGCGGCAGAGGCACCGGCGAAGGCGGTCGATCCCAACGATCTCGCCAAGGATCAGTCGCGTGTTGCCGCGCCGGACAAGCCGATTGCGCCCAAGCCCGAATTGAAGCGCAACAGCCAGATCGCGATCTTCATCAGCCGCAAGGATTCGAAGCTGTACGTGCGGCAGAACTTCGCTCCGGTGTTCAACATCCCGGTCACCATCGCACCGGGCGACAAGCCGCTCGGCACCCACGTGTTCACCGCGACGGCTGACAAGGCCGATCCGGCGACGATGCGCTGGTCGGTCGTCTCGCTGCCCTCCTCGGCGCGGAGCACCGCGGCGAACGATGGCGCCGCCAAGGCGGTCCGACGCGGCAAGAAGTCCGCGGGCGCCGATGCCGAGCTGAAACAGGTCGTTCAGCTGAGCAGCGCAGCCGAGGCGCTCGATCGCATCACCATTCCCGCCGACGTGATGGCGTGGCTCGGCGAAGCCCTGTCGACCGGAAGTTCGCTGATCGTCTCCGATCAAGGCATCAACCAGGGCGAAACCGGCGAGGGCACGGACTTCATCCTTTCGCTGCGCTGAAGACCGACGCCGTCCCTCTTTCCGCCCTACGGCAAGGGTATCCCGTGCCGCAACGCAGTCTGATCCAGCGCAACGCCGAAGCCGTTCACGCATCGGCAGGTCGAGCGCGGGCACATTCATGCTGACGGGGCTGGCTCTGCTCAGGGAGATTCACATGATCAATCGCAGGATGGTTGTTCTCGGCATCGGCGCCTCGTTGTCGGGCGCGGCGCTCACGTCGCAGGCGGCTCATGCCGACAATGCGGTGAGCAAGATGACCGCCTACCGCTTCTCCTTCCCGGCGCTGGCCGGTGAGCCGATTCGGCTCGCCGATTTCGCCGGCAAGCCGGTGCTGGTCGTCAACACGGCCTCGCAGTGCGGCTACACCCCGCAATACACCGGCCTCCAGAAGCTGTGGAGCGAGTTCCATGAGCGCGGGCTGACGATCATTGCCGTGCCGTCCAACGACTTCAACCAGGAGCCCGGAATCGCCGGCGACATCGCCGAGCTGGCCAACAAGGACTATGGCGTGACCTTCCCGATGACCGCCAAGGCGGTGGTCACCGGTTCCAACGCCCACCCGTTCTACCGCTGGGCCACCGAGGCGCGGCCCAAAGAGACGCCGCGCTGGAACTTTCACAAATATCTGATCGGCCGTGACGGCTACATCGCCGACGTGTTCGCCTCCTCGGTCGAGCCGACGGAGACGCGGGTCAAGACCGCGGTCGCCCGGCTGCTGGCGAACGGCTGAGCAACACTCGGCAGGAATGCGGCGGAAGCCGGCAACTTCCCCCGTGTTTTTGCCTCGTTTCCTTTTGGCGCCACTCCGGCTGCTGGGCTAATATCCCGGCCGGATGACGGAGCGACTCTCGGCACTGGCGCTCCCGTTGCAACAACCCCGAGGAAACACGATGCGGATTGCAGCAGGATTGGTGTTCGCGAGCTCTTTGGCGGCTTCGCTGTTGACGTCTGGCGTGGCGTGGTCGCAGGCGCAGCGCACGGCGGCGGCACCGACCCCGGCTGCTGCCGCACCCGTACCCGCTCCGGCCGCTGCGGTGCAGACCCAGCCGCCGCGCGCGCCCTGCATGAACCCCGAGGCGCTCGGCGTCGGCCGCACCGTCGAAATCGACACGACCGGCGGTCCAGGCTTCGGCTTCGAGCACTTCAAGGACCTCGACTTCCTGAAGGATCACGAGGTCGTGCTGACCTTCGACGACGGCCCGTGGCCGGAGAACACGCCCAGCGTGCTCAAGGCGCTTGCCGACCAGTGCACCACCGGCATCTTCTTCATCATCGGCAAGCATGCGACCTATTATCCGGAGATCCTGAAGCAGGTCTACAATGCCGGCCATACGGTCGGCACGCACACCTGGTCGCATGCGGCGCTGACCAACAAGAAGCTGACCGAGGATCAGCGCAAGGAAGAGATCGAGCTCGGCATCAGCGCCGTGAAGTGGGCGCTCGGCGGCAACTCGCCGGCGCCGTTCTTCCGCTTCCCGGCCCTGCAGCACCCGCCGGAGATGGTGACCTATCTCGGCACCCGCAACATCGGAATCTTCTCCTGCGATCTCGACTCGTTCGACTTCAAGGCGCGCAATGCGCAGGCGGTGCTCGACGTCACCTTCAAGAAGCTCGACAAGCTCGGCAAGGGCATCATCCTGATGCACGACTTCCACAAGCATACCGCCGAGGCCCTGCCCGAGATGCTGCGCCGCCTGAAGGCCGGCGGCTACAAGGTGGTCGCGATGCGCGCCAAGGCGCCGGTGCAGTCGCTGCCGCAATATGACGAGCAGCTCGCCAAGGTCGCGAAGCTGCCGACGGTGAGCCAAAGGCCGGTCTCGAGCGTTGTGACGACAGTGTCCGAATGAGACAGGATTCCTTTCGTCAGTGACCAAGCTTCGTATCGAAGGTTACGTGATCGTGTCGGCCGACGGTATGTTGGCCGACGCGCACAATGCGATGCCGCCCGCCCTGAAATTCCCCGGCGACGCCGCATTCTTTTCCCAGGCCCTCGATGGCGCCGATCTGATCGTCCATGGCCGCAACTCCTATGAGGACCAGCCGAACTCGCCGAAGCGCCGGCGCATCGTCGTGACCCGCAAGGTCGCGGGGCTGGCGCCGGATCCGGAGAAGCCGCTCTCTACCCTTTGGAATCCGGCGGGCGCCTCCTTCGAAGCCGCCTGTGAAGCCGCGGGCGTCAGCTCTGGCACGGTGGCGGTGATCGGCGGTCCGGTCGTGTTCGAGATGTTCATGGACAGCTACGACAGCTTCTTCCTGTCGCTGGCGCCCCACGTCTCCCTGCCCGGCGGCGCGCCGTGCTTTCCAGGCGTCGGTCCCGACCGATCGCCGCAGCAGGTGCTGACGGCCCACGGCTACACGCCGTCCAATCAGCTGATGCTCGATCCCGCCGACGACGTCAGCGTGACCGCCTGGAAGCGATCCGCTTAAGGCTCCCTCCTAGATATCTCCGTAGGCGCTCTGCTCCGGTGCCTTCGGGCCCTTGCCGTAGCCGAAGATCATGAACAGCGCGCCGATGATCGACAGGTTCTTCAGCGCGTCGATCAGGGTCTTGGCGTTGTCGGGCGGGGTCTGGTTCCAGAAGTCATGGAAGTAGAAGATGGTCGCGCCGACGAACAGGATCATCAGAGCCGCGAAGAAACGCCCGAGAAAGTTGAGCGCGATCATCACACCGGCGAGCACCTCGAACGCGCCGGCCGCGATCGCCAGGATCTGCGGCATCGGCATCTTGGCGGCGGCCTCGAGCTGCGCCGCATAGGGCGCGAGCATCGTGGGAATCGTGACCTTGGCGGCGATCAGATCGGCGGTGGCGGCAATGCCGAACAGCTTGGTCGCGCCCGTGTAGATGAAGATCACGGCGAACAGAACGCGCCCGAACGTAATGAAACCCGGCATTCTCGCCCTCACGGATCAACTTCAAACGATGTGTCGCCGGCCTACAGGGCCGGATATGTGACGTCGCGAACGCTTTTCAACAATAAAGGCGGGCGGAATACGACCGAAACCGGACGAATTCCGCCACACTTCGATCACGCCAACCGCTTTACGCGAACAGCGTCGGCTGCGCCCTCCCCGCCCGCTCCTGGGCCTCGACGGCGGCCACCGCCGTCATGTTGAGAATGCCGCGCGCCGTCACCGATGGCGTGAGGATATGCGCCGGCCTGGCAGGGCCGATCAGGATCGGCCCCACCGGGACCGCATCCGCCAGCACCTTGATCATCTGATAGGCGACGTTGGCGGCATCGAGATTCGGCATGATCAGCACGTTGGCCGAGCCCTCGAGATTGGAATGCGGCAGGATCGCCTTGCGCGCGGTCGCCGACAGCGCGGTGTCACCCTGCATCTCGCCGTCGGCCTCGAGGTCGGGACGATGCTGCTTCAACAGCGCCGTCGCCTGCCGCATCTTGCGCGACGACTCCGTGTCGTAGCCGCCGAAATCGGAGTGCGACACGAACGCGATCTTCGGCTTGATGTTGAAGCGCGTGACGTGGTTGGCCGCGAGCGAGGCCATCTCGGCGAGCTCCTCAGCGGTCGGATCCGGCCGCACCTGGGTGTCGCCGATGAAATAGGCGCCCTTGCTGGTGATGGTGAGCGCCAGCGCCGCGTAGTCGCTGACCCCCGGCATGAAGCCGATGATCTCGCGGACATGACGCAGATGGCTCATGTAGCGGCCCTCGACGCCGCAGATCATGGCGTCCGCCTCGCCTCTGACGACGGCGAGCGCCGCGATGACCGTGGCGTTGGTCCGCACCACCGTGCGCGCCGCATCCGGCGTGACACCACGGCGGCCGGCGATCTCGATGTAGCTCTGCACGTAAGAACGGTAGCGCGGATCGTCCTCGGGATTGACGAGGTCGAAATCACGCCCGGCCTTGATCGACAGGCCGAAGCGCTTGATGCGGGCCTCGACAACGCTGGGACGACCGACCAGGATCGGCCGCGCCAGCTTCTCCTCCAGCACCACCTGGGTGGCGCGCAGCACGCGCTCGTCCTCGCCCTCGGCATAGATCACGCGGACCGGCTGCGTCTTTGCCTTGGCGAACACAGGCTTCATCACCAGGCCGGAGCGGAACGCGAAACGCTCCAGCAGCGCGGTGTACTCGTCGAAATTGGTGATCGGCCGCGTCGCGACGCCGGACTCCATCGCCGCCTTCGCCACCGCGGGCGCGATGCGCAGGATCAGGCGCGGATCGAACGGCGACGGGATCAGCGACCCCGGGCCGAAGCCCTGCGTCTCGCCGCTATCGAAGCCGCGGCTCACCGCATCCGAGGGCGGATCCTGGGCGAGCTGCGCGATCGCATCGACAGCGGCCTGCTTCATCGCCTCGTTGATCGCGGTGGCGCCGACGTCGAGCGCGCCGCGGAAGATGAACGGGAAGCACAGCACGTTGTTGACTTGGTTCGGGAAGTCCGAACGCCCGGTGCAGATCATCGCGTCGGGCCGTGCGGCGCGCGCCTCCTCCGGCATGATCTCCGGATTTGGATTGGCGAGCGCCATGATCAGCGGCTTCTCGGCCATCTGCTTGAGCAGCTCCGGCTTCAGCACGCCGCCGGCGGACAGCCCGAGGAAGATGTCCGCGCCACCGATCACATCGGCGAGCGTCCGCTTGTCGGTCTTCTGCGCATAGACCGCCTTCCACGGATCCATCAGCGTGTTGCGGCCCTCATGGACGACGCCGTCGATGTCGCAGACCCAGATGTTCTTGCGCTGCGCGCCCATCGACACCAGCAGATTGAGGCAGGCGATCGCGGCGGCGCCTGCGCCCGACGTCACGATCTTGACCTCGGAGAGCTGCTTGCCGGACAGCGACAGCGCGTTCTTGATCGCGGCGCCGACGATGATTGCAGTGCCGTGCTGGTCGTCATGGAAGACCGGGATCTTCATCCGCTCCTTGAGCCGCGCCTCGATCTCGAAGCACTCCGGTCCCTTGATGTCCTCGAGGTTGATGCCGCCGAAGGTCGGCTCCAGCGCCGCGACCGTCTCGACCACCCGGTCGATGGTATCGGCCGCGATCTCGATGTCGAATACGTCGATGCCGGCGAATTTCTTGAACAGGACCGCCTTGCCCTCCATCACCGGCTTGGAGGCCAGGGGGCCAATATTGCCGAGGCCGAGCACAGCGGTCCCGTTGGAGACGACGGCCACCAGGTTGGCCCGCGCGGTCAGCGATGCCGCCTCGGCCGGGTTGTTGGCGATCTCGGTGCACGCAGCGGCGACGCCCGGCGAATAGGCCAGCGCCAGGTCGCGCTGATTGGCGAGCGGCTTGGAGGCCTGGATCTCCAGCTTGCCGGGCCGCGGCAGGCGGTGATAGGCCAGGGCTGCGGAACGAAGATCTTCAGAATAGGACGACGACATACGTGCTCCAGCGTTTCCGACCCGGATTTTTGGTCTCTTGAGTCTCGGTCAGACGTCGGTTTTTCCGGCCGGTGGAAGCGCATGTGATGCACGCTGGGCGGCTTTCATGCAACATCCGAAACCATGCTCGCCGGCATCCCGGGCCAGCGATTCCCCAATTCGCAGAAGCACATCCCTACTCCATCGATTTCATTGAGACCATCACCACTTGCTGCCTAAGCCTTGGGCGGAGCACATCAAATGACCCGTATCGTGATCGGAATTCTCACGGCTGTCGCGCTGGCCGTCGCTGGCCTCGTCGGCGTGCCCTGGTACGCCCAGAGCCGCGCCGAGCGCGAGGTCGAGGCGAGCTTTGCCCAGATCCGGCAGAGTGGCGCCACGGCAACCCATGGCAAGGTCGCCTTCGACCTGTGGAGCCGCAAATTGACAATCGCCGACGTCAAGCTGGAATCGGCGACCCAGCCGCCGGCCAGCGTCACGCTTGGCACCGTCACCGCGACCGGCCTGAGCCAGCCTGATTCCGAGCATGTCACGGCCGCCAGCATCGAGATCGGCGACATCGCCATGGCCGGCCAGATCCCCGGCCCCTCGCCGCTGCGCCTGAGCTACAAGCTGCCGCAACTGGTGGTGAAGGATTACGCCGGCCCGGCGCGGTTCGCGGCGATCCCGGCCGGGGCGGGTGCGCTCGAGACCACCCGCGCCCTCGCCCAACAGCTCGCCACCGTCAGCGCCACCTCGGCCACGGTGCCGCGGGTCACCGGCACGATGGAAGGCGGCGCCGCGGTCGGGCCGACCGAATTCGGCTATTCCGGGCTGGTGGTGGACGGCATCAAGGGCGGCCGCATCGACAACTACAAGATCCAGGAAGTCACCTTCAGCACGGCGGCGCAGCCGCCGAACGGCAAGGTCGAGACGGTGCGCGGCCGCATGCTCGACATCGTGACCAAGGACATCGACGTCAACGCCATCGTCGCCCTGTTCGCGACCGAGTCCGCCAAGGACGATCGTGCCATCCGCCTGAGCGGCTCCGCCGGGATGGGCCTCTACGAGATCACGTCCGATCTCGGCATGCGCATGCACATCGACGCCCTGACGATGGACGAGTTCGGCGTGCGGCCGTCGCGCATCCAACTGCCCGCGCTGGTCGCTGCCCTGACGCCGACCTCGCCGCGAACGAGCGCCATGACGCCCGACCTCATCGACAAGGTGGCCAGCATCTATGACGGCGTCCTGTTCAAGAACGTCGAGGTCCGAGGTCTGGCGGTCGAGACTCCCGACGGCCCGGTCAAGGTCGCGCTGACGCGGTTCGACCTCGACGACGGCAAGGGCGACGTCGCGTTCGAGGGCTTCGACGGACGGACCCCGAACGGACCGGTCAAGCTCGGCCGCTTCGCGGTCAAGCGCTTCGACATGGGCGGTATGCTGCGCCAGACCGCCAAATTCGCCGTGCCCGGCGCCAAGCCCGGTGCGGCCGAAGCCCTGGCGCTGTTCAAGCTGATCGGCGGCATCGAGCTGAAGGGGCTGACGACCTCCTACAAGGCGAGCACCAAGCCGGTGCAGATCGACAATTTCAGCCTCGACTGGGGCCAGTTCGTCGGCCCCATCCCGACCCAGGCGCACCTGGTGGCCAAGATGGCCGGACCTCTGGATGCGTCCAATCCGGCGCTGCTGCCGCTCCTCGTCGCCGGCATCGACACCGCCGCGTTCGACGCCGATCTCGGCCTCGGCTGGACCGAGAGCTCGGGTGCGTTCGCGCTCCAGCCCTTCAAGCTCGAGGTCAGCAACCTCATCGCAGCCTCGGCCAATGTCTCGCTGTCGCAGGTGCCGCGCGACGTGTTCACCATCGACCTGCAGCAGGCCACGACGGCAGCGGAGCAGATCGAGGCCAGCGGGCTGGAATTGACCCTGCGCGATCTCGGCGCGGTGGACGTGCTCGTCGCCAACTACGCGCGCGGTCATGCGATCACGCGCGATGCCGCGCGCAAGGCGCTGGTCGACAGCATCAAGGCGATCGGTGCCCAGGTCGCCGCCGACAACATCGATGTCGCCAGCGCCGTCGAGGCCATCAGCCGTTTCGTCCAGACCCCGCGCCAGACCTTCACGTTGAAGCTCTCGCCGCGCGCCAAGGTCCCAGCCCTGCAGCTCGCCCAGCTCATCGCCATCGACCCGCCGAGCGCGCTGGCGCAGTTCAAGATCGAGGCCCAGACCGCGCCGTGACTTGAGCCGCGATGTGAGGGGAGAGTGAGTCCCCGCCTCTCTCCTCCGTCATACCCATTCCGGGGCGCGCGCAGCGCGAACCCGGAATGACAACGATGGGATTTGTGCACGGGGCTGACATCGGTACGATGGCGAGGACGGCCTTTGTCCCATGAACGTCCGCGTTCTTCGCATCCCTCATTCAAGTCAACTCGCGAGCCACGCGCGTCCCCGATCCCGCGGCGCGAGCGCCCGAGTTATTCCGGTCGTTCGGCCCTCTCTCAGATGAAGAGGGCGCAGGGAATGCCGGGTGCTGGCCGCAACCCATGGCCCGCCTGCGAAAAAAATGCAGGCGGCAGGTACCACAGGTGCTGCCGATCAACCGGCATTCCCTGCGCGGTGGGCTTTTCGGCTGCTTCGCGCTCTCCTCGGGGACCGGCTTGTTTGCCCCCGTCATCCGCGCGATGCCGGAAGGCATCTTCCGCGAACTTGACACCAGCATCGGGGTGTCAGGACCACACGACTTGACCGTCTGCACCCTGCCTTTCGTCCACGCGCCACGCGCGCTGCGACAGACTGCAGCCACCGCCTCCCCGCCTCACGTCTCGTGACGACCGCGAACCGTCCCTCTTCATCGAGGCGGGATGGCCGGAAATGTGGCGGTGATTTGCCCGACGGCGCAAGCGGAATGATTGCGTCAAACTAACACGACGGGCAGATTGCGCATGGCGGGATTGCGGGGATTGCCCGTCGGGCTGGTCTCGGCCCTGTCGGCAACTATCAGTCAGGTTCCTCGACAGATCACGCGGTATGGGTCCCGGCGTTCGCCGGGACGACAGTTGTGTTTGGCGCTCGACCGCGGCCTTGATTGCCGGCTACGCGCGCCACTCGCACCGAAGGATGATCGATCGCATCGGCCTTCTGCTGAAAAGGGCCGCCTGCGGTGATAATACGAACGTCATGCCCCACCTCTCCACCTTCCTCGTGTTCCTCTCCGCCGCACTCATCGTCGCGCTGACGCCCGGCCCCGGCATCTTCTATATCGTGGCGCGGACGCTGGCCGGCGGGCGGAGCGAGGGGCTGGCGTCCAGCGTCGGGCTTGGGCTCGGAGGGCTCGTGCACGTGACCGCCGGCGCCGTCGGGCTGTCGGCGCTGGTGATGGCGAGCGCTGAGGCGTTCGCGGTGTTGAAGATCGCGGGCGCGTTCTACCTGATCTGGCTGGGCATCAAGACATGGCGGGAAGCGCGGGTCGCAGGGCCGGCCGAGGTGACGACGACCGGCAGCCGGCCCGCCTTCCGCGAGGGCATCGTCGTCGAGGCGCTCAACCCGAAGACGGCGGCGTTCTTCCTCGCCTTCATTCCGCAGTTCGTCGATCCCACGGGCCACGTCGCCGCGCAATCCATCGTGTTCGGGCTGATCTCGGTCGCATTCAACACCAGCGTCGACCTGGTCGTGACGTTCTGGGCCGCCAGAGCACGGCACGGTCTCGTCACGCGCCCGAGCCTCGTGACGCGGATGCGGCAGGCGTCGGGCGCCGTCATGTGCGGCCTCGGCGGCGCGCTGCTGTTTGCACGCCGCGCAAGCTGACGCAAACCAGCAGCTCGTTCGCTGTCAGGAAGCGAGCCCGCGGGCAGCGGTGCGGTCGGTGCCTCATCAGCCGATGCTGTCGCAACCGCCCTCACCTAGTCACGGTAGCGACAGAACTCGTCGCCATTTTCGTACTCGTAGCAGATCTTGATACGGCGATACGGCCGGTCCTCGTCGAAGCTGCTTGAACGGCGATCCATGTCGTCGTCGCGCTGCATGCGCGAACTCCTTCCCGTGGTGCGATGGTCCATGTCCTGGTCCATCATGCGGCCCATGCGGTGCTGGCGCATGCGATCCATGCCCATCCGATCGTCGTCGCGCTGTTGCGTGGTCCAATCGCGGTTCACCTTGGTATCTTCGGCGCTCTGCCGCTCGCGCTCCCGGGCCTGGTCCGCCTGCTGGGGCGTGCGTTCGGGCTGCACAGGAACGGCTTGGGACTGGCCCGTTCGAGGCGTGGTGTCGGCCTGCTCAGCCAGAGCTGCGGCGGACACGAAACAAGAGGACAGGAACAGAACGGTCGCTGCTGCTGAAACGCGCATGGTTCATCCTCCATGAGAATGCTCTCTAACCGTGCGGCTCAGGGTTGGTTCTAACGAACTGCCGGCTTTCGATATTGCGCCGCAACGACCGTCGCGGCGCCGCTGTGTCGCCCTATGCGGCGGAGTGAAATCGTGGGCGAACGACGCCGGTTTGAGTATTCCGCAGCCGTTCTTTGTTGCCGTGGCCGCGGCGAAGGCCAGGCACACCAGTCCGAAAGCAGCGTTGCACCTGCCGTCCGGAGCCCGGCGTCCCGCGTCAACCCGAGATCAGGTCGTGGGTGGTTCCACGCCGCCGCCAGTATCTCGCACGCAGCCGCGGTGCGATCTGCCAGGAGAGAATGGCGGCCAGCGCCACGCTCGATGCGATCATGACCGGCATCGCGATCATCGCGTGATCGCTCAGCGGCGTGAGGAGAATGGTCAGGACTCCCGCGCCGAACAGCACAGCCTGAACCATCATGAAGATCATCGCCGAAATCTGTGTTCGCACGGACATTGCAGTCGCCCACAGTTGTTGCGCATGCAATCCAAACCCGAAATCCGGCCAACTGTTCCGCCTCACCATGAGCTCAGGACGGCAGGCCGCAGCCTCGTCCGCCCGAACTCATCGCAGCGGCACCGGAAGTCAGCGGGAAGCGTGGGCGACGCGGCAAGGCCCGGCGATGGCCGTCTTGCCGCGCCCCCCTCCGCGCCTCATTCCAGCTCGATCGCCTGGTAGGTGCCGGTCTCGTCGAGCGCGGTGCCCCAGATCTTGTGCGAGGCCTGATGCTCGGCGCGTCCGAAGGAGAGCTTGCTGCCGAGCCCGAGGTCGATGCTCTGCATCGACTCCAGCGTATCGACCAGCCGCTCGGTCTCGAGCGGCGTGGTCTGCTTCAGCGCCTGGATCAGGATGCTTGCCGAGATGAAGCCCTCGAGCGAGGTGTAGTCCGGCGCTTCGCCCGGGAAGTACTTCTCCAGCGCGGTCTTGTAGTCGAGCACCAGGCTCGAATAGCCTGCGACCGAGGGAACGCCCTGCGTGACGATGACGCCGTTGGTGTATTTCGAGCCGAGCAGCTTCAGCTCGGCCGCGAGCGACGACGATCCGACCGCCGAGATGTTGGCGTAGATCAGCCCTGGAACCGCCTCGTGGGTCTTCTCGATGAATTTCGCCGCCGCGCGGTCGGTCGCGATCATGATCACGGCCTTGATCGGCGGCTTGGTCTGCGCCTTCAGCTTGCCGACGGCCTCGTCGACGTCCAGCGTGCCGCGCGGAAAACCGTAGCGGATGATCGGATCGTTGATGCCGTTCGCGCGGAACGCCTTGGCGACACCGTTGGCACCGTCGTCGCCATAGGCGTCGTTCTGCGCGAACACGGCGATCTGCTTCGCCGGGATGCGCTTGACCTTCATCAGGTAGCGCACGATCGCCGCGGTCTCTTCGGCGTAGCTCGCACGATAGTTGAAGACGTAGCGGTCGGGCGGATCGCGGCGGACGACGGCGGAGCCGCTATAGGGCGCGAAGAACAGCGCGCGGCGCTCCAGCGCGTAGGGAATCGCCACCGCGTTGTTCGCAGTGCCCATGTTGCCGATATAGCCGAACACCTGGTCCTTCTCGTACAATTGCGTCATGGCGCCGAGCGTCCGCGTCGGATCATAGCCATCGTCGGCAGCGATCAGCCGCAGCTTGCGGCCGTTGATGCCGCCGGCATCGTTGGCGCGCGCGAACGCGGTCTCGATGCCGAGCTTCATCTGGCGCGCGGACTCCTTGCGGACTCCAGAGAACGGGATGACGGTGCCGAACCGGATCTCAGTATCGCTGACGCCGTGCGGAAGCGGAGGCGGCAGGTTGGCCGTGGGCTGCGTCGAAGCGGCCGCGGTCGAGGGAGCCAGCGCGAAGGACAGCGAGGGAGCCGCCGACTGCTGCTGGCTGAGCGACCGCTCCAGCTCTGCCAATTGGCGCTCTGCGGTCTGACAGTTCACCTGCGAGGACGCGACCCGCCCGCGGCCCTCGGCGATGTAGCTGTTGAAGGTGCGGATGAGCCCATCGCGCTCGCCGCCGTTCGAAGAGCCCTGGCGGATCACTTCGCTGAATTGATCGATGATGGTCTGGACGCGTCCCTGGGCGATCTCGCGGCACGTCGCGGCCTGACCGACGACCGGACCGACGCGGGCGGCGAGATCACGAACGACATCGGGGGAAATGGGGACAGCAGAGGCGGCAGGGACGAAGAAGCAGGTTCCGAGAAGGAGCGCACACCAGCGAACGGTCATTTTGAACTATCCGTCTTCTTGTGATTGGTTGGCTATGTTCACTACATGAGTCAGACAGGCTTCTATTAAGGACAGGTTGCATAACACCGCAACCGCCATTCGACTGATCGCTGTCGCCTGGAACTCATAGCGAGCCGCACTGCTCGATCGCGTTCTGCGTTGGGTCTCGCAACGCGCCGAACTAACAGCCGGCACCATCGATTAGTTCTCAGAATCAACACTTTGCCGCGGGGCACGACGGCCCGATCCTGTGGCCGTTCGAAGAGCTCGGCGCGATGCGCGAGAGCGCATCCGGAGCCGCCTCGACGCAATCGAAGGCCCGGACGAAGTTGTTCGCAGTGTTAACCAGCCTTAACGCGAGAACATCAAATACGGAGCGACGCCTTCAAGGCTGGGTCATCTTGCTCCGACGTGACGGCCTAACCGGCGACGACATGCCGCAGCTCGGGGCCGATAACGACGAGCCGAGACGGATTGCGCTGTTCGGCTGGATCGAGACGCGCTCGGGGATCGCCTAGGAGACGTTCGAGCCGCCGGTCGACGCGATCCACCATTTCGTCGGCAAATGGATCGCGTGCGTCGTGGTGCCCTGCACGTCGCCGCCGCTCTGTTTCATCACGCCGTCCGCCGCGGCGGCGTCCTGACGCGGATGCTGCCGGGCCGTTCGGCAGCGTGATGTTATAGCCCGGATGAGCGGAGCGACATCCGGATTCTCACGAGCTGCATAGGAGAACCCGGATGTCGCTTCGCTCATCCGGGCTACGGACTACATCGAGCCCTGCCGAACTACTTGTTCGGCAAGTTCGTCCTGATGTGCAGCTCGCGGAGCTGCTTGGTCGAGGCTTCCGACGGCGCGCCCATCAGCAGGTCCATGGCCTGCTGGTTCATCGGGAACAGCGAGATCTCGCGCAGGTTCGTGGTGCCACAGAGCAGCATCACGATGCGGTCGACGCCGGCGGCCATGCCGCCATGCGGCGGGGCGCCGTACTGGAAGGCGCGGTACATGCCGCCGAAGCGGTCGACCACCTCCTGCTCGCCGTAACCTGCGATCTCGAACGCCTTCACCATCGCCGCCGGCTTGTGGTTGCGGATGCCGCCGGAGGCGATCTCGTAGCCGTTGCAGGTGATGTCGTACTGGAACGCCTTGATCGTCAGCGGATCCTGGGTCTGCAGCGCCTCCAGGCCGCCCTGCGGCATCGAGAACGGATTGTGCGAGAAGTCGACCTTCTTGTCGTCCTCGTTGTACTCGTACATCGGGAAGTCGACGATCCAGGCCAGCTTGAACTGATCCTTGTCGGCGAGGTTCAGCTCGTCGGAGACCTTGTTGCGGGCGAGGCCTGCGAACTTCCAGAACTTGTCGGGATCGCCGGCGACGAAGAAGGCGGCGTCGCCCTCCTTGGTGCCGATCTGGCTGCGGATCGCAGCGGTGCGCTCCGGGCCAATGTTGTTCGCCAGGGGACCCGCGCCCTCGCCGCCCTCGCGCCACATGATGTAGCCGAGGCCGGGCTGGCCTTCGCCCTGCGCCCACGAGTTCATGCGGTCGCAGAACGCGCGGCTGCCACCACCCGGTGCGGGAATCGCCCACACCTGGTTCTTGGGGTCCTCGAGCATGCGCGCGAACACCTTGAAGCCTGAGCCGCGGAAGTGCTCGGAGACGTCGGCCATCTCGATCGGGTTGCGCAGGTCGGGCTTGTCGGAGCCGTATTTGCGGATCGCTTCCGCGAACGGGATGCGCGGCCAGCCTTTGGTGACCGGCTTGCCCTTGGCGAAATCCTCGAACACGCCGGTGATCACCGGCTCCATCGCCGCGAACACGTCCTCCTGCTCGACGAAGCTCATCTCGACGTCGAGTTGATAGAACTCGCCCGGCAGGCGGTCGGCGCGCGGGTCCTCGTCGCGGAAGCACGGCGCGATCTGGAAGTAGCGGTCGAAGCCCGACATCATCAGCAGCTGCTTGTACTGCTGCGGCGCCTGCGGCAGCGCGTAGAACTTGCCGGGATGGATGCGCGACGGCACCAGGAAGTCGCGCGCGCCCTCGGGCGAGGACGCGGTCAGGATCGGGGTCTGGAATTCGAAGAAGCCCTGCTCCTTCATGCGCCGGCGCATCGAATCGATGATCGCGCCGCGCGTCATGATGTTCTGGTGCAGCTTCTCGCGGCGCAGATCGAGGAAACGGTACTTCAGCCGGATGTCCTCGGGGTAGTCCTGCTCGCCGAACACCGGCAGCGGCAGCTCGTCGGCGGGGCCGAGGACCTCGATGTCGGAAACGTAGAGCTCGATCTTGCCGGTCGGCAGATCGTCATTGTCGGTGCTCTTGTTGTCGGCGCCGGCCGGGCGGCGGCGCACCTTGCCCTCCATGCGCACGACCCACTCCGAGCGCAGCTTCTCGGCGAGGCTGAACGCCGGCGAGTCCGGGTCGACGACGCACTGGGTGATGCCGTAATGGTCGCGCAGATCGACGAACAGCACGCCGCCATGGTCGCGGATGCGATGGCACCAGCCGGACAGCCGGACCGTCTCTCCGATGTTGCTCTCGCGGAGCGCGCCGCAGGTGTGGGTCCGGTAGCGATGCATGGTCGTCCTGAATGGTCGTCGTGAGGAAAAGGGAATCGGCGCAGCCGCAAGGGCGCATTGCCGAATGCGCGCAGGGTTTAGCCGAGCCGCCCCGGCGCGGCAACCGCAGGAACGGTCCCTTTTCGGCTTCGCGGCGGAAAAGGCCAGCTCGCCCCGGCCCTCACTGCAACGTCGGCGCATATGTCGAATTGAGCTGGCGCTGAAACGCTCATCTGACGGCCGTTTGGGCTCGAAAAACGGCCTCCTTGCGCCTATCTTGGAGCCATGACCGTGCATTTCCCCTTCCAGAACTCCTACGCCGCGCTGCCGGACAATTTCTTTGCCCGGGTGGCGCCGACCCCCGTCGCGGCGCCCCGCCTGATCAAGCTGAACCGGCCGCTGGCCGAGGAGCTCGGCCTCAACCCGACGGAGCTGGAGACGCCTGAGGGCGCCGCGATCCTGGCCGGCAAGACCGTGCCCGAGGGCGCCGAGCCGATTGCGATGGCCTATGCCGGCCACCAGTTCGGGCACTTCGTGCCGCAGCTCGGCGACGGCCGGGCGGTCCTGCTCGGCGAGGTCGTCGATCGCAACGGCGTCCGCCGCGACATCCAACTCAAGGGCTCCGGCCCGACGCCATTTTCGCGCCGCGGCGATGGCCGCGCGGCGCTGGGGCCGGTCTTGCGCGAATACATCGTCAGCGAGGCGATGGCGGCGCTGGGAATCCCGACCACCCGGTCGCTGGCCGCGGTCGTCACCGGCGAGCAGGTCTATCGCGGCACGGCCCTGCCCGGCGCGGTGCTGACCCGGGTCGCCACCAGCCACATCCGGGTCGGCACGTTCCAGTACTTCGCCGCCCGCCAGGACGTGGACGCCGTGCGCCGGCTCGCCGACCACGTCATCCACCGGCACTATCCGGATCTCGCCGGCACCGAGCGGCCCTACCACGCCCTGCTCGACGCCGTGATCGCGCGGCAGGCCAAGCTGATCGCCGACTGGCTCCTGATCGGCTTCATCCATGGCGTCATGAACACCGACAACACCTCGGTGTCCGGCGAGACCATCGATTACGGCCCCTGCGCCTTCATGGACGCCTACGACCCCAAGCAGGTGTTTTCCTCGATCGACGAGTTCGGCCGCTACGCCTTCGCCAACCAGCCGCGCATCGCGCTGTGGAACCTGACCCGGCTGGCCGAATGCCTGCTGCCGCTGTTCGGCGACGACAAGGACCAGGCCATCAAGGAGGCCGAGGCCGCGCTCGACGGTTTTGCGGCCCAATTCACCGATGCCCACCAGGCCGGCCTGCGGCGCAAGCTCGGCCTGTTCACCCAGGGCGCGGGCGACCAGCCGCTGGCGCAGGCGCTGTTCGACGCGATGGCAGCGGCCAAGGCCGACTTCACGCTGACGTTCCGCCGTCTCAGCGACGCTGCCGGCAGCGGCGATCTCGGCGAGGTCCGCGCCCTGTTCGCGGATCCCACCGGCTTCGACGAATGGGCGCAGCGCTGGCGCCAGCGTCTGGCCGAGGAACCACAGACCGCGGCGGAGCGGGGCGAGGCCATGCGCAAGGTCAACCCCGCCTTCATCCCGCGCAACCACCGCATCGAGGCGGTGATCACGGCGGCGGTCGAGAACGACGACTACGCGCCGTTCGAGCAGCTTCATGCGGTGCTGGCCCGGCCCTATGACGACCAGCCGGACCGCGCTGATTATGCCGATCCGCCGCAGCCGGAAGAGCAGGTGTTGCAGACGTTCTGCGGCACCTGACACGCAGTCTTAACCTCGCGTCCACCATCGCCCTGACAGCGCCCGGGTCCTTAAGAAACGATCAACGCAGCCCCGACAAGTTGAACCAACAAGTCGGGGAGGTCTGAGACGTGGACGCGCTGGTGTTCGAATTCATGGGTCTGGCGATGATCGCCTTGTGCCTGATCGTGCTCGCTGTGCCCTCGGCGCGCCGGCCCGCGGGCCGCGTCCGGCATCACTGACCGGCCCCCTGCCCGCCCATCATCAACCATAGAGCGATCGGCCGAGACACTGGCGCTTGCGTTCGGGGCGGATTGGGTCGACAAGCGGAGACGAATTTCGTTCCTTACCCTTTGCCGACACCCTTGACTTGTCAGCGTTTTCGGACGACGGCGTAAGAGCCTCGTCATGGATCGTTCATGGACTTGATCACCACCACCGCGGACCTCGCAGCCGCCTGCGCCCGCCTCGCCCGCCACCCGGTCGTCACCGTCGATACCGAGTTCCTCCGGGAAACCACCTACTATCCCCTGCTCTGCGTCGTGCAGATGGCGAGCCCGGACGAGGCCGTGGTGATCGATGCGCTGGCCGAGGGCATCGATCTCAAAGCCTTCTTCGAGCTGATGGCGAACGAGAAGGTCCTGAAGGTCTTTCATGCCGCCCGCCAGGACATCGAGATCATCTGGCACCGCGCCGGCATCGTGCCGCACCCGATCTTCGACACCCAGGTCGCTGCGATGGTGCTGGGATACGGTGACAGCATCGCCTACGACCAACTGGTCGAGCGCATCACCGGCCACCGCCCCGACAAGACCCACCGCTTCACCGACTGGTCGCGCCGGCCGCTGACCAAGGAGCAGGCGCATTACGCCGAGGCCGACGTCACCCATCTCCGCGACGTGTTCGCCGCGCTCGATGCCGACCTGAAGAAGCGCGGACGCAGCGACTGGGTCAGCGAGGAGATGGAGGTCCTGACCTCGCCGAAGACCTACGACTTCCACCCCGAGCGCGCCTGGGAGCGGCTGAAGACCCGCGTCCGCAAGCCGAAGGAATTGGCCGTGTTGATCGAGGTCGCGGCCTGGCGCGAGCAGGAGGCGCAGAGCCGCGACGTGCCGCGCAGCCGCGTGATGAAGGACGACGCCGTCGGCGACATCGCCACCCATGCCCCGACAACGATCGAGAAGCTCGGCAATCTGCGCTCGCTGCCCAAGGGCTTCGAACGCTCGAAATGGGGCTCCGACATCGTTGCCGCCGTGCAGCGCGGACTGGCGCGCGATCTCGCCGCCCTGCCCAAGCTGGAAAAGCCGCGCAACAACTCCAATGGCGCTGCGATCGTCGAGCTGCTCAAGGTCCTCCTGCGCATGACCTCGGAACGGCACGCCGTGGCGAGCAAGGTCATCGCCACCGTCGATGATCTCGAGCAGATCGCCGGCGATGACAATGCCGACGTCGCTGCGCTGCAGGGATGGCGCCGCGAACTGTTCGGCGAGGCCGCGCTGGCGCTGAAGCACGGCAAGCTCGCGCTCGCCATCGAGAAGGGCCGCGTCGTCCGGGTCGACCGGGCCTGATGGGCGTCGCAGCGGCTATGGCCGGCCGCGTCTTCCCCGAGTCTGCCGAGTTGATTGCAGCAGGCGGCACGGGTGTCCATGATCTCGCCAATCATTCGGCGCTGGTCTGCCCCCTCAACTCCGCCTCGATTGTCTGGGACACCTCAACCAGAGCCATCGAGAGAATGTAGACGCTGGTCGGCAGATTGAGCTGGCGCGCCTTCGCGATGGCTGCCCGGAGGCTGCTCGCCAGCTCTTTGAGCTCTTCCTCTCGGGTCATGTCGTGGTCTCGGTCCTGGAGCTGCCGCGTGAGCAAAGACAATTGCGAACCGCCGGAACAGAAGCTGCTGCGGCTGCTCAGCGAGAATCCGGTCGACCTGCACGTCGTCGAGGCCCTTCGCCTCGTCGTCGCGTTCAACAAGATCAGTGATCCGGCCGATCGTCGTATGATTATCGATCTGGCCGAACGACTCGCCTCAGGATGATACCGCCAATAGCCGCCGCGGTCACACCGCGAGCCGGCCGCCAGCGCCGATAAGCTCGGCGCCGTCGAGGACACCGGCAAAATTGCCGATCACCTTGGTTACAACCAACTTGTACAAGGCGGCGTCGCCGGCGCAGGCCTGCCGGCAGGCGACGGCGTCTCCGATCACCTGATAGCGGTGACTGCGGTGAAAGCCGTCCACCACCGTCGAGAGGATCGTCTCGTCCAGCGAGAAGCCGAGCAGCACGCAGCGCATGCTGCGCATGTTCGCCATGTACTCGGCGAACCGGGCCGAACTGTAGGCGGACGGCAGCGGATGCTCGAACGCGAGCTCCCCCGGGGTCGGCTTGAAGTCCGGAAGCCAGTTCGTCAAGTTGGAAGCCGGGTTGAACCAGGCTGCCTGTGCGATCCGCTTGAGATGAACGACCGGCCACAGGTTGTCACGCCAGAGCGCGATCAACTGCCGGCAGCGCGCCATGACGACGTCGCCATCGGCGATCAGATGCCTGCGTCCCTCGGCGAGATATTCGCACTGCAGATCGGCGCAGACGAGAACAGGCGGATCCGCCTCGGTGGCACCGAACAGATCTCGGCCCGGCATCATGGTCTCGCTGCGGCGAAGTCGTGCAAGGGCGAGGATGCCGGCCGGCCAGCCGAGAGATCGAGCACGCCCGGCCGATCCCAGTCGCCTTCCGGACGAATGATCATGTAGGGATCGCTGTCGAGCGTGATCGCATCGTCGCACGGCTCGAGGTCCAGCACCATCTCCGTGTAGGAGAAATCGGAGAATGTGAGCTTGCGATTATGGCCGAGCGGCTTGGCGCCGAAATGCGCCCAGAAATCGACGAGACGATCCTGCGCGTGGCCATAGGCCTTCTTGAAGCCCTTGCGCCTGCAATAGTCGAGCGCCTCGCGAACCAGCTTGAACGACAGCCGCGAGCGCCGGTACTGATGGCGCACCGCGAGCCGCTCGACCTTGGCGAAGTCGCCGAAGAAGCGCACACGCACGCATCCAGCCGGCTCCTTGCCGACGAAGCCGAGGAAGTGGGCTGCAACCAGATCGTTGCCGTCGAACTCCTCCTCCATGGGACAATCCTGCTCGGTCAGGTAGACCGCCGAGCGGATCGCGGTGACGAGCATGAGGTCATTCGGATCGCGCGCAATGCGCACGGTGATCGCGCGGGGATTCGTCTTTGCTGTCCTGGCCGAACTAATGCTGTGCATCCGCAATGCTCCCTTGTTCGAAACCCTTCATCGACTGGATCGAAGGCGCGATCATCTCGGGCATCCGGTTCCACGGCCGCTGATACCACCAGAGATCGGGCTGAAAGCTCGGCACCGGCGTGAAGCCGAGCGCGCCGAGAAAGGCGCGCCCTTCCGGACTCGATGGTTGCGCGTAGTAATCGGCGGCGCGAAATCTCGCGCCTTGCAGCGCCTGCGCGACGTTGCCGAGACCGATCGCTCCCCGCCCTTGCGCGACGAGCGCCCAGACATAGATGGCGGCTACGTCTTCGTCCGGCCGCGCCAGAAATCTGCGCGGCGGATCATTCAAATTGAACTCATCCAGGAGCAAAGCATCGAGGCCTGAGCAGTTGAGATAGAGGAACGCGATGCCGCCGAGCAGGTTCCTGCCGCGGTAGAGCGCGAAGATCGAGTCCGGATCGTGCCGCAAGAACTCCGCAAGCTCGTGTTCTGAGGCACGAACGCCCGGTATTTCCCGGCGTGCGAGCGCCGCGAGCTCACCGAGCCGATCGAGCGTGACCGCCCGCGCCGCGACCCGATCCGTCCGCGGCAGCGCGTCGAGCTGATGTCGCGGCGTGAATTCTGTGCTTCCGCGGTAGGGGTTCTGCATCTATGTTTCCAGCTTGGCTTTGATGACGTCATCATACTTGTCGGGGCTGGAGTGTATGCGGCAACATTTGCATCGGGGTGCTGCATCTACGCAGCGCAGGAAGTCTGACGAAACGCTTAACCCCTCGTGGGAGGATTTGAGAGCATTTCTGCTCTGTACGCGTCACCGCAGCTTCCGCAACGCGGCGGATGTGCTCGGACTGACCGGCACAACCCTGATGCGCAAGATCGACCGGCTCGAGGACGAGCTCGGATGCAAGCTCTTCATCCGTGATCAATCCGGCCTGTCGCTCAGCGACGAGGGACGATCGTTGCTGTTCGACGTCGAGCAGATGGAGCGGCTGAGCTTCAACATCTTCCGGCGTGCCTCGCTGTCGACCGACACGCAGGGGTCGGTGCGCGTCGCCGTGACCGAAGGCCCTGGCAATTTCTGGATCCTGCCGCGACTGATCGATTTCCAGAAGACCTATCGCAGGATCACCGTCGATCTGAGCTGCGCGATGCAGCAGGCCGACGTGTCGCGGCTGGAGGCCGACATCTCGATCCAGTTCGAACGGCCGACCAACCCTGACGTGATCGTTGCAAAGCTCGGCCGTCTGCACATCTACGGCTTCGTGTCGGAGGCCTATCGCGACGCGCATGGACTGCCGACGTCGCTGGCGGATCTCAAGAACCACCGCATCATCAAGCAGCACGGCGTGCAGCTCGACGAGACCGGCTATGCGCGCATCCTCGGCCTGGACTCCCTCGAAGGCATCGTCGGCATCTCAACCAATTCGAGCGTTGCCGTGCTCTACGCGGTCGAGCGCGGCGCCGGCATCGGCTTTCTGCCGACATCGGCAGTCGCGCTCGGGGCGCCGCTCGTTCCTGTCGATCTCGGCATCAACTACCACATGGATCTGTGGCTGACCTATCACAAGGAGTTTCGCAACTCCGACCGGCACAAGGTCGTCATCGACTGGTTGAAGCGCATCTTCGATCCGAAGGTCCATGCCTGCTTCCGGGACGAGTTCATCCATCCGCTGAATCTCGTGCCTCTGATGGCGCCCGCGCGGGATGTCGTCGGCTTCAACGGCTACGTCGCGCCGAAACCCGTATGACGGGCTACCATTTGAGCTCGACGCCGAGCGTGCCCTGATGCGATTGCAGCACCGAGCGAAGCTTTGCATCGTAGTTGAGATAGAGGCGTGCCGTTCCGTTCAGGGATAGCGACAGTGCCGCGCCGGCGTCGACGCCGTAGCGGCCCTCGCCAAGGCCCTGCAGCGTGATGCTCTGCGGACCGAGGCTGACGGTCAGCGCGCCGAGATTCTGACTGAAATTGTCGACCAGCTTGCCATAGGCCGAGACGTCGAGGATCTTGCCGTCGACGATGAAGTAGCGGCCGAACTCGGCGCCGACGAGAACGCGGGCGCGCTCCAGCGAGGTGCCGCTGACCGACAGCGGGTCGAGCCCGCCCGCTTCCTGGAATGCCGCCGTCGTGGCGCGCGTGTATTCGAAGGCGAGCTTCGGAACGATCCGGCTCTCCCCGATGCTCCAGTAGTAGTCGAGCTCGCTCAGCACGCCCGTGATGTGGGCGCCGTAGACCGACGTCGCCGCACCGAGGCTGGTGTCGCGCCGCGCACTGATCCCGCCGACGCCATGGACGACCGCGATCGCCCAGGTCCAGGGTCCCTGGTCGACCGAGGCGTTGAAGCCAAACTGCGTGAGATCGAGCGTCGCCGCTTGCAGCGCCAGCGGCACATCGACCCAGGTCCGGCTCTGGTCGACGGATAGTCCGACATTCACGCCCGGCACGAGGCGCATGCCGATACCGGCGACGCCGCCCCCAGTCGTCCTCTTGTCGCCGACGAAGTCGCGTTGCGCATCGCTACGGACGGTGACGCCATACATCTCGCCCCAGGTCCGGAACCGAGGCTGTTCCGAAGCCTCCGGCGCGCCGCCGCCCCCGGGATTGCTCCGCTGCAGCCGGGTGACGCCCTGCGTGGCCTGAGTCCCGAGCCGTTCGAGGAAGCTCGAGCCGAGATCGAGCACGGCTCGGCCGGCCGAACGTTCGGAACTGATCGCGCCTGGCGCAGGGCTGGGCAGTGGGCTCGGCGTTGGTGTCGGCGTTGGTGTCGGCGTCGGGCTGGCGGCGATGCTCGGCAGGCTGGCCTGCGCGACGCACGGCGAAGACGCGGCGGCCGTGCCGAGCGCGACGATGAGCAGCATCGCGCCCGACGCACCACTACGCATTCGCCGATCCGGCCTGGCTTGAGATGCCCCGCGCATCGATGCCCCGTTTCACCGCCGCTCAAATTCGCTTCAATATTGCCGCGATGATTTGCCCGCAGTTCCCGATCGCGGTCAATGAGGATTGCCCGTGCCGCGGCTTCCCTGCAGGGATTTGTGGTTCCAGCACCACAAGCCTCGCAATTGCAGCAACAGCCGGCGACGCGACGTCGCGACGCGTTCTCATCAGTCCGCCAACCTTGATATCGGCGGAAAATCGTGTTGCAATCTCCCGTACAATCGGATTGGCCGTTCGACTGTGCGTTTCGCGACTTTGGAAATTGAGCAGATCCCGGGAAGCCCGTTTGTGGCGTGGCACGCGTGAGCGTGGCCGCGTCTTTTTTTCGTCTAGACGAGGAGACAGCGATGCCGACCTACAAGGGCAGCGTGAAGTGGTTCAACCCGACCAAGGGATATGGCTTCATCAAACCGACTGGCGGAGACAAGGACGTGTTCGTCCACATCTCGGCCGTGGAGCGTGCTGGACTGACCACGCTCAACGAGAACCAGACGATCGAATATGATCTGGTGGAGAGCCGCGGCAAGACGTCGGCAGAGAACCTGAAGCTCTCGTGAGCATCGTCCCGGCGGAGGTCGCCACAGCGCGGGTTCGTAAACCAACTCACGAGCTCCGCGTCAGGTTCGCTCGCCGCCGATGATCAGACTTCGTCAGCCTTGATGTGCCCCCGGCCCCGCCGGGGATTTTTTTTGTCCGCGACAGCTAGCGGACGACCGGCCAGATCAGCGTATGATCGCCTTGCTCCACGGACGACGTCCGGCAGAGATCGCCTTCGAGCCGCACCAAACCCTTGGCCAACAGCTTCAGCGCCTCCGGATAGATCCGATGCTCGACGCCGAGAATGCGCGTCGACAGCGTGTCCGGCGTGTCGTCGTCCCTGACCACGACCGCGCCCTGCATCACGATCGGACCTGCATCCGTCTCCGGGATGACGAAATGCACGGTGGCGCCTGACAGCTTGACGCCGGCGCGCAGCGC
This sequence comes from Bradyrhizobium sp. SZCCHNR1015, assembly GCF_032489875.1. Lineage (NCBI taxonomy): Bacteria > Pseudomonadati > Pseudomonadota > Alphaproteobacteria > Hyphomicrobiales > Nitrobacteraceae > Bradyrhizobium > Bradyrhizobium sp. SZCCHNR1015. The sequence continues at coordinate 647,619 of NZ_JAUEYW010000001.1, forward strand.
CTGGCCATGCGGATCGAGGCCGGGGAATGATGGCAGCAGCGACGGGTGAATGTTCAGCATCCTGCCATACCAGCGCTGCACGAACTCCGCCGTGAACAGGCGCATGAAACCGGCCAGGCAGATGATCTCGATGCCGCGTGCATCGAGCGCCTGCTGCAGTCTGGCTTCGAACCCTGCGCGGTCCTTGCCGAACGGCTTGCTCTCGATGATTTCGATCGCGACGCCGCTCTCCTGCGCTTTCTGCAGCCCGGCCGCATCGGCCCGGTTGGAGATCACGACGGCGATCTCGGCCGGAAATTCCGGCTGCGCCGCCGCGTGGATCAGCGCGGCCATGTTCGACCCACGGCCCGAGATCAGGATGGCGACGCGGCGCTTCATCGGCACACTCGTCTCACAGAGCCAGATCGAGGGCGCCGGTGTAGATCACCCGCTCGTCGCCTGTCGCAGCAACGACCTCGCCGAGCCGCGCGACGTGCTCGCCATTCGCGGTGAACACCTCGATGACGGCATCGACGGCCTCGGCCTTGACGATCGCGATCATGCCGATCCCGCAATTGAAGGTGCGCAAGAGCTCGCGCTCGGCAATGCCGCCCTGCTCCGCCAGCCATTTGAAGACCGGCAGCACCGGCAGGCCCGTCAGGTCGATCGAGACGCCGAGATGCTTCGGCAGCACGCGTGGAATGTTGTCGGTGAAGCCGCCGCCCGTGATGTGTGCGAGCCCCTTCACCGCACCGGTCTCGCGGATGGCGCGAAGGCATGATTTCACATAGAGGCGGGTCGGCGTCAGCAGCGCCGCGCCGAGAGTCAGGACCGGCGCGAACGGCGCCGGCGCATCGAAGCCGAGGCCGGACTGGGCGACGATCTTGCGCACCAGCGAATAGCCGTTGGAGTGGACGCCGGAGGATGCGAGCCCCAGCACCACGTCACCGGCCGCGATGTCGGGAGACGGCAGCAGCGTGCCACGTTCCGCCGCGCCGACCGCGAAACCGGCAAGATCGTAGTCGCCGTCCTTGTAGAGGCCCGGCATTTCCGCGGTCTCACCGCCGATCAGCGCGCAGCCGGATTCCCGGCAGCCTTCGGCGATACCGGCCACGATCGACGCCGTCGCCTCCGGGTCGAGCTTGCCGCACGCAAAGTAGTCGAGGAAGAACAGCGGCTCGGCGCCCTGCACGACGAGATCGTTGACCGACATGGCGACCAGGTCGATGCCGATGCCGCCATGCAGCCCGGTCTCGATCGCGATCTTCACCTTGGTGCCGACGCCGTCGGTCGCCGCGACCAGCACCGGATCCTTGAATCCAGCGGCCTTGAGGTCGAACAGGCCGCCAAAGCCGCCGATCTCGGCATCCGCGCCGGCGCGGGCGGTTGCGCGCACCATGGGCTTGATCAGATCGACCAGACGGTTTCCGGCATCGATATCGACGCCCGAATCTGCATAAGTGAGCCCGTTCTTGCGCTCGGTCATGGTAAAAACCCCCAATCTGGCCGCTGGTTACGTCGGAATCCGGCCGCGCGCAATGGCTCGCAAGGGGCTCGTCCCCACACTATCTAGGAACCGTACCGGTTCGCCCTGTTTCGGAATCGGGTTGTCTTTTGATCGAGTCGTCGTCGGGACCCGCTGCGTGACCATTCCCCACAGTATCCCCAATCTGATCACGCTGGGTCGAATCCTGCTGGTTCCGATCGTCGTCTGGGCCATTGCGGCCGGCCAGATGGAGATCGCGTTTCTGGTCTTCGTGGTCGCGGGGGTGAGCGACGCCGTGGACGGCTTCCTGGCCAAGCGCTTCAACCTGCGGTCCGAGCTGGGAGCGCTGCTCGATCCTCTCGCCGACAAGGCGCTGCTGGTCTCGATCTTCGTCACGCTTGGCATCTGGGGCGCGATCCCGCGCTGGATCGTCATCCTGGTGGTCTCGCGCGACATCATGATCGTCTCGGCGGTGATCGTGTCCTGGCTGTTCGACCGACCGGTCGCGATGAAGCCATTGATGGTGTCCAAGCTGAACACGGTCGCCCAGGTGGGATTCGCGGCGCTCGTGCTGGCCTCGCTCAGCTTCGGCTTCGAGCCCAGGCCCTACGATGTGGTGCTGATGGTGCTGGTCACCGTCTTTACCCTCGTGTCGGTCGGGCTGTATCTCGTCGACTGGGTGCGCCACATGAGCACCATCGAGGTCCGGTGATCCTCCGCGGAGGGCCCGTCCTGACCTCACGCACCACACGATATGGAGCAATTCGATCTTGGCCGGCCATATCCCCCCTCGTCAGCTGGCCTTCGCGCTGCCGCATGCGGAGAGCCTGACGCGGGACAATTTCTTCGAAGGTCCAGGCAACGCGGCTGGGCTCGCTCTGGTCGACGCCTGGCCGGAATGGCCGGCGCGGACCATGTTCCTGGTCGGCCCCGACGGCTCCGGCAAGAGCCACCTCGCCGCGATCTGGGCCGAGCAGGCAGGCGCCCGATCGCTGTCCGCGCATGCCCTTGAGGTAGGCGTGGTCCCCGGGGCGCTCACCACCGGCGCGCTGGTGCTGGAGGATCTGACCGCCACCGGTCTCGACGAGCGGGCGCTGTTTCACCTGCTGAACCTGGCCCGCCAGGACGAGGCCTTCGTGCTGATCACGGCGCGCGAGGCCCCGGCGGCCCTGCCAATCGCCCTGGCCGATCTGAGGTCGCGGCTGCGTGCCGTCCCGGTGGTCACGCTGCTGCCGCCCGACGACCAGCTGTTCCGGGCCCTGATCGTCAAGCTGGCCGCCGACCGGCAGCTGGCGATCGACGAAACCGTGGTCAGCTATCTCGCCAGCCACATCGAGCGGTCCTATGCGGCGGCACGCCAGACCATTGCGCTGCTGGACAACGAGTCGCTGCGGCTCGGACGCCCCGTCACCCGGGCGCTGGCGGCGGAGCTGCTCCGCCCGGCGTGACCGGCGGCCATCTTGACGGCGGTTGATGACGGAACCTCAATGGTGCCGGCAACGTCATCCCCTGGTCACCCAGATTGGGCTACGGTCGACCATTCGCGACTGGACGGATATGGATCGAATTCCCTATGGATACCGAGCAAGTTACTGAAATTTCAGAGAAAGCACCGGTCTCGGCGCCGTCCATCGAGATTGCCTCGAGCCCCGAGCGATTCATCAATCGGGAGCTGTCCTGGCTTCACTTCAACCGCCGCGTTCTGGAGGAATCGGTCAATCCGCGCCATCCCGCCCTGGAGCGGGTGCGCTTCCTGTCGATTTCCGCCAACAACCTTGATGAATTCTTCATGGTGCGCGTCGCCGGCATCCGCGCCCAGGTCCGCGAGGGCATTGCCGAGCGCAGCCCCGACGGGCTGACGCCGACCGAGCAGCTGAAGCTGATCAACGAGACGGTGTCGCAGCTCGCCATCGACCAGCAGGCGATCTGGCGCGACCTGCGCAAGTTTCTCGGCGAGCTCGGCATCGTGCTGGTCGACGGTCAGGACGTCACCAGGAGCGAGCGCGCCTGGATCGAGGACCATTTCCTCGCCAACATCTTCCCGCTGCTGACGCCACTCGCGATCGATCCGGCGCATCCATTCCCGTTCATCCCGAGCCTCGGCTTCACCGTGGCGCTGCAGCTGATCCGCTCCGCCGACGGGCGTCCGATGAACGCCCTCATTCGCATGCCCGGCAAGATCGATCGCTTCATCCGCTTCCCCGGCTCCAAGGATGGCGTGATCCGCCTGATCACCCTCGAGCAGGCGACCGGACTGTTCATCGGCCGGCTGTTTCCGGGCTACACCGTGAAGGGCCAGGGCGCCTTCCGGATCATCCGCGACAGCGAGATCGAGATCGAGGAAGAGGCCGAAGACCTGGTGCGGCTGTTCGAGACGGCGCTGAAGCGGCGGCGCCGCGGCTCGGTGATCCGGCTCGAGATCGAGGCCAACATGCCGGAGGAGCTGCGCCGCTTCGTGCAGAATGCGCTGTCCACGACGGATGACGAGGTGTTCGTCGTCGACGGCGTGCTGGCGATGAACGAGCTGTCGCAACTGACGCGGGTCGACCGGCCCGACCTCGAATTCGCGCCCTACGTGCCGCGCCATCCCGAGCGTGTCCGCGACCATGGCGGCGACATCTTCGCCGCCATCCGGCAGAAGGACCTGATCGTCCATCACCCTTACGAGTCGTTCGACGTCGTCGTGCAGTTCCTGCAGCAGGCGGCGCGCGATCCCGACGTCGTTGCGATCAAGCAGACGCTGTACCGGACCTCCAACAACTCGCCGATCGTCCGCACGCTGGTGGAGGCCGCCGAGGCCGGCAAGTCGGTGACGGCGCTGGTCGAGCTCAAGGCGCGTTTCGACGAGGAGGCCAACATCCGCTGGGCCCGCGACCTGGAGCGCGCGGGCGTACAGGTGGTGTACGGCTTCCTGGAGCTGAAGACGCATGCCAAGCTGTCGATGGTCGTGCGCCGCGAGGGCGGCAGCCTCACCACCTATGTCCACACCGGCACCGGCAACTATCATCCGGTGACGGCGCGCATCTACACCGACCTGTCCTACTTCACGTCGGACCCGGTGATCGGCCGCGACGTCACGCGGGTGTTCAACTACATCACTGGCTATGCCGAGCCGATCGACATCGAGAAGATGGCGGTGTCGCCGCTCACGCTTCGCAAGCGCATCATCGAGCACATCCACGGCGAGACCAGCTTCGCCCGCCAGGGCAAGCCGGCCGTGATCTGGATGAAGATGAACTCGCTGGTCGATCCCGACATCATCGACGCGCTGTACGAGGCCTCGCAAGCCGGCGTGGCGATCGAGCTGATCGTGCGCGGCATCTGCTGCCTGCGTCCCGGCCTCCCCGGACTGTCGGAGAACATTCGCGTCAAATCGGTGATCGGCCGCTTCCTCGAGCACGGCCGCATCTACTGCTTTGGTATGGGTCAGGGCCTGCCGAGCGCCAAGGCCGCCGTCTACATCTCCTCGGCCGACATGATGCCGCGCAATCTCGACCGCCGCGTCGAGGTGCTGTGCCCGCTTCAGAACCCCACCGTGCATCAGCAGGTCCTGGAACAGATCATGGTCGCGAACCTGAAGGATACCGAGCAGAGCTGGCAATTGTTGCCGGATGGGTCGTCAACGCGTATGAAGGCCGCGAAGGGCGAGGAGCCGTTCAACCTGCACAATTACTTCATGACGAATCCGAGTCTGTCCGGCCGTGGAAAGTCGCTCAAGGAATCATCGCCGCGCCGGCTCACGCGCCGGAATGAACGCTCTCCTTCATAGGGGCTGTCTGCACCGGGGCCTTCTGCGCCGGGACATGCCGTGGTGAAGCCGCCCCGCACGAGGGCCACGAGCGTCGGTGTCATCGACATCGGCTCCAATTCGGTCCGTCTCGTCGTCTACCAGGCGATGGAACGCAGTCTCGTCACCGTGTTCAACGAGAAGGCGCTGTGTGGGCTCGGTCGCGAGGTCCAGACCACCGGCCTTCTCGCATCTGATGCCGTCGACAAGGCGCTGACCGCGCTTAAGCGCTTCCGTGCGCTGTGCAAGGTGCAGCGGGTGGGGCAGGTTCATGCCATTGCGACCGCCGCCTGCCGGGATGCTTCGAACGGCCCCGATTTCATCGCCAAGGCCGAGAAGATCTGCGGCGCCCCGATCCAGATCCTCACCGGCGCCGAAGAGGCGCGCTATTCGGCGCTCGGCGTCATCTCCGGCATTCACAAGCCCGACGGCATCGTCGGTGATCTCGGCGGCGGCTCACTCGAGCTGATCGACGTGCGCGGGCACCAGGTCCGCAGCGGCGTCACCCTGCCGCTCGGCAGCCTGGCGCTGCAGGATCTTGCCGAGAAATCGCTGAAGAAGGCGCAGCGCATCGCGAGCGAGGCGCTGACCGACCTGCCGCAGCTGCTGGCCGGCGAGGGCCGCACCTTCTACGCGGTCGGCGGCACCTGGCGCGCGCTGGCGCGCATCCACATCATCCAGAGCGGCTATCCGCTCGGGGTGATGCACGGCTATGCGATCCCGGCGGCCGACGCGCTGGCCTTCGTGCGCCGGCTGCGCCGTCTCGTCGCCGCCGACATGCTGGCCGACATCGAAGCGATCGCCGAGGCGCGGCGCCCGCTGCTCGCCTATGCCGCGCTGGTGCTCGAGCACATCATCCGCGTCGCCAGGCCGACGACCGTCGTGTTCTCGACCTTCGGCGTGCGCGAGGGCCTGCTCTACTCCAAGCTTCCCGACGCCGAGCGCGCCAAGGACGGGCTGCTCTGCGCGGCGCAGGGCCTCAACGAGCTGTTGTCGCGCTCGGCCCAGCATGCCCGCGAGCTGATCGACTGGACCGACCGCCTGTTCCGCGTGATGCACATCCGCGAGACCGAGGACGAGCGCCGGCTGCGGCACGCGGCCTGCCTGTTGTCCGACATCGGCTGGCGCATGCATCCGGACCATCGCGGCGAGCAGACCTACGGCATCATTCTCAACGGCAATTTCGGCTCGATCAGCCATGAGGGCCGCATCTTCGCCGCGCTGTCGGTGTTCTTCCGCTACGAGGGATTGGGCAACGAGGCGAAGCCGCCTGCCCTCACCGAGCAGCTGAGCCCGGCTCAGATCGATCGTGCGCGCCTGCTCGGCACCGCGTTTCGCGTCGCGCATCTGATCTCGGCGGCGCGGCCCGGCGTGCTGCCCGCGACGCATTTCCGCACCCAGGACCGCAAGCTGATGCTGGTGTTCGAGCACCAGATGGTCGACCTCGTCGCCGACCGCGTCGGCGGACGCTTCAAGCAGCTCGCGCGTCTCGTCGGCCGCTCCGGCTCGATCGTGCGCAGCTAGATCATGATCAGGGCCGCCGCGCGCGGGCCGAGATGGCGATCATGCGCTGGGCGATGATGCCGTAGACCTTGCGCCAGGCCTGCTCGACCTCATCATTCCATTGCGGACCAAGTCCCTTGGCGAGGGTCCACAGCAGCGCTTCGCCGACCACCGGATAGTGCTCCGGCCTGACGCCATAGCGCGCATGATTGCGGCCGAGGATGTCGGTGCTGGACAACAGACCAGTCGTCTGATCGAGGCTGCCGACGAGGACCGCCAGGGTCGCGATGAAGTCCCGTTTCAGCACGTCCATGTCGGCGGGAAACATCGTCCGACATTCCGGCGCGAGCTCGAAGATGCGGTCATAGAACGTCGTCGTCATCTGTGTAGCATTGGCAAATACCAAGTCGAACGACGACCTGACGTGCACGATCTCATCAGCAGTCAACATGCGCAAGTCCAATTCGAAACAATTCCAATCAGGGCCCGACCAGCGGAGCTCGACGTGGTGGTGTCGCGGCGGCGCGAACGGGTTCAAGATTATAAGAAACAGACGATCGCGCCCTGAGGTACTTGTCAAAGGCGCGGCACCGTGCCGCAGCATTGTGGAGCGGCTTGTGATCCGGCCGCGACGGTTGCTGACCGACCCAATGATCGGAGACGGTAACGGCAACACATATGACGGCCATCGTGCTTCTCGCAGGGCATCGGAGGACGCCGACGCGCCGGCCGCCGCCCTCGAAACAGGCAGGAAATCCCTGGCCTGACCAACGTTCGGATCGGTCCCCGCGCGATCAGTTCGGCCGGATCGCCGGTGCCGACGGGTATCGCATCAGCAGCGCCTCGCCGAGCACGTTCTGCTGATCGTCGGGAATCGCGAACCGGACGCTGAAGCCGTCGGGCGTTGCGAGCGTGATGATGCGCTTCGTCGAATCCGTCGACTGCTCGATGGTCCAGGACGCCAGCGGATAGGCGTAGCGCAGTGACTGGTCGCCATAACGCGTACGCAGCGCCAGCTCGAGGAGGCCGGGCAGCGTCATGACCAACGCGCCGGCCTGGCTGACCGAGAGGCTGAGCGCCGCCGCATTGCCGGCCGCGTCCTCGAACCCGAGCGAGATCGTCTCACCGTCGTCGACGACCTCACAGACCGTCAGCGCCTTAGCCCGCAGCTCCATGATGGCTCCACATCAATTCACCGTTATTTCCGTATGACTATAGCGAAAAATGCCATCGCGTCCAGCGCGGCAGCGGAAATGCCGCGGTGGCGTTGCTGTATTCATCGTGATATAGCGTCAGATATAACGTGGCCGAAGTGCCACATCTTGCAGGGAGAGTCATGCCGATGAGCGACTATCATCTCTTGATCGGCGGCACGCTGGTGCCGGGCGCCGCGATCATGCCGGTGATCAATCCGGCGACCGAGGAGGTGCTCGCGCAGTGTCCGCGGGCCTCCGAAACCCAGCTCGACCAGGCGGTCGCCGCCGCCAAGGCGGCCTTCCCCGCCTGGGCCGCGACTGCGATCGAGGAGCGTCGCCGGCTCATTGGCAAGATGGCCGACATCATCGAAGCCAATTCGGGCGAGTTGGCCCGGATCCTGACCAGCGAACAGGGCAAGCCGCTCACCGACGCCACCGGCGAGGTGCTCGGCATGGCCGCGTTCTTCCGCTATCTCGCGACGCTCGAGCTGCCGATGCGCGTGATCGAGAGTTCGGGCGACCGCCAGGTCGAAGCCTATCGCCGTCCACTCGGGGTGGTCGGCGCCATCATTCCCTGGAACTATCCGCTGCTGATCCTGGGCTTCAAGCTGCCGCCTGCCCTGCTCGCCGGCAACACGCTGATGGTCAAGCCGGCCCCGACCACGCCGCTCTCGACCCTGAAATTCGCCGAGCTGGTCAAGGACGTGCTGCCGGCCGGCGTGCTCAACGTGATCACCGACGCCAACGATCTCGGCGACCGCATGACCGGGCATCCGGACATCCGCAAGATCTCGTTCACCGGCTCGACCGCGACGGGACAGAAGGTGATGGCCAGTGCCGCGCAGACCTTGAAGCGGATCACGCTCGAACTCGGCGGCAACGACGCCGGCATCGTGCTCGACGACGTCGATCCGAAGACCGTCGCGCCCGGTATCTTCGAGGGCGCCTTCCAGAACTCCGGGCAGGTCTGCCTAGCGATCAAGCGGCTCTACGTGCACGAGAGCGTCTATGATGACATCTGCAACGAGCTGGTCGCGATCGCCAAGAACACCGTGGTCGACGACGGCTCCAAACAGGGCACCAAGCTCGGGCCGCTGCAGAACAGGATGCAATACGAGAAAGTGAAGGCGTTCCTCGACGACGCGCACAAGAACGGCAAGGTCATCGCCGGAGGTGCTGCGATGGATCGTCCCGGCTACTTCATCGAGCCGACGATCGTGCGCGACATCAAGGAAGGCTCGAAGCTGGTCGACGAGGAGCAATTCGGACCGGTGCTGCCGGTGATCAAATACTCCGACTCGAGCGACGTCATCCGCCGCGCCAACGGCACCAGCTACGGCCTGGGCGCATCGGTCTGGTCGTCCGATCCGAAACGCGCGCATGAGATCGCCACCCAGATCGAGGCCGGCACGGTGTGGATCAACAAGCACCTGGACATGGCGCCGCACATCCCGTTCGGCGGCGCCAAGCAATCGGGCATCGGCACCGAGTTCGCCGAGGAAGGCCTCGCCGAGTTCACCCAGTTGCAGATCATCAACGGACCGGGCCTCACGGCCTGAGCCACATGAAGGCCGCGGACAGTTGTCCGCGGCCTTCCCGCAAACGGGTCCACCGTCATTTTCACTCCGGAGCGCGTGATGTTCGACGCCGAATGCGACCTCGCTGCCCTGGTGTATGATCAGGGCGACGAGCCGGATCAGCTGTTACGAGAGTTCGCAGACCGTCTTCGGGCTCGCGGCGTTCGTGCCGTCGGACTGGTGCAGCGTGTCCAGCGCTCTCTCGACGCGCACGAGATCGCGGCGACGCTGGTGCACAGCGGTGTCGAGATTTCTCTGCTGCAGCGGCTTGGGCGCCAAGCCGGCGGCTGCCGCCTCGACGTCGGCCAATTGCTGCAGGCGGGCTCAGCAGTGGCGGGGACGCTGAGCGAGGGCGCCGATCTTCTCATCGTCAACCGCTTCGGCCGCCAGGAAAGCGAAGGCGGAGGCCTGACCTATCTGATCGAGCAGGCACTGGCCGCGGATGTCCCTGTCCTGATCGCCGTCCCCTGCTTCAGGTTCGCCGAGTGGATCAATTTCGCGCAGGGCATGAGCGTGAGGCTGCCCTGCACGCGTCGCGCGCTGGACCAGTGGTGGTGGAGCGTGTCGCGGCGCTGCGCCGTATTCGACAAGAATCGACCCACGATCTGCGAGCTTCTCAAATGATCGCGGCTGCCGTTCACCGGCAACCTGGCGCTGCGATCAATCGAGCCAGGCCGCAGTCGGCGCGATTATGCCGAAACTTTGTGCATTGTCGGAAACCCTGCAAACCGCTCGGGTGAAGCTATATGATTCTCGATATAGCTAATTGAAATACCAAGGGATTTTCTCTGACTGGATGGACCCGCGGGATCGGCGCGATCGATATTCGCGCATGACAGCGTGGGCCAACCTGCTCCGCAGACGATTGTCGGGGCCACGAACGGTCGTGTATTCCACGGGCAATATGCGATCGATAGCCGGCCATTGAGCCGGCTGCCAGGACATCTCAGGGAAACGGTCAGGAGCGGGTGGACGGCGCAGCCAATCCGGCACGCCGGCCGGACATCCACGAGGAAAGGAACGTTTTTCAATGGCAACCACGACGGCCGGGCTCGAGCAGCTTCTGATGCAGCGCTCGCTCACCGACGCCCAGTTGATTGCGGCGGCGGAAACGGCGGCTGACTTCCGCATCCTTCCCGACGCCACCGTGATCAAGATCGGCGGCCAGAGCATGATCGATCGCGGCCGTGCCGCCGTCTATCCGCTGGTCGAGGAGATCGTCGCCGCCCGCAAGGCGCACAAGATGCTGATCGGGACCGGTGCCGGCACCCGCGCGCGCCACCTCTATTCGATCGCCGCCGGACTGAATCTGCCGGCCGGCGTGCTGTCGCAGCTCGGCGCCTCCGTTGCCGACCAGAACGCGGCAATGCTGGGCCAGTTGCTCGCCAAGCACGGCATCTCGGCGGTGGAAGGCGCGGGTCTTTCCGCCGTGCCGCTCTATCTCGCCGAGGTCAACGCGGTCGTCTTCAGCGGCATGCCGCCCTACGGCCTGTGGATGCGCCCTTCGGCCGATGGTGTCATCCCGCCCTACCGCACCGACGCCGGCTGCTTCCTGGTCGCCGAGCAGTTCGGCTGCAAGGCGATGATCTACGTGAAGGACGAGAACGGCCTCTACACCGCCAATCCGAAGACCGAAAAGAATGCCACCTTCATTCCCAAGATCTCGGTGCCCGAGATGAAGGCCAAGGGTCTGGCGGACTCCATCCTGGAGTTCCCGATGCTCGACCTGCTCGAAGCCTCGCGACACGTCCGCGAGGTCCAGATCGTCAACGGACTCGTGCCCGGCAATCTGACCCGTGCGCTCGCCGGCGAGCATGTCGGCACCATCATCACCGCGAGCTGAGGGCCCCACCGCCATGGCTGACACCAACACCATCAAGCACGTCGCCTCGCCGCTCGCGCGCCAGACGCTGCTCGACGACAAGCTCACCCGTCCTGTCGCCGGCAAACGCCCGATCGCGCTGCTGCCCTGGCTGCAGGTCGTCAAGATCGGCGGCCGCGCGATCATGGACCGCGGCGCCGAGGCAATCCTGCCGCTGGTCGAGGAGATCAGGAAGCTGCTGCCGGAGCACCGGCTGCTGATCCTCACCGGCGCAGGTATCCGCGCCCGACATCTCTACGGCGTCGGCCTCGATCTCGGCCTGCCGGTCGGCTCGCTCGCACCGCTCGCCGCCAGCGAGGCCGGCCAGAACGGCCACATCCTGGCGGCGCTGCTGGCCTGCGAAGGCGTGTCCTACATCGAGCATCCGACGATCGCCAACCAACTCGCGATTCATCTCACCGCGGCACGCGCAGTGGTCGGCAGTGCCTTCCCGCCCTATCACCACCACGAATTCCCGACCTCGCGCATTCCGACGCATCGGGCCGACACCGGCGCCTTCCTGATCGCCGATGCGCTCGGCGCCGCGGGACTGACGATCGTCGAGGACGTCGATGGCGTCTACACGGTCGACCCGAACGGACCGGACGCGGCAAAAGCAAAACTGCTGGGTCAGACCAGCTTCGATGCGTTGGCCAAGCAGGACGGCACGCTGCCGTTCGACCGCACACTGCTCGAGGTGATGGCCAACGCACGCCACATCTCGCAGGTCCAGGTCGTCAACGGCCTGGTGCCGGGACGGCTGACGGCGGCGCTGCGTGGCCACCATGTCGGCTCGATCATCACGACCGGCACCAAGGCCGACTGATCCGTTGGATCGCGCAGACGGCCGCCGATGCGAATGGCGGCCGTCCGCGTCAACCGACGCCTGGCTCACACCGCAAGATTCATCCAGACGGCCTTCGGCTCTGTGAAATTGTCCAGAGCGGCCGTGCCATGCTCGCGGCCCAGTCCCGAGTCGCGATCGCCACCCCACGGCAACCGCACATCGGTGTAGCCATAGGTGTTGATCCACACCGTGCCCGCGCGCAGCCGCTTAGCGAGGCGCTGGACGCGGCCGATGTCGCGGCTCCAGACGCCGGCGGCCAGGCTGTAGGCGGTGCCGTTGGCCATGCGCAGCGCGTCGGCCTCGTCCCTGAACTTGATCACGCTGACGACCGGTCCGAAAATCTCCTCCTGGGAGATCCGCATCTCGTGCGTGACGCCGGCGAATACGGCGGGGCTGACGAAGTAGCCACGCGGTGCGGCACGCGCCCCGCCGGTCACCAGCGAAGCGCCCTCGTTGCGGCCGATCTCGACATAGTCGAGGATCGTCTTCATCTGCCGCTCGGAGATGACGGGTCCGAGCGAGGTGGCACGATCGAGCGGATCGCCGATCCGTAAGCCCCTCGCCCGCTCGGTCAGGCGCTCGACAACCTCGTCATAGACACGCTCCTGCACCAGCACGCGCGAGCCGGCCGAGCACACCTGCCCCGTGTTGAAGAAGATGCCGCTGGCCGCGGCCTTCGCGGCCGCCTCGATGTTCGCATCATCGAAGATGACGTTGGCAGACTTGCCGCCGAGCTCAAGCGACACCCGTTTGAAGTTGCCGGCCGCGCCCTTCATGATGCCGCGGCCGACGCCGGGCGAGCCGGTGAACGTAACCTTGTCGACATCGGGATGATTGACCAGCGCCTCGCCGACCGTGCGCCCGGGACCGGTCACGATGTTGAGAACGCCGGGCGGCAGACCGGCTTCGAGCGCGAGATCGCCGATCCGCAGCGCCGACAGCGAGGTCAGCTCGGCGGGCTTCATCACGACGGTGCAGCCGCAGGCCAGCGCCGGCGCGAGCTTCCACATCCCGATCATCAGCGGGAAGTTCCACGGCACGATCGCAGCGACGACGCCGACGGGCTCGCGCACCGTGTAGGTCAGGGCATCGTCGCGCGTGGACACGACCTCACCGCTGATCTTGTCGGCCCAGCCGGCGTAATATGTGAGTGTATCGATCGCTGCGGGCAGATCCTGGCGCAGCACGGCCGCAACCGGCTTGCCGGCATCGAGGCTTTCGAGCTCGACGATCTCGTCGGCATGATCACGCAGCAGCTGCGCCCATCTCAGCAGGATCGCGCCACGCTCCGCTGCGCGCATCGTGCGCCACGGCCCTTCGAAAGCACGCCGCGCCGCTGCGACGGCACGGTCGACATCCTCGGCGTTGCCCTCGGCGATCGTCGCGATCGGCTGCTCGGTGGCAGGATTGAACGACACGAACGAGCGCCCCGAGACGGAGGGAACGTGCCGGCCGTCGACCAGGAGCTGCAGCGGCTTCGCCAGATAGCGCGACGCGCTGGAGCCGCGTTCGTAGTCATATGCAATGGACATCATATTTCCTCCGCTTCTTGTATGCCAGCGTAGGAGCAAATATGAGTTCGTAAATATGATATCTGTTGCCTATGGCGGGCCATCATATGAAGCCGACTTCACAAGCAGGTCCGATGCTGCGCATCGCGATCGAACCCGTCTGGCGCTTCCACTGGGATGACGGACCGCAAAGCATCGTCGTGATGCTCAGCGTGCTCAGCGAAATCAGGAAAACCGGCAAGATCACCAGCGCGGCCCATGACGCGCACCTCTCCTATCGTCATGTCTGGAATCTGATCGAGCAATGGTCCGCATTCTTCGGCGTGCCGCTGGTGGAGACCCAGCGCGGCAAAGGATCGAAGCTCACGGCGTTCGGCGACAAGCTGGTCTGGGCCGGCGAGCGCATGCAGGCCCGTCTCGGCCCGCAGCTCGACAATCTGGCGCAGGAGCTGGTGACCGAGATCAAGCCGTTCCTGCAGCCGCATCCCACCGTAATCCGCGTGCATGCAAGCCACGGCTTCGCCGTCGCCAAGTTGCGCGAGCTGCTCGATCGCGAGCCGGGCGTCGGCGTCGATCTGCGCTATGTCAGCAGCCAGCATTCGCTGGTGTCGCTCGCGCAAGGCGCCTGCGACCTGTCCGGTCTGCATTTGCCGCGCGGCGAACTGCGCGCACAGAGCATCCAGGCTTGCCGGGATTGGCTCGATCCCCGGCAGGACTGCGTCATCAGCTTCGTGACCCGCGAGATGGGATTGATGGTCAAGCGCGGCAATCCGCTGTCGATCCGATCATTGGCGGACATCGCGGATGGCAAGATTCGCTTCGTCAACCGCGATCATGATTCAGGCACCCGCCTGCTGTTCGATCAATTGCTCGCTTCGCACGGATTGGACGAGGCGCGCATCAATGGCGCGCAGCAGATCGAGTTCACCCACGCTGCCGTCGCGGCCTATGTCGCGAGCGACATGGCCGACGCCTGCTTCGGCGTCGAGGCGGCTGCGCGGCAGTTCGGGCTGGACTTCATCCGTATCCTGACCGAGGACTACTTCTTCGCCTGCCATCAGTCGTTTCTCGAGAGCGATCCGATGCGGCGCATCCTCGATGTGATGAAGGGCGACGACTTCCATTGCGCCATCGCCGCCCTGCCCGGCTATCAGCCGGCCGACACGGGCTCGGTTCACACCGTGCGCGAGTTCCTCGATCGGCTGGACGCCGAAGCCTGACGGCGCGTGCGGTCGGATCCGCTGGCGCAGACGACCGCTACGGCAGATCGACGCCCCGCGCCGGCACCGGCTCCAGCTGGCCCTGACGCTGCAGCGCGCGGCCACGCCAGATCGAGCCGGCGAGCAGCACCACGCCGGCGCCGATCAGCGACATCAGCGTCTCCATGACATCGACATGGCTCGCGAGAGTGGTCTTGCCGGCGAGCAGCGCCGAGGTCGCCTCGATGTTGATGACGACGGTGCCGTCGAGCAGATGGTGCAGCATCGGCTCGATCGCGGGATCGGTCGCGATCACCTCGCCGGCCACCCAGCCGAGCAGCATCGCGCCGAGCCAGACCAGCAGCGGGAAGCGATCGAGCACCAGCATGATCAGCGCGGCACCCGCGATGATCAGCGGGATGCTCATGGCGAGGCCGATGATCAGCAGCGACGCCTGGCCGTTCGCGGCCGCAGCCACCGCGATCACGTTGTCGAGGCTCATCACGAGGTCGGCGAGCGCGACGATGCGGACCGCATGCCACAGCGTCGTGCCGGCGGCGATCTCGTCGTTCTCGTCTTCGGGCACCAGCAGCTTGGCAGCGATCACGAGCAGCGCCAGCCCACCGACCAGCTTCAGGTACGGCAACGCCATCAGGGTGGCGACGATGCCGGTAAAGGCGATGCGCAGCGCGACGGCAATGCCGGAGCCGGCGACCATGCCCCAAAAGCGATGCTTGCCGTGCAGGCCGCGGCAGGCGAGCGCGATGACCAGCGCATTGTCGCCCGACAACAGCACGTTGATCCAGACGATCTTGCCGAGCGCGAGCCAGAAGCCCGGGCTCTGCAGGTCGGCCTCGAATTGAGCGAGCATGTGGCCGAAGCTGGCGGAATCGGCGAGTTGCGATAGCCAGTTCACGGCCGGGCCTTTCAGACAAGTTCAGCGTAGAACACGACGGTCGTGCGGCGGAGGGCGCCCTCCGCCGCACGAGGATCGATCAACCGACGATCTCGTTGCCGGAGAAGAACTGCGCGATCTCGATCGCAGCCGTTTCGGCCGCGTCGGAACCGTGCACCGAGTTCTCGCCGATCGACTTCGCATGCAGCTTGCGGATGGTGCCGTCGGCCGCCTTCGACGGATCGGTGGCGCCCATCACGTCGCGGTACTTCAGGATGGCGCCCTCGCCCTCGAGCACCTGGACCACGACCGGCCCGGAGATCATGAAATCGACCAGTTCGCCGAAGAACGGCCGCGCCTTGTGCACGGCATAGAAGGTCTCGGCCTGATCGCGCGTCATGCGGATGCGCTTCTGGGCCACGATGCGCAGGCCGGCCTTCTCGATCAGCGCGTTGATCGCGCCGGTGAGATTACGCTCGGTCGCGTCGGGCTTGATGATCGAAAAGGTGCGCTCAATCGCCATGATGTCGTCCTTGGAGGTGCGGGATTTGGGTGAGTTGCGGGCTTATATCGACGCGATCGGCCGACGGCAAGCGACCGGGACCCTGCCGGAGGCGGGACGCCTTACGACAATTTCACGATTCTGAACATAGTCTGAAGGGTCCGTGCCACCCGTGTTCAGCTCAGGGGCCTTAAGGTCGTGGCTATCGGGCGGGGACGAGCCAGCAGCACGACCGGTGGCCGCCCTCTCCCAGCCTCATCCGTCGGACAATTTCGGCGCCACCAGCGCTGTCATCCAGGAGACGATCATGTTGCGCAAACTCTCCCTCATCGCGGCGGCCGCAATTGCCCTCGGCGCAGCCGCCCTCGCCCCGACCGCCGCCTCGGCTCATTGGCACGGCGGCTGGCATGGGGGCGGTTGGCACGGCGGCTATGGCGGATGGCACCGTCCGTTCTACGGCCCGCGCTTCTTCGTCGGCGGCCCGGTCTACAGCTACGGCTATGGCGGCTGCTACGTGCGCCGCGTGGTTCCGACCCCGTGGGGACCGCGCTGGCGGTTGATCAACCGCTGCTATTGATACGAGCCTCGGCGCGGCACCCGCCCCCCGCCGCACCGAACTCGCATTGCCCCGGCGTCTCCCCCACGCCGGGGCTTTTTTTGTGCACTTTCAACCTCATTTCGGGGTATTCCGGTCGGGAGCCGGAAACAAATCGAGCGGCCACGACTTGTTACAGCATCGTCCTGCAACTGCCCGTGGAATACCGTCATGTCTGGCCGC
The DNA here is from genome assembly GCF_032489875.1 of Bradyrhizobium sp. SZCCHNR1015. Lineage (NCBI taxonomy): Bacteria > Pseudomonadati > Pseudomonadota > Alphaproteobacteria > Hyphomicrobiales > Nitrobacteraceae > Bradyrhizobium > Bradyrhizobium sp. SZCCHNR1015. The sequence goes on from NZ_JAUEYW010000001.1 coordinate 664,740, forward strand.
ACCGCCGATTTCAGCGACGCGCTCGATCGCAAGACCAGCCGGTCGATCTGCGAGGCGGTCGGCGAGCGCCTGCAACGCAGCCTGCCGCCGGACGGCTCTCACCTGCCAGCTCCCCTCGCGGAGCTGATGAACGAATTGCGCAAGCGCGACGAGGCCGGGACGAGCCGATCCGGCCGCTGAGACGCGACAAAGCGGTTGCCTTTGGCCGCGCGCGCGGTGACAAGGCGCGCATGCTTTCCATCACCGACATCTCCATCCGCCTCGCCGGACGGCTTCTCATCGACCAGAGCTCGGTGCAGATTCCGCCCGGCGCCCGCGTCGGACTGGTCGGCCGCAACGGCACCGGCAAGTCGACCCTGTTCAAGGCGATCCGCGGCGAACTGTCGCTGGAGACCGGCAGCATCAGCGTGCCACCGCGGTGGCGCATCGGCAGCCTGGCCCAGGAAGCCCCGAGCGGGCCCGAAAGCCTGATCGAGGTGGTTCTCCGGGCCGACCTCGAGCGGCACGCGCTGCTGCACGAGGCCGAGACGGCCCATGACGCAGACCGTATCGCCGAGATCCAGACCCGCCTCGTCGACATCGACGCGCATTCGGCGCCAGCGCGCGCGGCCGCGATTCTCAGCGGCCTCGGATTTTCCGCCACGGACCAGGCGCGGGCCTGCGCCGAATTCTCCGGCGGCTGGCGCATGCGGGTTGCGCTGGCGGCCACGCTGTTCGCCGCGCCAGACCTGCTCCTGCTGGACGAGCCGACCAACTATCTCGACCTCGAGGGCACGCTGTGGCTCGAGGATCACCTGGCGCACTATCCGCGCACGGTGATCGTGATCAGCCATGACCGCGATCTCCTGGAGACCTCCGTCGACCAGATCCTGCATCTCGACCGTTGCAAGCTGACGCTATATCGCGGCAGCTACTCCTCCTACGAAGAACAGCGCGCCACGCGCGAGATGCTCGATGCCAAGGCGGTCAAGCGCCAGGAAGCGGAGCGTGCGCGGCTGCAGGCCTTTGTCGAGCGCTTCAAGGCCAAGGCCTCGAAGGCGCGCCAGGCGCAGTCCCGCGTCAAGATGCTGGAGCGGATGAAGCCGATAACCGCGCTCGTCACCCAGGACGTGCACGAGATCACATTCCCCGCACCGGAGCGACTGCTGTCGCCGCCGATCATCGCGGTCGACAACGCTTCCGTCGGCTACGACCCCGCGCAACCGGTGCTCAACCGCGTCACCCTACGCATCGACAATGACGACCGCGTCGCATTGCTCGGCGCCAACGGCAACGGCAAGTCCACGCTGGTGAAGCTGCTCGCCGGCCGGCTCGCGCCATTCTCCGGCAAGGTCACGCGCGCCGACAAGCTGTCGATCGCCTATTTCGCCCAGCACCAGCTCGATGAGCTGGACGAGACCGGATCGCCGTATAGTCACGTGCGCAAGCTGATGGGCGATGCGCCGGAATCGAAAGTGCGCGCGCGCGCCGGCGCGATCGGGTTTTCCGGCAAGGCGGCGGACACGCTGGTGAAGAGCCTGTCGGGCGGCGAGAAGGCGCGGCTGCTGCTCGGGCTCGCGACCTTCTTCGGCCCGAACATGATCATCCTGGACGAGCCGACCAACCATCTCGACATCGACAGCCGCGCCGCGCTCGCCGAGGCGATCAACGACTTTCCCGGCGCCGTGATCATGGTGTCGCACGATCGCTATCTGATCGAGGCCTGCGCCGACCGCCTCTGGGTCGTCGCCGACCGCACCGTGAAGACCTATGATGGCGACCTCGACGACTACAGGCGCATGGTGCTGTCGTCACGCAGCGGTGCCGGCACGCGAGACACTGAACGTCCGCAGGGGACCGCCGAGAAGGCCGAGCGGCCGCGCGGCGACAACCGGCGGAGCGGGCTTAAGCAGAGGATCACCGCGGCCGAAGCCGAGATCGCCCGCATCACCGAGATCATCGCCAAGATCGACGGCGCGCTGGCGCTACCCGACATCTTCACGCGCGACCCGAAGCAGGCGGCGCAACTGTCGAAGGCGCGCGCCAATGCCGCCGACGCGCTGGCGCGCGCCGAGGAGCAATGGCTGGAGGCCAGCACGCTGTATGACGAGGCGGGGAGCTGAAGCGCCCCGAGCCTCGGATCGGGCATTCGGCGGAAAGTCGCAGACAACTCGGCTTTCGCGGAATGCCCTCGCGCTCAGCGGCTCGCGCGGATGAATGCGTGGTCGGCGCGAGCGGCCGGATCAGTTGGTCCGCTGAAACAGATCCGCACCCGGCAGGTTGCCGAGATCGCCGTTGGGCTGAATGTAGAAGAGATTCCAATTCGTCCGGAGTAGATTGCCGCCGACCTGGCCTCTCCACCGCGTGATCGAATTGCACTGAGCAAACGTCACGACCAGCATGACGGCGCTGCCGGCCGATCTGCCGGATACCGGATAGGGAATGCCCTGGCACGCAAATCCTGGCGCGTTGTTGGTGAATTGTCCTCGCACCTGTCCATCGGTGACTGACCAGATCTCGAGCACCGAGCCTCGTTGATTTGTCCATCTCGACGGCGCCGGCAGAACGTCGGCACGCGCAGCAATCGACGAAACTACGACAATCATCGCTGCAAAAAGATACTTGCTGAAGAACCACTTCATGGCGCGCCTCGCTATGCCCGGAGCTGGAGGTAGCAATGATGACTACATACATCCATAAGCTGGAAAGCGCCATTGTGGCAGGTTCAAAATTGCTCTACTTTCGGTAGACAACGTTGATGTTGAGGTTCGATTGAAGCGATTTCAGGAGGACGAAACATGAACAAGCAGCTCTACGCTCGACTTGACGGCCTGCTCTACGACGTCTGCGTCAAGGCGGGTCAGAAGGTGCAGACCGGTGAGGTCCTCTACGTCATCGAGGCGGCCAAATCACAGCTGTCGGTGAAAGCTCCCTATTCCGGGACAATCAGTCAGGTCCGGCGCGGTGCGGGCGAGACGTTGAGCGCGACCGATGTCGTCATGGAGTTGGATGCGGAGGACGCAGCGGCCTGATCAGTCGCTCAAGTCCGGGGTTCGCTGCAGACGGATCGGCGAGGACGCGCCGTTGTAGACCGTCGCTCGAGCCAGCACGCGCTCGGCCTCTACGGGCGGCCAGGATTTTTCGATCTTGGGTCGTTTCCTGTCGAAGGCGCATTGCAGCTCCTCCGGCAGGTCGGACCAGAAGGGCACGAAGGACAACACGATCAAGGCGCGGTCTTCGCTCGAATTGTTGGCATGGGATGCATGCAGAAGCCTGCCGTCGCGAACGATCAGATCCCCCCTCCGAACGGTCACATCGACTTCGTCGTGGCGTGTGGAAACCAGCACGTCGTCGACAGGCAGAATCCGATCGGGATGCGTCGGCCGGTCCTTGATCAAGGCATGAAGATCGTTCTTGCGCCGATGGCTGCCGGGAAGCACGCGCAAGCATCCGTTCGCGGCGCTCGTATCGGTCAAGTAGTACATGAAGTAGAGAATTGGAGGCGTGGCGGCGTAGCTCGCAGCGCTCGACCAGCCCCACCAATCCTGGTGCCAGTGCAGCCTCGGACATCCGGCCGGCTTGGAGATCAGGAAGCCAGCAAAAAAGCGTGCATCCCGGTATCCGGCGCGCTCCAACAGTTCATACTGTGCATCGAACAGAATGATCGGCGCGAAATCGGCCGAAGAGCCGACTGAGACAACGGATCCGAGATGAGGCTCCGCGATCGCCTCACGACCGGCTCGCGACTTGATTCGATCGCCGGCCTCGAGCAACGCGCGAGGAAGAAAACCACGGCGCACCGCATACCCGGCCTCCTCCAACTCGCGACGGAGGCCGGTGATTTGCATGGCCGCCTCCTCCGTCAGGTCGCCCGCTTCTTCGCCTTGGGCTTCGCCACCTTCGGCGCCGGTCCCGGATCGGGCGCTCGCTCGACCGAGGTCAGGCGGCCCGAGCTGAACGTGTAGACGCCGGCGCGTGCGCCGCGCAGCCAGGTCACGGTGGCCACGCGCTCGCCGCCATTGCTCGAGATGTTGACGTTGTCGGGTGCACCGATGCCGCGCACCACGTCGCATTCGGTATGGCCGAGCGCAACGGTGCCGCCGACAGCCGGCGCGGCCGTGGCGGGATCATTCGCCAGCGCGTTCGCGCCCGCAGCACCGGCCGCAGGCGCCATGCCCGGGCATGCGCCTTCGGCGCTCACAAGATCCTCAGCGGAGACCGGCTTGTCCGGCGTCAGCGGCGGCGCGTCGATCGAGATGTTTTTGATGAACAGGCGCTGCGGCCGGTTGAACCACTCGGCGTCCTTGGACAGGAAATCGGGCGTGCTCGAGCATCCGGCGACGACCGGGGCAAGCACAAGGAACGCCAGAGCGCGCGTCAGCTGTTTGGTGTGGTCTCGCACGATGAACCTTGCTGAATTGCAACCTGTGGACACTCTAACGTGTTGTCCCAACATCACTTTGCGGCACGTTCGTGGCTTTGCCAATGCTCTGCCGGCAAATCGGCAGATTATCATTAATCACGCGGCGCTGCCATCATCGGCGCTTCACGGGCTTCCGTATCATTGTCGGCGCTGCCAGCGCCCCCGTTCATCCGCCTGCCAGTAGGTGACCTCGAATCCCCGCGATTTGCAATCGGTCCACGCCGATCTCGCAGCCGCGAGCGCGTCCGCATCATCGCCGTTGAACACGAACACCATGCGCTCGTAGCTGTGCGAGTCCGCTGGCAGCGGCGCGTTATCCACCAGGAATCGTACGTTCGCGCGGTTGGGATTGCCTTCTTCCACCGCGAGCACGATCGGCTGGTCGGCCACATCGGCCACCCGCCAGGTGGCGTGCGGCAGAAACGAATCGTCGCGATAGGTCCACAGATGCGCATCGAGCGCATCCGCACGCTCTTCGGACGTCGACTGCACCACGACGCGCCAACCGCGCTCGAGCGACTTCTCGAGCAGCGGCGGCAGCACGCCTTCCAGGGTCATGTTCTGCAGATGGTAGAACAGGACTTCAGTCATCGCCCGACGTCACGCCTTGGCGCCGGATTTGGCTTCAGCCTTTTCAGCCTTGGAGTCGGATTTGGATTCGTAGGAATCCCACACCAGCCGATCGAGCAGCCGGACGCCGTAGCCCGATCCCCAGCTCTGGTTGATCTCCGATTTCGGCGCGCCCATCGCGGTGCCGGCGATATCGAGATGCGCCCACGGCGTGTCGTTGACGAAGCGCTGCAGGAATTGCGCGGCGGTGATCGAGCCGCCATGGCGTCCGCCGGTATTCTTCATGTCGGCGAACTGCGAATCGATCAGCTTGTCGTATTCGTGGCCGAGCGGCATCCGCCACACCTTCTCACCCGTCTCCTGCCCCGCCTTGAGCAGCTTGTCGGCGAGATCATCATTGTTGGTGAAGAGACCGGCATGCTCGGTGCCCAGCGCGACCATGATCGCGCCGGTCAGGGTCGCCAGGTCGATCATGAATTTCGGCTTGAACTTGGTCGCGACGTACCAGAGCACGTCCGCGAGCACGAGGCGGCCCTCCGCATCGGTGTTGATGATCTCGATGGTCTGGCCCGACATCGAGGTCACGATGTCGCCCGGACGCTGGGCGTTGCCGTCCGGCATGTTCTCGACGAGGCCGATCGCGCCGATCACGTTGGCCTTGGCCTTGCGGGCGGCGAGCGCATGCATCAGGCCGACCACGCAGGCCGCGCCGCCCATGTCGCCCTTCATGTCCTCCATCGAGCCGGCCGGCTTGATCGAGATGCCGCCGGTGTCGAAGCACACGCCTTTGCCGATGAACGCGACCGGCTGCTCGCCGCGCTTGCCGCCATTGTAGTGCATCACGACGGTGCGGCTCGGCCGTGCCGAGCCCTGGCCGACGCCGAGCAGCGCGCCCATGCCGAGCTTCTTCATCGCAGGCACGTCGAGGATCTCGACGGTGACGCCGAGCTTGCGCAAGGCGGCAGCGCGCTTGGCGAACTCCTCAGGATAAAGGACGTTCGGCGGCTCGTTGACGAGATCGCGCGCCAGGATCACCCCGTCGGTGACGTGGGACCGCGGCGCGAACGCCTTCTTGGCCGCCGCGACGTCGGCCACGGCGATCGAGACATTGGCGCTGACGGCGCCCTCCTCGTCCTTCTTCTTGGTCTTGTAGCGGTCGAACCGATAGGCCCGGAGCCGGATCCCGGCGGCCAGCGAGCTGACCTGATCCGGCAGCAGCGGCCCGGCGGGCAATTCGGCCAGCACCGTCACCGCTTCAGTTCCGGCGTTCAGCTTTCCGGCTAAGGTCCCGCCGTATTTGAGGAAATCCTTGTCCTTGAGGTCCGTCCCCTTGCCGATGCCGATGACGATCAAGCGCTGAATCTTGATTCCCTCTGGAGCCAGCAGGTCCAGCACCGCGCCATCCTTGCCCTTGAACCGGGCCGCACCGGCCGCGCGCTTGACGAGGTCCGAGGCTCCCCCGAGCGCCTTCTCGGTCGCGCCTCCAAGTCGCAGGGTGTCATCGCAGAACGCCACCACGATGCCGCGCGGGGCGGTCGACAGCGGGACGAAGCCGACCTTGACGGCGTCGGACATCAAGCAATCCTCCAAATTTCGACGTGATGAGCAGCCACGTCCGACCGAAAACCTCAACGGCCAGACCAGGATGGCGGCAGTTCGGAACCCAACTTGGCAGCAGTATGGCCTGCCCGGGCCCGGGCTGCCAAGGGTCGCGTGGCGGACCGGTCACAATGATGAAATTTTAACCGTATTTTCGTGGCGCCATGCCACAGCCATTTTGTCGACGGATCAAAGGGATGGTACAGATATTCACCGCCTTCGGAACGTGACGGCGACTGCAGCCTTGGGGGGCCCGTTGCGAGGGTTGGCTGCAGCGCGCGTTCCGGCACAGATGACTGGGGATCGAGCGCAGACGATGGGGTCCATCGACAGGTACATCTTTCGCACGACGCTGGCGTCGTTCGCGTTGGTCCTGGTCAGCCTCACCGGCGTGATCTGGATTACGCAGGCGCTGCGCGGCATCGACCTGATGACCAGCCAGGGCCAGACGATCCTGACCTTCCTTGGCATCACCGGCCTCGTGATTCCCTCCCTGCTCGGCGTCATCGCGCCGATCGCGCTGATGATCGCGGTCTCGCACACGCTGAACAAGCTTGCGACCGATTCGGAGATCATCGTCATGAACGCGGCCGGCATGTCGCCGATCCGGCTGTTCGTGCCGTTCGCCTATGCCACCTGCGCGGTGGCCGTGCTGGTGACGCTGATCGCCGCCTTTTTCGCCCCCGACGGCCTGCGCCGGATCAAGCAGTGGGATGCCGAGATCACCGCCGACGTGCTCGCCAACATCCTGCAGCCCGGGCGGTTCGCGCAGCTCGACCAGAACCTGACCATCCGGATCCGCGAGCGCCAACCCGGCGGCGAGCTGTCCGGCATCCTGATCGACGACCGCCGCGACCCCAAGGAGCGAATCACGATCATCGCCGAGAAGGGCACCGTCGTGAAGAATGCCGACGGCTCGTTCCTGGTGCTCGAGGACGGCAATCTGGAACGCTTCGAGCTCGGCAAGCGCGAGCCGGCGATGGTCGCGTTCGCCCGCTACGCCTTCGACATGTCGAAGTTTTCGAACCAGGGCCGCGACGTCACGCTCGGCATCCGCGAGCGCTATCTGTGGGAGCTGATGGCGCCCGCCGAGAACGATCCGATCTACAAGCAGATCCCCGGACAATTCCGCCAGGAATTGCACGACCGCTTCCTGGCGCCGATCTATCCGTTCGCCTTCGCTGCCCTCACCTTCGCGTTCCTGGGCGCGCCGCGGACGACACGCCAGAGCCGCAACTTCTCGTTCGGCAGCGCCATTCTCGCCGTGTTCGGCGTGCGCATGGCGGGCTTCGCCTGCTCGGTCATGACCGTGAAGACGCCGATGGCGGCGCTGGTGCAGTACCTCATGCTGTTCGGCGTGCTCGGCCTCAGCATCTGGATCATCATCGGCGGCGTGGTGGTCGAGCCGCCGGCGCGGCTGATGGAAGCCATCAACCGCTCGAACGCGCGGATCGCACGGCTGTTCGGGAGGCCGGCCACCGCATGAGCATGGTCACCAACACGCTCGGGCGCTATTTCGCCAGCCGCTTCCTGGTCTCGGCGGTCGGCGTGTTCGCGAGCATCTTCATCCTGCTCGTGCTCGTCGACTACATCGAGATGGTGCGCAAGACCTCCGGGCTTGCCTCCGCCTCGGCGCTGATGGTGGCGGAGACGTCGCTGTTCCGGGTGCCGCAATTGCTCGAGAAGATGATGCCGTTCTGCGTCCTGATCGGCGCCATGACCTGCTATCTCGCGCTGTCGCGCCGGCTCGAACTCGTGGTGGCGCGCGCAGCCGGGGTCTCCGCCTGGCAGTTCATCGCGCCGGCGCTGGCAAGCGCCATCGTGCTCGGGCTGATGGCCACGACCCTCTACAATCCGATGTCGGCCAATCTGCGCGAGCTCTCCAAGCGCATGGAGGCCGAGCTGTTCGGCGCAGCGCCCGGCGGCGGCGTGCAGGATGCGGCCGGCTTCTGGCTCAACCAGATCAACCCCGACGGCTCGGTCATCATCAATGCCGCGCGCAGCGAGCAGCAGGGCGTCCGCCTGACCGGACTGACCCTGTTCCGTTTTGATACGGACAAGCACTTCAAGGAGCGAATCGAAGCGCGCGAGGCGACCCTGGAAGAAGGCCGGTGGGTCTTCCGGTCCGTGCGCCGATTCTCCCTCGATGCCCCACCGGTCGACGAACCGACGTACATTCTTCCGACCAGCCTGACGCCGGCGCAGGTCCGAAACAGCTTCTCCACCCCCGAAACTGTGTCGTTTTGGCAACTGCCGACATACATCCGTTCGTCGGAGAGCTCAGGCTTCGCGACCGCGGGGTACCGACTGCAGTATCATAAGCTGATCGCGCAGCCGTTTTTGCTGGCTGCGATGGTCATGCTGGCTGCGTCCGTGTCGCTCAGGTTCTTCCGAATGGGTGGCGTACAGAAAATGGTTTTGAGTGGCGTGGGCGCCGGGTTTCTGCTCTACGTTCTGTCGAAAGTAACTGAAGATTTGAGCAAGGCTGAGTTGATGAATCCGATCGCTGCGGCGTGGCTGCCGGTGTTCGTCGGCGGCCTCACCGGTTTCATGGCTTTGCTCTACCAGGAGGACGGCTAGTGTCGTTCGTTGCCGTCCGTCAGACAGCGCTCGCCGCGCTTCGGCAGCATGCCGTTGCGCGCGCCGGTTGCGCGCGCGTGCGTCGCGCCGGGTCTGGCGTACTTGGATTCGTTCTGGCCTGCGGGCTCGGCCTGATGGTTGCTGCTGCGACCGCGGTCGTGGCGCCGACCCCTGCCGTCGCGCAGGGCTTCACCTACAATCCGCGCCCGCCCAAGGCGCCGCCGCCGCGCGTCGCCAACGACAACCAGATGCTGGTGCAGGCGACCGAGGTCGATTACGACTACAACAACTCGCGCGTGTCGGCGGTCGGCAACGTGCAGCTGTTCTACAACGGCACCTCGGTCGAGGCCGACCGGGTGATCTACGACCAGAAGACCAAGCGCCTGCATGCGGAAGGCAACATCCGCATGACCGACGCCGACGGCAAGATCACCTACGCCAACAGCCTCGATCTGTCGGACGACTATCGCGACGGCTTCGTCGATTCGCTGCGCGTCGAGACCGAGGACCAGACGCGGATGGCGGCGACCCGCGCCGACCGCTCCAAGGGCAATTACACCGTCTTCGAGAACGGCGTATACACCGCCTGCGCGCCGTGCAAGGACGATCCGAAGAAGCCGCCGCTGTGGCAGGTCAAGGGTGCGCGCATCATCCACGACCAGACCGAGAAGATGCTGTATTTCGAGAACGCCCAGCTCGAATTCTTCGGCGTTCCCCTGGCCTACATCCCCTATTTCTCGACGCCCGATCCGACGGTGAAGCGCAAGAGCGGCTTCCTGATGCCGGGCGTCACCCAGACCGGCGGCTACGGCTTCGGCGTCGACATCCCTTATTACTGGGCGATCGCGCCGGATTACGACGCGACGTTCACGCCGCGCATCACCTCCAAGCAGGGCGTGCTGCTGCAGACCGAGTTCCGCCAGCGCCTCAGCAATGGCGGCTATCAGGTGCGCCTGTACGGCATCGATCAGCTCGACCGCAAGGCCTTCGCCGGCCAGCCGGGCGACCGCCAGTTCCGCGGCGGCGTCGACACCAAGGGCCAGTTCGCGCTCAACGACAAATGGGTCTGGGGCTGGGACGGCATCCTGCTGTCCGACTACATGTTCCTGTCGGATTACCGGCTGGCGCAGTATCGCGATCCGTTCAACTCGTTCATGAGCCTCCCGACCGAGGCGATCTCGCAGCTTTACTTGACCGGCGTCGGCAGCCGCAGCTTCTTCGACGTCCGGGCGATCCACTATCTGAGCTTCTCGGGCAACCAGCAGACCGTGCCGGTGGTCTATCCGGTGCTGGATTACTCGAACGTGCTGAACTATCCCGTGTTCGGCGGCGAGTTCAGCTACAAGACCAACTTCGTCAATCTGAGCCGCCAGACGGCCGTGTTCGACCCGATCACAACCACGGCCAACACCGCCGGGCTGTGCACGACGGTGTCTGCCGATCCGCGGGCGCGCCTGCCCACCCAGTGCCTGCTGCGCGCCACGCCCGGCACCTACACCCGCCTGACCGCGCAGGCGGAGTGGCGGCGGTCGTTCACGGATCCCTACGGCCAGATCTGGACGCCGTTCGCGATCCTGCGCGCAGACGCGATCAACGCCAACGTCTCGAACCAGCCGGGCGTGGGCAACTTCCTGCAGACCGGGGACACCCAGGCGCTGCGCCTGATGCCGACGGTCGGCCTGGAATATCGCTATCCGTTCATCAACGTTCAGCCATGGGGCACGACGACGATCGAGCCGATCGCGCAAGTGATCATCCGGCCGAACGAGACCTATGCCGGCCGGCTGCCGAACGAGGACGCCCAGAGCATGGTGTTCGACGCCAGCAACCTGTTCAGCGTCGACAAGTTCTCCGGCTATGACCGCGTCGAGGGCGGCGGCCGCGCCAATGTCGGTGTCCAGGCCACCACGCAGTTCGACCGCGGCGGCACCATCAACGTGCTGTTCGGCCAGTCCTACCACCTGTTCGGGATGAACTCGTTCGCGGTGCAGGACGCCAACAACACCGCGATCGGCTCCGGCCTGGACAAGAACGCCTCGGACTACGTGGCGCGCGTCGACTATTCGCCGAACCGCACCTACACGTTCAGCATGCGCAGCCGGTTCGACCAGCAGACCCTGAACATCCAGCGCTTCGAGGCGGAAGCCAAGGCGAACTTCGATCGCTGGTCGGTGGCCCTGACCTACGGCAACTATGCCGCCGATCCGGCGCTCGGCTACCTCGACCGTCGCGAGGGCATCCTCGGCAGCGGCTCGGTCAAGGTGGCGCCGAACTGGGTCGTCACGGGTGCGGCGCGCTGGGATCTGGCAGCCAACAAGATCAACCAGTATGTGATCGGCGCCGGCTATGTGGACGATTGTTTCGTGCTGGCCGCCAACTATGTAACGTCGTATAATTATACGGCGGGCACCACTCCCCCCGTTCTGAGCCATGCCTATATGCTCCAGATCGGACTCCGGACGCTGGCTAATTCCTCGTCCACGGGAACCGGGGCTGGGGGCCTGCAGTAGCGCGCGCCAGTCTCCGACGGGCCGCTCCGTGGGGGTCGAAAGTCCCTCGTTGGGAGCCGTGGCGCCGCTTCCAGTTGGATCAATAGCGACAACGAAGCTTGGTCATGACGATCGCGTTCTCTCCTCGCCTTCGGGCCCTGGCCATCTGCACTCTTGCCGCACTCGTCTGCGGCATCGGAACGATGTCGGCTCGCGCCCAGAGCATCGTCGTCATGGTCAATGGCGATCCCATCACCGACTATGACATCGAGCAGCGCACCAAGCTGAACTTCCTGAGCACTCGCAAGCATCAGACTCGCCAGGAGATCATCAACGAGCTGATCGACGACAAGGTGAAGATCAAGGAAGGCAAGAAGTTTGGCGTCGAGCCGACCGCCTCCGACGTCGACCAGTCGTTTGCCGGCATGGGCTCTCGCATGCGGCTCAACCCGGAACAGTTGACCAAATCGCTGGAGAGCCAGGGTGTGCGGCCGGAGACGCTGAAGGCGCGCATCAAGGCCGAGATCGTCTGGAGCAGCCTGGTGCGCGGCCGCTACAAGGAACGCCTGATCGTCTCCGACAAGGACGTGGCCGCGGCTGTCGCCGCCGCGGGCGGCGATGGCGATCAGCAGGGCCAGGCGTTCGAGTACAAGATGCAGCCGATCGTGCTGATCGTGTCGAACTCCTCGAACCAGGGCCTGATGGAAGCGCGGCACAAGGAGGCCGAGGCCTTGCGCGCACGGGTGCAGACCTGCGCCGAAGCCAACAACATCTTCAAGACGACGGCGAATGCGGTCATCAAGGAGATCGTCGTCAAGACGTCCGCCGACATCCCGCCGAATCTGCGCAAGCTGCTCGATGACACGCCGATCGGCCACCTGACTCCGCCGGAAGCGACGCGGCAGGGCATCCAGATGGTGGCCCTCTGCTCGCGGACTCCGACCACGATCGACACGCCGAAGAAGCGCGAGATCAAGGAGCAGATGTACACCAAGAAATACGAGGCCACCTCCAAGGCCTATCTGCAGGAAGTCCGCAAGGCGGCGATGATCGAATATCGCTGATGACGAAGCCGCTCGCGCTGACCCTGGGGGAACCGGCAGGCATCGGACCCGACATCACCCTGCAGGCGTGGCTGCGCCGCACCGAGCTCGGACTCCCCGCCTTCTACGTACGCGGCGATCCTGTCTTTCTCGCGCAGCGCGCCAGGCTGCTCGACCTTCCCGTCACCGTGGACGAAGTTCGTCCCGAACAGGCGGCACAGGCGTTTGGGACCGTGCTGCCCGTGGTCTCCACCGGACACGCCGTGACGGCCCTGCCGGGCCGTCCGGACACGACGAGTGCCGCGGCGGCCATCGGCTCGATCCGTGAGGCGGTGGCCGACGTGAGGGCCGGACGCGCCAGCGCCGTCGTGACCAACCCGATCGCCAAGGCCGTGCTCTACCGTGCCGGCTTCTCGCATCCCGGCCATACCGAATTTCTCGCCGAGCTCGCCGCCGATGGCGGCGCGGTCCCGCAGCCTGTCATGATGCTGTGGTCACCGATGCTCGCCGTCGTGCCGGTGACGATCCACGTCGCGCTGCGCGACGCGATCGAGCAGCTCACGAGCCCGCTGATCACCTCGACGACGCGCATCGTCGCGGCGAGCCTGCGCCGCTATTTCGGCGTGTCGCGGCCGCGCATTGCGATGTCGGGACTCAATCCGCATGCGGGCGAGGACGGTACGCTCGGCACCGAAGAGGACACGATCATCGCGCCCGCGATCGCAACCTTGCGCAATGCCGGCCTCGACGTGCAGGGACCGTTGCCCGCCGACACGATGTTTCATGACGCCGCGCGCAAGACCTACGACTGCGCCATCTGCATGTATCACGACCAGGCGCTGATCCCGATCAAGACGCTGGCGTTCGACGACGGCGTCAACGTGACGCTCGGCCTGCCGTTCATCCGCACCTCGCCGGACCACGGCACGGCGTTCGGCATCGCCGGCAAGGGCAGCGCCAATCCGGCGAGCCTGATCGCGGCCCTGCGGCTCGCCGCGCGCATGGCCAGCCACGCGTCATGAGCGCCATCGACGACCTCCCGCCGCTGCGCGAGGTCATCCGCGATCATCAGCTGTCGGCGCGCAAGGCGCTCGGCCAGAACTTCCTGCTCGATCTCAATCTCACCGCCCGGATCGCGCGCGCCGCGGGTCCGCTCGAAGACGCCACCGTGGTGGAGATCGGCCCCGGCCCGGGCGGCCTGACGCGGGCGCTGCTCGCGCTCGGCGCACGCCACGTGATCGCGGTCGAGCACGACGAGCGCGCAATCCCGGCGCTGCAGGCGATCGCCGACCATTATCCCGGCCGCCTCGAAATCGTCTGCGGCGATGCGCGGACCTTCGACGTCGCGCCCTATCTCGGGACCACCAAGGCGAAGATCGTCGCCAACCTGCCCTACAACATCGCGACGCATCTCCTGATCGGCTGGCTCTCCGCAGAGCCGTGGCCGCCCTGGTACGACATGATGGTGCTGATGTTTCAGCGCGAGGTCGCCGAGCGCATCGTCGCGCGCGAGAACGAGGACGCCTATGGGCGGCTCGGCGTGCTCGCCAACTGGCGCTGCGAGACCAAGATCCTGTTCGACATCTCGCCATCCGCCTTCGTGCCGCCGCCGAAGGTCACGTCGTCCGTGGTGCGGCTGGTGCCGCGCCCGTCGCCCGAACCCTGCGACCGCCGCGCGCTCGAGCAGGTCGCCGCGGCTGCCTTCGGCCAGCGCCGCAAGATGCTGCGGCAGAGCCTGAAGTCGCTGCCGGCGGATCCCGCGCGGCTCGCAGCCGCCGCAGGCGTCGATCCCACCCGCCGCGCCGAGACCATTCCGGTGTCGGGCTTTGTTGCCATGGCCCGCGAATTGACCAATAGTCGCGACGAGAACAAGTCGTAATCAACAAGCATTTCAGGGAGTTTCATCATGGCGTTGATGCGCCGTCAGTCGCTCGTCAAGTTCGACGCACCGCTGTGCGAAACCATCGTCGAGACGCCGAAGCCGCAAGGCCGGGAAGTTCTGGTTCGCATCGAGCGCTGCGGCCTGTGCCACTCCGACCTGCATATCCAGGACGGCTATGCCGATCTCGGCGGCGGCAAGCGCCTGGACACCACGCGCGGCATGACCCTGCCCTTCACGCTCGGCCATGAGATCGCCGGCGTCGTCGACGAGGTCGGCCCCGACGTGCCGAAGGAGCTGATCGGCGCCCGGCGCGCGGTGTTTCCGTGGATCGGCTGCGGCCAGTGCCGCGACTGCGCCAATGGCGACGAGAATTTGTGCGCCAAGCAGCGCTTCCTCGGCGTCTCGATCGACGGCGGCTTCGCCACCCACGTGCTGGTGCCAGATGCGAAGTATCTGCTGGAATACGATCCGCTGCCGGTCAACCAGGCCGCGACGCTGATGTGCTCCGGCGTAACGGCCTATGGCGCGCTCAAGCGCCTCGTGGATCGGCCGCGCCAGCGCAATCTGCTGCTGATCGGACTCGGGGGCGTCGGCATGATGGGCCTGTCGTTCGCGCAGGCCATGTTCAAGCAACCGATCTCGGTGGCCGACCTCTCGGCGGCCGCGCGCGAGACCGCGCTGAAGAATGGCGCCGCGACGGCCTACGATCCGGCCGAGCCGGATGTGATCAAGCGCATCCTCAAGGAGACCGAGGGCGGCTTCGACGAAATCGTCGATTTCGCCGGCAACGAGAAGTCGATGGCCTTTGCGGTTTCCGTCGCAGCGCGCGGCGGCAAGATCGTCGTGTCCGGACTGATGGGCGGCCAGTTCACCCTGCCGATGGTTCAATGGGTGTACAAGCGCCTGACCATCGAGGGTTTCATGGTCGGCACGCTGGCCGAGGCGCACGAACTGATGGCGCTCGCGCGCGCCGGCAAGATCAAGCCGCCGCCGATGCGCGAGGAGCCGATGGCTGACGTACAGAAGTGGATCGATGCGCTGCGCGCCGGCCATGTGGTCGGACGCGTGGTGCTGACGAACTGATCCCTCGCCGTTGCGACATCGCACGCGGCGGCGGTGCTGCACCGCCGCCACTGCGGCCAATCATTTGTCCACAAACGTAGAGGTTGTCGGCGCGACGCCTCTGACCCCTGAGGGTGAAAAGCCAGGTCCATCGTCGCCGATGTGACCGATTTGGCGCGATAGCGCGGCCAAAATCGCGGCGTGATGCGGAGCTTCTTGTGGGAAAAAAGCCGCACTCGGGCACGAAAGGATCGCGACAGAATTAATCCGGAATTGTGGCTCATTGCCACCCAACTTCTCTCCGAGAACGCGCCGTTGCGTAAGCGTATCCGGAGTCTTGAATGGCAAGCCGAACGGCAGGAGTTGCGTTTGCCATTGCAGCCGGAATCGCTGGCACCGTCGTGCTCGTGCTGCCGCGCGTCGTCCTGGCGGCGGAGGAGTGTCTCGCCGAGCCGACGGGAGAGAAGCCCGACGGGCAACGCTGGTACTATCGTTTCGATCGTGGCACCAATCGACGTTGCTGGTATCTGAAAGACGCCAACGGCAACACGCGTGACGCCGCGGCACCGATACGGGCGACGCAGCAGCCGGCTCCCTGGGACTTTGCCCAGCCCGCCCCCCCCAAACTGACGCCAAGACGCAGCGATGGCCCGGTCGCTCGCGCCAGCGACGCTCTCGCAGAAGCGCCGCAGCCGCGGCTGCGCACCGATCTCGCCGTGCGGGGCACGCCGAAGCCGCAGACTCTCGCCACACCGACAACGCTGACCGCATCCGACACCAGCCTGCCCCGCAGCCTCGATACCTCGCCCTGGCCCTCTGCCCCGCCACAACAGGCGGAGCCGATCGCGGCCGATGCGCCACCGCCGGCCATGGCCGACGACGGCAATGCGGAGCCGGACGCGAATGCGGCGCCGGCTGCCGACGGGCCGATCATCGCACCGAAGCCGAGCAAGCCAGAGGCGCCCATCCACGTGCTCATGCTCGTGGTCATCGGCGCACTCGCGATTTCAGGACTGCTGGCGAGCGCGCTCTATCGGCTCGCCCGGATGGGACGGCGGCAACGGCGCAATGGCAGCTGGCATGCGGACGCAGTCCGGATGCGCCGTAGTCGCATCAAACCACGGTCCAAGGCGCCGCAGGGCGGGATGCGTGCGGGCCGCGGCAGCATGCCGGCAGCACCCTCCCATTCAGGCGGCAGCCGCGGCTCTCAGCCGGCTTCGGCGCTCGACCTCGCGAGCGCGCGGCTGGCGGCTTCGCCGGACCAGGTCGAGCCCCGTCCGCAGCGGCCGGCGCCGTCTCCCCAGCAGCAGGATCACCCGGCCGTAGCCGCACGCCGACGCGACCGGGACGCGGCTGCGGCGATGCAACGATCGCAGTCCACCGACGCGGTATGGCAGGCGGTCGATGAGCTGGTCGATCGCGCAGCAGTACGCCGGGCCGAGCCTTCCGGGGCACAGACCGCTGCGACCAACGCGCAGCCAATGCCGGTTGCCGCAACTGCCCCATCGCCTGCTGCTCCGGCGCAGGCACAACTGACGGCTGCCCAGATGGCCGCGGCGCAGGCCGCTGCCGCCAAGATTGCAGCAGCCCAGGCGAGCGCTGCTGCTGCAGACGCCTCGCCGCGCTCGCCGACCTATGCGGCACCGACGGCACCCGCCGAGCCCTGGCCGGCGGCGCAGCGGGTTGAACCAGCGAATCCCGCCCGTATCCAGGTGGGCGCACCAATGCCGCCATCGGCCCCGCCACCGACGCAGGCTGCCGCGACCGCCGCCCCACCCGCCCCTGTCGACGTCAGCGAAATCGTGTCGGCGCTGCGCAGGGCCCGCAACAGCGATGCCACGTCCCCCGCTGCCGGCGCGCCGATCGACGCCGCCAAGGTGATTGCCGCGCTGCTGGTGTCGCGCGCGGCCAAGCGGCGTACCCCGCAACCCGGCGAGGCTGGCGACGGTCCGGCTGCAGCGGCCCTCGCTGAGACGGCTCCGCCAGCGCAGGCGGACGCTGCACACCGGACCACGCAGGCGTCGCAACCCCTGACGAACCAATTGCGTGGCGGCCAGCCGGCCGCTCAGCCCGTTCCCGCGATGCCCAATCAGCCCGCGCCCCCGCGCGCGCCGTCAACGGCACCAGCCGATCCAGCGGCCGCGCTGATCGAGACGCTTCGCGCGCATGCGGCACGACAGCCGGCCCCTCAGCCTGACGATGACATCGCGAGGGCCGGACCCGGGATGATGTCGGAGGCCTCTGCCGCCGAAGACGACGAGCTCGACGATCCCGCGGCGGCGCTGATCAACCTTCTGCAGTCGCGCTTTTCATTGCCCGAAGACGAGCTGGAGGCGGAGCCGCAGCAGGAGGAGTTCTCCGTCGAGGCTCCGCAGGACGTCGCGCATATGCATGATGATCCCGCGGCCCGACTGATGAGTCTCCTGGAATCGCGGTCGTCGATCCCCGCCGCGCCACCGATCATCGACAGGCCGCAGGCGCCGCAGCAACCGCAGCGGCCGCCGCAGCAGCGACCCCTGTTCGTGCCGAGCCAGTTCGAGGACCCGGCGACCCCGCCGCTCGACTTTATTCCGCGGCCTCCGGCGCTGCGCCCGCGGCCGCGCAACATTCAGCACGATGATGAGCTCGACGGCATCCAGGACATCCTGGCGCGCCTCGGCCGGCGGGCGTAGACGGAAGGCGTTTCAGCCCTCGAGCTGGCGCTGCAGCTCGCGCACGAAGGTCGTCAGGCCGGTGCGGCGCTCGCGCTTCAGGCGCTCGGCCTTGAGGATCGACTGCACCTCGGCAAACGCGTCGTCGACGTTGCGGTTGATGACGATGTAGTCGTACTCCGCCCAGTGGCTCATCTCGTGGCTGGCGCGGCTCATGCGCCCGCGGATGACCTCATCGGAGTCCTGCGCGCGGGTGTGGAGACGCTTCTCCAGATCGGCGGCGGACGGCGGCAGGATGAACACGCTGACGACGTCCTGCCGCGCCTTCTCGCGCAGTTGCTGCGTGCCCTGCCAGTCGATGTCGAACAGCACGTCCTGGCCCGCCGACAACGCCGCTTCGACCGGCGCGCGCGGCGTGCCATAGCGGTTGTCGAACACGGTGGCCCATTCGAGCAGCTCGTTGCGCTTGGCCATGTGCTCGAAGCGCGCGCGGTCGACGAAGTGATAGTCGCGGCCGTCGACCTCACCTGGCCGCATCGAGCGCGTCGTCGCCGAGACCGACATCCGCAGACCCGACATGCGCTCGATCAGCAGGCGCGACAGCGTCGTCTTACCCGCCCCCGAAGGGGATGACAGCACGAACATCAGGCCGCGCCGCTCGACCCCATCGAAGCTTCCGTCGTGAGCCGCCATGGATCACTCCAGATTCTGAACCTGTTCGCGGAACTGCTCGACCACGGTCTTCAGCTCCAGGCCGATGTTCGTCAGCTCGATGTCGTTCGACTTCGAGCAGGTGGTGTTGACCTCGCGATGGAATTCCTGGGCGAGGAAGTCGAGCCGGCGGCCGACGGGCCCGCCCTTGCCGAGCATCTCGCGCGCCTGCGCGATGTGGGAGGCGATGCGATCGAGTTCCTCGCGCACGTCGGCCTTGGCCGCGATCAGCAGCGCCTCCTGCGCCAGGCGGTCAGGATCGAAGCGGTCCGACGTGTCGAGCAGGGCCGCGACCTGCTCGGCGAGTCGCGCCTTGATGGCCTCTGGCTTGCGGCCCGGCGATGTTTCGGCCCTCTTCGCCAGTGCCTCGATCTCGTCGACGCGCTGGTTGAGGATCTGTCCGAGCGTGTCGCCCTCACGCCGACGCATCTGCACGAGATGTTTCAGCGCGGTCTCGAACGCCGCGATCGCCGCCTCCTTGGCGGCCTTGTCCTCGGCCTCGTCGGTCTCCGGCTCCGCCACCTCGATCACGCCCTTGATCGACAGCAGCCCATCGATGCTGGGCGCGACCGCGTCGATCCGGCCCGCGAGCTGGCTCGCCACCTTCACGACGGCCGCCAGCACATCCTCGTTGATTCGTACCGTCGACCCGGTCTCGGTGCGCTTGACGGTGAGATTGGCGTAGACGGTGCCGCGCGACAGCACCTCGGTGGCGCGCTTCTTGGCGAAGGCCTCGACCTCGTCCCAGCCCTGCGGCAGCCGCACCCGGACGTCCAATCCCTTGGCATTGACCGATTTCAACTCCCACTCGAACGAGTAGGGACCGCTTGCCCCGTGGCTACGGGCAAAGCCGGTCATGCTCGACAGCGCCATTTCGTCCATGTCTCCGGCATATCGGGAATGGCGGGACAGACTCGCTCCGCCAAAAGTGCGCGAACCTTACGGCCTTTTGGGCAAATGTTAAGCCCGGTTCTGCGCGGCCGACATGCGTGGGAAATTATTGCTGAACGACCGGCGGGGTCGGCTGCGCAGCGCCCTGCCGCGCCCCGTTGCCGGGTGCAACACCGCCGTTGGCGCGGTTGGCGGGCGGCCTCTTCGCACCGGCCGGCGCCCGTGGCGCGGCTGCCCCGGCCGCCGGATCCACCGCTCCGCCGGCAACGGCCGGCGGCGCCTCGTCGGGCTCGACGGTGTCGTTCTGGGTCTGCCGCTCCATCGCCCTGAGCTTGGCGACGTTCTTCTGGTGCAGGTCGTAGGTCTCGGTGAACGCGTGGCCGCCGGTGCCGTCGGCGACGAAATAGAGATCGCGCGTGCGCGCCGGATTGGCCGTCGCCTCCAGCGAGGCGCGTCCCGGATTCGAGATCGGTCCCGGCGGCAGGCCCTCGATCACATAGGTGTTGTAGGGCGACGGTTGGGTGATCTCGCTGCGCTTGATCGGACGGCCCAGTGTGCCCTTGCCGCCGACCAGACCATAGATGATGGTCGGATCGGACTGCAGCTTGATCCGCTGCTTCAGCCGGTTGACGAATACTGCGGCCACCCGGCTGCGCTCGTCGGGCTTGCCGGTCTCCTTCTCGACGATCGAAGCCAGCGTCACCAGCTGCTCCGGCGTCCTGACCGGCAGATCCGGACTACGCCGTTCCCAGATCTCGGCCAACACGCGCTTCTGCGCCTGCTGCATGCGCTGCACGACCTGATCGCGGCTGGTCCCGCGCGGGAACTTGTAGGTCTCCGGCAACAACGTGCCTTCGCGCGGAATCTCGCGGACGCTGCCGGTGAAGATCTCGTTCTCGGACAGACGCGCCACGATCTGCTCTGACGTCAGGCCTTCGGGCACGGTCACCGAATGCTGCACGACCTTGCCTTCGACGATGACGCCGATCACGTCGCGCAACGATGCATTCTTCTGGAACGCATACTCGCCCGGCTTGAGGTCGGAACTGGCCTTCAGCGCATAGACCCCACCGATGAAGATCCACGGATTGACGTCGATCACACCTTCACGCGCGAGCACGTCGGCAATATCGCGTTTGCCCGCGCGCTGCGGGATGTTGACGACCTTGTCCTCCTGCAGCGGTCCTGCCGCTTCGAGGATCTGCCGTCCATAATAGTAGGCCGCGCCCACGCCGAGCATGGCCAGGATGAGCAAGGTGATGATCGCATTGCCGACCACCACGAACGGATTACGGGCGCGGTCGGAGCGGCGCGGCGGCGGCGGCACGCGTTCCGGCTCCAGCGCTGCGCGCGGGCTGCGGGGCGAGATGGGCGGCCGTTCACTCATCGATGCAACCTTCAGTCCTGTCGCTCTCGTCGTGGCCGTGCGCTCCCCAACGCAAGCGACCTGAAGTCCACGCCCAATTTAACGATTCGTCATCTCGTCATCGAATACGGCGAAAAGGTGTTTTCGCCGGGCCTCACCGCCATGCGCATCCACTTACCGCATCGGCGCCGAAGGCCGACCTGCGAAAGACACGCGAAGTTAAAGACACGCGAAGTCTTGGGTTCTAGTGTGGCTGCAGTCGGATATCCGCGTGACCAAGCGACAATCGGCCCGAGCGGCATTCCGTCCTTCCGCACTAGGTCACCACGCGCCGCAAAACCACCGACGCGTTGGTGCCGCCGAAACCAAAGGAGTTCGACAGCGCCACGTTGATCTCGCGTTTGCGAGGTGCATGCGGCACGAGATCGATCGCGGTTTCCACCGACGGATTCTCCAGATTGATCGTCGGCGGCGCGATGTTATCCCGAATCGCGAGAATGCTGAAGATGGCTTCGACGGCGCCGGCCGCGCCGAGCAAATGGCCGATCGACGATTTGGTCGACGACATCGAGATCTTCGAAGCGGCATTACCAAGCAGGCGCTCGACCGCACCGAGTTCGATCTCGTCGCCGACTTGAGTCGAGGTGCCGTGCGCGTTGATGTAGTCGAGGTCGGCGGCCGTGATGCCGGCGCGCTTCAGCGCCGCACTCATGCTGCGAAAGCCGCCGTCGCCATCCGGCGATGGCGATGTGATGTGATAGGCGTCGCCGGACAGTCCGTAGCCGCAGACCTCGGCGTAGATCCGCGCGCCGCGTGCCTTGGCGTGCTCATACTCCTCGAGCACGACCACGCCGGCGCCCTCGCCCATCACGAAGCCATCGCGGTCCTTGTCGTAAGGACGCGACGCGCGCTCGGGCGTCTCGTTGAATCCGGTCGACAGTGCGCGGGCCGCGCAGAACCCGGCCATGCCGATTCGGCAAATCGGCGATTCGGTGCCGCCGGCGACCATGACATCGGCATCGCCGAGCGCGATCAGGCGGCTGGCGTCGCCGATCGCATGCGCGCCGGTCGAGCAGGCGGTGACGACCGAATGATTGGGGCCCTTGAGCCCGTGCTCGATCGAGACATAGCCCGAGGCGAGATTGATCAGACGTCCGGGAATGAAGAAGGGCGACACTTTGCGCGGACCGCGCTCCTTCAGCAGGATCGCCGTGTCGGCAATGCCCGAGAGGCCACCGATGCCGGACCCGATCAGCGTGCCGGTGGCGCAGCGGTCCTCTTCCGTCGCGGGATGCCAGTTGGCGTCATCGAGCGCCTGACGCGCCGCAGCCATCGCGAAAATGATGAAATCGTCGACCTTGCGCTGGTCCTTGGGCTCCATCCACTGGTCGGCATTGAAGGTGCCGTCGGAGCCATCGCCGCGCGGCACCTGACAGGCCACCTTGGCGGGAAGATCAGAGACCTCGAACGACTCGATCAAGCGCGCACCGCTCTTGCCCTGAAGGATGCGCTGCCAGGTCGTTTCCACACCACAGCCAAGCGGCGAAACCATGCCAAGGCCAGTGACGACAACCCGCCTCATGTTCGTTTCTCCAGACCCGATTTTGAGCGCTTGTGGATCGGCTGACGGCCGTCGCCGCATCTCGGGTCAATTGTTCGAGTAACACGGTCTGGCCAGGCAGCGCGACCGAATCGTCTGTCGCCGGCCGCCAGATGACGGCTCATCACGACGCCGCCAACAGCAAGAAACCGGTCGACCGCACAAGACGGATCGGCCGGTTTCGCGCAACTTCGCCGGAGCGTCAGCTCTTGGCGTTCTTCTCGAGGAACTTGGTGGCGTCGCCGACGGTCAGAATCGTCTCGGCGGCGTCGTCCGGAATCTCGCAACCAAACTCTTCCTCGAAGGCCATGACGAGCTCGACCGTGTCGAGGCTGTCAGCACCGAGGTCGTCAATGAAGCTCGCGTTGTCGACCACTTTCTCGGGCTCGACACCAAGGTGTTCGACCACGATCTTCTTAACCCGCTCGCCAATCTCACTCATCGTTCAACCTCGTGCTTGTTCCTTTAAGACCCGACCCCCGGATGATCCGCATCACCCCGGCCGCTAAACTTCCTTCGCGATCGCGCAAAACCAGATTTGCCCCGCAGCGCCCCTTTACCGAAATTTGGCGGACGACTTGCGGTCCGAAAACTTCGGAAACGGGGCCACTCACAAACTCCAATCCACACTCTCCATGAGGCCGGTACGCCTCCGATCCAGAGCGCTCAAACAGGAACCCGGATCAGCAGCGCCAGCCGACGGAGGCCCGGCGAACGATGGCAGCTCGCCCCGCCAATATACAGGGTTTGGAAATCCTGCAATGGCGTTCTTCGTGCCCCCATCAGCTGCCCGGTTACCATACACGCGAATCGTTGACCACACGGCCCGGTATGCTGGTCGCGACGTCTTTTCGCCGCATTCCGAGCCGCGGCAGGGCCTAGATCATCGCCATGCCGCCGTTGACGTGGATGGTCTGGCCCGTGACATACGCCGCCTCGTTGGAGGCGAGGTACACCGCAGCTGCAGCAATGTCCTCTGGCGTGCCCAGCCGCGCCGCCGGCACCTTGGCGAGGATCGACTCGCGCTGCTTCTCGTTCAGAGCGTCGGTCATCGGTGTCTTGATGAAGCCCGGTGCGATGCAGTTGGCGGTCACGCCGCGCTTGGCGTACTCGGCGCCGAGCGTCTTGATCATGCCGATGATGCCGGCCTTGGACGCCGTGTAATTGCCCTGCCCCGGATTGCCGGTGACGCCGACGATCGAGGTGATCGCGATGATGCGGCCGAAGCGCTTGCGCATCATCAGCTTGGTGGCGGCACGCGAGAGGCGGAATGTCGCGGTCAGGTTGACCTTGATCACCTCGTCCCAATCCTCGTCGCGGAGCTGCACGAACAGGTTGTCGCGGGTGATGCCGGCGTTGGCGACGAGAATGTCGACCTGCCCCATCGCCTGCTCGGCGGCCGGCACCAGCGCCTCGACCTCGGCCGCGTCAGACAGATTGCAAGGCAGCACATGCACACGGCTGCCCAGCTCGCCCGCGAGGGTCTCGAGCACCTCGCGCCGGGTGCCGGAAACGGCCACGGTCGCTCCCTGGGAATGCAAGGCCTTGGCGATCGCATTGCCGATGCCGCCGGTCGCGCCGGTGACCAGCGCGGTCCTGCCACTCAGATCGAACATCAAACTCTCCTCAATGCCGCTATACGCGACGCTCTACGACGTTTTGACCGCGGCCAGCGCATCCTTGGCGGCCGCAATGTCCGCCGGTCCGCCGACGGCGACACCGACTGCACCATCCGCGATCCGCTTGACCAGGCCGCTGAGCACCTTGCCCGCGCCGATCTCCAGGAAGCGCGTCACGCCCTGGCTCGCCATGTAGGCGATCGATTCGCGCCAGCGCACCGTACCCGTGACCTGCTCGACCAGGCGACGGCGAATCTCGTCGGGATCACTGATCGGGGCCGCGAGCACGTTCGAGACCAGCGGCGAGGCCGGCGCCTTGATGGTGACCTTGGAGAGCGCCTCCGCCATGACGTCGGCCGCCGGCTGCATCAGCTTGCAGTGGAACGGCGCGGAGACCGGCAGCAGCATGGCGCGCTTGGCGCCCTTGGCGCGCGCGATCTCGACGGCGCGATCGACGGCGGCCTTGTTGCCGGACACCACCACCTGACCGCCGCCATTGTCGTTGGCGGCCTGGCAGACCTCGCCCTGAGCCGCCTCTTCGGCGACCGCCACGGCTGCCTCGTAATCCATCCCGAGCAGCGCGGCCATGGCGCCGACGCCGACCGGAACGGCCTTCTGCATCGCGAGACCGCGCGTCCGCAGCAGGCGGGCGGTGTCGGCGATGGTCAGGCTGCCGGCGGCCGCCAGTGCCGAATATTCGCCCAGCGAGTGACCCGCGACGAAGGCCGCGTCCCGCCCGACCGAGAACCCCGCCTCGGCCTCCAGCACCCGCAAGGTCGCCATCGACACCGCCATCAGGGCGGGCTGGGCATTTTCGGTCAGCTGCAGGGTCTCGGCCGGACCTTCCCAAATGATGGTCGTCAGCTTCTCGCCGAGGGCAGCGTCGACCTCCTCGAACACGGCGCGGGCCACCGGGAAGGCGTCCGCGAGCGCCTTGCCCATGCCGACGGCCTGGGACCCCTGCCCCGGAAAAGTGAATGCTGCCGTCATGGCCGCCCCCTGAACGTTCCAAAATCCCTGGAATTGAGTAACTTTGGCCGGAAAGACACTGGCAAAGGCCGGGATGTCAAGCGCGTGACGGGCGCATTTCGACCACTTTCCCTTGCCTTGGCGCCGAAAATCGGTATAAGGCCCGCCATCCGTGGATCCCGAGCCGGGAGCTGAACGGACGGTCCCAGCAAATTCACCTTGCTCAACCTTGGGGATGTACCCTCTCCAAGCTGTCCAGGCGATTTGATGTGGCAGGGCCAGTCGGCCCGTCGTCCCGTGTTCCCGCCTTCTGAGCTGACGTCTGCGAGTCCTTTCCACAAGGGCTCGAAGGGCTTGACGCCGGGATTTGCGCCAACTTGGAAAGGACAGCCATGCCGCTTTACGAGCATGTTTTCCTCGCGCGTCAGGACGCGAGCACCCAGCAGGTGGAAGAACTGACGGCTCAGATGACCGGTATCGTCGAGGGTCTCGGCGGTAAGGTCACGAAGACCGAGAATTGGGGCGTTCGCTCCCTCACCTACCGCATGAACAAGAATCGCAAGGCGCACTTCGTGCTGCTCAACATCGACGCGCCGTCCGCGGCGATCGCCGAGATCGAGCGCCAGGAGCGGATCAGCGAGGACGTGATCCGCTACCTCAGCGTCCGCGTCGAGGAGCTCGAGGAAGGCCCGTCGGCGATGATGCGCAAGGCCGATCGCGACCGTGAGCGCGACGACCGCGGCGGCGGCTTCCGTGGTGAGCGCGATGGCGGCGGCTTCCGTGGCGATCGCGGAGACCGTGGCGATCGTGGCCCGCGCCGGCCCCGTGACGAAGAAACGACGGACGAGGAGTAAGATCAATGGCTGAAGCCCCCGCACGTCGCCCGTTCTTCCGCCGCCGCAAGACCTGCCCGTTCTCCGGGCCGAACGCGCCGAAGATCGATTACAAGGACTCCAAGCTGCTGATGCGCTACGTGTCCGAGCGCGGCAAGATCGTGCCTAGCCGCATCACCGCCGTGTCCGCCAAGAAGCAGCGCGAGCTCGCGCGCGCCATCAAGCGCGCCCGCTTCCTCGGCCTGCTGCCCTACGTCATCCGCTGATTGCGGACCTCGGACCGGCGGCCCCGCGCCGCCGGCTCCTTCCGTTGAATTCTCATAAGGCTTCCGGGTCGTCCGGTCGCCGATGGTTGGGGCGAAGGCGCCTCTAACCGCTCGAAGGGAGCGGGACAGCTGATGATCGGAACGCTTCTCATCGCGCTCGCAGCAGGCGCTGCCTCCGCCGTCATGTTCGCCTCGACGGCGTCGGGCGTAATGACGGCGCTCGTGCTTGCGCTGCTCGCGCCCGTGCCGCTGCTGGTCGCCGCAATCGCCTGGGGCCGGCTTTGCGCTGTCATCGGCGGTCTTGTGGCAACCGCTTGCGTGCTGGCCATCTTCGGCTTCGATCGCGCGCTCGCCTTTGCAGTCTCTGTGACGCTGCCGGCCTGGTGGCTCGGCCACCTCGTCCTGCTCGGCCGGCCGACGACCAGCCCATCCGGCCAGGATGGCATCGAATGGTATCCGCCCGGCAACATCCTGCTGTGGATCGCGGTGATCGCCGCGCTGATTGCCGCATTCTCCTTCGGCACCGACATGACGGCCACCAATCAGGGTCTCAGGCGGCTGCTGTCGCGCGTGCTCGGCAATACCGTCGCGTCGACCGACGCGGTCGACATTCCCCAGCTGGTCGAGCTCCTGGTCTTCATGGCGCCGCCCATGGCCGCGGTGATCATGACCACGATCCTGTCGCTCAACGTCCTGGCGGCTGCAAAGATCACGGCGATCTCCGGCCGGCTGATGCGCCCATGGCCACGCCTGCGCGACACCAAGCTGCCGCTGATGACGCTGCCGGCGCTGTTTGCGATCATCGCCTTCTGCTTCCCGGGCGGGCTGATCGGCATGCTCGCGCGAATCGCCGCCGCAGCGCTGCTGACCGCCTATGCGCTCACCGGCTTCGCGGTCCTGCATACGCTGACCCTGCCGCTGCGCACCCGGCCGCTCTGGCTCGGCCTCGCCTACGCGCTGATGCTGACCTTCATCTGGCCGATCCCGATGCTGGCGATGATCGTCCTCGGCCTCGCCGACGCCGCCTTCGACCTCCGCCACCGCTTCGGCCCGCGGCAGCCGCCGCCGTTGCCGGTGCCGTAGAAGCTTCACCTCAACCAACCGCTTCAAACATCACAAGGAGAACATCGATGGAAGTCATTCTGCTGGAACGTGTCGCCAAGCTCGGCCAGATGGGCGAGATCGTGAAGGTCAAGGACGGGTTCGCCCGCAACTTCCTGCTCAAGCGCAAGAAGGCACTGCGGGCCACCGCCGAGAACAAGGCCAAGTATGAGGGCATGAAGGCCGAGCTCGAGGCCAACAACATCAAGGCCAAGGGCGAGGCGTCCAAGGTCGCCGAGAAGATCGACGGCCGCGACATCGTCATCATCCGCCAGGCCTCCGAATCCGGCCAGCTGTTCGGCTCGGTCTCGGTGCGCGACATCGTCGCCGCCCTCGCCGCCGACGGCATCACCGTCAGCCGGCCGCAGGTCTGGCTCGACGCCCCGATCAAGACGATCGGCAAGCAGACGATCACCATCGCGATCCATCCGGAGGTCGAGACCTCGGTGACCGTGACGGTCGCCCGCAGCGCCGACGAGGCCGAGCGCATCAAGCGCGGCGAGGACATCTCGACCCGCCAGGAGGACCGCGACGCCGCCGCCGAAGCGATCGCCGCCGCCGGCGAGTTCTTCGATCCGGAGGCCCAGGACGAGGGCGCTGCCGGCGAGCCTGCGCAGCAGTAAGCGCGCCAGCCCATCTGCGGAAAAGCCCGGCTCAACGAGCCGGGCTTTTTTATTGCCGTCTCACCGCGAGGGCGAGGACGGAACCGAGGGATCCGACGGCACCGACTGGGTCGTGGCCGGCGCCGGCGTCACCGGCGGGACCGGATCGGCGCGCAGCGCCGGGGCGGCGTCGCTCGATCTTGCCGGCTCAACCCGCGGCGGCTCGGAGCCGGCGGCGCTGTCCTCGCGCGACGGCGACGGCTGGGTCGCACCGGTCGGCTCGCTGCGCGTCTCATCCGCGGCCGCGCCCTCCTGGGCCGGCTTCTTGCGCTTGCCGAGCCGGCCCTTCTTTGCGGGCGCACTGCCCTCGCCGTCGGCCGGTGCAGCCGCGGGCTCCGCTGCCGCATCGGGCTTGGCCTCAGCCGGCGCGGAGCGCCTGGAATGATGACCCCGACGACGCGGCTCGGCCGCATCGTCAGCGGTGGCCGGCTTCGCCTCGGACGGCTCGGTGGTGGCCGACCGGGCGCGACGCTCGGATCGCGTCTCCTTGCCGGAATGGCCCGTGGATCGCGCATCAGCGGCGCCGTTCGCAATCAGGTAATTGGCGAGCACGCCGGCCATCTCGGGGCTCGTCGTGTAATGCTGGCGCAGAAACCCGGGCAGCGAGCCGGCCGAGGTGTTCTTGGCCAGACCGCGCGGCGACTTGTGGCACACCACGCAGGTCCCGTTGAAGATCTGCGCAGGACTCTTGCCCGCATCGAGATTTTCCTGCGCAACGGCGGCCCCCGCAAAGCCCATGCAGAACACCGCCACCACCGCCGCCAAATTGAGCGCTCGGCCCACCATTCTCATTCTCCAGCTATGGTTTCGCCCACACGGCGCCGCCCCGCGCGACATCCGCTGCCGTGTTTCCTCTCGCTATCAGCCGAACGTGACAGCGGACATTGCGGTCGCTCCACGCCGTCGACGGCGATCCCTTCAGACCTCGTCCGGCGGTCAGATGCCGGACACCGGCCAAAAGGCCGGCGGCCGCGGCCTTTTTAACGGATTGCGGAGCGAATGAAAGCGCACAGATGTTCCTGCGCCGAGATGTCCATCGATCAATGACAATGACCGTTCTGAATATCGGCTTTGTGTTCATGGCAGTGGCATCGGCGTGTGCCCGCTGGGTAACATAACAACGTGATGATTGGGAACCAATCGGTTCTCAACGCGTCGAGTGCGACGGCCGGGAAAGTCAGCAACTCACGGGAATAGCTCGTTGGGTGGTGTGGATGGACCGTTTGCTGCGAAGTCTGTTGAGTGGCTTCATTTGCCGTGGGTCGATCAGCTTTACGACGGCCAGCGGCACGTCGTTCAGCTGCGGGGATGGAACCGGTGTCCCCGTGGCGGCACGATTTCTGACTCGTGAAGCCGAACGCCGGATTCTGGCCAATCCCGAGCTCGCGCTCGGCGAGGTCTATATGGACGGCTCGTTCGTCGTCGAACGAGGATCGATCGCGGATCTGCTGTCGATCGTGATGAGCCAGCCGGCCGCGGTGCCCGACTGGGCCAAGACGCAATGGTGGCTGCGCTACCTCGTCCGGCACCTGCACCAGCTCAACATCCGGGCACGCGCGCGCCGCAACGTCGCCCATCATTACGATCTCGACGGGCGGCTGTATTCGCTGTTCCTCGATGCCGACCGGCAATATTCTTGCGCCTATTTCGAGACGCCGGATGCGACGCTGGACGATGCCCAGCTCGCCAAGAAACGTCATCTGGCGGCCAAGCTGCTGATCCGCCGCCGCCATCGCATCCTCGACATCGGCTGCGGCTGGGGCGGGCTCGGACTCTACCTGGCTGAGATGTGTGATGCCGACGTCACCGGCGTGACCTTGTCGGCCGAGCAGTTGCAGGTCGCCGAGGCCCGCGCGGCCGAACGGCACCTGTCCCATGCCGCCCGCTTCCTGCTGCAGGATTACCGCGACGTGCCAGGTACGTTCGAGCGCATCGTCTCGGTCGGCATGTTCGAGCATGTCGGGGTCGCCTTCTACGACACCTTCTTTCGCCGCTGCGCCGAGCTGCTCGCGGACGACGGCGTCATGCTGCTGCATTCGATCGGACGCTCCGAGGGCCCTGATGCGACCAACCCCTGGATCGCCAAATACATCTTCCCCGGCGGCTACGTCCCAGCCCTCTCGGAGGTTCTGCCGGCGATCGAGCGCGCCGGGCTCCTCGTCTGCGACATCGAGATCCTGCGCCTGCACTACGCGGAGACCCTGAAGGCGTGGCGTGAACGCTTCATGGCCCGGCGCGACGAGGCCGTGCAGCTCTATGACGAGCGCTTCGCGCGGATGTGGGAGTTCTACCTGGCGGCCGCGGAAATGGGGTTCCGCAAGCAGAACCTGATGAATGTCCAGATCCAGCTGACGAAGCGCCAGGGCGTCGTGCCGATGACGCGTGACTACGTCCACCGCGAGGAGACGCGGCTGCGGGCGCGCGAGCGCGGCAGCCGCCCGGCGCTGCAGATGGCGGGTGAGTAGCGCGCGCGGCCCGCGACGAAGGCGGAAGGCGGCGTCAGTGCAATGGTCCTGCAGAGACGGACGCCCGGATTCGCGCGGCCGCGCGGCGGGCCCGACTTCAATCTTGAGATGCGTAGATAACGGATCGCGTCCCAAGCGTGAGATCACGCCCATCCGACTCAAATTTTCAAACAAATCGTGCGGTCTGTGAACTGGCTCACAGACCCCGGGTAAGCCCGGCCGTAGTGTCCCGGCGTGTCCCAGAGCCCCGCCAGAGCCATGTTGGAACCCCAGACCGACTTCAGCACCGACTACGCGCTGATCGCCGCGGGCGTAGGGGCATCCCTGATCGCCCTCCTCTATCTGCTGCTGGTCTGACGCCGGGCGCGGATCCACGCGCGGCCCTCGCACGCCCCGCCGTACCGACTCTCGTTCCCGCCTCGCGGACATGTCGAACGATCGCGCCGGTTGAGTGCACCGGCATATCGCTCGCGCTCGCGCGGCCTTGAGTCCTGTCGGTTCCGTCAAGCGCGGCATCTGGCGAGTCCGGATTCATCCACCAGATTTACCCGACGGTGAATTGCGCTCAGCTTTCGCTTCCGCTTGGCGCGCGACTGGCGCTTTATCCCCTCCCCTTCAAAGCTGCTAAACACGCGGTCATGGCACTCACCGATTCGAACGTTCACAAGCTGGCGCCGGCTGACGCAGCAACGCCGGCCTATCGCAGCGCTCCTCACAACATCGAGGCGGAACAGGGTCTGCTCGGCGCGATCCTCGTCAACAACGACGCGTTCTATCGCGTCTCGGACTTCCTCGAGCCGAAGCATTTCTTCGAGCCGCTGCATCAGACCGTGTTCGAGACCGCGTCGAGCCTGATCCGGATGGGCAAGGTCGCGACGCCCGTGACCCTGAAGACATTCCTGCCGGCC
Source organism: Bradyrhizobium sp. SZCCHNR1015 (assembly GCF_032489875.1). NCBI lineage: Bacteria > Pseudomonadati > Pseudomonadota > Alphaproteobacteria > Hyphomicrobiales > Nitrobacteraceae > Bradyrhizobium > Bradyrhizobium sp. SZCCHNR1015. Next base: position 696,409 of record NZ_JAUEYW010000001.1, read on the forward strand.
GACGTCGACATCGGCGGCATGACGGTCGGGCAATATCTGGCGCGGCTCGCGGCCGAGGCGACCACGATCATCAACGCCCAGGACTATGGCCGCACCATCTACGACCTCTCCTTGCGCCGCGACCTGATCGGCATCGGCGAGGACATGGTCAACGTCGCCTATGACGCGCCGGTCGACTTCGCGCCGCGCAATCAGATCGAGGACGCCGAGCGAAGGCTGTACGAGCTGGCCGAGTCCGGCCGCTACGACGGCGGGTTCCAGAAATTCTCGCAGGCGCTGACGACCGCGCTCGACATGGCCGCCAAGGCGTTTCAGCGCGACGGCAAGCTGTCCGGCATCTCCACCGGCCTGCGCGATCTCGACGCCAAGATGGGCGGCCTGCAGCATTCGGACTTGATCATCCTCGCCGGCCGTCCCGGCATGGGCAAGACCTCGCTCGCGACCAACATCGCCTATAACGTCGCCCAGGCCTATGTTCCCGAATTGCAGCCCGACGGCACCTATCGCGCCGCCCAGGGCGGCGTCGTCGGGTTCTTCTCGTGCGAAATGAGCGGCGAGCAGCTCGCCACCCGTATCATCGCCGAGCGCTCCGGCATTCCCTCGAGCCACATCCGCCGCGGCGGCATTACCGAGGCCGATTTCGAGAAGCTGCGCGAGTGCTCGATCGAGCTGCAGTCGCTGCCGTTCTATGTCGACGAAACCGGCGGCATCTCGATCGCGCAGGTGATGGCGCGCGCCCGCCGCCTCAAGCGCCAGAAGGGCCTCGACCTCCTGGTGATCGACTACATCCAGCTGCTGTCGGGCTCGGGCAAGCGCGGCAACGACAACCGCGTCCAGGAAATCACCGAGATCACCACCAGCCTGAAGGCGCTGGCCAAGGAGCTCAGCGTTCCCATCATCGCGCTGTCGCAGCTGTCGCGCCAGGTCGAGAACCGCGAGGACAAGCGGCCGCAACTGTCGGACCTGCGTGAATCCGGCTCGATCGAGCAGGACGCCGACGTGGTGCTGTTCGTGTATCGCGGCGAGTACTACCTCGCCGCCAAGGAGCCGCGCCCCGGCACCGAGGAGCACCAGAAGTGGCAGATGGAAATGGATCTGGCGCTGGGCAAGGCCGAGGTGATCATCGGCAAGCAGCGTCACGGCCCGACCGGCACGGTCGAGCTGCACTTCGACGCCTCGGTCACCCGGTTCGGCGATCTCGCGCATGACGGTCTGCCGCCGCAGCATCACGACTATTGACCTGACGCGGTTGAACCGTGACGCCGTGGCGCGTAAAAGCGCCCCATGAGTGTTCCCGAACAGAAACCCGCCGAACAGCCTGTCTCGGCGGTCGATGACGCTGTCCCGGCCAGCGCCACCGGCGTGCTGACCATCGATCTCGACGCGCTCGCCGCCAATTGGCGCAAGCTGGAAAAGACCGCGGTGCCGGCCGAATGCGCCGGCGTGATCAAGGCCGACGCCTATGGCTGCGGCATTCCCCAGGTGGCGCGCACGCTCGCCGCCGCCGGCTGCAAGACCTTCTTCGTCGCCACCCTCGCCGAGGCCAGGGTCGCCCGCGCCGCCCTGCCCGACTCGGCCGCGCTCTACGTGCTCGACGGCTTCTTCCAGAACACCGGCGACGACTACGCCGCCATCAACTGCCGCCCCGTCATCGGCGATCTCAACGAGCTCGCCGAATGGGACATGTTCTGCCGCCGCACCGGCTGGAAGGGTGGCGCGGCCATCCATGTCGACACCGGCATGAACCGGCTCGGCCTCAGCCTGATCGATGCGCAGAGCATGATCCCGCGCATCCAGAGCGGCGACCATGGCATCACGCTGGTGATGAGCCATCTCGCCTCCGCCGAGCAGATCAACAGCCCGTCGAACGCGCGCCAGCTCGCGGCGTTCCGCGAGGTCGCCGGCGTCTTCACCGGCGTGCCCGCAGCGCTCGCCGCCTCCTCCGGCATCTTCCTCGGCGCCTCCTTCCAGTTCGACATGGTGCGTCCCGGCGCGGCACTCTATGGCGTCAACCCCACGCCCGAGGCCGACAACCCGATGCAGCCGGTCGCCGAGATCAAGGCGCGCATCGTGCAGCTGCGCGACCTCGCGCGCGGCGACACGGTCGGCTATGGCGGCACCTGGAGCGCGCGCCGGCCGACCAAGCTTGCGATCCTCTCGGCCGGCTATGCCGACGGCTACTTCCGCGCCGCCTCTTCGAATGACGGCACCCGCGGCGCCGACGTCATCATCGCCGGCCAGCGCTGCCCGATCGCGGGGCGTATCTCGATGGATTTGATCGCGGTCGACGTGACCGACCTGCCGCCGAAGGCCGCACGCCGCGGCCACTTCGCGACGCTGCTCGGCGAAGGCATCACCGTCGACGAGCTCGCGCATCATTTCGGCACCATCGGCTACGAGGTCCTGACCAATCTCGGCCGGCGCTATCACCGGATCTACAAAGGTGGTGCGGCGCCAGCGGAGAGCTGATCGCGCGCAGCAACGCTCTCTGTCTGACGTCCACACCGCTGCTGCCACCTCGTCATTGCGAGCTGACATGAGTTATCGTTCTCGCGGCATGTCACGCCCGAGGCTTGCATCTCGTTTTTACCCTCTTCGAAAGACGAGGGCGCAGGGAATGCCGGGTGAAGGCCTCACCCATGGCCCGCCTGCAGAAAAAAAGCAGGCGGCAGTCACCACAGGTTCAGCCGGTCAACCGGCATTCCCCGCGCGATGGCTTTACGCCTTATGCGTACTCTCCCCGGGGATCGGCTGTCTTGCCCCCGTGACCGGCGGATCATCACCGCCAGCGTAGCATCAGCGTCGAGATGCCAGGACCATACGTTTTCGACGTGCGCCCCGTGTCGTTCGTCCGCACGACGTCAAGCCATGCTGCGACCCGAAGCGCCCACCACATCCCACCCCGCGTGTCATGACGATCGCGATACGCCCCTCGTGCCGAGGCGGGACGGAGGGAGTGAACCATATTTTTCTGATAAACGGAAGTCAGATATTTTTCGCGAGAGGACTGGACAGGGTGAGTCGCGTTGAGATCGTTGACGGAATTCGTGTTTTGGCGCAGATTTTTAGCCCGATGGACTTGCGGTTCGTTTCCCAGGTCGCCGCAGCGCGCCACCCTATGCGGGACACGTCCCCTGCTCGCCTGGTATGAATACGCCAGCGCGGCTGATAGGGTGATGTACCGTGTGGCGTCCGACATTGGCAGAAGTCGAGGCAGCGGCTCGGATTCTCCACCGGGCAGGGCTTCACCACCATTGGTGGAAGCCTTACCGAAAATCGTACGACGAAATGGCTGCAACCGATCCGATCGCGAAGGATGAGTTCGATGCGATCGTCGAGCAAATGCTGATCGCCGCTCACACCGCGGCGGCGTCGAACCAAGCCGGCGGAGGTTGAATTGACCTGAAGGCCAGTGCGGCGCCAACTCCCATGGAAAGGCAATGACGACGAGAGAGCTTCACTCCTCTTGCGCGCTGCAATGACAGCCATCGGATCGATGAGCCAATAGCGGTTAGAAAGACATCGACCCGGGGAGCGGGGACATGAGTGAGACGTACAAGGCATGGACTGACGCGAACGGCCGGTATTTCGATTGGCTCGAGGAGCTCTGGGCCATGGAGGCTGAATGGAGGGCGAGAGGTGGAGATGCCCGGGAGCTCATGCGACCCGTTTCGGAGTTGCAGGTGCCCAAACTCAGCTTTCTCGTCGAGTGCCTTCAAGCCGTCAGGAGAAATCCGGATGTGATGGGCAAAATCGGCGAAATGGCACGGCTATATCCCACGCCCGATCGCGTGCCGCAGGACGAGTCGTCCGATCTGGCTCATCTCGTTCGGATGTTCTTGACCTGGTTTGAGCTCAAGCGATCAGGACAGGCTGCGTATAAGCCGTCGGCTTTGAACCCGACAGCCTCGGGCGCTCTCTATGCAATTCTATACAATCAAGAACGCAGCGGCCTGCGGTGCTCGGACGCCGATGCGATCAGGCAGGACGTTCTTCCTGCCTTCTTCGTCGACGATATAAGCAAGTAGGCCCGATGAGCGCGCCATTGCGACGGTCAGTGTTCTCACGCTGTTGGACCTTCTGCCGCGTTTCGGCGCGCCCGTTAGGGCCAGGCTACGCGCTGGCTAGGGTGCCTGGTCATGACGGATGTCGTTGGCGCGCTTCATCTCTCGCGCCAGATCGTCGACAACCTGCGCCATGGAGCGGCCATCACTGGCAGTGAGCGACTTCCGCAGCTGCCGCGAACTCCAGAGAATCGCGGCGATGAATATGATGAAGGGAAGCCAGGAGACAATCAGGCTTACGTACCATGGCACATCATTGGTCATACCCAGCCTCTTCTCTGCAATTGTCTACGAGACAGCCCGGCGTTCAGATGAGCCGTGCGACCGGCTACAATCTTCTGTCATTCGCCCGCTTCATCTCATCCGCCAGATCACCGACGATCTGCGCCAGCGAGCGACCATCGCCGGCCGTCAGAGACCTCTGAATCCGACGGGTGCTCCATGCAACGGCGAAGACGAACATGATCAGTGGCAACCAGGCTATGATCAGACTTACGTACCAAGGCACATCGTCATTCACACCCAACCTCCACGCATGGTCTCCGCTCGGCGGACCAGGGTCGAGGCTATGATCTAATCATTAAAAAGTCGGCTGGATGACAACGAGAATCTGCACAATGAGCACATGTAGCTAGGGGCCATATTTTGGTGAGAGGAAGCGCCTCCGCCTCAGGCGCCCGCGCGCGCCACATCGTCATGACGAGCGCAGCGGCGAAGCGACGCAATCCAGAGTCCCACATGCCACCCTGGATTGCTTCGCTCCGCTCGCAATGACTGGCGGATGGATATCGGCACACGGCTGCGATAGCGCCCGCTGCTGTAGCCGCGGCCCAGCGCTCGGCAAGCCGGTAGAGTCACAAATTCGGTGACAGTGCATAAAACTCTCCGCGCCAAGGGCCCGAGTCCCGGTTGACGCTACGATGGAAAGCACTTGCCGAACGCCGCCATCAGGCGGACCGGGCCTTTCAGCCGCAGCGAGCGGGTGAGGACCAGGCGTGCGACCGAGATCTCCTTGGCGAGGAAGCGCAGCCACGCCTTGGCGTCGGCGGTGATGCGGAGGTCGGCCTTGCCGACATGGCCCGGCTGCACGGTCAGCCGGCGGTCGCGGATGGTGACGGTGGCTTCGGCCGTCTCTTGGCCGGTGAAGGTGAAGTGATAGATCGCCGTCAGGCCCTTGGATTTGCCGGGCTGGAAGGTCAGCCGCATGCCGTCGAGGAAGCCGCGGATCGAGGTCGCACGGACGCTCGCCCGCACGAAGCGGATCGTCTTGTGCTGAAAGCGCCGCGCGACGTAGTCGGCGGCGTCGCTGCCGGGCACGACATAGACCGGCTCGGTCCTGCGCGTCAGCGGCTCCAGCACGTCTGCGACGTGCTGCTTGCGGTCGGCGAGATAGGGGCCGATGACGTCGTGGCCGGCGGGGCAGACGGCGAGGCAATAGGCGGCGTTGTAGTTCGGCCCGTAGGACAGGCTCTGCCAGCGCGTCACCGTCTCGGCGTAGCTCACGCGGCTGCGGAGATCGTTGGCCGAGCGCGACTCGGCGATGTCCTCGACGAAGTTGACGAAGCCGCCCATGAATTGCTGATAATTGTGGGTGAGGCAGGCGGAGAAGTCGAAGGCTCCGTCGGGCTTGATCGCCCCGACCGGACAGGCGGCGACGCACAGCTTGCATTCGAGGCATGGATTGTGGTCGAGCGGAGCAGCGACCGCATCGACCTCGGCAGCGATCAACACCGTGCCGAGCAGGATGAAGCTGCCGAAGCGCGGATGGATGACGCTGCGATGGATACCCATGCGGCCGAGCCCGGCGGCCTCGGCGGCGCGCTTGTGCGACACGATCCAGCCGCGCTCCGGAAAACGGTCCATCTCCATCGGAAACGCCATCGCCGGATTGAGCGCGCGGATGCCGCGGTCCTCCAGCACGCGGACGATGCCGCGCGCGACCTCGTCGATGTGGTCGCCCGACCGGTGAAATTCGAGATTGGCGACCGAGCGCGCCGGCGAGCGGACCGGCTCGCGATGCATCCGTCCGACCAGCACCAAGAGCGTGCGCGTCTTGGGAAAGGCTGCGAGAATATGCGGCCGATCCTCGGCAAGGCTGGGATCGTCGATCGAGGCAAGGCCGCAATCATCGGCGCCGCAGGTGCGCGCAAGATCGAGCAGTTCCGATGCCGAAAGCCGCGACGGCGGAGGCGATGGGACGGCGACGGGGGACGGCGTGTCGGTCATCATGGCAGCGCACTCCGGGCTTCGGGAAGGATCGGCTCACGCCGCCTGCGTCATGCCGGCCATCACGCGTGCCAGCATCGCGGCACGGGCCGAGCGCGGCAGCAGCATCAGGCTCGCCTCCAGGGCCTTGGCGAGGAAGCCGGGCCGCACCGTGGTGCGCCGTCCGAGCATGTTGAGCGTGCCGACGGCGACCTCGTCCGGTGTCTGGCCGCTGCGGATCGTCATGTGGGCGCGCTGCCCGAAGCCGCTCATCACCGGCCCCGGCGCCGAGGCCAGCACGTCGACGCCGAACGGCTTGAGCTCCGGCGCGAGACCTTCGGCGAGACTCTGCACGAAGGCCTTGGTCGCCGCGTAGTTGGCGACGCGCGCCACGCCCTGGAAGGCGACGAGCGAGCTCATCAGCACGATGCCGCCGCGCCGGCGCGCGGCGAAGCGGCGCCCGAACAGATGCGTGAGCTGCGCCAGCGCGCGGCAATTGACGTCGATCATGTTCAGCTCGGCTGCGAGATCGCCGTCGACGAACGGCCCCGAAGTGCCGAAGCCGGCGGCCGCGACCAGCAGGCCGACATCGATATCAGCGGTCTCTCGCGCGATCCGGTCGACATCGTCCGGCACCGAGAGATCGGCTGTGATCACGACCGGGCGGATGGGCGTGCGCGGTTCGAGCTCAGCGGCGAGCGCCTCCAGCACGGCGCGGCGCCGCGCGACCAGTACGAGGCCGAAGCCGGCCTCCGCCAGCCGCATAGCCACCGCGCGGCCGATCCCATCGGAGGCGCCGGTCACGACCGCATAGGTGCCATAGGCCCGGCGGAGGCGCTCGGCCTCGGTCAGGGGACGCAGGGATGGGCTGGTCATGGTCAGCTCCTATTTAGATTTCGATCGAACTCTAATTGCAAAGATGTCGAACGACCGCTAAATTGTCAAGCGACACGAGACAGGTTCGATCACATGCGCAAGACCAGGGAACAAACCGCTGAGAGCAAAGCGAAAATCGTCGATACGGCGGCGCGCCTGCTGCGCGAGCGCGGAGTCGCGGGGGCCAGCATCGCTGACGTGATGGCCGCCGCCGGCATGACGCAGGGTGGCTTCTACCGGCACTTCGCGTCGAAGAACGACATGCTCGCTGCCGCCACGCGGCACGCCTTCGCCGCGATGGCCGGCGGCATCGACCGCGACATGGACACAGGCGGCGCCGAAGCGGCGCTCGCCGCCTACGTGGCGCGCTACCTGTCGCGCGAGCACATCGCCCATCCCGGGATGGGCTGTCCCGCGGCGGGCTTCGGTGCCGACGCCGGGCGGATGCCGGACGTGCTCGGCACGGAATTCACCGTCGGCGCCGAGCAGTTGATCACGCGCGTTGCAGCCGGCCTGATTGCGCGCGGCGTTGCAGAGCATGACGCGCGCGCGGAAGCGATCCGCACACTGACGATGCTGATCGGTACTGTCGTCATGGCCCGCGCGCTCGGCGCCTCGCCGCTACAGGACGAAGTCATCGCGGCCGCGACGGCGGCGCTTGCAACGGATTGAACTCGACTGCGCAACTCCGGTGACAAGCATGAAATTTGAGACGATCCGCTCCAGGCAATCCTTCAACTCCGAGAGCTCGGCTTGAAGTAGTCCGGCTGGCCGATGTCGGCGATCAGGCCGATGCCCTCGGGCGTCCAGCCCAGGCGCTGCTGTGTCAGGGCGCTGGAGGCCGGCATGTCCAGGCCCGCGAACATCGCCAGCGGCCCGTAGTAGTCACCAGCCTCCTCCTTTCTGATCGAGACGACCGGCACGTTCAGCGCGCGGCCGACCGCCTCGATGACCTCGCGCATGGGGACGCCCTCCTCGCCGACGGCGTGGTAGATCGCGTCGGCCGTACCTTTCTCCAGGGCGAGCCGGTAGAGGCGGACGACATCCGATCGATGCGCCGCGGCCCAGCGCTCGGCGCCCGCGCCGACATAGGCGGCGCGGCCCTTCTGCCGTGCGAGCTCGACCAGATAGGAAATCAGCCCGGCTTTTCCTGGTGCGCCGTGCACCTGCGGCAGGCGGATCACCATCGCGCGCACGCCACGCGACGCATAGGCGAGACCCGTCTGCTCGGACACGCGCGGGACATGCGCGCTGGACTCGCGCCGCATGTCTTCGGTGACCACCACATTGGCCGCCACGAGCCCCGTTCCGGAGGTGACGATGAACGGCTTGTTCGAGCCCACCAGCACCTCGCCCATGGCTTCGATGGCAGCCTTGTCGATCGCACCGTTCTCCGCGAACTTCGCGAAGTCATGGATGAAGGCCAGATGGATCACGCCGTCGGCGTCCTTCGCGCCGCGCTTGAGGCTGTCGAGGTCCTGCAGCGATCCGCGATGAACCTGCGCGCCCAGTTGCTCGAGCGTGCGGACGTTCTCTTCGGAGCGCGCGAGGCCGATGACCTGATGCCCGGCAGCGATCAGCTCTTTGGTGGTTTCGGAGCCGATGAAGCCGGCGGCGCCGGTGACGAAGACACGCATGAGACACACTCCCTGTTCAGATCGCCGGGATATTGCTACGCTGCTCATGCGGGTAAAGTCGTGACATTATACGGGTATAATCGCTAACAGGATGACGGACAGCAACTCGCTCGGGACCTATCTCCGGGATCGCCGCGCCAAGCTCGATCCGACCGCGTTCGGCCTGCCGCTGCAGCGGCGGCGAACGCCGGGGCTGCGGCGCGAAGAGGTGGCGCAACGCGCCAATGTGAGCGCCACCTGGTACACCTGGCTGGAGCAAGGGCGCGGCGGCGCGCCCTCCGCCGACGTGCTGGACCGCATCGCGCGCGCCATGATGCTGACCGACGTCGAGCGCGAGCATCTGTTCCTGCTCGGTCTCGGCCGGCCGCCCGAAGCCCGCTATCACGCCATCGACGGCATCTCACCCCGCCTGCAACGCGTGCTCGACACGCTGGAATACAGCCCCGCCTTCGTTCGCACGGCGACATGGGACATCGTCGCCTGGAACAGGGCCGCCACGGTCGTTCTCACCGACTACAGCACCCTGCCCGAGGGCCAGCGCAACGTTCTGCGCATGATGTTCCACGACAGCCGCGTCCGCGCCGCACAGTCCAACTGGCAGGCCGTGGCGCGCTATGTGGTCGCGTCCTTCCGCGCCGACGTGGCGCGCGCCGGCGCGGCCCGCAATGTCCAATCGCTGGTCGACGAGCTCTGCGCGACCAGCCCGGACTTCGCGGCGATGTGGCGCGACAATGATGTGCAAGGGCGGCATGGCGATGGCGTGAAGGTCCTGCACCATCCCTTCGCCGGGCCGCTCTCGCTGGAATTCTCGGGCTTCGCCGTCGATGGCCGGCCCGACCTCACCATGGTGATCTACAATCCCGCGACGCCGGAGGATGCGGACAAGATCCGCGCGCTGGTGACGTCGCGACCTAAATAGACACGTGCGCCCTCTCGACTCGCGCCGCCGAGAAGCGCGTGGCAGCCTGATGGGCCGGGCTTTCATAGGCAGCCTTGGCTGCATCGATGCTGCAGCGTGAACCAAAAGGCGATTGCGAGCTTGGTCATCCGGACCATCCCCGCGGCAACGGGCATCATGAAGATCGCGACCTTCAACATCAACAATGTCCGTCGGCGGCTCCCGAATCTGCTGCGCTGGCTGCGCGCGGCCAAACCCGACATCGTCTGCCTGCAGGAGCTGAAATGCACCGAGGTCGATTTCCCCGTCGATGCGATCGCCAAGGCCGGCTATGGCGCGGTGTGGCAGGGGCAGAAGACCTGGAACGGGGTCGCGATCCTGGCGCGGAAGGCCGAGCCAGTGCTGACGCGCACCACCCTGCCCGGCGATCCCAGGGATCGCGACGCCCGCTACATCGAGGCCGCGGTGCGTGGCATCGTCGTCGGCTGTCTGTATCTGCCGAACGGCAATCCGCAGCCGGGGCCGAAATTCGACCACAAGCTCGCCTGGTTCAAGCGGCTGCACAGGCACGCGGCCAAGTTCATCAAGGACGACCTGCCGGTCGTGCTCGCCGGCGACTACAATGTGGCGCCTGATACGCTCGACATCTATCCGACAAAGTCCTGGGACAAGGACGCGCTGATCCAGCCGAAGAGCCGCGCCGCCTTTCACGCGCTGGTCGATCAAGGCTGGTGCGATGCGATCCGCACGCTGCATCCGAAGGCGCCGATGTTCACGTTCTGGGACTACAAGCGCAACCGCTGGCCGCGCGATGCCGGCCTGCGGCTCGATCATCTGCTGCTGAGCCCGCAACTCGCGCCGCGCCTTGCCAAGGCCGGCGTCGACCGCGCCATTCGCGGCGAGGACGGCGCGAGCGATCACGCGCCGGCGTGGATCGTGCTGACATAGTCCGAAGGTCGCGCGCGTCGGAGCTTCAGCCGCGGTCCGGCCAGGTCTGCTGCAGGTTGGTCGCCCGCTCCGGCAGGCCCTCGGTCAGCACCGCCATGCCGCCGCACACCGGCAGGTGTACGACGAGGCTCGCGGCGTCGGGCACGTTCGGGCGCGGCGTCACGTTCCACAGCATGATCTCCTGGCGCGTGCGCCGGATCTCCCTGAACTCGTAGCTGAAGGTCTCCGAGCCGCGCGGATATTCGCGCCAGAGCTGGCCTTCCTTGCGGAAGCTGCTCTGCGTGCCGTCATAGCGATCGGCATAGGACAGGCAGGCCGGCACATTCAGCGCGTCGAGCACGGCCGCGCCGACGTTCGACGCCGCGGGAATGACGCTGTTCACCGCGCCGATCGCAGCGAACACGGTCGTGATCACGCCGGCGGCCATCGCGAGCCAGCCGGCCCTGGTCGCGGCCGGCCGCGCGGGCGCTTTCGCGGCTGATGTCTTGGATGCAAGACCCCGAGGGGACGTCAGATGGAGCTGGGCCATGACGCGTTTCTCCGATGGTGCGGCGAGGATGGATGCCCCGCCGGGCTGCCTTCATCGGAGATCAGTCTGACCGATCGCGCTCCCGGCGAATGTGACGCCGATCACAACCTGGAATCATCACCGCGTGGCGTCACACCGAGAGCGTGACGGCGCCCCGTCAGTCCCGGCCCGCATCCATGATCGCCTGCGCGAGCCGGCCGGGATCGGAGAAGCACAGCTCATGGCTGCCGGGCACCTGGACCAGCCGGAACAGGCCGAGCTTGCCGGACAGGCGCGGGTGCCATGGCAGGCTGTGCGGCAGCGCCGTGTCCTCGGTGCAGTTGATGTAGGATTTCGCGATTGCCATCTCGGCGGGATTGGTGCGCAGCGTGATCTTGTCGGTGAAGGTCTTGTTGGGATGCGGATTGAGCATCTCATAGGTGCGCGTCGCGGTGGCGAGATCGGCGTCGTTGATGAAGGCCTCGCGCCAGACCGGGAACGGCAGCACCACCGAGCCGTCGCCGCGCTCCACCGCCACCGCGTCGAACAGCGCAACATAGTGCGGTGGCACCATGTCGTTGAGGCACTCGCCGTCGTTGGGCACGAACGCGTTCCAGTAGACCAGGCGGCGGATGCGCTGAGCGATGCGGTCGGCGACGCCGGTGATGACCATGCCGCCATAGGAGTGCCCCATCAGCACGGCGTCGGTGATGTCGTGCTCGGTGAAGTAGTCGCAGATCGAGGCGATCGCCTCGTCGAGTCCGGTGGTCTTGGCGTCGCCGGGGCGGTTGCCGCGGATGGTCGGCAGATGCACCGTGTGGCCGGCGGCGCGAATAGGCACTGCGACCGGTTCGAGCTCGGCGCCGGTATGCCAGGCGCCATGGACCAGGACGTAGGTTGACATGATCACGTTCCTTTGCACGATGGAAGGCGGTGCAAGGACTATGGGCCGGACCGCGCCCGCGGCGCTTGGCTGCAACTGAACCCGATTGGTCTCGGAGTGAACCGATGGGCGCCGAGCCGGAACGGCAGCGGAGCTGGAATACGGCAGCGGTGCGGCCGGAGGAGCAGTTCTCGTATTACCGCGAGGCGATCTGCCAGGCCTTCATGAACCTGACGCCGGAGCCGGCGCGCGGCATCGGATTCGCCGCGGAGGTGCAGAGCATCAGCGTCGGGAGCGGCGCCATCAACCGCGTCAGCTTTCCCGAGCACATCGTACGTCGCTCGCGCACGGACATCGCCGCTTCCACCCAGCGCTGCTTCTATCTCAACCTCAAGCTCGCCGGCCGCTGCACCATCCTGCAGGACGAATGCGATGTCAGCCTGTCCGCCGGTCAGGTCGGTATCTTCGACAGCGACCGCACCTTCGTGCTTCAGCACGATCGCGGGCCGTCGCTCGGCGTGATCTCGTTCCGCGTCCCAGCCGATGCGCTGTTCGGCCGCCTGCCGGCGGTGCCGGACATCGCGCCGACGCGGCTGTCCGACGACCCGTGCGTCGGCGCACTGATCGTGGAGACGGCGCGCTCCCTCAACGCCAACGCGCTGCGGCTCGCGCCGGACGATGCGTCGGCGCTGTTCGGCGTGCTGCTCGATCTGGTGGCGCTGAGCCTGGCGCGTCGCGGCCGCCGCGAGACGCATGCGACCACCTCGTTTGCCGATGCGACGACCTTGGCGCTGCGCCGCGCCATTCACGAGCGGGTGCGCGAGCCCGGCCTGACGGTGGCGACCATCGCATCTGTCGTCGGGATCAGCGAGCGCTATGTGCACAAGCTGCTGGCCCGCGCCGGCACCAGCTTCTCCGAGTTGGTGATGGAGCGCCGGCTCGATGGCGCAGCGCGCGATCTGCGCGATCCCGCCCGTGGCGGCGACATCGGCCGTATCGCCTTCGACTGGGGCTTTTCGGATCTGTCGCACTTCACGCGCCGCTTCAAGCAGCGTTTCGGCATGCGCCCGCGCGACTGGCGCGCGGAGACCGCGCGTCACTCGGGCTGACAGCCCCGCCGGCTCAGCGCGGACTCGGTTCGCGCGCTACGCCCCACAGCCAGATTGCCGCCAGCAGGACGAGCGAGCCGACGAACGCCGCGACGACATCGCGCAGCGAAATGACGATGCTGCCCATGCCTGGAAACAACCCGAACATGTTGAACAGGACACCGCCGATGAGGGCGCCGACGCACCCCAATCCGATGTTGGTGAGGAGCCCGAACCTGCCCGGCGGCGCTTCACCAGGATTCCGGCAAGGCCGCCACCAATCAAGCCGACGACGAGCCAAGTCCCTGCATGTACCAGTGTGAACATTCTTCACTCCGTCGGTTTGCCGTCGCACTTCGGTAGGAGCATCACGGCCAGCAGCAAGATCATGAGAGCACGTTGCCGAGCGAAGCGGGACCGCCGGTTGCTCCACGGATGCAGCCAGATCAGGGGTCACGCTCGCAGAGCCGCGCGAATCGCGCACTTGCAGGTTACATCGATTTCGTTGCCATGAGCTGAGCAGATCGGATGAGTTCGCGACCTGATCGCGAACTGCACGATGCGCAGGCCGGCGTCCCTCACAACGTGATGCGGCCCTGCTTGCTTCGAATGGCGATTCCGCTTCGAAGTCGCGGAGTTATTCCGAATTGACAATCATTCTAACCTATTCGTCTCGAACACGCGCAGCTCATGCGAACGCTTCGCACGCAATGGACTACGTAGTTCCCCCGAGTTCATACGATCCGCGGAATCGGGAATAGTGTCTTTCCCGCAGAGCGGGCACGTTTTTCTCGGATCGTCACCTCACGATCCAATCGAAATACTCGGACCGATTCCCGGAAATGCGGAGGCGTGTATGATCGACAGACGAATGCTCATCAAAGGCGCGGGAGCGGCGTTGGTCGCATCCGAACTCGGTTTGCCGGCCGCGCAGGCCGAGTCCGCCGATCCGCTCTGCTACGCATCGGTCGCCGATCTCACCGCCATGTTCCGGGCCCGCAAGGCGTCGCCGGTCGATCTCCTGAAGGCGCAGATCAAGCGGATCGAAGCCTACAACCCGAAGGTCAATTGCATCACCTACGAGCACTTCGACCAGGCGATGAAGGAGGCCAAGCAGTCCGAAGACCGTTATCGGCGCGGCAATCCGAGGCCGCTGGAAGGGATCACGGTGGCCATCAAGGACGAATTCTCCAGGCCCGGCTGGCGGACGACACAGGGCTCGCTCATCTACAAGGACTCGCCGCCGGCAACGGAGAACGCGGCCATCATCGACTCGCTCGAGGCGGCTGGCGCCGTGATGCCGTTCCAGACGACCGTGCCGGAATTCTATCTTTTCCTCGGCGCATCCACCCGCGCCTGGGGCACGACGCGCAATCCATGGAATCTCGAATATTCTCCGGGCGGGTCGTCGGCGGGGTCCGGCGCGGCGCTGGCCGCGGGCTTCACGACGCTCGCCCTCGGCTCCGACATGGGCGGCTCGATCCGAATTCCCGCCTCACAATGTGGTCTCTATGGCTTCAGGCCGCCGTTCGGACGCGTGGCCGGCGGGGAAATCCCGTTCTCGACCTCGGGCCCGATGGCGCGGCGCTTCGACGATCTCGTCCGCCTCCAGAACGCGATCGTCGGTCCGTCCGAGCGGGTGATGGCCGCGATGCGCCCTCGCCTCGACTATCCCACTCGTTATCCGCGCCTTTCCGGATGGCGCATCGCCGTCGATTGGGGCGCCGGCATTGCGGAGGTCATACCCTCCGTGAAGGCTGCGATGCTGGGAGGCATCGCGGCGCTGCGCGCCGCGGGTTGCACGGTGGACGAGGTCGATTGCGGCTTCACGAAAGCCCACAAGATGGTCTTCATCCGTGGGCTGATGTCGACGTCCATCGGCACCGCGATCGAGATCTCGAATGCGCATCGCGATCAGCTCTCGCCCTACATGACCGAAATGCTCGACCAGGTCGGCCCGGTCGGACCGCGCCAGGCCGAAGACGCCGAGGAGCTGCTGCAGCGGCTGCACCGCCAAGTCCAGCAGCGCGTGTTCGGGAAGGGCTACCGCATTCTGCTCATGCCGACCATGGCAACGCCTCTTGTCGGGGCCGACATGTTCAAGAGCAAGGACAACAAGGTGGACCCGTGGGTGGGCACCGGCCTGAACCTGGCGCTGACGTGGCACTGGAACCTGCTCAACCGCTATCCCGTCGTCGAGGTCCCGCTCGGCTTGGTCGAGGACCGCATGCCCGCGGGCATGCAGGTGATCGGCCAGACCTACACCGATCTCGACACGTTCCAGTTCGCGTCCAACTGGTCCCGTCTTCGGCGCTCCCTGTTCGCGGGCGAGCGTTTCCCGACCTTCACCTGATGCAAGCGGGGCCATACGGTGCGGACGCGAGACAATGGCTGCCAGAGCAGCGCTTCGACAGCGAGGTCGACAAGGATTCCGAGAGCTTTTCGACGTGCGGTTCTGTCGCTCCTGATCGCGGCGCTCTGCCATGACTCCGGCGCCCTGGCACAGCAGGCCAGGACGCCGTCGCTCGAAGATCTGGCCAAGGCGGCGCAGAACCCGATCGCGGACACGATCAGCGTCGGCCTTGAGAACATCGCGATGCCGAATACGGGCCCGTACCGGCAGACGGCCGACGTCTTCAAGATCGAGCCGGTCATCCCGTTCGAGCTCAATGCCGACTGGAATCTGGTGACGCGCACGACCATTCCCGGCATCGCCCAGGTGCGCTTCTCCCCTGAGCAGGGCCGGATCGGCGGGGTCGGCGACATCAACCAGATCTTCGCGCTCACCCCGTCGCATTCGGGCGCCCTCATCTGGGGTGTCGGCCCGACCTTTTCCTATCCGTCGGCGACCGATCCCGCCCTCGGTTCGGGAAAATGGAGCGCAGGTCCGACCCTCGTCGCGCTGACCATGCCGGGTCCGTGGGTGCTCGGGGTGCTCGCCAACAACATCTGGTCGTTTGCCGGTCCGAGCGACCGCGCGCCGGTGAACCAGATGATGCTGCAGTACTTCGTGACCTACAACTTCTCCGACGGGTCCTACGTCAGCTCGAGTCCCATCATCACGGCGAACTGGCTCGCGAAGGGCAATGATCGCTGGGTCGTCCCGATCGGCGTCGGCGTGGGCAAGCTCTTCATGGTCGATAGGCAGCCGATCAATGCCGAGGTGGGCGTCTACTACAACTTGTTGAAGCCGGACCAGGCATCACATTGGCAGCTTCGGGCGAGTCTGGCTTTCCTGTTTCCAAAATGATTCTGCTCCGATCGAACGGCCTCTGCCGCCGCGAGTCGCAAGGCGGCGTGCAATCCTGTCCGAAGGGATTCGATTTGAATTTTCGCCATCAGCAAACAGAACTTCGGCTTGCGTACGCACGCTCGCCCTCGCTTGAGTCCGACTTGATCGCGGTCAATCCTGGAAGGCGCGGAGAGACGTAGTTTAACGTTCGATTGGAAGATGATGCAGCTCACGCGGAGCGCAGGCTTTTCGGAGCAGGACAATGTGCATCGCATGCGGCTCAGCCATCGGTTCGCTGTTTGCGGCGTCGAACAAGGAGGGCGGCGGACTGACCCGTCGCCGGATGGTTGCAACCACGGCTGCCGCCGCAGCATTCGCGGCCGCCGGGCCGGCTCAGGCTTTTGCCGCCTCCAGCCGCACGACCGTGTTTCGCGGCGGGCGCGTCTATACGGTGGAAGACTCGCAGCCCTGGGCGGCGGCGGTCGTCGTCAAGGGAGACAAGATCGTCTATGTCGGCGACGATGCCGGAGCGATGAAGTTTGCCAGACGCGGGGCTGAGGTCATCGACCTCGATGGCCGTATGCTGATGCCGGGCTTCGTCGAAGCGCATTGGCATCTTTGCACGCTGGCATTTGCTCGCGGCGCCTGGGTTAACGAGGAAGATCCCGAGCGCATCTACGAGATCCTGCGCGACTACGCCAAGACGCATTCCGACGAGAAGTTCATTCTCGGCTTCGGATGGATCGCGGGCGCGTTTCCGGCCTCGGGTCCGCGCAAGGAACCGCTGGACGCGATCTTCCCAGACCGGCCGGTCCTGCTCGTCAGTTGCGATCTGCACAGCTACTGGGTCAATTCCAAGCTGCTGGAGATGGCCGGCATCACGAAGGACACCCCACGCGACGTCGTACCCGGCTCCTCCTGGTACGAAAAGGATCCAAATGGCGCGCCGACCGGCTTCATTTTGGAAGTGCCCGCGCTGTTCGCGGTGCTGAAGACGCTCGAAAAGCACGGCATCGAACCGTTCGGTCTCAAGTCGACCGCCGCCGCCATCGAGGAATGGCAGCCCAAGCTGGCGGCCGCCGGCATCACCACCTTCTTCGATGCCGGCTTCAGCGCCTGGCCGACCGAGCAGCATCACGGTTTCGACATGCTGGTCGACCTCGAGAGGCGCGGCAAGCTGCTGCAACGCGTGATCGGCTGCCTCTATCACAATGATCCCAACGTCGATCCGCTGCCGATCATTCGGGCGTACCGGAAGCGCTATCGCACGCCGCTGGTCAAGGCCGAGGTGCTCAAGCTGCTCGTCGACGGCACCGAGCTGACCCGCACCGCCTATCTGCTCGATCCCTATGCCGGAAGTCCGGATTGGCGCGGCGAACCGTTGCTGCCCGCGCCCGTGTTGAACCGGATCCTGCGCCAGGCACATGCGGAGGGAATCGACACGCATCTTCACACCGTCGGCGACGCCGCAGTCCGCATGAGCCTGGATGCATACGACGCCGCGTTTGGCGAGCGTGGCCCGGGCAACCGCCGCCATACCATCTGCCACGCGTTCCTCACTGCGCCGTCGGACATTGCGCGCTTCAGAAAGCTCGGCGTGATCGCGAACACCCAAATCCAGTGGGGCGTGCCGGATACGAGCCAGCGTCGCATCCGCGAGATCTACGGCGAAGAGCGCTGGAGCCGCATGTACAGCTTCAAGACGTTCATCGACCAAGGCGTCACGGTGTCGTTCGGAATGGATGCCCTGGCGACCGGCTCCAAGGTCGTCGTCAAACCGCTCGAGGCGGTGCAGGCCGGCCATACGCGTCAGGAGCCGGGCAAGCCCGACAGCCTGGTCCATCCGCCCGCCACCGAACGCCTGAGCCTGCCGGAGCTCATTCGAGGCTACACGATCAACGGGGCCTATCAGCTGCGCATGGAGGATAAGATCGGTTCCATCAAGGTCGGGAAGCTGGCCGATCTGATCGTGCTCGAGAAGAACCTGTTCGATGTCGGGCCGCACGAGATCGGCAAGGTCAATATTCAGCTGACGATGATGAACGGCCGGATCACACATCGCGACGGACTCTGAACGGGAATGATGACGGTGCACGAGATGGCGAATGCGCGGACTGACCAGAGTCTTCCGCCGGCGGATTCGCCGATGCCGAAGCGCATTCGCTGGCTGATCCTCCTGACCGTCTCCGGCGCGCTGGCGCTCGTCGTCATCGACATGACTGTGCTCTATACGGCGCTGCCCAGCCTGACCCATGAGCTCGGAGCAACCGCCTCGGAGAAATTGTGGATCGTCATGGCCTACGGGCTCGTCGTCGCCGGCCTGCTTCCCGGCTTCGGCTCGCTCGGCGACCGCGTCGGGCACAAGAGGACATTCGTCGCCGGCCTCATCGTCTTCGGACTGGCCTCGGTCGTCGCCGCCTATTCGCCGACCGCCACGATCCTGGTTGGCGGACGCGTCCTGCTCGCGATCGGCGCCGCGCTGATGATGCCGGCGACGCTGTCGATCATTCGCATCACCTTCTCCGATGACCACGAACGGGCGCTCGCCATCGCGATCTGGGGAGCCGTTGCGTCCAGCGGGGCGGCGGTCGGCCCCTTGGTCGGCGGCGTCCTGCTGGAATATTTCTGGTGGGGCTCGGTCTTTCTGATCAACGTGCCGCTCGTCGTCCTGGCGCTGGCCGCCGGCCTGCTGCTGATTCCTGCGCCGCGAGATCGTGCTGAGCGCGACTGGGACCTCCTCGGTTCAGTGCAGGTGATGGCCGGACTGATCGGCTTCGCCTACGTCGTCGAGGAGCTCGGCAGTCGCCAGTCGTCCTATGTCGTCCTTGCCGGCACGGCCGTCGCGACAGTCATCATGTTGACGGTGTTCGTGCGCCGTCAATTGCGTCTCGAGGATCCTTTGCTCGACTTCACCCTGTTCCGAAACGTCGAGTTCACGCTCAGCGTGATCACCGCGATCGTGGCTTCACTTGCCATTGCGGGCACGGAGCTCGCGATCAGCCAGCGCCTGCAGCTCGTCCTCGGCTACTCGCCGCTGCAGGCGGCATTGTACATCCTGCCAGCCCCGCTGGGGGCATTCATCGGCGGGCCGCTCGCGAGCCTCATGCTCCGTCGCGTGGGAGCCGCCACCACGATGTCCGGCGCGCTGGCGATCGCAGGCATCGGCGCGGCCGGCTACCTGCTCTGCTACAACGCCAGCCTCGTGCTGCAATTGATCTGCATCGCAATCAACGGGCTCGGGCTCGGCGCATCCATCGCGGCCGCCTCCAACGCCGTGATGAATCACGCGCCCGAAGGCCGCGAAGGCATGGCCGCGTCGATCGAGGAAGTGTCGTTCGAGCTCGGCGGCACCATCGGCATCAGCATTTTCGGAAGCATCCTGTCCGGGGTCTATACGGCCTTCATGGTTCTGCCCGACGGCCTCGGCATTCCCGCCGCTGCGCGCGACAGCATCGACGAGGCGCTGATCGCAGCCGAGCGGCTGCCGACCGAGCTCGCTGCCATCGTCACCTCGCACGCCCATCGCGCCTTCGATCAGGCGTTCCTGACGGTCGTCACCGTGGCGATGCTCGTCCTGCTCGGAACCGCCTTCCTGGTCCGGCCCCGGGCAGAACGGACGACATCGAAAGCGGCTCGTCAGCGTGTCCATTAGACAGACGACGGCAAATCATGTGTCGTCGTCTGCGGTGGAGACCAACAGGCTCGCCAACGCAATGTCTCCGTCCGTCACGTAGTGATTGACCCGCTCGGGGAGGCTCTGACCAGCCTTGTACAGCTCCACGGTCTCGATCGATCGTGTCCTGATCAGTTCGGCCATGATGTAGTCCCGCTCGGCGTTGACATCCGGATCGGTGGCGTGCGTGACCTGAAACGTCAATCGGGTGAACGACAGGCCGGTGTCCTTCGTGCCGGCGCCGACCCACAGAGCGGATTCATCGACCGCCGGCTGATCGGCGTTGGACCAGAAATCGCCTGCATTCCAAGTTTGCTCTGCGTGTGCCAGGCCAACAGCCCAGAACCTGACGTGATGGCGCTTTCGCGGGCTGTTGCCGATGGCTTTCTGAAAGCCGATATCCTGGCCGCGCCCGAACAGATAGAGCGTGCTGAACGGAGCGGCGGGGTAAGGCGCATCGAGGACAAAGGCGCGGATCATGGCCCAGGAGCTCGTCAGGCCCAATCGGTCCGCTTCAGACCAACCGACCGCAGCAAAGCTTGCGCGAAGCTGTTGGAGCGTCCCGACCAGGGCGAGATTGACGGGGTCGCCGGGCAATCCATCCCCCGTGATCGTGTAGCTGGGCACTCGCCGCTTCTGAAGAATCCTGAGGCTCAACCGGATCACGCGTGGCAGAACGACATAGGCCGCGAACGCGTAGCTGACGCCGACTGCGGCAATCCAAGGCAGCCTGCGGTTCGCGGTCTCGAACACCACGAAGACGATCAGCCAGACCGTGAAGATCCCCAGCCCGGCGACCAGCACGCGTTGCATGAGGCGTATGAGCAGTCGCACTCGATCGGTCCGGCGAAAGAATTGAGCGGCAGTCGGTGGTTTCGGGAAGGTGTCCGATCTTCATCACAATGGCAACACACCGCACCTGAACGCATGAAACGGCCCAGCCGGCGGCGTTTCGACCAGCTCGTCCACGCTCGGTGGCTCGACATCCGCAGTCCAACGCAATCGGACTGCGCAGGGCTTAGGCCGACAGCCGCTCGGCGTTGGCCGCGACATAGCCCCGATAGAGATCGACGACTGCCGCCGGGCTCGCGCCGGCCATCAGCTTCGCCGTCGCCTCCAGGGCTGCGGCGATCTTTTCGCTGACCATCAGCTCAGCCTCCTCGCCCGCATCGGCTTCGCCGCGCGCGAACTTCTCCAGCCGGAGCCGGATGACCTCGCCGGCTTCCATGGCCAGCATCGCAGCCGTGAACCAGGGGAACTCCGCATCGGCGGTTGCCGTCATGGACGGCCGCATCTGCAAGGACATTGGCGTTTTGCTCATCGTCATCGTCCGAGAACATCAGCGGACCTGCGAGGAAATACGCTTCAACTTTTAATGATGCGGACGCACAATCATCGCCGATTTCGAGTCGGCTCGAACGAGCCGTTAACCACGGGACGCATCTCTCCGACTCCGTCATTGCGAGGAGCCCCTCGAGTCTCGCCTGCGGCGAGCCCGAGGGCAGGCTCCGCGACGACGCAATCCAGGGGCACGCACAGCCTGGATTGCTTCGCTTCGCTCGCAACGACGCGGAGAGAGATCTCGTCCGAGCGCGGAGACGATCTTCTTGGGCTTCCTCTTCGTGCTCGCGGTCGGCCTCGTGGCCGGCACCTTGTCCGGTATCGTCGGCACCGGCTCGTCGATCATGCTGATGCCGGTGCTGACCTATGAATACGGGCCGAAGGAGGCCGTGCCGATCATGGCGGTCGCCGCCGTGATGGCGAACCTGTCGCGCATCCTGGCGTGGTGGCGCGAGGTCGACTGGCGCGCCTGCGCGGCCTATTCGGTCACCGGGATTCCGGCCGCCGCACTCGGCGCGCGCACCTTGCTGATCCTGCCGTCGCACGCCGTCGACATCACCATCGGGCTGTTCCTGATGGCGATGGTGCCGGTGCGGCACTGGCTGGCGCGGCACGATCTCAAGGCCAACCTCTGGCATCTCGCGACCGGCGGTGCCGTGATCGGATATCTGACCGGCATCGTGGTCTCGACCGGGCCGCTGAGCGTGCCGCTGTTCCTGTTCTACGGGCTGTCGAAAGGCGCCTTCCTCGCCACGGAGGCCGCGAGTTCGCTTGGGCTCTACGTGTCCAAATCCATCACCTTCCAGCGCTTCGGCGCGCTCACGCCGGACATCCTGCTGAAAGGTTTGATCGCCGGCGGCTCGCTGATGGCCGGCGCCTTCGTCGCCAAGCGCTTCGTGCTGCACATGAAGCCGGACGTGTTCCGCGTGGTGATGGATGGCATCATGCTGGCCGCCGGCCTAAGTATGTTATGGAACGCTACCCACTCCTGACCGCACCGATTCTCACCTCATGGCCAAGACCACACTCTCCTTCGTCTGCCAGAACTGCGGCGCGGCCTATTCGCGCTGGCAGGGCAAATGCGAGGCCTGCGGCGAGTGGAACACGCTGGCGGAGGAAGACACGACGGGGGCAACCTCGGCGCCGGTGTCGCTGCGCTCCAAGCGCAAGGGCCGCACCTTCCAGCTGGAATCGCTGACCGGCAAGACCATCGACGCGCCGCGGCTGTCGTCGGGCATGACCGAGCTCGACCGCGTCACCGGCGGCGGCTTCGTGCGCGGCTCGGTGCTGCTGGTCGGCGGCGATCCCGGCATCGGCAAATCGACGCTTCTGACCCAGGCGACCTCGATGCTGGCGCGCGCGGGCCATCGCGCGGTCTACATTTCCGGCGAGGAAGCTGTCGCCCAGGTGCGGCTGCGCGCCGAGCGCCTCGGGCTTGCGGATGCGCCGGTACAACTGGCGGCTGAGACCTCGGTCGAGGACATCATCGCGACCCTGTCCGAGGGCGGCGTGCCGCGGCTGATCGTGATCGATTCGATCCAGACGATGTGGACCGACACCGTGGAATCGGCCCCGGGCACGGTGACCCAGGTGCGCGCCTCGGCGCAGAAGCTGATCAGGTTCGCCAAGAAATCCGGCGCGGCCATCATCCTGGTCGGCCACGTCACCAAGGACGGCCAGATCGCCGGCCCCCGGGTCGTCGAGCACATGGTGGATGCGGTCCTGTCGTTCGAGGGCGAGGGCTCGCAGCAGTTCCGCATCCTGCGTTCGGTCAAGAATCGCTTCGGCCCGACGGACGAGATCGGCGTGTTCGAAATGACCGGATTGGGTCTGCGCGAGGTCACCAACCCGTCCGAGCTGTTCCTGTCGGAGCGCGATCTCGGCAGCCCCGGCACGGCGGTCTTTGCCGGCATCGAGGGCACCCGCCCCGTGCTGGTCGAAATCCAGGCCCTGGTGGCGCCGACCTCGCTCGGCACGCCGCGCCGCGCCGTGGTCGGCTGGGATCCGAGCCGGCTGTCGATGGTGCTGGCCGTGCTGGAGGCGCATTGCGGCGTCAAGCTGTCGGGCCACGACGTCTATCTCAACGTCGCCGGCGGCCTGCGCATCAACGAGCCGGCGGCGGATCTCGCCGCGGCCGCAGCTCTGGTCTCGTCACTGGTCAACGCGCCGCTGCCGCCCGATGCGGTCTATTTCGGCGAGATTTCGCTGTCGGGCGCGGTCCGACCGGTGGCGCAGACCTCGGCACGGCTGAAGGAGGCCGCCAAGCTCGGCTTTTTGCGCGTGGTGCTGCCGGAGCGCGCCCGCGGCGAGGCCGGCGGCGACGCCGGGCTCAGCCTCAATACCGTCGGCGGGTTGACCAGCCTGGTGGCCGACATCGCCGCGCGCGGCACGCCTCGTGCCCGCCATGAGACGACCCGGCAGGGCGACGATGACGGCGACCACGGCCGCCGCGGACCGCGCCCTGCCGAAAAAAATGCCACACCAGCGAGATTCCGCCGCCAGGACGGCTAGCCGGACCGTGACGTTCGCGTGACTCGCCGCTATACAACGCCGCAACCGGTCGCCCACACGGGATCGTGCAGCGTCCGGACTTGCCGGGGAACCTCGCTGTCCTCCACCTGGAGGGGCGGTCCTCCGTCGATTCGAAGCGAACCTTGGACCTGTGAAGCGGACCTGAGCAGCCGATGCCGATAACGATCCTCGATCTCATCCTGCTCGGCGTGATGCTGGTGTCGGGGCTGCTCGCGATGGTCCGCGGCTTCATGCGCGAGGTGCTGTCGATCGCGGCCTGGGGCGCGGCCGCCCTGGTCACGCTTTATTCATTCTCCAAGCTGCTGCCGACCGCGAAGACCTATTTCAACAACGATACCGTCGCCAGCGTCGTCGTCGTCGCCGGTACTTTCGTGGGCACCCTGCTCATCGTCTCGGTGATCACGGTCAAGATCTCCGACATGATCCTCGATTCGCGCATCGGCGCGCTGGATCGCACCCTCGGATTCCTGTTCGGACTGGGCCGCGGCCTGCTGATCGTCGTGGTCGCGTTCCTGTTCTTCAGCTGGCTGGTGCCGGACAAGCAGCGCCCGGACTGGGTCACCGGCGCCAAATCCCGCGTCGTCCTGCAGGGAACCGGGGATTGGCTGATGTCGCTCTTGCCTGATGATCCCGAGAACACCATTTTAAAGAAGTTCAAGAAGAACAAGCCGGACGACGACCAGACTGACACCGAGTCGCCCGGAGCGGGCGGCGATGGGTACAGCAAGCCTGCCCGCGACAGCTTGAAGAAGCTGATCGAGAAACCCGCGGCCAAGTGAGCTCAGCCCAGAAGAGAGGCGCGATGGACCTGCACCACGATTCTTCCGGCGAAGCCCAAGCGGATACTCACGCGGATCTGGACTTCGGACCTCAAGCCTACCTCAGAGACCCAGACCTGGACGGAGACACGCTGCGCGAGGAGTGCGGCGTGTTCGGCATTTATGGGCATAGCGATGCCGCCGCGATCACTGCGCTGGGCCTGCATGCGCTCCAGCATCGCGGCCAGGAAGCCGCCGGCATCGTCTCCTATGACGGCGCGCGCTTCCACAGCGAGCGCCGCCTGGGCCTGGTCGGCGACACCTTCTCCCGCCGCGAGGTGATCGAGCGCCTGCCCGGCAACGCCGCGGTCGGCCATGTCCGCTATGCCACCACCGGCGCCACGATCCTGCGCAACGTGCAGCCGCTGTTCGCCGAGCTCAATGCCGGCGGCTTCGCGGTCGGCCACAACGGCAACCTCACCAACGGGCTCACGCTCCGCCGCGAGCTGGTGCGCGCCGGCGCCATCATGCAGTCGACCAGCGACACCGAGGTGATCCTGCATCTGGTGGCGCATTCCCGCCGCACCAATTTCATCGACCGCTTCATCGAGGCGCTGCGCGCGCTCGAAGGCGCCTACTCGCTGGTCTGCATGACCAACAAGAAGCTGATCGGCGCCCGCGATCCCCTGGGCATCCGTCCGTTGGTCTATGGCGAGCTCGAAGGCTGCCCGATCCTGGCCTCGGAGACCTGTGCGCTCGACATGATCGGCGCGCGCTACATTCGCGACATCGAACCCGGCGAGGTCGTGATCTTCGACGAGACCGGCGCGCACAGCCACAAGCCGTTCCCGCCGAAGCCGGCACGTCCCTGCGTGTTCGAATACATCTACTTCGCCCGTCCCGATTCCGTCGTCGGCGGCCGCTCGGTCTACGAGGTGCGCAAGGCGTTCGGCGCCCAGCTCGCGCGCGAGAGCCATCCCGAGGTCGACGTCGTCGTGCCGGTGCCGGATTCCGGCGTGCCGGCGGCGATCGGCTACAGCCAGCATTCCGGCGTGCCGTTCGAGCTCGGCATCATCCGCAATCACTATGTCGGCCGCACCTTCATCCAGCCGACCCAGGCGATCCGCGAATCCGGCGTGCGCATGAAGCACTCGGCCAACCGCGCCGCGATCGAAGGCAAACGCATCATCCTGATCGACGACTCGCTCGTGCGCGGCACCACCTCGCGCAAGATCGTGCGCATGATGCGCGACGCCGGCGCCACCGAGGTGCATTTCCGCCTGGCCTCGCCGCCGATCCTCTACCCCGACTATTACGGCATCGACCTGCCGGATCGCGGCGGCCTGCTCGCGGCGACGCATTCGCTCGAGGAGATGCGCCAGCTGATCGGCGCGGACTCGCTCGCCTTCCTGTCGATCGACGGCATGTATCGCGCGATGGGTGAGCCCGCCCGCGACCCGGCAGCGCCGAAATATGCCGACCACTGCTTCACCGGCAGCTATCCGACCCATCTCACCGACCAGTCACTCGTCGAGCCGCCCCAGCAGCAGCTCTCGCTGCTGGCGGAAGCGAGCTGAGGCTCTTTCCACACGCCGTCGTTCCGGGGCGATGCGCGGTTGCCCGTCGTCTCTGCGAATGCCAGGACCATAGCCACCAGCGATCGTTGGGCGGCTAGGACTAGCCACGACGGTCCAACTCCCTCATAACCGCCGAGGAGTACGGGTCCCGGCTCCGGGCGCGCAATCGTGCGCCTGGCCCGGACGACGTCTGAGAGAATAGCGGCCATGACCACCCTTCCCCTCGCCAACCGGATTGCCCTCGTCACCGGCGCCTCGCGCGGCATCGGCCATGCGACCGCCCGCGCGCTGGCGCGCGCCGGCGCGCATGTTGTCGCGGTCGCCCGCACCCAGGGCGGGCTGGAGGAGCTCGACGACGAGATCCGGAAAGAGACCGGCAACGGCGCCACCCTGGTGCCGCTCAGCATGACCGACAGCGACGGCATCGCCCGTCTTGGCGCCGCGCTGCATGAGCGCCATGGCAAGCTCGACATCCTCGTCGGCAATGCCGCCGTGCCCGGCCCGTCCTCGCCGCTCGGCCATATCGACCTGAAGCCGTGGAACGACGTCGTCGCCGTCAACCTCTCAGCCAACTTCCAGCTGATCCGCTGCATGGAGCCGCTGCTGAAGGCCTCCGACGCCGGCCGCGCCGTGTTCCTCACCTCAGGCGCCGCCCACAAGGCCCAGGCCTATCTCGGCCCCTACGCCGTCACCAAGGCCGCGCTGGAGACGCTGGCGCGGGTGTGGGCGCACGAGACCGAGCGCACGCCGCTGCGCGTCAACCTGTTCAGCCCGGGCCCGATCCGCACCCGCATGCGCGCCACGGTCTTCCCCGGCGAAGACCCGATGACGCTCGAGACGCCCGAGCAGGTCGCCGACTTCATCGTGCCGATGTGCCTGCCGTCCTGGACCGAGACCGGCAAACTGTACGAGTACAAGACCCGCACGCTGAAGAGCTTTCAGCCGCCGGCGTGAGATCGTTGCTCCCCTCACCGTACGGCGAACGCCGGACCGATAGCCACCGGCGGTCGTGGTGGGCGACGATGACGACGCAGACCGTCTTTCCCAACACGCATCACGCGGTATCCGTCCCGGCGTTCGCCGGGACGACAGCGGCGGACGTGGTCGGCACCACGCCTCTCACGCACGACGCGTCAACCCGTTCGTGCCCCGACCACTTGTGAGCCGATCTGCGTCGGCAGCTATTTCGGAGCAGGACTCGCCGCCGCAGGCTTTGCGGCAGCGGGCTTCGCGGGGACGGGCTTCGCCGCGGCCGGCACCTGACGATCGCGCACCGCCGTCAGCTCCTTGCGCAGCTTTTCCTGCTGCTCCACCGACAGCACCGGACGCTGCTCGTCATGCGGCACGTCGTTCACCGGGAGATAGTTGTACGTGTTGCCGTACTGCGCCGTGTCGGACGATGGCGTCGTGCCCGAGGTCGCGCAGCCGCCGAGCAGCACGGACGTCAACAGCGCCGCGCTCCCGAGCACTGAACGCCAGGGCATGGGCCGCGTCAATCGTAAGCAGGTCCGGCGGAAGCTCATCGCGCGGCCGCTGCCATGGTGCGCGTGGTCCCCTGCGCCGTGATGCCATGCTCGTTGGATTGCAGCCCGGGCAGGCTCTTCACCCAGGGATAGCCCCGACGGCCCATGTCGTAACCGCGATCGAACAGCGCGGTCATGTAGGTGCGATCGAACGGGCCGTCGGCCTTGGCCTGGAAATCGGCCGGCACGCTGGCCAAGTTGAAGTCGATGCCGTTGAATTTCGCCACCGAGTAGATGCGGTAGATGTCACCGATGCCCTGGTTCTTGATCAGGGTCGACAGCGAGCGCTGGGTCACCGAGAGCACGTCGGCGCCGACGCTGTCCCATTGCGGATCGATGCGGGCATTGCGGATGACGTAGAGATGCGCGCCGCTCACGCTCCGGCGCGGGCCGCGGCCGGAGACGAGACGCAGCACCGACGGGCCGATGAAGACCTGCCGGGTGACGCCGCCATCGACATGCAGCTCGTCGTAATCCTTGTCGCCGATCCGCACCTTGATGCGAACCGGGGCGAAAGCGCCCGGCACGGTCGCGGACGCCAGCAGCACCTGGCGGAACAGCGCGATCGCCTCGGGCGTGTCGGCGGCAGCGATGCGGCCCATGTCCCACAGCACCGGCCGCTGCGCGTCGAGATTGGTGGTGCCGACCAGCAGCACCCTGCCCTTGCTGCTCTCGCGCGCGACATCGCGCAGGAACTCGCGATCGACATATTTCTCGATCAGCCGCGACAGCGGCGTGTTGTCGGCCAGCGCCGAGCCCTGCAGCAGGCCGGGAATGTTGACCGTGAAGATGTCCTTACGCTCGTAGGCGGTGAAGATCTCGCGCAGCTTGTCATCGTGCTCGCGCCCCAGGAAGACGAACGGCGCGATCAGCGCGCCGGAACTGACGCCCGTCACCATGTCGAACGACGGCCGGTTGCCGGACTCGCCCCAGCCGGCCAGCAGCCCGGCGCCGAATGCACCGTTCTCGGCGCCACCGGAGATCGCGAGGAAATTCAGCGGACGCGAGATCGGGATTTCGGCCGAGGCGCGCGACATCGCGGCCTCGGCAAAGCGCGGCGCCGGCTCGTCACCCCAGTAGCGCACGTTGCGGAAGCCGACCGGGTCGGCGCTGACGGCAGCCGCTTCCGGCAGCGCGTTGCGCGGCATGACGGCTGCGCACGCCGCCAGCAGCAGCGACGCGGCGCATGCGAGCAGGATACGCGGAACCATCGCGCGGAAGGAGGCGGCAGACTTCATCGCGACGCTTGCTGCTCCACGCTTGCGATCTCCGGCGCCGGCGGCGGCACGCCGGGCTTGACCTCGTCGGCCCCCTTGTCGGTCCAGCCCGGCGGCAGGCCCAGACCGGCACCGACGAAGCCCTTCAGGCCGGGGAAGCGTCCGTACTGCTCACATGCGGCATATTTGGGAGCGCCGCCGAGCTTGGCGGGCACGCTCGACACCGAAGGCAGCGAGGCCAGCGACGGGACGCCGGAGAACGGCGACTCGCCGGTCGATACCAGCCTGGCGAAATCGGCGCCGAACTCCGAAGCGAGGTCGTAGGCGTCGCCGTCATTGGCCATGCGGGCGGTCGACACCGAGGAGGCGCCGCGCGCCCACACCATCGCGGCCTTCTGGAAGCCGGCGAAATCGCGCGCCTCGGCCTCGACGGACAGCGTGCCGAGCCCGACCGGCAACCGTGGCACCGGCACCGGGACGCCCGGCAGCGCGACGCTCTTGGCGATCGACGCCGCCTGCGAGGCGGCCGAGGCGGTCGCGTTGGTCGCCGTGGCGTGAGTGACGGTCGCCTTGATCGTCAGATCCGCCTCCTCGCCGAGCGCAACGATGCGGAAGCGCTCGCTGAGCCGCAGGCACATTTCCCGGCTGATGGCGTTGGCGACCAGCTTGCGCTCGTTCTCGTCGAAGGCGATGTCGGGACGCGGTGGAAACGCGGTCGGCTCGATCCGGATCGTCCTGGCCTCGAGCAGCTCCTTCTTGTTCGCCTTGATCTGCGCGCGCGTCACCAGGCCATTGGCGTCGGCGAGACGATCGTAATTCTTGAGCGAGCCGGCCCGCTCCAGCGGAGCGGTGGCGCAGCCGGCCGTTGCCAGCGCCAGGGAAATCAGGGCCGTCGACTTCAGCGGGGCGAGGCGCATCTTACCGGCGAGACCCATTGATAGATAGCTCACTCTAATTAAGTCTCACAAGCCGAAACGCTTGTCCAACTAAACTAGATCAAATTCTCTAGATTAGAGCGGCGCGAAATATTATTTTATATTACAAGCAGTTGGCGGAAACGGCGAATGTGGCGAGAGTTGGCCCGACAGGACGTGTGATGAGAGGCGCGTGATGAGAAAGGTCGATCCGGTCAAGCACGAGCAGAAGCGCCGGGAGATTCTCCAGGCGGCGTTGTCGTGCTTCGTCCGGAACGGTTTTCACGGCGCCAGCACCACCGACATCTGCGCCGCCGCCAAGATCAGCCCAGGCCACCTCTACCACTACTTCCCCAGCAAGGAGGCGATGATCCAGGCGCTGGTCGACCAGAACCTGAGCCACGCCGCAGCGCGCCTCCAGGCGATCCTGGCCTCACCCGACGTGATCGACGCCCTGGTGCAGGAGCTCGAGAGCACCAGCATTCATCAGCCGCAGGCCCAGGTCCTCAGCGCCGAGGCGTTGGCCGAGGCCTGCCGCAATGCCGATTTTGCCGCCATCGTCCACGCCCATGCGCGCGCGATGCGGGCGCTGCTGGTCGATTTTCTCATCAAGGCGCAGCTGCGCGGCGACGTCGATCCCCGCCTTGATCCCGAATCGACCGCCAATATTCTGTTCGCGATCGTCGACGGCGCACGCGCGCTGCCGATCCGGAATCCGAACGTCGACATCAAGAAGAGCACCGCACATCTGCGCATCATGCTGACGCGCTTCCTGCGGCCGCCCGCAGCCCCCTCGCCGGTCGGCGACAAGACCA
This sequence comes from Bradyrhizobium sp. SZCCHNR1015, assembly GCF_032489875.1. NCBI lineage: Bacteria > Pseudomonadati > Pseudomonadota > Alphaproteobacteria > Hyphomicrobiales > Nitrobacteraceae > Bradyrhizobium > Bradyrhizobium sp. SZCCHNR1015. Next base: position 727,098 of record NZ_JAUEYW010000001.1, read on the forward strand.
GAAAGGCCCGCGGCTCGACGCCCATCGTCGAGCCCTCATGAGCTACCGCGCCGTGCTCAGCCGAGCATGACCTGATCATGGAAGGCGTCGGTCACGGGCCTCGTGATGAGCAACGGTATTCTTGCAGGGCCTGTACGCCCAGCGTTAACGCTCAAGCGAAACGCACAAACCTTGGGCGCGCCTCGCGCCTTTTGGCACATTGCCGCAACTCACAAGACCGGCTATCCAGGGAGACAGACGGCAAGGGGCGCCCAAGAAGCCTCGCCGTGACACGACACCAGGGAGGACTTTGATGACGACGTCTCAGGCGCGGCGGATGGCCGCGCTGCTTGCCGCCACCACGCTCAGCTTTGCCGGCTCCGCCTTCGCCGACGACAAGGTCGTCAAGATCGGCGTGCTCAACGACATGTCCAGCCTCTATGCCGACATCGGCGGACCGAACTCGGTCGCAGCCGTCAACATGGCGGTCGAAGATTCCGGCATGAAGGCCAAGGGCTGGACCATCGAGGTCATCAGCGGCGACCACCAGAACAAGCCCGACATCGGCGTCAATATCGGCCGGCAGTGGATCGACACCCAGAAGGTCGACGTGATCATGGACACGCCGAATTCCGGCGTTGCTCTGGCCATCTCCAATCTGGTCAAGGAGAAGAACTCGGTCCTGATCAATTCCGGCGGCGCGAGCGCCGACCTCACCGGCAAGGCCTGCAACGCCAACACCATCTCCTACACCTACGACACCTACATGCTGGCGAACGGCACCGGCAAGGCGCTGACCAAGGCCGGCGGCGACAGCTGGTTCTTCCTCACCGCCGACTACGCGTTCGGCCATGCGCTGGAGCGCGACACCTCGGCGGTCGTCACCGCCAATGGCGGCAAGGTGCTCGGCTCCGTCAAGCACCCGCTCAACACCGCCGACTTCTCCTCCTTCCTGCTGCAGGCGCAGTCGTCCAAGGCCAAGGTCATCGGCCTTGCCAATGCCGGCGGCGACACCACCAACGCGATCAAGCAGGCCGCCGAATTCGGTATCGTCCAGGGTGGCCAGAAGCTCGCCGCGCTGCTGCTGTTCGTCAACGACGTGCATGCGCTGGGCCTGAAGGTGGCGCAGGGCCTGACCTTCACCGAGTCGTTCTACTGGGATCTCAACGACAAGACCCGCGAATGGTCCAAGCGTTTCCAGAAGGTGTCGCCAAAGGGCACGATGCCGTCGATGACGGTCGCCGGCGTCTATGCCGGCACGCTGCATTACCTCAAGGCGCTGGACGCGATGGGCGGCAATCCGCATGACGGCGCCAAGGTCGTGGCCAAGATGAAGGAGATCCCGACCGACGATCCGCTGTTCGGCAAGGGCCCGCTGCGCGCCGACGGACGCCGCCTGATCCCGGCCTATCTGTTCGAGGTCAAGAAGCCGGAAGAGTCCAAATATCCGTGGGACTACTACAAGCTGATCGCGACGATCCCGGCCGAGGACGCCGCCAAGCCGCTCGAGGCCAGCGAGTGCCCGCTGGTGAAGAAGTAATCGTCCCGCATCGGTCCGGGCTGGCGCGCCAGCATCAGTCCGGACTCACGCCCATTTCCGATGCGCCGTCGCGCGCATCGGGATGATGTCAGGAGGCGGCCTTCGCTTTCGCGAGCGTCCGCAGCGCGATCACGATCGCGACGATCATCAGCCCCGAGGCCAGCAGGAACGGCGCGCCGGGCAGATGCACGGGCGCGGTGGCCCCGATGAAATAGGCGAAGCTCAGCGTGAACAGGAACGGCCCCGTGAGCTGGGCCACGCTCTGCACGCTCGATGTCGCGCCCTGGAGCTGGCCCTGCTTGTCCGGCGCCACCAGCCGGGTCATCAGCGCCTGCAGCGCCGCGCCCGAGACGCCCCACAGCGCCATCACGGGAATGCCCAGCCAGCTCAGCGGTCCGGTCGGCGCCACGCCGAAAATGAAGAAGCCGACCAGCCCCGCGGATAGCCCCAGCATCAGCGCGCCGCGCTCGCCGAACACGCGCACGATCAGCCCGACCGCGCCGCCCTGCACGATCATCGCGCAGACGCCGACCATCGCCAATGTGAGGCCGACGGTGCGCGTGTCCCAGCCGTAGCGATAGGTCGCGTACAGTACGAAGGTCGACGGCAGCACGACATGGGCGAGCTGGGTGATGAAGTTCACGGTCGACAGTCCGGCCAGGATGCGGTCCGATGCCAGCAGCCGCAGCGCCCCGAGCGGATTGGCCGTTCGCCACCGGAATGGACTGCGCCGCTCCGGCCTCAGCGACTCCGGCAGCACCAGGAAGCCGTAGAGCGCGTTGGCGAAGCTGAGCCCCGCGGCCGCCCAGAACGGCAGCCGCGGATCGATGTCGCCCAACAGCCCGCCGGTGGCAGGCCCGAGCACGAAGCCCGCGCCGAACGCCGCGCCGATGCGGCCGAAGATCGCGGCGCGGCGGTCCGGCGGCGTCAGGTCGGCGATATAGGCGAAGGCGGTCGAGATGCTCGCCGAGGTGACGCCGGAGATCAGCCGGCCGACGAACAGCCAGGCGAGCGAGGGCGCCAGCGCCATCAGCACATAGTCGGCGGCGAGGCCAAAGTTCGACAGCAGGATCACCGGCCGCCGGCCGAAGCGGTCGGACAGGCTGCCGAGCACCGGCGAAAACACGAACTGCATCAGCGCCCACGCGGTGCCGAACAGCCCGAAGATGCGTGCCGCCTGCGCGGTGTCGTTGCCGACGAAGCTCTCGATCAGCTTCGGCAGGATCGGCATGATCAGCCCGAGCGCGAGCATGTCGAGCAGGATGGTGACGAAGATGAAGGCGACTGCGCCGCGGCGCGGGGCCGGCGCATTTTCGGTCGCGACGCTCGGCGGGCTTGCTTCCATGGCCGGACCGCTTCCGCTCCCGCGACTGATCAGTTCGGCCGCTTGCGCTTGTGCGCGAACGGGTTGGCCTTCTCGCGCAGGGTGATGCGCACCGGCGTGCCCGGCAGCTCGAAGGTCTCGCGCATCGAGTTGATGAGATACCGCAAGTAGGATTGCGGGATCGCGTCGGCGCGCGAGCAGAACAGCACGAAGCTCGGCGGCCGCGCCTTGGTCTGGGTGATGTAGTTCAGCTTGAGCCGGCGGCCCGACACCGCCGGCGGCGGATTGTCGGCGATCGCCCCCTCGAACCAGCGGTTCAGCGCCGCGGTCGGCACGCGCCGGTTCCAGACCGCGTAGGCCTCGACGATCGCCTGCATCAGCCGGTCGATGCCCTCGCCCATCAGGCCCGACACCGCCACGATCGGCGCGCCCGCGACCTGCGGCAGCCAATGGTCGGCGTCGCGGCGCAGCATCGAGATCTGGCCGGGCTTGGCCTCCATCAGGTCCCATTTGTTGACCGCGATGACGAGCGCGCGACCCTCGCGCTCGATCAGGTCGGCGATGCGCAGATCCTGCTCCTCGAAGCGGTTCTGCGCATCCATCATCAGCACGACCACCTCGGCGAAGCGCACCGCCCGCAGCGCGTCCGCCACCGACAGCTTCTCGAGCTTCTCCTCGATGCGCGAGCGCCGGCGCAGGCCTGCGGTGTCGTAGATGCGGAAGCCGCGGCCCTTCCATTCAATCTCGACCGCGATCGAATCGCGCGTCGTCCCGGCCTCGGGGCTGGTCAGCAGCCGCTCCTCGCCGAGCAGATGATTGATCAGCGTCGACTTGCCGGCATTGGGACGGCCGACGATCGCGACGCGGATCGGACGTGCGGCACGCTCCTCGTCGGTCTCCTCGCGCTCGTCGTCCTCGTTGTCCGTGGGCGGCACGAGCTTGCTAACGGCGTCGTAGAGCTCGCCCATGCCCTCGCCGTGCTCGGCCGAGATCTGGATGGGATCGCCGAGACCGAGCGCATACGACTCCATGGCGCCGAGCTCGCCATGCTTGCCCTCGCTCTTGTTGGCGAGCAGCAGCACCGGCTTGTCGGCGCGGCGGGCGAAATCGGCGAAGGCGCGGTCGGCGGGCGTCAGGCCGATGCGGGCATCGATGACGAAGAACAGCGCATCGGCGAGCGCGATCGCGGTCTCGGTCTGCTCCTGCATGCGCGCGGTCAGCGAGCCCTTCGGGCCCTCGTCGAGGCCGGCCGTGTCGATGATCGTGAAATGGAGATCGCCGAGCTTCGCTTCGCCCTCGCGGCGGTCGCGCGTGACCCCCGGCATGTCGTCGACGAGCGCCAGCTTCTGCCCGACCAGACGGTTGAACAGGGTCGACTTGCCGACATTGGGCCGGCCGATGATGGCGATGGTGAAAGGCATGATGATCCGTGCGCGTGAGCGCGCAGCTTTAGCGCATTCGGCCGCAAAACCGAACGGGCGATCAGTCGATTCGCGACTGAGATTAACGGCTGAAGGAGCCGCTCGGCATCGGCGCCGGGAAGCCGCCGCCCGAGCTCTGGGCGGCCGGCGGCTGCGCCGGGGCCGTGTCATCCGCCGGCGGTGCGGTGGTGCGGCGGCGCACGATCTTCTTCGGCTTCGGCGCCGGCGGAACGCCGGCGGCGCCCTGCTCGACCGCAGCGGCCTCGCCGTCCTGCGGATCGGCCGTGGTCGGGTTGCTCACGGCGGCCTGCTGCCGGCCCTTGGCGCCCTTCTTGCCCTTGGGCTCCTCGGCCGGGGGCGCCGGCATCGCCTCCTGGGCGCCTGGATCGGTCATCGGCTGCTGCTGCGCGCCCTTGTAGAGCTCCTTCGGCACGCCCTGCTCGAGACCCGGCACGCCCTCCGGGAACACCGGCTTGCGGTCGCCCGGCAGCTTCTTCTTGGTGTCGAGGAAGTCGAGCATGTCCGAGGGGTCGAAGCTTCCCCCGCTCGCGCAGCCGCCCAGCACGCCGGAAAGCGCAATGAGGACCGTGAGGGCAATGGCACGTTGGGCGCGGCGCATGATCGTCGTTCCAATCAACTCGGTTTCGCCGTCGCGCGATCCGCGATCAGCTCTTGGCGACTGCAGGCAACAGCGCCTGCAGCGCTTCGGCGCGCGAGCGCAGGCCCGGCGGGGTCTCACCATCCAGCGCAATCATGTCGAGCCATTGACGGGTCGCGGCGGCATCGTTGGCCTTCCACGCCGACAGCGCCAGCAATTCGCGGGCCGCGTGGCGGAACGGCGCACCAGGCGCCGTTTCGCCTTCGAGGCGCTGCTTGAGGTCCGCGTAAGGCGCCGTATCGGCCAGCAGGCCTGCCGCGCGCAGCCGCGCCATCGACTGCTGCTCGGCCCCGATGCTGCGGTCGGCAGCAAGCTCGTCATAGAGCTTCACGGCCGCCGCCTTGTCGCGCATGGCGGCCTCTGCGGCCTGATGGAAGCGGGCCAACGTGCGGTATCCCGATGGGGCCGTGGCCGCGACATCCGCAAAGGCCTTTTCCGCCTCGGCATGCTTGTTCTGCTCGGAGAGCTCGAGGGCCTTGTTGAAGGCCGAGCCCGCCTCGGCCGCCTTCTGGCCTTCCAGGTATTGGTAGCCGCGCCAGCCGCCAACGCCGGCGATGATCAGCACGGCCAGGGCGATGATCAAGATCGAGTAGCGGTCCCACAGCTTCTTGAGCTGTTCCCGGCGGACCTCCTCGTCTACTTCATCAATAAAATCAGACACCTAAGGACATCCAGTCAGGTTCGCTGCGAACGCGCGCGCATGGCTTCGAAGGGCCGCGCGAGCGGCCCGTTGCCCACGCGCCGGCGCCGATACCGCATCGGCATGGCGGTGGCAAGGCGAGTCCAGCCGAATCAAGGCGTTACTCCCCGGTTCTGCCACAGGGTCCGAACGCGGCTATCACGCCGTCAAGGCTTCGCGCAACTGCCGTTTCATCACCTTGCCGTTGGCGTTGCGCGGCAGGGGGTCCGCGGTCACGGTCAGGGTTTCCGGAACCTTGTAATCCGAGACCCGCTCGGCACACCAGCTGCGCAGCGCCTCGGCGCTGATCGGCTCGCGGGTCACGACCACCGCGTGCACGCGCTCGCCGAGCACGGGACATGGCCGGGCGACGATCGCGCTCTCGACCACCGCCGGATGGCTCGCCAACACCGATTCGACCTCGGCCGAGTAGATCTTCAGCCCGCCACGGTTGATCATGTCCTTCTGCCGGTCGAACACCCGGACGAAATTGTCGGCGTCGACGGAGCCGAGATCGCCGGAATGCCAATAGCCGGCGGTGAAGCTCTCGGCCGTGGCCTTGGGATTGTTCCAGTAGCCCCTGATGACCTGGCCGCCGCCGATCCAGATCTCCCCGATCTCGCCGCGCGGCAGCTCCCGCCCCTCCCCGTCCATGACCAGGATGCTGGCCCCTGGACACGGCAGCCCGACGCTGTCGATATGGCGCGCGGTCAGATCCGAGGGCATCAACGTTGCCGGCGAGGTGGTCTCGGTCGAGCCATAGGCATTGACCAGCCGCAGACCCGGGATCTTGGCGGCCAGCCGCTCGATGGTCGCGACCGGCATCGGCGCGCCGCCGAAGCCGCCGATCCGCCACGACGAGAGATCGTGGCTGTCGAAGTCGCGCTGCAGCAGGCAGAGATTGTACATCGCCGGGACCATGACCGTGTAGGTCACGCGCTCGCGCGCGGCGAGCTTCAGATACTCGCCGGCCTTGAACTCCGGCATGATGATCAAGGTGCCGGCGCAGCGCGCCATGCTGGTGATGTTGGCGACGACGCCGGTGACATGGCCGAGCGGCACCGCGGCGATCGAGCGGTCGGCTGGCGTCAGCCCCAGGCAGGCCTCGTAGATCATCGAGGAGTGGATGATGTTGCAATGGGCGAGCATCGCGCCTTTCGGCCGACCGGTGGTGCCGGAGGTGTAGAGGATCATCGCGGTGTCCTCTTCCGCCACCTCGACCCGAGCCTCGTGCGCGGCATGATCGGCCAGCGCTGCAAAATCCGATCGCGCCGGACGATCATCGACGGCAATGCGCCCCGCCAGCTCCGGCGTCTCTGCAGCAGCCGGCAACCGGTCCGCCAGTGCCGCCTCGTGCAGCAGCAGCTTGGCGCCGCAATCCTTCAGCACATAGGCGATTTCCGGGGTCTGCTGCCGCGTCGACAGCAGCACCGTGATCAGCCCGAGCTTGGCGGCAGCGAACAGCGTGAGCACGAACTCGATGCGGTTGCCGAGCAGCAGCGCCAGCCGATCGCCCTGGCGCAGGCCCCTCGCCTGCAGCCCGCCGGCGATCCGCGCGGCGGCCTCGGCGACCTCGCGCCATGACAGCCGCACGGCCCCGCAGACCAGCGCCTCGCCGTCGCCGTTGCGCGCCGCGGCCTCCTCGACCATGGCCCAGATGTTCGCCGGCCGCTCCGTGAACAGCGGCACCACGCGATCGCCAAAACGGGCTTCGCGCCGCATCGGCGGCGTCACATAGGTCGACCAGTCCATGGCATTTCCCCGAGCTTGGCTTTTTTGTCGTTGTTTGCCGCGATGCGGACCAGCCAAGCATAACCATCGGGCGATGCGCTTGGCTATCTCCGGCAGCGCCGGAGATAGCGCAGTGCCGCCGCGCGCATCACGGCTGCAACGCGACGACCAAGCGAGAGGCGCCCGTCAGGTCTTGGACTTCATGCCGTAGACATGTTCCGCCGCCGGAAACACACGGCTACGCACGTCGGCCGCGTAGCGCTCGACCGCCTCGTCGATCGCCGGACCGAGATTGCCGTAGCGGCGGACGAATTTCGGCGCGCGTGGCGACAGGCCGAGCATGTCCTCCAGCACCAGCACCTGGCCGTCGCAGGCGGCGCTGGCGCCGATGCCGATGGTGGGGATCGCGATCTGCTGCGTGATCTTGCGCGCCAGCGGCTCGGCCACGGCCTCGATCACCACTGAGAACGCACCGGCCTGTGCGATCGCCGCAGCGTCGTTCTCGATCGCGGCCCAATCCGCCTCGTCGCGGCCCTGCGCCCGGAACGAGCCGAGCGTGTTGATCGATTGCGGCGTCAGGCCGACATGGCCCATCACCGGGATGCCGCGCTCGCTGAGGAAGGCGACCGTCTCGGCCATCCGCGCCCCACCCTCGAGCTTGACCGCGCCGCATTGCGTCTCCTTGAGGATCCGCACCGCCGCATGAAACGCCTGCTCCTTCGACGCCTCGTAGCAGCCGAACGGCATGTCGACCACCACCAGCGCCTGGCGCGAACCACGCATCACGGCGCGGCCCTGCAGGATCATCATCTCCAGGGTCACCGGCACGGTGGTCTCGAAACCGTGCATCACGTTTCCAAGGGAATCGCCGACCAGGATCACATCGCAATGGCGATCGACCAGCGCCGCGGTATGGGCGTGGTAGGACGTCAGCATCACGATCGGCTCGCCGCCCTTGCGGGCGCGGATCTCGGGAGCCGTCTTTCGGCGGACCGCCGACTGCACCGACATCGCTACCCCCCAATGACCGGAATGCCGAGCACGACGGGATGGAACGCGAAGGCCAGCGCCAGATAGACGACGATGCCGACCACCACCGCGATCACGTCGTTGCCGACGCCGCCGACCGGGATCGGTGGGCCGCCGGCGTCAGCGCGCCGCTTCAGCGAAATGCGGTCGAACACCGCCCAGGCCAGGATCGAGCCGAACAGGATGATGCCGCCGAGGTCGCCATTGGCGAGCAGATGCCCGAACGCCCACAGCTTCACGCCCGCCAGCATGGGGTGCTTCAGCACGGTGTAGATGCGGCCGCGGATGTAGGCGGCGACCACCATGATGACGGCCGGCAGCATCAGCGCGAGATTGATGTGCTTGAGCGCCTTCGGCGGCGTCCAGACCTGGATCCAGCCGCCGCTGCGGTAATCGGCAAAGCCCCACACGATCAGGACGAGGCCGGCAAGGGCCACGACCGTGTAGACCAGCTTGTACGTGCCCTCGCCCAGCCGCGCGATGACCTGCGCGCGCGCCTCGCGCCGGGTCGTGAACACATGGGCGCCGAGAAACAGCACCAGCCCCACCACCATCACCAGAAGTCCCACGGCATCCCCCTTCGCTTGCACGCGACCTGTGCGTGGGCACCGGTATCATTTCCGGGGGCGGCCTCGCAACGTGGCCTGCATTTTCGAGGTGAGGCGCCAAGCGCCTCAGCCGTCATTCCGGGGCGGCTCGCAGAGCCGAACCCGGAATCTCGAGATTGGCTTGCGTTCTTGCAGGCAATCGCGAAATTCCGGGTTCGACGCTAACGCGTCGCCTTGGAATGACGATGGGCGCGAGACACGGGGCGGTCGAGAGGTCGTGCCCAGCGGGCGAAGCCATCACCGCTCCGACGTGTTCTTCAGATCACGATTCTCGACATAGCGGATCGCGATCGGCCGGCCGGCGAGCGCGCCGCCCAGCCCTTTTGTGAACTTCAGCGGCAGGCAGCCGTCGAGCGAGGCATTGATCGTCTTCAGATAGGTCGCACGCGTGTCGGCCGGGGCGCCTGATGTTGCGAAGGTCACGCGCGGCGGCGCGATCATCTCGCCGGTCCGCTTGAAGCTGAAGCGCACCGTCATCTGCATCCCGGCGCGGGCGTTGTCCTCCGGCGGCGGCGTCCAGCATGCACGTAGCGCTGCGAACAGATCGCCGATCGTGTCGAGATCGTGATCCGGCTTCTGATATTTGGCTTCCTGGTCCTTGGCGGGCCGGCTCTCGATGGTCAGTTGCAGGTTCTGGCCATAGGGATAGTTCATCTCGGGAATGCACGGCCACGGCCCGTAGACGCTGCAGAACGACGGCGTGCACGGTCCCTCGTCGAGCACGCTGCACGGTGTGTGCGCGAACGGCACCGGATTGATCTGCTGGCGGCGCGCGTCGGCGGTGGCCGGAGCGGCCACCATCAACAGGACGAGCACGACGACACGGAGCATGGGACTCTCGGGCTGGAATGGACTCCAAGCTGGATCCGATCGCAGAATTCGCAAGCTCAATCCCGTTCACGTCTGCGCGTTCCCGCGTCGCGAACGGCCCTCGACCGTGCCTGCGGAACTCGGCTAGAACACGGCAGGATGCGACAACGGACGGACGCGACGATGAGCCACAGCGAGACCGTGATCAACGTCATCAACCCGAACATGACGGTGACGATGACCGAATTGATCGCCAAGGCGGCCCAGGCCAGCGCAAGCCCGTCGACGCGGATCGTCGGCCGCACCGCGCGGTTCGGCGCCGCCTCGATCGAGGGGCACTACGACGAGGCGATTGCCGCGGTCGGCATGCTCAAGGAGGTCGAAGCCGGCGACGCCGAGGGCTGCCACGCCCATGTGATCGCCTGCTTCGGCGATCCCGGCCTGCTCGCCGCGCGCGAATTGTCGGGCGTGCCGGTGCTCGGCATCGCGGAAGCCGCGATGCATGCGGCGAGCTTCGTCGCCACCCATTTCAGCATCGTGACCACGCTGTCGCGCACCAAGGTGATCGCGGAGCACCTCGTGCGCAACTACGGCATGGAGCAGCATTGCCGCAAGGTGCGCGCGGTCGACGTCGCCGTGCTCGATCTCGACAAGCCCGAGGCCAATGTGCGCGGCACGCTGCTCGGCGAATGCCGGGCGGCGCTGCGCGAGGACGGGATCGGCGCCATCGTGCTCGGCTGCGCCGGCATGGCCGATCTGGCGCGCGATCTCTCGACCGAGCTCGGCATTCCCGTGATCGACGGCGTCGCCGCCGCCGTGCGCTTCGCCGAGGCGCTGGTCGGGCTGGGGCTGAAGACGTCGAAACACGGCGATCTCGCGTTTCCGCTGCCGAAGTCGCGGAAGACGCTCTGAGTTCAACTCGTAGCCTGCCCATCCGGGGAGTTCCGAAACGCCGACCGACGCTCCACATTGGGATCAACCCATGGAGCCCTCGATGTCCGATCTGTCCACCCTCTCCTCGCTCTCATCAGCGCTTTCGACGACCGTCGCCGCGGTCGCACCGTCTCTGGTCTCGGTCCACTCGCACCGCTTGCGCGCCTCCGGCTTCGTCTGGAAATCAGGCCTTATCGTCACCGCCGATGAGGCGCTGGCCGATGAAGGCGACGTCACTATCGTCTTCGCCGACGGCACCACACGTCCCGCCGGGATGGCAGGCCGCGATCACACCACCGACATCGCCCTGCTCCGCTTCGATGGCGGCGCGGCGGCGCCAGTCAAACTCTCCGGCGAGGTGCCCGCGCTCGGCTCGCTCGCGGTCATCGCCGCCGCCGACCAGGGCGCGCCGGTCGCAGCGCTCGCCATGGTCTCGAAATCCGCCGGCCCGTGGCGCAGCCTGCGCGGCGGCGACATCGATGCGCGGATCGAGCTCGACACCCGGCTGCGCCACAGCTCCGAAGGCGGCCTCGTGCTCGACGCTGCAGGCCACGCGATCGGCATGGCCGTGCGGGGCCCGCGCCGCACGCTCGTCATTCCCGCGACCACGATCGAACGGGTCGCGGGCAAGCTCGAGACGCATGGTCGCATCGCGCGCGGCTATCTCGGCGCCGGCCTGCAGCCGGTCCGGCTCGACGACGGATTCGGTGCGATGATCATGAGCCTCGACAAGAGCGGCCCGGCCGCTGCCGCCGGCCTGCGCCAGGGTGACGTCATCACCGCTCTCAACAAGGAGCCGTTCAGGGGCATGCGTGCGATGATGCGCGAACTCGGTCCGGACAGCGTCGGCGCCGTCGTCGAGGTCGCAGCGCTGCGTGCCGGCGAGCCGGTGCAGTTCGCCCTGACCATCGGCGAGAGGCCGGCGTGAGCGAGGAGGCGCGCGGGCCGATCAGGATCGCAATCGCGATCGACGATGCCGAGCTCGCCGACCGGCTGGCGGCGCTGCTCGGCAATGTCACGGGCCTGACGCTGGTCGCCCCCGGCGAGAGCGCCGACGTCGCGATCGCGCCATTGCATGGCAGTGATGAGACGCACAGCGGCGACGACAGGATCGACGGCCAGGCGATCGATGATTTTCAGCTCACCGCGCGCGAGCGCGACGTGCTGGCGCTGATGGCCGAGGGCCGCTCCAACAAGGAGATCGCCCGCAGCCTCGGCATCTCCGTGCATACCGCGAAATTCCACGTCGGCTCGCTGCTCGACAAGCTCGACGCCACCGGGCGAACGGATGCGGTGGCGCACGCGGCAAGGCGCGGCATCATCGAGCTGTGAGCAGCCCCGAGTTTTGGAGGGAACTCTCTCCCCACGTCATTCCGGGGCGCCCGCAGGGCGAGCCCGGAATCCATCGGGCGACAGAACCAGAGGCAAGATGGATTCCGGGCTCATCGCTGCGCGATGCCCCGGAATGACGGCTGACAACGGAGCCAGCCTCACGCCTTCTTCTTCACGTCCTTGACGTTGGAGAACACGATGCCCTCCGCGCGCTCCTTGGTATAGCCGAGATAGAACTCGTTCTTGGCCAGGAACACGGGGTCGCCATCGACGTCGTCGGCGACGCCGGAATTGTTGGCGGCGATGAACGCCTCGAGCTTCTTCTTGTCGTCGCAGGAGATCCAGCGCGCCAGCGAGAACTCGGAGATCTCGAACTCGACCGGCAGTGAATATTCCGCATCGAGCCGCGCCTTGAGCACGTCGAGCTGCAGCGGTCCGACCACGCCGACCAGCGCCGGCGCGCCATCGCGCGGACGGAACACCTGCACGACGCCCTCCTCCGACATCTGCTGCAAGGCTTCCTTCAGCTTCTTGGCTTTCATCGCATCGGTGAGACGGACGCGGCGAACGATTTCCGGGGCGAAGCTCGGCACGCCGACGAAGGTCAGGTCCTCGCCCTCGGTCAGGGTGTCGCCGATGCGCAGGCTACCGTGGTTGGGAATGCCGACGACGTCGCCGGCGAAGGCCTCGTCCGCGACCGAGCGGTCCTGCGCGAAAAAGAATTGCGGGCTCGACAGCGGCATGGTCTTGCCGGTGCGCACCAGCTTGGCCTTCATGCCGCGGTTGAGCTTGCCCGAGCACAGCCGCGCGAACGCAATGCGGTCGCGATGGTTCGGGTCCATGTTCGCCTGGATCTTGAAGACGAAGGCGCTCATGCGCGGCTCGGCGGCGTCGACCTTGCGCAGGTTGGACTCCTGCGCGCGCGGCGACGGCGCGTAGCGGCCGAGACCTTCCAGGAGATCGCCGACGCCGAAATTGCGCAGCGCGCTGCCGAAATAGACCGGCGTCAGATGGCCCTCGCGGAACGCCTCCAGGTCGAACGGCTTGCAGGCTTCCTTGACCAGCTCAAGCTCGTCGGTGATCTGGCCCATGTCGAGATTGGCGTTGAGCTTGCCGAGCTCGGAGATCGCGATCTGCTGTGCCGCGCCGGTCTTGGCGCCACCGCCTTCGAGCAGGCGCACGCCGCCGTCTCTGACGTCATAGGTGCCGATGAAGTCGCGGCCGCGGCCCACGGGCCAGGTCATCGGCGTAGTGTCGAGCGCCAGCGTCTTCTCGATCTCGTCCAGGAGATCGAACGTGTCGCGGCTCTCGCGGTCCATCTTGTTGATGAAGGTGATGATCGGGATGTCGCGCAGGCGGCAGACCTCGAACAGCTTGCGCGTGCGCGCCTCGATGCCCTTGGCGGCGTCGATCACCATGACGGCGGAGTCGACTGCGGTCAGCGTGCGATACGTGTCCTCGCTGAAGTCCTCATGGCCCGGCGTGTCCAGCAGGTTGAAGACGAGGCCCTCGAACTCGAAGGTCATCACCGACGTGACGACCGAGATGCCACGCTCGCGCTCGATCTTCATCCAGTCCGAGCGGGTGTTGCGGCGCTCGCCCTTGGCCTTGACCTGGCCGGCGAGGTTGATGGCGCCGCCGAACAGCAAGAGCTTCTCGGTCAGCGTGGTCTTGCCGGCGTCCGGATGCGAGATGATGGCGAAGGTGCGCCGGCGCGCGACCTCGTCGGACAGAGGCGAGCGGGACGGCTGTTCGGTCGTGACGGCAGTATCGGACATGAGGCGGCGGACGTCGTTTTGAGGCCGGAGAGCGGCGATGTACGGGAAAGGCGCGGGCTCACGGCCGCCGCGCGCCCTCCATATAGGCGTTTTGCACCGCAACTCCAACCGGGGAGTTACCCGGCGGCTGATGGGCACGCCGGGGCTGGCTCCCCGGCCCGCCGCCGTCCTTCGAGACGCGCGCCAGGCGGCGCGCTCCTCAGGACGAGGTCTGATTGTGCAGCGAAATCTGCCGCCGCGGTCGAATCCCGCCCCTCATGGTGAGGAGCGCCGCCCTTGCGGGGCGTCTCGAACCATGAGGCCCCAACGTTTCAGGACGGTCCCGCCGTCTTTAGTGCCTGAGCACCGACACCAGCCAGAAGCTCAGTGCCGCTACGATGGCCGAGGCCGGAATCGTGAAGATCCAGGCATAGACGATCGATCCGGCGACGTTCCAGCGCACCGCCGAGGCGCGGCGGGCGGCGCCGACGCCGACGATGGCACCGGTGATGGTGTGGGTGGTCGAGACGGGCACGCCGAGGAACGTCGCCAGGAACAGCGTGATGGCGCCGCCGGTCTCGGCGCAGAAGCCCTGCATCGGATTCAGCTTGGTGATGCGCAGGCCCATGGTCCGGACGATGCGCCAGCCGCCCATCAGCGTGCCCAGCGCCATCGCGGCCTGGCACGACAGCACCACCCAGAACGGCACCGTGAACTGCTCGCCGAGATGGCCCTGCGAGTACAACAGCACCGCGATGATGCCCATCGTCTTCTGCGCGTCGTTGCCGCCGTGGCCGAGCGAATACAGCGAGGCCGAAGCGAATTGCAGGATGCGGAAGGCCCGGTCCACGGCAAACGGCGTCGAGCGCACCGAGGCCCAGGACACGATCGCAACCAGGATCATCGCCAGCACCAGCCCGACCAGCGGCGACAGCACGATCGCGAGCACGGTCTTGGACAGGCCGCTCCACACGGTGGCCGAGATGCCGGCCTTGGCGACCCCTGCCCCGACCAGGCCGCCGATCAGCGCGTGCGAGCTCGACGACGGAATGCCGGCCGCCCAGGTGACCAGGTTCCAGACGATCGCGCCGACCAGGGCCGCGAAGATCACGTGGGCGTCGACGATCGCGGGATCGATGATCCCGGTGCCGATGGTCTGCGCGACATGCAGTCCGAACACGCTGAACGCCACGAAATTGAAGAACGCGGCCCAGAACACCGCATATTGCGGCCGGAGCACGCGGGTCGAGACGATGGTCGCGATCGAGTTGGCGGCGTCGTGCAGGCCGTTCAGGAAATCGAAGGCGAGTGCGACGGCGATGAGGCCAACCAGGATCGGAAGGCCGAGTTGAGCGTCCACGGCGCGGCCCTACCCTAGACCTGTTCGATCATGATCGAATTGATCTCGTTGGCGACGTCGTCGAAGCGGTCGGCGACCTTCTCCAGATGGTCGTAGATCTCGGCGCCGACGATGAAGTCCATCGTGTTGGCGTTACGGTGCTTGAGGAATAGCTCCTTCAGCCCGATGTCGTGGAGGTCGTCGACCCGGCCCTCGAGCTTGGTCATCTCCTCGGTGATCGCGGTGATCATCGGCACGTTCTGGCCGATCGCCTGCAGCAGCGGCAGCGCCTTCCCGATCAGATTGGCGCAATCGACCAGCAAGGTGCCCATCTCGCGCATGGTCGGCTCGAACTCCTTGACCTCGAACAGCACCACGGCCTTGGCGGTCTGCTGCATCTGGTCGATGGCGTCGTCCATCGAGGTGATCAGGTTCTTGATGTCGCCGCGGTCGAACGGGGTGATGAAGGTGCGGCGGACCGCGGTCAGCACCTCCCGCGTGATGTTGTCGGCCTCGTTCTCGAGCTGGCTGACGCGCTGGCAGTGCCTGAGGATGTCGTCGCCGCCCTTAAGCATGTCCTGCAGCGCATGCGCGCCTTGGATCACCACCTTGTTGTGGCGGGCGAACAAATCGAAAAACCGCTCCTCCCGCGGGAGAACGGCGCGAAACCAGTGCAGCATGGGACGAGATCCATCCATTCCGAAACGGGCCAGGGCCGGCCCGTCACAGAACTGTCATACTCCGGATCGCGCACCAGCAGAAGCGGTGGCCGGTTCATCCACCGCTTTCTGCCCTTTCGACGATCTCTTTACAGATCAATAGCTTAGAGGGATCGCTTGAACAGATGGGCGATTTCTCCGACCACGCCGCGGCGGAAGGTGAGCACGCAGGCGACGAAGATGCCGCCCTGGATCACCGTCACCCACTGGCCGAAGCCGGACAGATATTGCTGCATGCCGACGATCACGAAGGCGCCGACGACGGGGCCGAACACGGTGCCGAGCCCGCCGACCAGGGTCATGAGCACGATCTGGCCGGACATCCCGACCTCGACGTCGGTCAGCGAGGCATTCTGGGCGACGAACACCTTCAGCGCACCGGCGAGGCCAGCCAGCGTCCCCGACAGGATGAAGGCGAGCAGCTTGTACTGGTCGGTCTTATAGCCCAGCGAGATCGCCCGCTGCTCGTTCTCGCGGATCGACTTCAGCACCTCGCCGAACGGCGAGTTGATGGTGCGGAAGATCAGCAGGAAGCCGGCGAGGAAGCCGGCCAGCACGACGTAATACAGCACCGTCGGCTTGGACAGGTCGAGGATGCCGAACATCCGCCCCTGCGGAATGCCCTGGATACCGTCCTCGCCATGGGTGAACGGCGCCTGCAGATAGATGAAGTACAAGAGCTGCGACAGCGCCAGGGTGATCATCGCGAAATAGATGCCCTGCCGGCGGATCGAGATGTAGCCGGTGATCACCGACAGGACGAACGATCCGGCAACGCCCGTGAGGATGCCGAGCTCGGGCGGCAGCCCCCACACTTTCAACGCGTGGGCGCTGCAATAGCCGGCCGTTCCCAGGAACATCGCGTGGCCGAACGACAACAGGCCGCCATAGCCGATCAGGAGGTTGAAGGCGCAGGCGAGCAGCGCGAAGCACAGCGCCTGCATGACGAAGAACGGGTACAGCCCGGTCCACGGCACGATCGCCAGCAGCGCTGCCATGATGACGAACACGATCATCTCGTCGCGCATCGCGCGCGGGGTGATCGGCAGGGTCGCGTCGGTGATGGATGTCATGTCAGGCCGCCCGTCCGGTCAGACCCGTCGGCTTCACCAGCAGCACCAGGACCATCAGAACGAAGACCACGGTGTTGGAAGCCTCGGGGTAGAAATACTTTGTCAGTCCCTCGATCACGCCGAGCAGGAAGCCGGTGATGATCGAGCCCATGATCGAACCCATGCCGCCGATCACAACCACCGCGAACACCACGATGATGATGTGCTCGCCCATCAGCGGCCGCACCTGGTTGATCGGCGCCGACAGCACGCCGGCCAGCGCCGCAAGCCCGACGCCGAGGCCGTAGGTCAGCGTGATCATGCGCGGGACGTTGATGCCGAAGGCCCGCACCAAGGTCGGGTTCTCGGTGGCTGCGCGCAGGTAGGCGCCGAGCCGGGTGCGCTCGATCAGGAACCAGGTCGCCAGGCAGACGACCAGGGAGAAGACGACGACCCAGCCGCGATAGACCGGCAGATACATGAAGCCGAGGTTCATGCCGCCACGGAGCTGATCCGGGATCGCGTAAGGCAGGCCGGACGAGCCGAAGAAGTTCTGGAACACGCCCTGGATGATCAGCGCCAGTCCGAACGTCAGCAGCAGTCCGTAGAGATGGTCGAGCCCGGCAATCCACTGCAGCATGGTGCGCTCGAGGATCATGCCGAAGGCGCCGACGATGATCGGCGCCAGCAGCAGCGCCCACCAATAATTGATGCCGCCGAGGTTGAGCAGAAAATAGGCGCAGAACGCGCCCATCATGTAGAGCGCGCCATGGGCGAAGTTGATGATGTTGAGCATGCCGAAGATGACGGCAAGCCCGAGACTGAGCAGCGCGTAGAACGAGCCGTTGATCAGTCCGACCAGGAGCTGTGCGTAGAGGGCCTGCATCGTCTTGTTTCTGTTTTCTCTCGGCGTTTCCTAAAGACAGCGGTTCCGGCGGGATCAGCCGCCGGGACGGCAGCGGTTCACTTCTTCAACAAGGCGCACGCGCTCTTGTCGAGCGGTGTGAAGGCCTGGTCGCCCGGTACCGAGCCGACCAGCTTGTAGAGATCCCACGGGCCCTTGGACTCCGAGGGCTTCTTGACCTCGAACAGATACGCAGTGTGGATGGTGCGGCCGTTCGGCTGGATCTCGCCCTTGCCGAACAGCGCATCGTCGGTCGGGATCGATTTCATCTTGTCGACGATCTTGACGCCGTCATGCGGGTTCTCGCCGAGCGCCTCCAACGCCTTGAAGTAATGCATCAAGCCGGCATAGACGCCCGCCTGCACCATGGTCGGCGGCGCGCCGTTCTTCATCCGTTTGGCAAAGCGGTCCGAGAACGCGCGGGTCTGGTCGTTCATGTCCCAGTAGAAGGTCTCGGTGAAGTTGAGGCCCTGCGCGATGTCGAGCCCGATCGACTTGACGTCGGTCAGGAACAACAGCAGCGCCGCGAGCTTCTGGCCGCCCTTCGTGATGCCGAACTCGGCCGCCTGCTTGATCGAATTGGTGGTGTCGCCGCCGGCATTGGCGAGGCCGATGACCTTGGCGTTCGACGACTGCGCCTGCAGCAGGAAGGAAGAGAAGTCGGAGGTGTTGAGCGGGTGCTTGACGCTGCCGATCACCTTGCCGCCATTGGCGGTCACGACCGCCGTGGTGTCGCGCTCCAGCGCCGCGCCGAAGGCGTAGTCGGCGGTCAGGAAATACCAGGTCGAGCCGCCCGCCTTGACCAGCGCCTGGCCGGTGGTGTGCGCGAGCATGTAGGTGTCGTAGGTCCAGTGCACCGTATTGGGCGAGCACTGCGCGTTGGTGAGATCCGAGGTCGCAGCGCCCGAATTGATGTAGACGCCGTTCTTTTCCTTGACGACGTTGTTCACCGCCAGCGCCACGCCCGAGTTCGGCACGTCGACGATGACGTCGACCTTGTCGACGTCGAACCACTGCCGCGCGATCGAGGTGCCGATGTCCGGCTTGTTCTGGTGGTCGCCGGAGATGACGTCGATCTTCCAGCCCTTCGCGGTGAGACCGGAATCCTCGATCGCCATCTGCGCCGCGAGCGTCGAGCCGGGACCGCCCAGATCGGCATAAAGACCCGACTGATCGGACAGCGCGCCGATCTTGACGGTCTTGTCGCCGGCCGAAGCGACGCTGCCAGCGGCGAGCGTGAGTGCCGTTCCCAGCAGCAGCGACGCGATGAATTTGCTCTTCATTTCCAACTTCCAGAACTTTCCAAGAAACTGCCGAGAAGACTGCCAAGAAAACCGTAAGAAAACCGCGGAAGGAAACTCCCAGGTCGGCTTCGCCGGCGCCGGTCAGACGCCGAGATAAGTATGCAGCTTGTCCATGTTGGCCGACAGATCGGCATTGGCGAAGCCGTCGATGACCTTGCCGTGCTCGACCACGTAGTAGCGGTCAGCGACCGTCGAGGCGAAACGGAAGTTCTGCTCGACGAGGAGAATCGTGAAGCCCTCCTTCTTCAGCCGCGCGATGGTGTGGCCGATCTGCTGGATGATCACGGGCGCGAGACCCTCGGTCGGCTCGTCCAGCATCAGGAAGCTGGCGCCGGTGCGCAGGATGCGCGCGATCGCCAGCATCTGCTGCTCGCCGCCGGACAGCTTGGTGCCCTGGCTCTTCAGCCGCTCCTTCAAATTCGGGAACAGCTCGAAGATCTGATCGAGCGTCAGCCCGCCCGGCCGCACCACCGGCGGCAGCAGCAGGTTCTCGCGCACGTCGAGACTCGCGAAGATGCCGCGCTCCTCCGGGCACAGCGCAATGCCGAGCCGCGCGATCCTGTCCGAGGTCATGCGGATCAGCTGCTGGCCGTTGAACTGAACCGAGCCGGTGCGCTTGCCGATGATCCCCATGATCGACTTCAGCGTCGTGGTCTTGCCGGCGCCGTTGCGCCCGAGCAGGGTGACCACCTCGCCAGCATTCACATTGAAGTTCATGCCATGGAGAATGTGGGATTCGCCGTACCAGCTCTCGAGGTTGTTGACGTCGAGAATGGTGCTGGTCGCAGCCGCCGCGCCTGGCTTCGTGGCCGTCATCACCTCAGGCATGTCCGGCTCCCAGATAGGCTTCCTTGACGCGCTCGTCCTTGGAGAGCTCCGAATACGGCCCTTCCGTCAGCACCTGCCCGCGCGTCAGCACGGTGATGGTGTCGGAGAGGTTGGCGACGACGCTGAGATTATGCTCGACCATCAGGATCGTGTATTTGGCGGAGATGCGCTTGATCAGCGCGGCGATCTTGTCGATGTCCTCGTGGCCCATGCCGGCCATCGGCTCGTCCAGCAGCATCATCTCCGGATCGAGCGCCAGCGTGGTCGCGATCTCCAGCGCGCGCTTGCGTCCATAGGGCATTTCGACCGCCGGAATATTGGCGAACTCGCTCAGGCCCACGTCGTTGAGCAGCTCGAGCGCCCGGCCGTTGAAGCGGTTCAGAACGCTCTTGGAGCGCCAGAAGTCGAACGACGAGCCATGCTGCCGCTGCAGAGCGACGCGGACGTTCTCCAACGCGGTCAGATGCGGAAACACGGCCGAAATCTGGAACGAGCGGACCAGGCCAAGCCTTGCCACGTCGGCCGGCGCCGTCGCTGTAATGTCCTGACCCTTATAGAGAATCTTGCCGGCAGACGGCGTCAGGAACTTCGTCAGCAGATTGAAGCACGTGGTCTTGCCGGCCCCGTTCGGGCCGATCAGCGCGTGAATGGTGCCCCGGCGGATCTTGAGCGAAACATCGCGAACGGCAAAAAATCCCGCGAATTCCTTCGTCAATCCGTGGGTCTCGAGAATGAACTCGTCAGCCAAAGATTCCCCCCAAGCCGGCGCCTTCAGCGCCTGGCCCTCGCTTCTTCCTGTACGACGGCTCTGCTGGACGGCTGGACGATTCCTCGCCGCCACCCGCGACCGCTTCGCGGCGGAATATGCCGTCAATCGAGTGAGTTAGGCAAGGCGGAAAGCTGGGCAACGACGTCGCAAGGCGGCCGGCGGACCTTGCGTTGAAATCTGCCGGTATTTCCCGTTGACATAGAATATCATGCCACCGGCATTTTCCCGCACGCGCGCAGCGATCGCCGGCTCCAACTACTTCGCGGCCTTCACGTCCCTGGCGTAGAGATCCGGCTTGAAGCCCACCACGCGCCGGCCGCCGAGATCGAGCACCGGGCGCTTGATCATCGACGGCTGCGCCAGCATCAGCGCGATCGCCCTGCTCTCGGTGAGTCCGTCCTTGTCCGCGTCGGGCAACTTCTTGAACGTCGTGCCGGCGCGGTTGAGCAGCACCTCCCAGCCGAGTTCGTCGCTCCACGCCTTGAGTTTAGCCTTGTCGATTCCGGCGGTCTTGTAGTCGTGGAATTCGTAAGCGACGCCGTGATCGTCGAGCCAGGCGCGCGCCTTCTTCATCGTGTCGCAGTTCTTGATTCCGTAGATCGTGATGCTCATGCCACGCGTCCTCAAACAATCGTGTCCGACGGTGATGGATGTCCCACGTTGCGACAATCGGCCCTGCATTTTGCAGTGCGATTCACCCGCTTTTGATGCGGCGGAGGCCACGCGTTCCGCGGTCGGAATTCACTCCGACCTTTGCCACGAAACTGTCGGCTGAGCATTACATTTTCTTCGCATCCCCGGCGTATCTGGCCCACGAACAGGAGACCGCGATGGGCAAGATCATGGTACGTTGTCCGCAGACCGGCCGCAGCATCGAGACGGGGATGGAAATGGACGCTGCGCGCTTTCAGCGCATGCCCGTGTTCTTCTCGCGCGCCTACTGCCCGCACTGCCGCATCTACCATGAATGGTTCGCCGCCCATGCCTGGGTCGAGGAGATCAGCGACCGCGAGCGGGTTGCGCTGGCCTGACCTGACCCGCGAAAGGAAACGGCCCGCGCGATCGACCCTACCCACGCCACTGCTGCGGACGTCGCTCCAACGCACCCGTCCGCTGGAGATCTCCCTGGAGCAGGCGAAACGCGATCGGGTGCTCAATCGTCTTTCGGATCGCCTTTCAACGGCGTGTTGGAATCGCCCGGCATCAGGCAAGGACACAGCTCTGTAAACTTGAAATCGGCCTCGCCCGCGGCGCGGTCGAAGCGCAGCACGACATCGAAGCGTTTGCCGGACCAGTGGGTCGGCAACTGGCCTTCATTGCTCACCGGCAGCCGCGGCAGGATGTCGGAGATGATCGCCTTGTGCTCCCACGCCACCAGCACGGTGCCGGACAGCGGTAGCAGGGCTTCGACCAGCGCCGCCTCCTGCCCCTTCGCAAAGGACGTGTTCGGCTTGTCGAGCCCGATGCGCGCCGCGAGCTCGAGCACCGTCTCGTACGGCCGGCGGCTCGGGTCGGAGCCGTCCTTGGTGCTGTCGGGATCGGCGGCATAGACCGCCTGCGGTGTCGGATAGTCCGTGCCGCCCAGCCCGCTGCCGAACAGCGCGGTCCAGGCCCCTGCCCGCTCCCAGCCGAAGATCACCAGCGACTTCGAATCCGGCTTGCCCGTGTGGGTCAGGCCCGGGCCTGTCGTGTCGCCGTCAGGCTTCTCGGCATGACGGATGATCAGCAGCGTCAGCGCGTTCATCGGCAACCCTCTCGGGCGGCATCATACGGCCATCACACGGAATTGCTACTTGAGATTGCAATCGTGAGAACGCAACATGGCGTTTTTCCAACCAGGATTCATTTCAGATGAGCATGGGATTGCGACAGACCCGCCGAACGTTCCTGGCGACGGCCGCGATGGCGGCAGCCGGCACCGTCATCTCGCCGAGACCAGGCCACGCCGCCGCGAAATATCGCCGCGCCAACGTCACCAGCGCGGAAGGCCAGAAGATGCTCGCGAGCTACGCCAAGGGCGTCGCCGCCATGCTGCAGCTTCCCGCAAACCATCCGCAGAACTGGTTCCGCAACGCGTTCATTCATCTGATGGACTGCCCGCACGGCAATTGGTGGTTCTATGTCTGGCATCGCGGCTATCTCGGCTATTTCGAGCAATCGATCCGCGCGCTCAGCGGCGACGACAGTTTCGCCCTGCCCTATTGGGACTGGACCGAGCTGCCGGAAATTCCTGCCGGCATGTTCGACGGCGTGCTGACGCCGACCGACAAGGCGTATCAGCCGTTCACCGGGAATCTCGCGGTCTTCACCTCGTTCATCAAGCCGGCGCTGACGGATTACTGGAACGGCCTGTCGAAGGACCAGCGCGGCCAGCTCGAGATCCGCGGCTACAAGTCGATCGACGATCTCTGGAACGACGTCACCGGCTTCTCGCCGTCCGCCAATGCCGGCATCTCCGGCAATGAGGCATTCGCGACCACCTGCGCCTCACGCTATCTGTCGCGCGACAATCCGAAGCTCGATGCTAAGACCACCTACGACGTCTCGCCGTTCGTGATCATGGCGGGCCTTCTGCCGACCGACTTCTACAACCCCGACAACTATCTGAGCTTCACCAGCTCGAAAACCGCTTCACACAACACCCAGCCGAATGGCGCGACCAAGTTCTCGACCTTGGAAGGTCTGCCGCACAACAAGGTCCACAACTACATCGGCGGTGTCGGCCCGCTCGATCCCGGCCCCTATGGCAACATGACCAATTTCCTGTCGCCGGTCGATCCGATCTTCTTCCTGCATCATTCGAACATGGACCGGCTCTGGGATGTCTGGACACGCAAGCAGCAGCGGCTCAAGCTACCCTACCTGCCGCAGGGGGCCGACCTGAAGACATTCTCGGACGAGCCGTTCCTGTTCTACGCCGATGGCAAGGGCGGCTATGTCGGCCCCAGCAAGGCCGGCGACTACATCTCGACCGATCGCTTCGACTACGATTATGCGCCGGGTTTCGGCGAGGACATCGTGGGTCCGCCCGCGGTCGCCTCGGCGCCGCAGATCAAGCCGCAGCAGGGCTCGGTCAAGGCCAATGCGGGCACGGTGAAGATTCCTGGCGACGCGCTCGAAGCGCACCTGGCGGCAACGCGGCCGCAGCCGCTGATGGCGCAGATCACGCTGCCCCGCCCGAGCGGCTATTCGACCGTGCGCGAGTTCGACGTCCTGGTGAACGCGCCCGCCAATGTCACCAAGGTCACGGCTGACAGCCCGTATTATGCAGGCACCATCGCCTTCTTCGGATCGATGATGCCGGGCATGGCCATGACCATGGATGCGACCTTCGCGGTGCCGCTGCCGACGAAGCAGGAGGCGTTCTCCGCCCTGCGGGCCGCGCCCAACCAGCCGCTGAGCATCCGCGTCGTGCCTTCGGGCGGCGTCGGCACCGCGCCGCCCCTGAAAGCGCTCTCGGTCGGACCGCTGCGCCGATGAACGGCAGGCGCGCCGCGCTGCGGGCCTGCGCCGTGCTGCTCTGTACCGTGCTGCTCTATACCTTGCTGCGACCGGCCTCGTCCTTGGCGGCGGAGCCCTTCAGGGCCGTCGATCTGGTCGTGCCGCGGCCATTGGATGCGAGCGACGCTGCGGTCGTCGAGATCAGCCTGGGCGCACTGGGGCGAGGCCAGGAGGTGACGGTGACGACCGCATCCGGGATGCCGCTCGGGACCATCTCGCCATTCGGCCTTCGCACTGGTGCGGAGGCCGGGACCTATGCGCTCCCGGTACCGAAGGAGGCCATCGAGGGTGGACGGCTGTCGATCCGCCTCAGCATCAGCCAACCCGGCGGCAGCCGCGCGCCGACGCCGCAGGAGGTTCGCGGCATCACGCTCAAGCTCGCTCCACGGCCGTGATCCGTCATCGGCGCCGCAAGCGCGCCGGTCTCAGAGCGTCCCGCTCCGCGCACGGTCCGCACGCGGCTCGAACGGGCTCGCCATGCTGGGCTGTCCGATCCAGGCGCGGTTGAGCAGCCGTGTGAACGGCGGACACGTCGTCCCCTCGATGCGCGCCATCGCCTCCTGATAGGGGCCAACGGTACGCAATCTCTCCGGCAGCAACGCGTAGGCGCGTGGCAGAAACCGCTTGGCCCGCGCCGCGCTGCGGCGTTCGCGCTCGCCATAGGGCAGCGCGAACGCAAGGCGCAGCCGCTCCGGCAGCATCTCGGCCGTCAGCGCCGTGAACCAGCGCGGCGGTGCGATCCACGTCGCCTCGCCCGAGAAGATGCGGTGCGCGATGTCGCGCGCGGCCGTGCCAACCGTGAGCGTCTCCGACGCCATCATCTCGGCCGCATAGACCTTGAACGACGTCCAGTCCGGCGGCATGGCCTCGTGTGGAATTCCGAACAGGCCCGCGAACCGCATGGCCTCGCGCCAATATTGCTCGCGCTCGGCATCGCCGAGCGGCGGACACAGCAGGCCGTAGGACATCATCGCGGTCTCGACCAGGGTGGCATGGACCCAGCGCAGCGCGTCGACGTCGTTGGCGCGATAGCGCGAGCCGGCGGCGAACGGTCCGACCGTCTCCGGCATCACGCCATCGACCGCGGCGTGCCGCCTATACAGCCGCCGCGCCACCGCGACCGCCTGCGCGCGCGTGCCGAACACCATGGTGTAGACGATGCTGAAGGTGCGGTGGAAACGGCCGAGCGGATCGGCGAACACTCTGGACTGCTCGGCAATGCCGGCCGCCACCCAGGGATGGGCGAGCTGCAACAGCAGCGCGCGGCCGGCGCCGAGAAACAGCGCGGCCTCGCGATGCACGCGCCACATCACGCTGTCGGACGGCAGCACGGTGTCGCCCGGCATCGCCGGCGCGGCCAGCAGTTCGGCGATGCAACGTTCGAAATCGGCCTCGCTGACGATCACGGCCGCTGCGGGATCTCCAGCCCGCGCTGCACCGCCGGCCGCGCCAGGCCGCGCTCCAGCCAGGCCGGCACGTGCTTGAGCTCATCGAAGGCGACGATGTCGCGCGCGCCGTAGAACCCGATCAGGTTGCGCACCCAGCCGAGCGTCGCGATGTCGGCGATGGTGTAGTCGGCGTCCATAATCCACTGCCGGCCGTCGAGCCTGTTGTCGAGTACGCCGAGCAGCCGCCTGCTCTCCGCGACGTAGCGCTGCAACGGCCGCTTGTCCTCGTAGTCACGGCCGGCGAATTTGTGGAAGAAGCCGAGCTGCCCGAACATCGGGCCGATGCCGCCCATCTGGAAATGCACCCACTGGATCGTCTGCCAGCGCCGCGCCGGATCGTCGGGGAGAAATTTCCCGGTCTTCTCGGCAAGGTACTGCAGGATCGCCCCGGATTCGAACAGGCCGAGCGGCTTGCCGCCGGGACCGTCGGGATCGATGATCGCGGGAATCTTGCCGTTCGGAGTGAGCGACAGGAATTCCGGCGTCTTCTGATCATCCTTGCCGAAATCGATCGCATGCGGCTCGTAGGCCAGGCCCGTCTCCTCCAGCATGATCGAGACCTTCACGCCGTTCGGCGTCGGCAGTGAATAGAGCTGGATGCGGTCGGGATGCCGCGCCGGCCAGCGCGTGGTGATCGGGAAGCTGGAGAGATCGGACATGATGGCTTTTTGCTCGCGCTGTCTCGTTGAGAGCTCAATCTAAGCCCGTGAACCGCCGCTGCAAGGTTCGATGCGGAACTGGCCGCGGCCGGCGATCTTATGTTGCTGCATCGTGCAGAAGGCCAGCATGCCGAGCCCGACCTACCGACTGATCATGCAGGCGATACTCACGCGCCAGCAGATTCTGTGCATCTATGGCGGCTTCGCCCGCGCGATCTGCCCGATCATCCTCGGCCACACCGCCGGCCGCGAGCGCGTGCTCGCGTTCCAGTTCGCGGGCGGCGCGAGCAGCGGCCTGCCGCCGGGCGGCCAATGCAAGTGCTTCGATGTCGCCGACATGAGCGAGGTCGAGCTGCGCCAGGGGCGCTGGCATTCCGGGCGCAGCCACCGCCGGCCGCAATATTGCGTCGCCGAGGTCGAGCTCGACGTCAATCCGGACAGCCCCTACGAGCCGAAACGACCGATCGCGACAGCGCAGCGCGGCAAGCTCCGGCGCAAGCGCTGACGCTACTGCGGCTCGCGCAGGCGCACGCGCAGCAGCGCCGGCAGCTTCGAGGTGGCGTCGTGCTGCGCGAGCTTGGCAGCGACGCGGCGCATCAGCGACGACGCGCCCTGCCTGGCAAACACCTTCATGCCGCGATAGCTGAAATCCACCACCACCTCGTGATGGCGCATGCCCTTGCCGCCCTTGACCAGGCCAAGGTCGCGCACCAGGCAATAATGCCCGTCGCTCATGCGTGCCAATCGGGTGTTCTCGAACATGCAGCGAAGCAATGCACCGAGTCGCAAATCCGTCAAGATTGACAGGAACGACTCATGAACCCAGCACGTCGGCAACGCGCCGCCGCGGTGCAAACGGCAGCGCCGGCCCGTAGCCGAAGCGCAGCACGAGATCCGGCCGCCTCGTCGTTCCGACCACGCGCGCCAGCTCTGGCCGCAACGCGGCGACTTCGACCGGCTGGTTGACGAAGGCGAGCTTCAGCCCCAGCCGCGTCGCTTCGAGCGCGAAGCGCTGGCACGCCTGCCCGACCCTGATCCAGTGCGAGGGATCGGCCTTCTCGGCTGCGAACACGGCAAGACCGGCAGATGAGCCGATCTGGCGCGCATATTTGTCGTTCTCTGCCGCCGCATCGAAGAGGTGGTCGAACGCGATGCCGCCGAGCGCGGTCGGCAACGACGGATTGCCGCTCGCGGGTGCAAACAGGCCGTCACCCGTTGCCATCGCGCTGCGCGGATTGAACCGCAGCCAGGACTTCAGCTCGCGCATGAACGCAACGTCGCGCATCTGGGCGTCATTGCCGGCGACGACGAGATCGCGGATGGCCGCAATCACAGTACGGTCCGCAATGAGTATGAGATCGACACCTCGCGTGGCTGCTGCCACCTGCAACGCCGCCAGATCGCCTGACGGCACGGCACGTCCGTCGTAGTCGGCACGTGTCGACTGTCTGCGGACGATCGCAGGCAATAGCGGATCGTCATGCGGCTCGGCGTTCATAAAGCTGTAGCGCACCGTCTGCCCATCGATGGCAACCTCGCCCCTTCGGCCGCTTGCAGCCGCCGCGATCGCGAGATTGGTGGCGGCGCAGCCGAGGCTGACGAACAGATGATGGTCATCCGGATCGACCACCGCCGTGCGCCGCGACAGATCGGGCAGGATCTCTATCGCATCGCCGGTGAGGCGAAAGCGCCACGGCTGGGTGTTGTGGCCGTTGGCGGCGAGTGTCGCGTAACGGATGACATCGGTGATCTCGGGCGATAGCGGCGCGCGCAGCCGGACGCTGTAGTCGTCATAGTCGCGCATCGTGCCGGTCGCGGCGCGCCAGGTGCCGGCGCCGAGTGCGGCCGCCGCAAGCGCGCCACCGCTGCCTATCAGGACCTGCCGTCGGTTCATGGCCATGCGCTCACATTGTTCGCCGCGATCTCGATGCATTGACGATAAGCATGCTCCGCATCGGCGCGTTGTTGCAGATCAAGGCCGCGGCAGCCGGCACGAACATCGACTCCATGCTGTTGACAGCACCAACAAAGCGGCGTATGTCCCGCGGCCTCGCGAGCGACTGCGCCCGCGATAAACATGAGCGAGACGATGTCCTTCGGCTACGAACACTTCATCCGCACGTCCAACGGCGTCATGCCGGTGGATGGCGCACGCCATGCTCGGGGGAGCGATCTTGCTTGAGGCAAGATCAACAGTCCGCATCACACGGACCCTCCCGAGCCAGCCGCTCCGGAGGGTTTTTTGTTGCCCTCACGCGAGCGGTCTGCACGGCGAAACCAACGGAAGTCCCGGCTGTCAGCCGGAACGGGAGACCCGGATCCCGGGGCTCGCGCAGGTGATGCGCGTGCCCGAGCGCGCGGGGCCTGTCGGAGGGAACGAGGCGGCAACGCCGGACACCGATGACAGAGCGAGCTTCAAGGAGCTCGCAACATGCGGCGCCGAAGAGCGCCGCAGACAAGCTATTTGAATCCCGGCCGTTCGCGGCCGGGAGCTGCTGGTGGTGAAGATCGCGGATCCTTCGCGCCAATGCGGCCGCGCGCCGCCTTCGATTGATCGTACCGTGGAATCCGTCAAGCGAGATGGGTGTGTCGCGGGTTGCGGTGAGGCTGATGCCAAGCCTGCGTTTCGATCGTCGTATCGCCGTGATTGCCTGTTCCCCAGCAAACCATCAACGCTGCTCGACCGCACGCACGGCCGGGCGGCCAAGGCGGTGGTGAAGATGTCTGTTACTTCGTTGAAACCGAGCGCCCCAAAGGGGGGGGCAGCAACAGCATCGCCGATTCCCCGCCGACGTCATCCACGAGCCGTGGTGAAGACGACTGTTACTTCGCCTTGCACGCCAGAGGTCGCGGGTTCGACTCCCGCCCGGTGTCCTGCCGGTAGCTCAGAGGTCAGAGCGCTGTCCGGTCCATCAGCGACCGGGTCTCAGTCGTCGCCTGTTCCCGGCTCGCGATCCATCTCAACCGGTGACCGTCATCGAACAGGCGGTCACGTCGTTACGGCGCGGCGACCTGCTGCGCCGCCTTCTTCCACGCGCCGTGGTGAAGAGTGCTGATACTTCGATTGCGGATCGAGAGGTCGTGGGTTCGACTCCCATCCGGCGTTCCATGCGCCGGTAGCTCAGCGGCAGAGCACTATCCGCTCCATGCGAGTGGAGCGGAACTCAGCATTCGCCCGTTCCCGGCGCGTGGTCATCTGTGACGCATGGTCTCCGCACGAGATCACGCGCGACGTCCCTTCCACCCGTCATCAACCAAGATCAACCCAAGAGGAGGCCACCATGGTCAGGCTCAACAAGTTCCTGCGCGCCTTCACCCATGAGGGTGCGCCGTCCCGGCAGCTCGCCCCTGCGCAGGCGCTACAGCGCACGCTGATGAGCTGCCTGCTGTGGGAGGACCAGTTCTACGAGGACGGGATCGCGATCGCCGAGCGCATCAAGGCGCTGGTGCCGCTGGTCGCGCCGCGCGAGGTGGCTCAGATCGCGGTCCGTGCACGCGAGGAGATGAAGCTGAGGCATGCGCCGCTGCTCGTCGCCCGCGAGATGGCGCGGCTGCCCACGCACCGTGCGCTGGTCGCCGAGACGCTGGCGCGCATCATCCAGCGGCCGGACGAGACGACCGAGCTGCTCGCGATCTACTGGGCGGACGCTCTCGGTCCGCAGCAGCAGCGCAAGCGGCAGCCGGTCTCGGCGCAGGTCAAGAAGGGGCTGGCGAAGGCGTTTTCAAAGTTCGACGCCTATCAGCTCGCGAAGTATGACCGCGAGGGGCCGGTTCGGCTCCGCGACGTCCTGTTCCTGGTTCACGCCAGGCCCAGGGATGCCGCGCAGGAGGCGGTGTGGAAGCAGCTCGTCGATGGCGGGCTGCCGTCGCCCGACACCTGGGAGGTCGCGCTGTCGGCCGGTGCGGACAAGCGTGCGAGCTTCGAGCGGCTGCTCTCAGAGAAGCGGCTCGGAGCGCTGGCGCTGCTGCGCAACCTGCGGCTCATGCAGCAGGCCGGGGTGTCGCGGGCGATCATCGCGGCCGCGATCGAGACGATGCGGACGGACAGGATCCTGCCGTATCGGTTCATCACGGCGGCCCGGCATGCGCCGGACTTCGAGCCCGAGCTCGAGGCCGCGATGCTCCGGTCGATCAAGGGCTACGCGCGGCTTCCGGGCCGCACGCGGCTTCTGATCGACGTCTCCGGCTCGATGTTCGCATCGCTGTCGGCGAAGTCGGAGATGACGCGCGCGGACGCGGCGTGCGGGCTGGCGATCCTGGCCCGCGAGGTCTGCGACGAGGTGGAGATCTTCACGTTCAGCGACAAGGTCGTGAAGGTGCCGCCGCGGCGTGGCTTTGCGCTGCGCGACGCGATCCTGGGATCGCAGCCGCATTCCGGGACCTATCTCGGCCGTGCGGTCAAGGAGGTCGACCACAAGGGAGACCGCCTGATCGTCTTCACCGACGAGCAGAGCCACGATGCGGTGCCGTCGCCGCGGGCGCGCGGGACCATGGTCAATGTGGCGTCGTACCAGCACGGGGTCGGCTACGGACCCTGGACGCGGGTCGACGGCTTCTCCGAGGCCGTGATCGCCTGGATCGCGGCGCATGAGGAGACTCTGCGCGGCGCGACCCTGCACTGACGACAACCGACCCGGACGCGTCACAGACGCGCCCGGGTCTTCCGTTAACCAGGCACATTCGGCGGCGACTTGAGCTGCTTGGCTTCAAGGCGTCTGCTTGAGCAGCGGCGCCACGGTTTCGATCTCGTCGGTCATGACGCCGCCGGTAAAGTTCTTGGGCAACCTGGCGATGTCGTCCGGTGTGTCCAGCCCGGCCGAGAACGCCTCACCACTATAGGAGCCGAGGACGAAGACGCTGCTTTCGGCGCGTGTCATGCGCGCGAGGAATCGATCCGGCCAGCCCCACAGCCACGGCGCGACATTGATCGGGACCAGCACCATCATGTTGTGGCACGCGGGCGGCACCAGGCCGGTCCAGCCATAGCCGAGATAACGGACCAGGCAGCTCTTCAGCATGCCGCGCGACATGACCTTGAGATCCGGCAGAGACTCCCTGAGCGTCGCGATCGGTGCGTCGCCGCCATAGACCATCAGTCGCGCCCGTCGCGCGCCTGGCAAGCGCGCCAGAGCATCCGCCAGCAGTCGGCCTTCCGCCGGATCATTGCTCTTGACGTTGATCAGGAAAGGCTTGTCCGGAAAGGCTGCGAGCACCTCGTCCAGCGACGGCATCAGGCCGACGCCCTTTCCGCGGAATGGAAACGTGCGCCCACCATCGGCGGTGTAGCCATAACCGATGTCGAGCTGCCGCAACGCCGTCATCGCATGCTCGCGCGTGACGCCCTTGCCATCGGTGCGACAGTCGAGCGTCCAGTCATGGAACACCGCGAACTGGCCATCGGTGGTTCGGTGCACGTCGAATTCCACGATATCGGCGCCGGCCAGAAAGCTGGCGCGCATCGAGGCGATGGTGTTCTCGAGATACTCATGCGTCGGCGGCAGCATCCGCGCCGCGGTGCAGGTTTCGCTCGTCAGGCCGGTGCGATCGAACTGCTGTGACATCCCTCGATGAGCCAGGAGATGCAGCCGCCCAGTCTCCTTTGTCACCTGCAGATTGGCGTTGTTGAAGAACATGAAGCCGGCGCAGATCAGCACCAGCAGCCCGGCGATTTTCATGACTCTGCTCATGCGATGTCAATTCCATGATGATTCGAGCCGAATTGCGTCCCTGCCCTCGTTCTCCGCAAGAGTCGTCCTGCGGAGATGGCGCACCTTTTGTCCAGCGCTCCCAGAGCCGATGCGAAAGCGAATGCGAGAACGGCCACCGCCAAACTTTGGCTTCGAAGCACTGGATCGTTGTTTCCTCATCCGGTATCTGACCTCATGTACCTGTCCATCGCCACCACCCATCAGCCTGCCACCGATCTCGGCTACCTGCTCAACAAGCATCCGGAGCGGCTGCACGAGCTCGCGCTCACCTATGGCAAGGCGCTGATCTTCTATCCCGAGGCCAGCAATGATCGCTGCGAGGCGGCGCTGGTGCTCGACGTCGATCCGATCGGCCTCGTCCGTGGCAACGGTCAGGGCGAAGGGCTGCTCGATCAATATGTCAACGACCGCCCCTATGCCGCGTCGTCGTTCCTGTCGGTCGCGCTGAACAAGGCGTTCCGGACCGCGATGAACGGCGTCAGCAGCGCGCGCCAGGCGCTCGCCGAGAGCGCCATTCCGTTGGAGGCGGTCGTGACACCCCTGCCCCTGCGCGGCGGCGAAGCCGTGCTGCGGCAATTGTTCGAGCCGTTGGGCTGGCAGGTCGAACTCGCACCCATTGCGGGACCACAGGGCGATGCGATGAGCCGCTACGTGCGACTGACATTGCGCGGCATTGCGCGGCTCAGCGCACTGCTCAACCATCTCTACGTGCTGATCCCCGTGATGGACGATGCCAAGCATTACTGGGTCGGCGACGAGGAGATCGACAAGCTGCTCAAGCGCGGCGAAGGCTGGCTCGACGCCCATCCTGCCAAGGAGCTGATCGTGCGCCGCTATCTGCGCCACCGCGGCGTGCTCGCGCGTGCGGCGCTGGCACGGCTCGCGCCGGAGACGCAGGACGAGACGGCCGAGCCCGAGGCGCGCAGCCTGACAGAAGACAAATTGGAGGCGCCGATCCGGCTCAACGACCTGCGCATGACGGCGGTCATCGAGGCGCTGCGGACCATCGGTGCCAAGACCATCGCCGATCTCGGCTGCGGCGAAGGCCGGCTGCTGCAGCTTCTGGTACGCGAACGCTGGGTCGAACGACTGATCGGGCTCGATCCCGCGGCCGGCGAGCTGGAGCGCGCGGCCAAACGGCTCAAGCTGGGCTTCCCCGGTGGCCCGCCCGAGGGCCGCGTCACCTTGCTGCACGGCTCGCTGACCTATCGCGACGCGCGCTGGGCGGAGGCCGACGCCGCTGTTCTGGTCGAGGTGATCGAGCACCTCGATCCCGACCGGCTGCCGATGCTCGAGCGCGTGGTGTTCGGCGCCGCGCGGCCGCGCGCGGTGATCGTGACCACACCGAACGCCGACTACAACGCACTGTTTCCAAGCCTGCCCGCCGGACAGTTTCGCCACCGCGACCATCGCTTCGAATGGTCGCGCGCCGAGTTTGCCGACTGGGCGCAGCGGATCTGCGCAACCTTCAACTATCAGGCCGCCTTCTCCGGCATCGGCCATCACGACGAGAGCCATGGCGCGCCGACGCAGATGGCCGTCTTCACTCGCTGAGCAATTCCATGAACATCGAAATCCCCGATTTCGCGCTGGTCGTGCTGATCGGCTCGACCGGCTCCGGCAAGTCGACCTTCGCCGCCAGGCATTTCCTTCCGACCGAGGTGATCTCCTCGGACCATTGCCGCGCGCTGGTCGCCGACGACGAGACCGACCAGGGCGTCTCCGCCGACGCGTTCGACATCGTCCGCGAAATTGCCGGCAAGCGGCTGAAGCACCGCAGGCTCGCCGTCATCGACGCCACAAATGTGCGCCCTGCCGACCGGAAGGGCTGGGTCGAGCTCGCGCGCAAATGGCATGCGCTGCCGGTCGCGATCGTGTTCGATCCCGGCATCGACGTCTGCATCGACAGAAACAGGACGCGTCCCGAGCGCGCCTTCGGCGGCCCCGTCGTGCAGCGCATGGTCTCGGAGATCCGCCGTGGTCTCGGTGGGCTGCAGCGCGAGGGCTTTCGCCAGGTGTGGAAGCTCGACAGCGTCGCGCGCATCGAGGCCGCCACCATTGCGCGGCAGCCGCTGTGGACGGACAAGCGCCACGATGCCGGACCGTTCGACATCATCGGTGACGTACACGGCTGCGCGGCCGAATTGCAGGCGCTGCTGGCGAAGCTCGGCTATCAGGTCACATGGAGCGACACAGAGGGTCGACGCGCCGTCACAGTGACGTCGCCCGCGGGCCGCAAGCTCGTCTTCGTCGGCGACCTCGTCGACCGCGGCCCGCAGTCACCCGATGTGCTGCGCATCGTCATGAGCATGGTGGCGGCCGGCACCGCCTATGCCGTGCAGGGCAATCACGACCGCAAATTCCAGCGCTGGCTGGCGGGCCGCAAGGTCACGATCGCGCACGGCCTGCAGGCCACGATCGATCAGCTCGCCAGCGAGGAGCGAAGCTTCCGCGACACTCTGCCGGGCTTTCTCGACGGGCTGCGCAGCCATGTCTGGCTCGACGGCGGCCGGCTCGCGGTGGCGCATGCCGGGCTGAAGGAGGAGATGATCGGCCGCGGCTCCGGCGCAGTGCGCGAATTCGCGCTGTATGGCGAAACCACCGGCGAGATCGACGAATTCGGCCTGCCCTTGCGCGCCGACTGGGCCGCGAACTACCGCGGACCGACCACCGTGGTCTACGGTCACACGCCGGTGCGATCAGCCGAATGGGTCAACAACACCATGTGCATCGACACCGGCTGCGTGTTCGGCGGCCGGCTGACAGCGCTGCGCTGGCCGGAGCGTGAGCTCGTCGAGGTCGAGGCCGAGCGCGTCTGGTGCGAGCCGGTCCGTCCGCTCGCGCCTCGCGCCGGCAGCGCCTCCGCGCAGGCCGAGGCCGATCAGCTGCTCGATATCGATGACGTGAGCGGCCGCCGCTGGATCGACACCACGCTGCGCGGCCGCATGGTCGTGGCCGAGGAGAACGCGGCCGCCGCGCTGGAGGTGATGAGCCGCTTCGCGCTGCCGCCGCAATGGCTGGTCTATCTGCCGCCGACCATGTCGCCATCGGAGACGAGCGCGCGCGAGGGTTGGCTGGAACGGCCCGAGGAGGCGTTCGCGCATTTCCGCGCCCGCAACGTTGCCGAGGTCGTGTGCGAGGAGAAGCACATGGGCTCGCGCGCCGTCATTGCGCTATGCAACAGCGCCGATGTTGCCAGGGCCCGCTTCGGCATCGCAGGCGACGAGAGCGGCGCGATCTGGACCCGCACCGGCCGCGCCTTCTTCAACGATGCCGCGATGACCGAGGCGCTGCTGGCACGGCTGCGTGACGCTGTCGACAGCGCCGGCCTGTGGCAGGAGCTGCAATCCGACTGGCTGCTGCTCGACGCCGAGATCATGCCCTGGTCGGCCAAGGCCGGCAGCCTGATCGAGAGCCAGTACGCGCCGGTCGCGGCGTCATCGGTCGCCGGCCTCGAAGCAGCAGCCGACGCAGTGGCGCGCGCCGCCGCGCGTGGCCTCGATGTCGCCGCGCTCGGCGACCATTTCCGCGATCGTGTCGCGCGCGCCAAGCGCTATGGCGCTGCCTGGGCGCCTTATGTCTGGCCGGTCGGCGGCATCGACGATCTCAAGGTCGCGCCGTTTCATCTGCTCGCCAGCGAGGGCCGGGTCTGGTTCGATCAGGACCACGTCTGGCACATGACGCTCGCCGATCGGCTGGCCGCCGCATCAGCATCCGTCGTCACCCGCACGCAATGGCGCACTGTTGTGCTGGCCGACGACACGGCCGTCGCCGACGCCATCGCGTGGTGGGAGCAGCTCACGGGAAGCGGCGGCGAAGGCATGGTGGTGAAGCCGAAAAACTTCGTCGCGCGCGGACCGAAGGGCCTCATTCAGCCGGCGCTCAAGGTGCGCGGGCCGGAATATCTGCGCATCATCTACGGCCCGGAATATGATGCGCCGGAGCACATCGTCCGGCTGCGCCAGCGCAAGCTCGAGGGCAAGCGCAACCTGGCCCTGCGCGAGTTCGCGCTCGGCCACGAGGCGCTGACCCGCTTCGTCGCCCGCGAGCCGCTGCGCCGCGTGCACGAATGCGTGTTCGCGGTGCTGGCCTTGGAGAGCGAGCCGATCGATCCGCGGCTGTGATTCAGGCGTTGCGTCGCGCTCAGCCGAGCGCGGCGCGAACTGTCATCAACGCGAAGCCAAGCAGGTTGAGACCACGCCAGCGCGCGGGATCGCGCGCCCGCGGATCATCGGCGGCGAGGCCGATACCCCAGATGCGGTCGACTGGACTCGCCTCGACCAGCACGGCGTTGCCGGTGGCACGGAGCCACTCCGCAAGCGCCGGGTTCTGGCCGAACTTCGCGGCGTTGCCGCGCACGGCGACGTCGAGCCGGTGCGCGGTCCAGCGCGCGTCGTCGAAGCCGCGCACCTCCCGTCCGAGCTTCTTCGCCTCCGACGGACCCGGCGCGGCGAGAATGGCGTCCAGCGTCTCGCGGTCGCCAAACAGCTCGGCCTTCTGCGCCATCATGTAGTGCTCGGCGGTCGCATAGGTCCGCCCGTCGAGCGCGAACGCTGCCGGCCACCACTGGCTGAGCACGTGCTTGCCGATCTCGCTCGTCTTGGCAGTGTGTCCCCAGAACAGCAGAAGCTCCGGCGCGCGACCGCCAGCAATTGCAGCCTTCAGAGACTCGACATCTTCAATTGGCATCACGACCCCATTTCGTTGCGGGCAGCGACCGGGTGTGCCAGATTTTCCTGCGATGGACAAACCTGTCCCACGTGAGCCACGGCCCTTACGCTCCGAACGCGCGCAAAATTCGGCCGCTTTGGAATCGGACATATCGACGCCGCCGAGCTGAAGGAAGCAGTGAGCATGGGATCGTTCATCACCAACCTCCACGTTCGCGACGCCGCACCTCGCGCGGTCATCGAGGCGCTCAAGTCTCTCGGCGTCGTTCCGGCCTATGTGCGTGGCTCGCCTGCCGATGCCTGGACCAGCATTTTTCCTCAAGCCGCGTTTCAAGATGAAGCGGGCCTGTCGGCTCTGGCGCTCGCGCTTTCGAGCGCGCTGCAACGGCCGGTCATCGCCTTCATCGTCCATGACAGCGATATCCTGCTGTATCTTCTCGTCGATGACGGCAAGCAGCGCGACAGCTACAACTCGGCACCCGGCTATTTCACCGGCGAGAACCTGCCGCCCGAGGGCGGTGAGCCCGAGGCGCTGGCAACCTATTGCAGGGCGGACAACGCGACGGACCAGCTGTCGCGGCTGCTGCATCCCGAGCGACATTCCGCCGACCAGGCGCAATCATCGGGACAAACGGAGCACGAGATGATCCTCGACGCGGTGCGTAAGAAAGCGATCCAGGCCTATCCGATAATTGCCGCCAAGATGCCGAATCCGCCGAGCCTCGAGCAATATCTCGCCGACATCGAAAGGCGCATGGCCACAAGGCCTGCCGCAACCGTCCCCACGCCGTCCCCAGCCAAGCCGTTCATGTTTGCCGAAGACAGGTTGACGGGCCTCGCCGAGCTTCTCGGCATTCCGAGCGGACGTGCCCTGGACAGTTATCACGACCTCTCCGGTGGCGAGGGCACGCCCGGAATGTTGACGCTGATCGGGCCGGACGGCGAAACCGAGATCAGCTTGTCTTGAGTGCGCGGACCGGCTTCTGAGACCCGTCTCGTCATCCCAGCGCGCAGCCGCGGGGGCGCACGAGCGAGCCGATCGAGCGGCGGGGTGAGCGTAGGACGGTGGCCTCAGGTCGACGAGGGTGAGCTTCCGCAGGGCCGCTGACATCGTCACCGATGTGCCGGCTGCCTTCGAGGAGATCGAAGCCATCGCGGTCATGCTGCTGACGCAGCAGGTATTGGTACTGCCACTCGATGTCGGCGATATCATCATCGTGGAGCAGCTTCCTGGCAGTCACGCCGTTTCCTCCAGGCACGATTCCCGGAACGCGAAGCCGTTCCTCCGGCGCGATCCCCTTCGGCTTGATCCTGCGCAACGAACGGACGCAGGACACACGCTACCTCGCTACCGTGCCTACACCACTCCCCAAGGAGGCTTGAATGAGGACGTCCTTGCAACTCGCCATCGTCATCGCCGCCATCGCGGCCATGCCCGCTTTCGCTCAGGGAACCGGGCCGGTGGCAACGCAATGCGCCGCTGACATCCAGAGCTTCTGCTCCGGCAAGCAGCACGGCGCAGGCCAGGTTCGCGCCTGCCTCGAGACCAACCGCGAGAAAGTCTCAGCGGATTGCCGCCAGGCTCTCGACACGACGGGACCCGGCCGAGGCAAAGGCCAAAGACGCTGAGCATGCGCATCGGCTGGCCTGGCCCCGTTCCGGGTGCAGGCCAGCCGGCAACTTCCACGGCGATCCGGCTTCGCCCGGGCGAGATCGTCTGCGCCCAGACGAAGCCGATCTTCGGCGCCAAACACCAGCCCTTCCAATGCGATCGAGGTTCGCACGCCGCGTCCACGAAAATTTCGCTTTCGTTTTTCCGAATTTTATGAAATACGCCGCCTGTCCCGCCTCGCCATGAGGGGCGCTTCGCGATCGTCACGAACGTGGAGGCGGTGATGCGACGGGCGCAGGCTGCCGCAGCATGGTTCTCCGTGCGGACGAACGGCAGAAGGCGCCGGCGAAATCGTGTGGTCCTGGCCTCCCGATGCTGAGGTCAAGCCGGCCGAGATGATGACCGGCTGGCGACGGGGGCAAACAAGCCGGTCCCCGGGGAGAGCACGTATAAGCCGTCAAACCGTTGCGCAGGGAAGGCCGGAATGTCCGGCTGAGCCTGTGGTTCCTGCCCCGTGCACTTCTTCACGCACGGGGGCCGCGGGTATCAGCGGATACCCGGTCTTCCCTGCGCCCTCTCCTCTCGAGAGGGACATCGTTCTGATATCACCCGGGCGCGCAACGCGCCGCGGGATCGCGATCGCATATCCGGCTGTTTGACATTCACATCAGAACAATCCGTTCAGCAGAACAATCCGTTCAGCGAGATGGGCGCGAGCTCTCACTTGCCATCGTCGAGATGGACCAGCACCGCCGCATTGGCGATGATGATGGCGTCGCTGCCGGCCTCGGCCGGAATCTCCAGCCCGCCCTTCACGGCGGTGACGGTGACCGTGCCATAGGGCAGCTCCTTGGCGACGGCCGTGGTGTCCACCGCCTCGGGGTTCGGCACGCCGATGGTGACGTCGACGAACATGTCCTGCGGCGTCTTGCCGACCATGCGGAAGAAGCCCAGGCTGGAATGACGGATCGCATCGGACACCGCCCGCCTGGCCGCCTTGGTGGCGTCGCGGCCGTGGACGTCGACGCCCATTCCCATCTCGGTGATACAGCGGATGCGCGCCATGACGTGTTCCCTCGTCTCGCTTTGCCGGCCTGGCACGACCATAGCCAACGACGCAGCCGGCGCAAGCCGGTGCAGATCGACGACGATCTCCGCATCAAAACGGTCATCCATTGCGGGCGTATATCGTACATGATGACGCTCAGAACTGACGCTGAGAAAGCCCGTGAGATGGTCTCGGGTCGCGGGCATCGGGCTTGCGCGCCTGCCGTAACTGCCGCCGAGATGACCCGTCATGATGCCGGCGAACCGCGCAACGTCACACCGCGCAGTAGCGATCCTGGATGTCCTTGTCGGCCAGCAGCGCCGCAGCGCTGCTCTCATGCACGACATCGCCCTGGTCAATGATGACGGCGCGATCGGCGAGCCGCAGCGCCCATTCGACGTTCTGCTCCACCAGCAGCAAGGTCTTGCCCTGGTCGCGCAGCCGGCGAAACAGCACGCCCATCTCCTCGACGAGCACCGGCATGATGCCTTCGGAGGGCTCGTCGAGCAGCACCATGCGCGGCCGCGCGATCAAGGCGCGCGCGATCGCCAGCATCTGCTGCTCGCCGCCCGACAGCGTGACGCCCTCCTGGTCCAGCCGCTCGTTCAATCGCGGAAAGGTCTCGGCGATCTCGGCGAATGCCACGCGCTCGTCGATGTCGGCCTTGGCGGCGACCAGCCCAAGCCGCAGATTCTCGCGCACGGACAGGCCCGGCACGATGCGACGCTCCTCCGGCACATAGGCGAGGCCGAGATGGAAGCGCTTGTGCGCGGCCAGCGGCAGCAGGCCCTGGCCGGCGAAGCGCACGCTGCCCGAGGCCTTCGGCATCAGTCCCATGACGGTACGCAAGGTCGTGGTCTTGCCGGCGCCGTTGCGGCCGACCAGCGCCACCACCTCACCCTCGTTCACGCGCAGCGAGATGCCGTGCAGCACGTGGCTAGCGCCGTACCAGGCCTGGACATTGTCGAGCTCGAGCAACGCGGTCTCAGCCATAGCCCTCACTCTGTCCCAGATAGACCCGGCGCACGTCCGGATTGGATCGGATGTCCTCAGGACGACCATCGGCGAGCAGCCGGCCGTGATGCAGCACCAGCACCCGCTGGCTCAAGCCGAGCACCATCTTCATCTTGTGCTCGACCAGCAGCACCGTGCGCTTCTCCGCGAGCCGCTCCAGCAGCGCCACCATCTCCTTGGTCTCTTCCGGCCCCATGCCCGCGGTCGGCTCGTCGAGCAGCAGAAGCTCCGGCTCGGAGACCAGCGCAATCGCGATCTCCAGCGCGCGCTGCTGGCCATGGGCGAGATACTTGGCGAGCTCGCCGCGCCGGCCGATCAGGCCGACCGCCATCAAGGCTGCATCGGCGCGTTCGCCGAGTTCGGCAAGATCGGCGCGCTTGCGCCAGATGTCGTAGCTCACGCGCTTGGCCTGCGCGGCGACCCGGACATTCTCGTGGACCGACAAATCGGGAAAGATGTTGGTGATCTGGTACGAGCGCGAGATGCCCTGATGCACGAAGCGATGCTGCGGCAGGCCGTTCAGCTCGCGGCCCTTGAACCGCAACGTGCCGCTGCTCGGCGACAGCGTGCCGGAGAGAATGTTGAAGAAGGTGCTCTTGCCGGCCCCGTTCGGGCCGATGATCGAGGTCAGCTCGCCGGCCGCGAACGCGACCGAGATGCCTTCCAGCGCGACGAAGGCGCCGAAACGACGGCCGATCCCGTCGGCGCGCAGCAGCTCGGTGCTCATCGGCGTTGCCTCGCGATCGGCAGCACATCGAGGAACGTGCCCCAGATGCCCTTGGGCAGGAACAGCACGAACACGACGAAGATGGCGCCGACGACGATCTGCCAATGCGGCGTCCACAGCGAGACGACGTCCTCCAGGATCAGGAAGGTAGCGGCGCCGACGAACGGCCCGAAGAAGCTGCGTGCGCCACCGAGCAGCACCATCATCACGATCATGCCGGAGGTCTGGTAGTGCAGGATGTCGAGCGGAACGATGGACAGATGCAGCGCCGACATGCAGCCGCCGACGGCGGAGATCGCGCCCGACAGCATGAATACGATCAGCTTGCAGCGCTCGACGTCGTAGCCGCAGGCCCGCGCACGCTGCTCGTTCTCCCTGATCGCCTCGATCACGGCGCCGAACGGCGAGTTGAGGATCCGCGACTGCACCCAGATCGCGATCGCCGCGAGCACCATCAGCACGTAATATTTGTTCACGGGATCGAGGAAGTTGATCTGCGCGCCGAACAGGCCGATGTGATCGACCGTGAAGCCGCGCAGTCCGTTCTCGCCGCCGGTGAACGAGGAGGCCTGCAGCGCGACGTAGTAGACGAGTTGCGCCAGCGCGAGCGTGACCATGGAGAAATAGATGCCGCGGGTGCGCGTCGAGATCGTGCCGATCAACGCGGCGAGCAAGGTGCTCGCGGCGATCGCCAGCGGCACCGCGGCGAACCAGGGCAGGCCCCAGCGGCCGATGGCGATGCCGGTCAGATACGCGCCGGTGCCGAAGAAGGCGGCGTGGCCGAACGACAGCAGCCCGGTGTAGCCGAACAGCAGATTGTAGCCCATCACCACGACGCCGTAGATCAGGACGTTCACGGCGAGCGCCTTCGACGGCAGCAGCCAGGGCAGCAGCGCCAGCGCAATGAGCGAGACCAGCACGCGGTGATCCGCGAGAACCGCGACGAGACGCTGCGCCTGAGGAAGCGGCGGTGCTTCGCCGGTCGACTGCACCGTCATCACGCTCTCCCCTTGAGGCCGAACAGACCCTGCGGCCGCACCAGCAGCACGGCCGCCATCAGCGCGAACATCACGATCGTCGCCATCTCGGGCGCGAACAGCGCGACCATGCTGATGCAGATCCCCACCATCAGCCCGGCGACGACAGCACCGACGATCGAGCCAAGGCCGCCGATCACGGTGACGACGAAGGCTTCCGCCAGCACCAGCGTTCCCATCTCCGGATTGACGCTGCGCATGGGTCCCGCCAGCACGCCGCCGAGCGCGGCGAGACCGACGCCAAGGCCGAAGATCGCGAGCCACACCTTGCCGATGTCGACCCCGAGCACCCGCATGATCAGCGGATCACGCGCGCCGGCCCGG
This sequence comes from Bradyrhizobium sp. SZCCHNR1015, assembly GCF_032489875.1. Classification (NCBI taxonomy): domain Bacteria; kingdom Pseudomonadati; phylum Pseudomonadota; class Alphaproteobacteria; order Hyphomicrobiales; family Nitrobacteraceae; genus Bradyrhizobium; species Bradyrhizobium sp. SZCCHNR1015. Next base: position 769,562 of record NZ_JAUEYW010000001.1, read on the forward strand.
ACGATCAGACCGACCCGGGTCTTCTCCAGCATCAGCCAGAGCACCAGCAGCACGACGGCCACCAGCGCGATCACGAACAGACGATATTTGGGAAAGAAGCCGACACCGAGATCGACGACGCCGACCAACTGCGACGGGGTCGGGAACGGAATGCCATCGCTGCCGAATACGATGCGCACGCCCTCGACCAGGATGTAGCTGAGACCGAAAGTGAGCAGGAGGGGATCATCGATCGAGCGGCCATACAGGCGACGGACCAGGACGTATTCGATCAGCATGCCGAATGCGCCGACCAGAATTGGCGCGAGCAGCAAGCCCCACCAGAAGCTGCCGGTCAGCGACGCCACATACAGGCCGGCATAGGCCCCGATCATGAACAACGCGCCGTGGGCGAAATTGACGACACCCAGCATGCCGAACACGATGGTGAGACCGAGCGCAGTGATAACCAGCACCGCCCCAAGGGCGATGCCGGAAAACAGCTGCATGATGATCAGCGAGAGGTCCATGCGATCGGGATCAGGTGGGATGACCCAGTTCGCTGCAGCTTCGCAGCATCTCGTCCGCCCCGGGATCGCTGGCTACGATCGCGAACAGGTCGTTCTCGTTGGCCATCGCCGACTTCTTCTTGGACTCCAGCACCAGCACCGACTGCACCGACTGGTGGTCGCATTTGCGGTAGTGCTGCGGGCCCTTGGTCAGGTCGTATTGCAGTCCTTCCAGTGCCGCGCCGACCTTGTCGGTGTCGGTGCCGCCGGCGGCCTGCATCGCCTGCAGCAGCGAGCCGACGCCCGAGTAGCCATAGGCGCCGTAATCGGTCGGGATCGCGCCGCCATTGGCGGCCCGGAACGCCTTGTTGAACTCGGCCGCGGTCTTGTTCTGGGTCTCGAGACCCCAATAATAGTTGGCTCCGCCGACGACGCCCTCGAATACGTCGGGCCCGACGGCGAGGCGCTGGTTGTGCAGGATCACCGGCACCACGATCTTCATCTGCTGCTTGATGCCGAAGTCGACCGCCTGCTTGATCGCGTTGGCTTGGTCGCGGCCGAAATTGCTGATGCACAGCACGTCCGGGCGCAGCGACATCAGCCGCGGCATGAAGGTCGAATAGTCGGCCGCACCGAACGGATGCAGGATCTCGCCGACGCTCTCGGCGCCAACAGCGGCCTGCGCCCGCTTGAAGCCGCGCAGCATCTCATGGCCGTAGGCATAGTCGGCCACGAGATGCGCGACCTTCATGCCCTTCTTGATGGTCTGGCGGGCCACGGCCGCCGTGGTCATGTGCGGGTTCAGCGCCTCGTGGAAGGTGTATTTGCTGAAATCCTTGGCCTCGTTGATGGTGTCGGACTGGCTGATCGACACGTAGATCACGCCGCGGGCGCGCGTCACCTCGTTGACGGCGAGCTGGACGGCGCTGGAGAGCGCGCCGACGACGGCGTGCACCTTGTCCTTCTCGATCAGCTCCAGCGTCCGCGTCGCGGCCTCGCCGGCGTTGAGCTTGTCATCGCGCACCAGGAGCTCGACCTTGCGGCCGGCGATGCCCCCCTTGTCGTTGACCAGCTTCACGGCGAGCTCGGCGCACTTGACCTGGTCACGGGCCTCGGCGGCGAACGGGCCGGTCAGCGGCGTCGGAAAGCCGATGCGGATGGTGTCATCGGCGGCGCGTCCCAGGCGCGGCATCGCGAGCGTGGCGACACCGGCCGACATCCCCATCAGCGCCGTGCGGCGGGATATTCCTGTGCGTCGCAGCCTCGTCTCGTAGCTTGGCATGATCTCCTCCCTCATTCGTTTTTCTTAGAACCGGTTGAGCGCCTTGAGCACGCGCGCGGGCGTGATCGGGATGGTGTTGATGGTCGCGCCGAAGGGCATCAGCGCATCATTGACCGCATTCAGCACGCAGGCCGAGGCAGCGGCGGTGCCGGCCTCGCCGCAGCCCTTTGCGCCGAGAATGGTGTCCGCCGTCGGCGTCTCGACGTGATCGATGGTGATGTCCGGCATCTCCATCGCCATCGGCAACAGATAGTCGGCCAGCGATCCGTTGAGCAACTGGCCGGTCTCACCGTAACGGCATTCCTCGAACAGCGCCGCGCCCAGACCCTGAACGACACCGCCGCGCAACTGCTCGTCGACCAGCATCGGATTGATGATGCGGCCGCAGTCCTCGACGACATAGTGCTTCAGCAGCCTGATGAAGCCGGTCTCGACATCGACTTCGAGATAGCAGCCTTGAATGCCGTTGGTGAAGGCGAAGGGGTAGCCCTGCGGCGCGAAATGATGGCTGACCGTCAGTTGCGCCTGGGTGCCCGGCGGCAAGGTGTCGGAGCGGAAATAGGCGATGCGCGCGATCTCGGCGACCGGCAGACGCGGCTGCCCCGTCGCGGCACTGACGATCTGGCCATCGACGACGTCGAGCGCGGCGGGCTGCTCCTGCAGCACCAGCGCGGCAATCTCCAGAATGTTTGCCTTGAGCTTCCGCGCGGCCTGCAGTGCCGTCTCGCCACCGATGCCCGCGCCGCGGCAGGCCCAGGTCGCACCACCATGCGGCGTGACCTCGGTATCGCCGGTGATGATCTTGACGTGCTCCTGGGCGAGGCCGAGCTGCTCGGCGACGATCTGGCTGATGATCGCCTCGGTGCCCTGCCCCTGCTCCGTCACGGAGATCGCGCAGCGCACCTCGCCCGACGGCGTCAGGCTGACGGTCGCGCCATCCTGCGACGAGATGCGCGCGCCGCCGACGCCGTAGAAGGCCGGACTGGGGTTCGTAATCTCGACGAAGGTCGCGATGCCGATGCCGCGATGGATACCGCGCCGGCGCAGCTCGGCCTGCTCGGCCCGTAGCGCGTCATAGTCCATGATCTCGCGCAGCCGCCGCAGGCAGACTTCGTGCGACAGCGCCTCGAACCTGTAGCCGGTCGGCGAAGCCGTCGGATAGGCATTGTCGGCAATCACGTTCCTGGCGCGCATCGCGAATGGATCGAGCCCGACGCGAGCAGCGGCGAGATCCACCATGCGCTCGGTGACCGCGCAGGCGATGGGATGTCCGACCGCGCGATACTGGCTGGTCTGCACCTTGTTCTGGAATACGACCTCGAGCTCGGTGCGATAGGACTTGAAATCATAGGGCGCACCGATCAGGCGGATGACCTGGTTGCCTTCGACGACGCTGGTGCGCGGATAGGTCGAGAACGCGCCGATCGCCGTGGCATCGTGGACATCCATGGCGAGGATCTTGCCGTCGGTACCAACGGCCATGCGCGCGTGGACATGGTGATCGCGGGCATGAATATCCGAGACGAAGGACTCGATGCGATCGGCGACGTATTTGACCGGGCGCCCGAGCAGGATCGACAATCCGACGACCGCCATGTCCTCGTGATAGACATGCAGCTTCATGCCGAACGAGCCGCCGATGTCCGGCGCGATTACGCGCACGCGGGCTTCCGGGATGCCGTAGTGACGGGAATACAGGTCCTGGAACTGATACGGCGTCTGCGTCGCATGATGCACCGTCAGCGCGCCGCTCTCGGGATCATAGTCCGCAATGATGGCGCGCGGCTCGAGCGTCACCGGCGTATGGCGGCCGAAGCTGAAGTCCTGCTCGATCACGTGCGCGGCCGACGCGAAGGCCTCGTCGACGCCGCCGCTGTCGAGCTGCGTACGGAAGCAGACGTTGGATGCGGAAGCCGGATTGACCCGCGGTGTCCGCGGCTGGCGCGCGGCGTCGAGATCGACCACCGCCGGCAGCTCCTCGTAACCGACCGAGATCAGCTCCAGCGCATCCTCCGCGATCGCCCTGCTCTCGGCAACCACGGCAATCACGGCCTGGCCGGCCCAGACGACGCGATCGAGCGGCAACGGCAGCTGCGGCTCGGACGTCATGCCCTTGAAATGATCGAGTGTTCCGGTCCATGGCGTACAGATCTTCGCCAGATCAGCGCCGGTCGCGACCAGATGAACGCCCGCAAGCGCCCGCGCCGCATCGACCTCGATGCCGGTGATGCGTGCATGAGCATAAGGGCTGCGCAGGAAGGCAGCGTACAGCATGCGCGGCAGGCGAATGTCGGTCACGTAGCGCCCGCGTCCGGCGAGCAGCCGCTTCGCATTCGGACGCGGGACGGAGCGGCCGATATAGGAATTCGGACGGTCGAGCGAGGTCAGCGGCACGGTCATGGCGACGAGCCCTCCGCGCCCTGCGATGGCGTTGCCGCCCGTGCCGCGGCGACCGCGGCAATGGCGTCGACGATCGCTTCGTATCCGGTGCAGCGGCAGAAATTGCCCGAGAGCGCGTCGCGGATGCTCTCGCGACTCGGCCGTGCCGAATGGGTCAACAGCTCATGAGCGGTGATCAGCATGCCCGGCGTGCAGAACCCGCATTGCAGCGCATTGCGCCGATGAAACTCGGCTTGCAGGTCGGCGATCACGCCGCTCTCCGAGAGCCCCTCGATGGTCTCGATGCGCGCACCATCGGCCTGCACCGCAAACATCAGGCAACCATGCACGGCAGCGCCGTCGAGCTGAACCAGACAGGCGCCGCAGGCGCCCATCTCGCAACCGGCATGCGTGCCGGTCAATTCGAGCTGCTGGCGAAGACAATCCACCAGCGTGTCGCGGGGCGCGACGTCACACGCCACCTTGCGGCCGTTGACGATGAGGCGAATACGGACCTGCTCCTCGGCCTCGATGTCGACCGGCGCGCTCATGCGGCTTCTCCGATCCGTCCCAGCAGACGGCCGAGCAGAACGCGCGCCAGATGCAGGCGCATCGCCGCCGGAACATCGTCGCTGTCAGCAGGCGCGAGATCGTCGTCGAGCGCGGCCTGCGCGGCCGCAATCCGTGCCGCATCGATCCGGCTGCCCGTGAGGACTGCCTCCGCCCGTCTCGCACGGGTCGGGATATTGCCGACCGAGAAGAACGCGATGCGGAGGCGCTCGATCAGATCGCCCTGGCAGGTCGCGAGCAGACCGCAACCGACCAGTGCATAGTCGCCGCGCCGGCGGGCCAGCTCATCGAACGCGATGCGCTGACCGGCTTTGAAGAGAGGAACATGAACCGCAACGAGGAGCTCGCCGGGCGCGATCGCAGTCTCAAAAAGGTCGGTGAAGAAGTCGTCGGCCTTGACGCGGCGCAGGCCGGACGCGCCGGCAATCTCGATCTCGGCGTCGAGCGCCAGCACCATCGCCGGAAATTCGGAGGCCGGGTCGGCCAGCGCGACGCTGCCGCCAAAGGTCCCGCGATTGCGGATGGCAGGATGCGCGACGAACGGCGCCGCGGCACGCAACAGCGGGGCAAACTCGGCAATCAAGGGATCGGTCAGCATCTCGCAGTGCCGGGTCAAGGCGCCGATCCGCAACCATTCGCCGTCCCGCGTGATGCCGCGCAGCTCTGCAATGTGGTTGATATCGATCAGAGTTCGCGGGGCCTGGAGACGCAACGCCAGCGCCGGAACCAGGCTCTGGCCACCGGCAATGAATCGCGCATCGTCGCCGGCGCTCGCATGAGCTTCGAGCGCCTCGCCGATCGTGTGTGCACGAAAATAGCTGAAAGCCCTCGCTTTCATCCGTTTCCTCGCCGCCAGGGCTCGCCAGCCCGAAATTCCAGATTTGTAACCATCTGGTCTCAAAACAATTGCACGCGGCGGCAGTGCGGTCAACCAGAAACGAACGATTGGTCACAAATCTGCTTTCGGGTATCAGACAGGCTCGTCGCCACAATCGATTGAGACCATGGCCAGGACTCCGAAGACAGCGAGCGTTGAGACGAAGGGCCGCATTGGTGGACGCCCGCGCAAAACCGACGGCCGCCCACAGGCGAGGCGCCGCAACATGCGCGCTGCCGACCGCGAGCGCCTGATCGTGGATGAAGCGATCCGCTTTTTCGCCGAGCGCGGCTTCGAAGGCCAGACGCGGGAGCTCGCCAAGCGCATGGGCATCGCGCATTCGGTGATCTACCGGCACTTCCCCAGCAAGGAAGCCCTCATCGAACGCGTCTATCAGGAGGTCTATCTGAGCCGCTGGTCGCAGGACTGGGGCCCGCTGATCCGCGATCGCAGCCATCCGCTCAAGGCGCGACTGACCGGCTTCTATCTCGACTACGTGGCGCGCGTGTTCGAATACAACTGGGTGCGGATCTTCGTGTTCTCCGGCATGAAGTCGTTCGGCATCACCGGCCGCTATCTCGACCTCGTCCGGCGCGAGATCATCGAGCCTGCCGCGATCGAGCTGCGGCATGAACTGCAGCTCCCGGACACCGCGACCCACCCCCTCGGCAGCCGCGAGGCGGAGATGTTCTGGGGACTGCACGGACGCATCTTCTATCTCGCGATCCGAAAGTTCATCTACGAAACACCCGTTCCATCCGATCTCGAGCAGACCGTCCGTGATGCGATCGACCTCTTCATGGACGGCGCCAGACTGGCACTCCCGCGACTGCTGCACGACGATCAGGCCGGACCATTACGATGATCCGGCCCGTCGTCGACGACCGTCACGCCGTCCGGCCGCGCCCGCCCTTGATCTTCGCGGCGACGAGATACGATAGCGGCATGGCGACGACGAATCCGACCAGCGCCGCCAACGGCAGGTCTTTCATCGGACTCGCGACCAGCCCCTGCACCGTCAACAATGCCGTCACCGCGCTGCCTGCCAGCACCGTGCCCAGCATGACCCAGATGAGAATTGCGACCTTGAACATCTGTCCTTCTCCGCCAGTAGGAAAGCTTTCGATCCCTTGACGCGAGAATGCTCTGCCTGCGGCCTCCAGGCGGCATTGATTTGGAACAACCGGACTCAGCAATCGAGGGAGGAGCGACCGCTCCTCCCTCGATCAGTCCCGATGAGCCGACGGACTGTCGGCGATGCCTCGCGGTCGGCGATCGAACGACACTGCTCTATCGTGTCGCTGGAACGAAGTGATCGCGTTTGCTGACCGACGTCCCGGTCGCCGGATCCGTGATCTTGATCTCGATGTCCACCGGCGCGGAGGGAAGGTCGGCCCCCTTGGCCTCGATCGACATGCGGATCTCGCGAGTCTGATCCTGGCCCACATCGATCACCATGCGACCGTCCTGCTCGCGCGTCTCGCCGGCCACCGTCACCTTGGCGTTCGGAAGCCCCACGACGTCCAGCACGAAGTCGCGCGGCCCGCGCTTGTTGAGCAGGCGGACCGTGTAGTCGTTACGGACGCCGCCATCCGACAACTGCACGAACAGTGGGTTACGTTCATGCAGCACGTTGATGCCCATCGTGCCGCGCGTCGCCAGCGAGTACAGCATGATCCCGCCGACGATCGCGATGAAGCTCGCATAGATGATCGTGCGCGGCCGGATGATCCGGTAGATCTCGGGCTTGCCTTCCTTGCGGCGCTGGACGTTGATGTCGGTGTCGTAGCCGATCAGGCCGGTCGGACGGCCGATCTGGGTCATCACGCTGTCGCAGGCGTCGATGCACAGGCTGCACTGGATGCAGCCGAGCTGGATGCCGTGGCGGATGTCGACGCCGGTCGGGCAGACGTTTACGCATTGGTGGCAGTCGATGCAGTCCCCGGCGGGTGCGCCCTGCAGCCGAGCGGCTTCCGCCTTCTTGACCGACATGCGCGGTTCGCCGCGGTCGCCCTTGTAGGTGACGTTGAGCGCCCATTCGTCGGTCAGCGCCGCCTGGATGCGCGGCCACGGGCACATATAGATGCAGACCTGCTCGCGGGCGTGACCGGCGAACACATAGGTCGTCGCCGTCAGGATGCCGATCCAGAGATAGGCGGTGAACGGCGCCTGGAAGGTGGCAAGGTCCTTCACCAGGGTCGGCGCATCGTCGAAATACAGCACCCAGGCGCCGCCGGTCCACCAGCCGATCATGATCCAGAGGAAGTGCTTGAGTGCGGCCTGGCGGATATGGGTGAAGGTCCAGCCGCGCTTGTCGCTGAGCATGCGCTCACGGCGGTCGCCCTCGGCCCAGCGCTCGACGGCGTAGAACAGGTCGGTCCACACCGTCTGCGGACAGAGATAGCCGCACCACAGCCGGCCGGCGACCGCGTTCATCAGGAACAGGGCGACCGCCGCAATGATGAGCAGGCCGGTGAAGTAGTAGACCTCCTGCGGCCACAGCTCGATGAAGAAGAAGTAGAACCGGCGGTGCGGGAAATCGACCAGCACCGCCTGGTTCGGCATGCCGGGTCCGCGATCCCAGCGGACGAAGGGCAGCAGGTAGTAGATGCCGAGTGTGATGCACAGGATCGTCCACTTGATGCGCCGGAAGCGGCCGTGCACGGCCGCCGGATAGACCTTGTCGCGCGCCTTGTAGAGCGGCCCGACGATATAGGTGTCGTCCGAGTCAGCCATGATATCCCCGCTTCATCTTGCCGTCCTTCCGACCGATTCAGGAGAACGCGTTGCCGCTCTTGAGCCCCAGCTTCTTGAAGACGATCGCTGCCGGGCAGAAGCCCGTGAACGAGGCCTGGATCATGTTCACGCCAGCAAAGGCCGCCAGCAAGAACCAGTAGGGACTGACGTACCAACCCAGCGCCAGACTGAGCAGGACGACGATCCCTGCGAAGGTGAGAACCGCTTTGTCGACGTTCATGACATATTCCTTCATGGTTGCATTTGAGCGTAATCAAGCAAGTGATTGCCCGGCGGTACGGCTATTGCCGCAGGCCGGACAGTGCCCAGGCGACGATTCGTTGCGAGTCCATCGCACCCGAGATCCGCGCCAGCTCCCGCCCCTGCTGCAACAGCAGCATGGTCGGAATTCCGGAGATGCCGAACCGTGCCGACACCTCCGGCGCCTCGTCCGAGTTCAGCTTCAAGAGTTGAACACGCGGCTCCAGCTCCTGGGCCGCGCGCGCGAACATCGGCGCCATCGCACGGCATGGACCGCACCACGGCGCCCAGACGTCGACGAGCAGCGGCAAACTGCTATGCGCGACATGACGTTCGAACGCGGCCTGGTCGACCTCGATCGGATGGCCGCCGAACAGCGGCGTATGACACTTGCCGCATTTCCCCTGCGTCGGCGCCCGGTCCGCGGGCAGACGGTTGATCTGCCCGCAATGGCCGCACACGATCTGCAAACCGTTGCTCATGTCCCGGTCCTGACCTCCTTGATCTTGGCGATGTTGAGCCGGTCGAGCAGGAACTTCTCGTAGAACGGCTCGGGCGTCCCGCGCCTCATCTTGCGCAGGAAGTACTTCTCGAAGGCGACCTTGGCGTAATGCACCCACTCTCCCTTCGACGACCAATTGACGTTGCGCGGCGGGATCTGCGGCTGGGCCAGAAACGCGACGCCGGAATCACCGAAATCGGCAAGACAGATCGCGTTCCAGGTCGGCTCGGCTTTTGGCTCCTGGCCGCGCAGCAGCGCCCCGATGTTCAAGGCCGTCGCCGTCACCATCGATTCGATCATGAAGCCGGTCTTGGGCACGCCGACCGGCACCGGCGTCGGCCCGATCGGCGGGATCGCAACGCAGACGCCGATGGCAAACACGTTAGGGAAGGTCGGATTACGCTGATGCTTGTCGACGACGACGAAGCCGCGGGGATTGGTGAGCTTGTCGATGCCGCGGACGGCTCCCACGCCGCGAAAGGCGGGCAGCATCATCGAATAGGCAAACGGCAGCTCGTGCGTCTTGCGGACGGTGCCGTCGTCGGCGACCTCCTCCACGAACATGCGGCCATCCTCGACCTTGGTGACGCGCGCGCTGGTGATCCACTTGATGTGCTTTTCGCGCATCTCGCTTTCCAGCAGGCCCTTGGTGTCGCCGACGCCGTCGAGGCCGAGATGGCCGATATAGGGCTCGGAGGTCACGAAGGTCATCGGCACCTGGTCGCGCATCTTGCGCCGGCGCAGCTCGGTTTCCAGGATGAAGAGGAATTCGTAAGCGGGGCCGAAGCAGGAGGCGCCCTGTACCGCACCGACGATCACCGGCCCGGGTTTCTCGGCGAGCCTGTCAAAGGCCGCCTTGGCATGAGCGGCGTGGTCGACGTGGCACACGGATTGTGTATGCCCATCGGGTCCAAGCCCCGGGATTTCGTCGAAGGCGAGTTCGGGACCGGTGGCGACGACGAGATAATCGTATGCCACCATGCCGCCATCCGTCAGCTCGACCTGGTTCTCGGCCGGATGCACGCGCTTGGCGCCCTGCGTCAGCAGACGGATGCCCTTGCGCTGCATGACGTCAACCAGATCGATCTCGATCTCGTCGCGCTTGCGCCAGCCCACGGCCACCCATGGGTTGGATGGCACGAAATGATAGGAAGACCCCTGCGAGACAACGGTCACGCGATCCTCCCTCCTCAGTTGCGGCAACATTTCATAAGCCATCAGCGAGCCGCTCAGCCCCGCCCCGATCACCACGATTTCCGCCATTGGGATCCTCCATCCGCACTTGATTCATTCTTGCTTCATGTCACCGCGGCGCCGCCGCCGGCCTTGACTATATATTCGAATATCTGTATATACGCAACTATGAAAATTGATGCTGACATCATGGAAGCGGCGGCGGACCAGGCCAGCGACCTCCTGAAGGCGCTGTCGAACCGCCATCGCCTCCTGATCATCTGCCAGCTGGTCGACGACGAGCGGTCGGTTGGAGAACTGGCCGAGTTTCTCGGCCTGCGCGATTCGACCGTGTCGCAGCACCTGGCGCTCCTGCGCAAGGACGGCCTGGTCACCGCCAGGCGCGAGGGGCAGACGATCTACTATTCGATCACAAGCGATCCGGCCCGCGAGGTCCTCAAGACGCTCTATCAGGTGTACTGCGGGCCGAGACCGCGACCGAGACTATGAGGATGCCGGACCGGCATCTTGACCAATATCAAACGGGAACCCCCATCCAGGTGAGATGTCTGCAGCCGACCGCGGACGGCTCGCCCAATCTCACAATTCGAATCAAACCAGACAGGAATAGGCTGATGCGCAGATTATCGGTCCTGAGCTTGATCGCCGCGATGGCGTGGCAGGCAGCGCCGGCCCTTGCGGAGACGCTGACGGTGGCGCCGCGGCAGGTCGCCGACGAGAAGGCGGTGTTCGCGACGGTGGAGAGCATCAGCGTGGTCCCTGCCCGCGGCCGCATCGGCGGCACCATCGTGCAGCTTTCGGTGCGCGAAGGCGACCCGGTCAAGCGCGGCCAGCCCATCGCCTTGATCGGCGACGACAAACTGGCCCTGCAGATCAAATCGCTCGACGCCCAGATCGAAGCGCTGCAGGCCCAGGCCAATCAGGCGCAGATCGACTTCACCCGCACCGAGGGGCTCGTCGAGCGCGGCACCCTGCCCCGGGTCAAGCTCGACGAGACGCGCACCGCGCTGAACGTCGCCGAGAATTCGCTGCGGGCCAAGACCGCCGAGCGCGCGGTGGTCAATCAGCAGATGAGCGAAGGCCAGGTGCTGGCGCCCGATGACGGCCGCGTTTTGAAGAAGCTGGTTGCCGTCGGATCGGTGGTGCTGCCCGGCGATCCAGTGGTCACGGTGGCGCAGCAGAACTTCAAGCTGCGACTGCGCGTGCCCGAGCGCCACGCTCTCTTTCTCAAGGCCGGCGACAAGGTCCGGGTCGACGGCGCCGAGTTCGGCGACAGCTCCGACAAATGGGGCGTGATCGACCTCGTCTATCCGCAGATCGAGGAAGGCCGGGTCGTGGCGGACGCGATCGTCTCGGGTCTCGGCCAGTATTTCGTCGGCGACCGGCTGCGGGTCTGGATCTCCGGCGGCCAGCGCGACGCCTTCGTGATTCCGTCCCGCTACGTCACGACCCGGTTCGGCATCGACTATGTCCAGTTGCAGCAAGGGACGCAGAAGGTGAGCGTTCCGGTGCAGCGCGGACGCGCTCTGCCGAGCGCCGATCTCCCCGATGGACTTGAAATCCTGTCCGGCCTGCGCGCCGGCGACCAGTTGGTGCAGCCGTGAAACTCGGACTCTCAGGCAAGCTTACCCAGGCGACCATCGCCTCGCCGCTGACGCCGCTGTTTCTGCTCGCGGCGCTCGTGGTCGGCCTCATCGCCGTCGTCGTGATTCCGCGCGAGGAAGAGCCGCAGATCAGCGTGCCGATGGTCGACATCCGTGTCAACGCCGACGGCCTGCGTGCGCCCGACGGCGTCGAGCTCGTGACCAAGCCGCTGGAGACCATCGTCAAGGCGATCGACGGCGTCGAACACGTCTACAGCCAGACCGAGGACGACCGTGTCATGGTCACCGCGCGGTTCCTGGTGGGGACCAAGTTCGAGGACGCGATCCTGCGCGTCCACGAGAAGCTGCGCGCCAACCTCGACCGCATCCCCGTCGGCATTCCCGAGCCGCTGATCGTCGGCCGCGGCATCAACGACGTCGCCGTCACCGTGCTGACGCTGTCGCCGAAGCCGGAGGCCGCCGGGCGCTGGTCCGACAAGGACCTCTACGAGCTCGCCGACAAGCTGCGGGCGGAGCTGACCAAGGTCGACAATATCGGCCTGACCTATATCTCCGGCGGCGGCGCCCAGCAGATCCGGGTCGAGCCCGATCCGGAAAAGCTGTCGCTGTTCGGCGTGACCCTGCAGCAGCTCGTCGCCAAGGTGAAGGACGCGAACCGCTCGTTCCTGGCCGGAGACGTTCGCGACGGCGGCATCGTGCGCAATGTCGCCGCGGGCCAGACGCTCACGGGCATCCCGGATATCGGCCTGCTGCTGATCTCGACGCGCGATGGTCGTCCCGTCTATGTGCGCGACGTCGCCACCGTGGTCATCGGCCCCAATCTCGCCGAGCACCGCGTCTGGGACGACGCCCGCAACGACAAGGGCGACTGGCACCGGGTGCCGGCGGTAAGTCTTGCGCTCGCCAAGCGCGCCGGCGCCAATGCCGTGGTGGTGTCGCACGACATCGCGCAGCGCCTCGAAGGGCTGAAGGCCAGTCTCATTCCGAGCGACGTCGCCGTCACGGTGACGCGCGACTACGGCGAGACCGCCAATGAGAAGGCCAACGAGCTGCTGTTCCATCTTGGCCTCGCCACGATCTCGATCGTCGTGCTGATTGCGGTCGCCATCGGCTGGCGCGAGGCCCTCGTCACTTTCGTGGTGATTCCGACCACGATCCTGCTGACGATGTTCGCCGCCAATCTGATGGGCTACACGATCAACCGGGTCAGCCTGTTTGCGCTGATCTTCTCGATCGGCATCCTGGTCGACGACGCCATCGTCGTGGTCGAGAACATCGCCCGCCATTGGGGCATGCATGACGGCCGGCCGCGGCTGCAGGCCACCATCGAGGCCGTCGCCGAAGTCGGCAATCCGACCGTTGTCGCGACCCTGACCGTGGTCGCCGCCCTGCTGCCGATGCTGTTCGTGTCGGGACTGATGGGTCCCTACATGGCGCCGATCCCGGCCAACGCCTCGGCGGCGATGCTGTTCTCGTTCTTCGTCGCCATGGTGGTGGCGCCGTGGCTGATGCTGCGGCTGGCGCCGAGGTCGACCAGCGCCTCTGCGGACTCTCATGACGCGCATGGCGAAGGCCGTCTCGGACGCATCTATCGCAGCGTCGCGCGCCCGATCGTCGCCAGCAAGCGCTCCGCCTGGATCTTCCTGCTCGGCGTCGGCATCGCCACCCTGCTGTCGATGACCCTGTTCGCGACCAAGTCCGTCACCGTCAAGCTGCTGCCGTTCGACAACAAGTCGGAGATCGCGGTGATGGTCGATCTGCCCGAAGGCGCGAGCCTGGAGGATACCGAGCGCACGCTGTTCGCGGCCGCCGATATCGCGCATGGGCTGCCCGAGATAACGAATGTGCAGAGCTATGCCGGCACGGCAGCGCCGTTCAACTTCAACGGTCTCGTGAGGCACTACTATCTGCGGGAGCGGCCCGAACTCGGCGAGCTACAGGTCAATCTCGCCGCGCGCGGCGACCGCAAGCGCGCGAGCCACGACATCGCGCTCGAGTTGCGGCAGCGGCTGAAGAGCATCCCTGTGCCTGCCGGCACCAGCATCAAGGTGGTCGAAGTGCCGCCCGGGCCGCCGGTGCTCGCGACCCTGCTCGCCGAGATCTACGGTCCGGACGCGGCGACCCGGCGCGCCGTCACCACCGAACTCAAGAAGGTCTTCGCCGACGTTCCCTTCATCGTCGATATCGACGATTCCATCGGCCAGCGCCGGCCGCGGCTGCGGCTGTCGATCGACCAGGACAGTCTCGAGTTCTTCGGTGTCGAGCAGCGAGACGTCTACGACACGATCCAGACGCTGTTCGGCGGCGTCTCGGTCGGCTACTCGCATCGCGGCGAAGACCGCAATCCGATCGAGATCGCCGTGCGTCTGCCGAAGCACGACAAGAGCTGGAGTCAGGCCCTGGCATCGACGCCGGTGCCCGCCAACACGTTGCCCGGCAGCAAGACTGTCGTCGAACTCGGCCAGGTGGTGAAGGCCACCATGGAAGAGGGGTCGCCGATGATCTTCCGCCGCGACGGCCGCTTTGCCGACATGGTGATGGCAGAACTCGCCGGCCGCTTCGAGGCGCCGCTCTACGGAATGCTCGCGGTCGCCGACCGGATCGACGCCCATGACTGGGGCAAGCTGCCGAAGCCGGTGATCGGCTTCCACGGCCAGCCGGCGGACGAGTCCCGTCCGACGCTGCTGTGGGATGGCGAATGGGAGATCACCTACGTGACCTTCCGCGACATGGGCGCCGCATTCGGCGCGGCCATCCTCGGCATCTACGTTCTGGTCGTGGCGCAGTTCAAGAGCTTCCGGCTCCCGCTGGTGATCCTGACGCCGATCCCGCTGACACTGATCGGCATCCTGCTCGGCCACTGGTTGCTGGGCGCGCCGTTCACCGCGACGTCGATGATCGGCTTCATTGCGCTGGCCGGCATCATCGTCCGCAACTCGATCCTGCTGGTCGACTTCATCCGCCACAGCGGCGGCGAGGGCAAGACCCTGCGCGACGTCGTGTTGGAGGCCGGCGCCGTGCGCTTCAAGCCGATCCTGCTGACGGCGCTGGCGGCGATGATCGGTGCTGCGACGATCCTGCTCGATCCGATCTTCCAGGGTCTGGCGATCTCGCTGCTGTTCGGTCTGGCCTCCTCCACCCTGCTCACCGTGCTCGTGATCCCCGCGATCTACATCGCGCTGCGCGAGCCCGGCAAACCCACCACGAAGATGTCGTAGGAGCTATCATGACCAAACTGTACAGCGAGATCTGCAAGGACATCTCGGGTAACCTGAAGACGCTGCGCAAGGACATTCCGGACGTGATGCAGGGCTTCTCTGCATTGGCGAGGGCCGCCGCCGCTGATGGCGCGCTCGACAAGAAGACCAAAGAGCTGATCGCGCTGGCGATCGGGGTCGCCGTCCGGTGCGACGGCTGCATCGGCTTCCACGCGGAGGCGCTCGTCCGTCTCGGTGCAAGCCGGCAGGAGGTCGAGGAGACGCTCGGCATGGCGATCTACATGGGCGGCGGACCGTCGTTGATGTATGCCGCCGATGCGATTGCGGCGTTCGAGCAATTCCAGCAACAGGCAGCCGCCGCCTGAGCGCAGGTTCAGTCGCAGATATCGAGAATGGCCAGCATGTAGATGCGGATCATGTCGAGATAGTCGGGAATGTCGACGCGCTCGTCCGGCATCGTGTTGTAGCGGCCGCCCGGCCCGCAGACGATGCCCTCCATGCCGCCATACGTATAGAGATGGCCGGCATCGGTGCCGTAGAAGCAGCTCGGCGCCACCGGGCCGGTCGGCTGGGAGGCGCCACGCACGACGCGATAGGCATTGTTGACGGCACGGACGATCGGGCTGTCCGGCGCGACCTCGAACGGCGGCATGGTCGGCACGCCGGCGCGGTCCTCCGACATCAGATGGGCCTTCAGGCCGGGAAAACGCCCCTCCAGCGCATCGAGCTCGCGCCGCATGTCCGCGAGCGCGCCCTGCTCGGTCTGCCCTGGAGCGTAACGGCCGGAGCCCTTGATGCGGACGAAATCCGCGACCTGCGGCGTGCGCCATTCGTGCAACTCACGACCGAGCGCGCCGTGCACGACGCCGACATGGACGCGGTTGATGGCCTCATGTGCCGGCGAACGCGCGCCGGAGAACCGCATCGCGTTGAGACGCGGAATGAGATCGCAGGCGGCGGTGATCGCGTCCACCGCCTCCTCGCGCTTCGACAGATGCCGCGTGTTGCCGACGAGCTCGATGATGAACATGAAGGCCGCGGCATGCATCGTCATCGCCTTGAGGTCGGTCGGCTCCGAATTGATGAAATAGTCGGCGCGCAGCCCCTGCTCCAGCAGCGAATAGGTGCCGACTCCACCCTGCAGCTCGCCGACCACATAGGTCAGGATGACATCGCCCCGCAGCTTCACGCCGGCCTCGATCAGCGTCTTGACTGCGCAGAAATAGGCGGCATCGCCGGCCTTCATATTTGACACGCCGATGCCGTAGATGAAGTCGTCGTCGACCTTCCCCGCCCAGGGATCGACGGTCCAGCCCTCGGTCACCGGATTTGTATCGACATGGCCGTTGAAGAGCAGGCTCTTGCCGCCGCCGGTGCCGTGCCAGCGGCCGACCGCGTTGACCCGGCCCTCGGCCCCGAACGGAGCGAGGCCGGCATCCAGGCCGATCGCGCTCATCTGTTCGGCCATGAAGGCCGCGAGCTGCTTCTCGCCCTCGGTCTTCGAATAGCTCTTGTGCTGTACCATGCGCGACAGCAGCGCGAGCGAGGCGGGAATATCGATGCGGGCGAGCAGGTCGTTGCGGTCCATCGGGTCAATCCTTGCGGTCAGCCAACCGGCGCTGGCGAGGCCGCCATCAGCTCGCGAGTGTAAGGGTGAACGTCTTCGGCGCCGAAAGCATCAACGTCGCGGCTGTCGACGAGCTGGCCATGACGCATCACGACGATGCGGTGCGCGATCTGCCGGATCAGATTGAGGTCGTGGGTAATGAACAGATAGGCCGCGCCGGTCTCGGCGCGCAACGCCAGCAGCAGCTCGATGATCCGGGCCTGGACGGAGACGTCGAGCGGCGCCGTGATCTCGTCGCAGATCACGAGCCGCGGCCGTGCCGCAAACGCGCGCGCGATCGCGACGCGCTGCTTCTCGCCACCGGAGAGCTGGTGCGGCCAGCGCATCGCATAGGAGGCCGGCAGTCGCACCTGCTCCAGGAGCCGCGGCACGGCGGCGACGTCGCCGCCATAGAGTTTCAGGGGACGCGACAGGATCTCACCGATCCGATGGCGCGGATTGAGCGAGGAATCCGGGTGCTGGAACACGATCTGAACATCGCGACGATAGGCCCGGTCCATGTCGCCAGCCCCGCGCAGCGTCCGGCCGTCGAAGCTGATCGTGCCGTCGAAGCGGGCGAGCCCGGTGAGGGCGCGAGCGACTGACGACTTTCCCGAACCGGATTCACCGACGAGGCCGACGATTTCGCCGGCGCGGACGTGGACGTCGACGGCCTTGGTCGCCGGCGGCGGCGCCGCACGGAACAGCCCGCCTCGGCCGTAGTGAACCTCAATGCCGCGTGCGTCGAGCACCAGGGCCGCGCCCGGCTGATCGTTCACGAGCCGCCGTTCCGGACGCGGCACCGCGGCGATGAGCGCCTTGGTGTAGTCGTGCCGCGGCGTGCGGAAGATATCGGACGCGGGCGCCTGCTCGACGATGCGGCCGTGTTGGATGACTGCGACGCGATCGGCGACGCGGGTCATCATCGCGAGATCGTGCGAGATGTAGAGCGCAGCGACACCGGTCTCCGCCCGCAACCGCGCAAACAGCTCGATGATGCGGGCGCCGGTGATGACGTCGAGCGCCGTCGTGGGCTCATCGAACAGGATGACATCGGGCCGGCAGCCGAAGGCCGTCGCGATGATCACACGCTGCTTCTCTCCGCCCGAGATCTCGTGCGGATAGCGCCGCAGCAACGCCGCGGGATTGCGGAGCTCGACATGGCCGAGCAGATCGATCGCGAGATCCCTGGCGGCCCGCGCATTCAAATCGCGATGACGCATCAGCGCCTCGGTGATCTGACGGCCGATGGTCAAGGTCGGATTGAGCGCTGTCGACGGGTCTTGGAACACCATGCCGATGCGGCGGCCACGGACCGCGGTCAGTCGCTTCGGGCTGAGGGACCGCAGGTCGAGGTCGCCCAGACGCAGCGAACCCGAGACTTCCAGGGCATTGGCCGGCAGATGCCGCATCAACGCCCAGGCCAGCGAGCTCTTGCCGGAGCCGGATTCGCCGACGAGGCCGAGCACCTCGCCGGGCGCGATCTCGAGTGACACGTCGCGCAGCACCTCGACGGCGCCCGCCGAGGTGACATAGTCCAGCCCGTAATTGGTGATGGCGAGCGCCGGCTTCATCGATCGTCCCGCGGATTCAGCGCGTCGCGCAGGGCATCGCCGACGAGATTGAAGGCGATCGCCGACAGCGCGATCGCGGCCGAGGGCGCGATCAGGAGCCATGGCGCCCGGTGCATGTATTGGCGCGCATCGGCGACCATGAGCCCCCATTCCGACGCCGGCGGCTGCGCACCCAGGCCAAGGAAGCTGAGCGTCGCGAACAGCATCACCGCGAATGACACGCGGATGGTGGCCTCGATGATGATCGGGCCCATCACGTTCGGAAGCATCTCGCGGAAAATGATCTGCGAGGCCGCCTCGCCGCGCGCGATGGCAGCCTTGACGTAGTCCTGATTGCGTACCGCAAGCGCTACGGAGCGCGTGACCCGCGCCATGCCCGGCGCAAACGCAAAGGCAATCGCGATCACCGCGTTGATAGCCCCATTGCCCAGCGTGCTGACCAGCAGCAGCGCCATCAGAAGACCCGGAATGGCCATCACCGCATCGTTGGTGCGCATGATGAATTCGTCGGCCTTGCCGCCGAGATAGGCCGATGCGACGCCGATCACGGCGCCCATCGCACTGCCGGCGAGCGTCGCCGCCAGCGCCATCGGAACGGTGGCGCGCGCTCCGGACAACAGGCGGCTCAGCACGTCGCGGCCGAACTGGTCGGCCCCCAGCCAGTTCTGCCATCCCGGTGCGCGGAAGCGGCCGAGAAAATCCATCTTCTCCGCCCCATAGGGCGCGAGCCACGGGCCGAGAATGCAGACGACGGCGAGCCCAACGAGCAGCGTCACGCTGATCGCGCCCTGCGGCTTCCGGATCATGCGGCCGAGCAGTTCAGTCATAGCTGATCCGCCTGTCGAGCAGCGCGTAGACGACGTCCGCCAGCGTGTTGGTGATGGCATAGGTGACCGCCATGATCATCGCGCCGGCCTGGGTCGACGGCAGATCGCGTGTGGTGATGGCGATCATCAATGCGCGGCCGATGCCGGGAATGGCGAAGATCTCCTCGATGACGATGATGCCGCCCAAGAGATAGCCGACGTCGAGCGCGACGATGGTGATGACCGGCAGCAGCGCGTTGCGCATCACGTGCCGCACCAGCACCGTCCGCTCGGGCAGGCCCTTCAGCCGCGCCGCGCGGACGTAGTCGGACTGCAGCACGTCCAGCGTCTCCGACCGCATCATGCGCATCACATGCGCGACGAGAATGACCGACACCGTCAGGACCGGAAGGATCAGGTGGCGGAGCGCCAGCCCGGTATCCTCCAGCGGCGACACGTAGCCGGTCGCCGGCAGCCATGGCAGGATGTCGGTCAGCAGCAGCGCGAGCACGGTTGCGGTGACGAACTCCGGCAGGGAGACCCCGAGATAGGCGACCACGCTGGTGGCCGTATCCGCCGGCCGCCCCCTGCGGAGCGCCGCGAAGATTCCGAGCGGGACCGCGATCAGAAGGGTGACGACGAGTGCGCCGGCTGCCAGCAGCAGCGAGCGAGACAGCGCCGTCAGCATCTCCGGCGCGACCGGCAGGCCGGTGCGCATGGAGACGCCGAAATTGCCGATGGCCGCGTGCGCGACCCAATGCGCGAATTGCAGCCAGACCGGGTCGTCGAGCCCGAGCCGGCCGCGAACGGCGGCCAGCGCCTCCGGCGAGGCGTTCTCGCCAAGCAGCGTCTGCGCGGCATCAGCCGGCAGCGCCTGCGTGATGGCGAACACCAGCACGCTGACGATGATGACCGTGTAGGCCATCAGGAGCAGCCGCCGCAGCAGCCAGGCGAATGACACCGCTCGGATCCCGCCTCAGCTGCGCTTGGGCGCGCCTGCGCCGAGCGAGACGAGATCGAGCCGGAACACCGACCCGCGCGGATGCAGCTGGTATCCTTCCACATAGGCGCGCTGCGCCGCCAGGATGTCGAAGAAGACCGGAATCACCGACGGCACCTCCTCGCTCATCATCGTCTGGGCCCGCGCATAGAGCGCGGCGCGATTGGCATCGTCGGTCTCGCTGCGCGCCGCGTTGACGATCTCGTCGAAGCGCGCATTGTTCCAGCGCGTCTCATTCCAGGCCGCATCCGAAGTGTAGAGCAGCTTGAAGATCGCGTCGGCGGTCGACTGCATGTTGTAGAAGCCGACGTAGAAATTGCCCTTCTTCCAGACCTGGTCGAGATAAGTTGCGTGCGGCATCGTCTGAACGTTGATACGGAAGCCCGCGGGCGCCGCCATCTCACGGATCGCAACACCGAGCTGCGTGCGCGTGTCCGGCTTGTCGGACGCCACCATCGTCAGGTCGATCCCGGAGGGATAGCCGGCATCGGCGAGCAGTTGCTTGGCCTTGGCGATATCGGGCTTCTTCAGTTTGCTGTCCTGATAGAAGCGGTAGGCGGGGCTCAGCGGCGTATCGTTGCCGGGCGTGCCATAGCCGCCGGCCACGAAGCCGGCCATGGCCTCGCGATCGATGGTCAGCGCCAGCGCCTGGCGCACGCGAACGTCGTTGAAGGGCTTCTGGTCGCAGCCCATGTTGACGTTCAGAAACTGCCCCGAGGGAATCCGCACCGCCTTGACGCCACTGGCCTTGCCGAGCCGGTCATATTCGCCGGGCGTGGTCGACAACATGAGATCGATGTCGCCCGAAATCAGAGCCGACGCCTCAGCCGTACGGTCGGGATAGACGAGGATCTCGACGCGATCGAGTGAGGGTCGCGCGGGATCGTAATAGGCCGGGTTGCGCTCGACGACGATCTTACGGTCCGGCTCGTAGGACACGAGCTTGAACGGCCCCGAACCATTCGCCTTGGTGGCAAGGCTGGCGAGATCAGCGGCAACGACCTTCGCAGGCACGATGCGCGCATTGTTGTAGGCGAGCGCGACCGGAAAATCGGCGAAGGCAACCGACAGTGTGAACCGAACGGTCGACGGATCGACGGCGACGACGTCCTTGATCGGGCCGACATTGGTGCGCGCGGGTGACGCGGTCTTCGGATCGAGGATTGCCTTGAAGGTCGAAACGACATCCTCCGCCGTCAGCGGCGAGCCGTCGTGGAAGCTGAGATTGGGCCGCAGCTTGAACGTCCACTCGGTGAGCCCCGCGCCGGCCTGCCAGGACAAGGCGAGGTCCGGCTCGACCGACATGTCCGGCTTCAACCGGGTCAGGTTGGAATAGAGCAGCTCGGTGATGAGGTATTCCGGATTGACACGCGCGAGCAGCGGATGAATGACCGCCGCGCCCTGATCGACCGAGATCCGCAACACGCCCCCGCGCTTCGGCGCCTCGGCGGAGAGAGAGACTTGCGGCAGAGCACCAAGCACGAGCGCGGAGCCGGCAAGAAAATGGCGACGGGTCACGGACGGCATCAGGCGAAGTCCTTTTCAGGCGTGATGGCTTCGGGAGAGAGCTCGGGACGGAACTCGGCTGCAAGATAGGCGAGCACCGACTTTGCCAATGCGACGATGTCGGCGAGCGTCGTGGATTCGCCCGGCGCATGAATGCGGCTATCGGGCTTTCCCAGGCCCGTGAGCAGCACCTCCTGCACGCCCGTGGCCTGCTGCACCCAGCCGAAATCGGAGCAACCGGACGCCCCCCAGCGCGCGAAGTCTTCCGCCGCGTAGCCGAAGCCGGCCGACAGCGCGTGCTGCCAGCGCGGCCAATGCGGCCCGCCGGGATCGGATGTCGGCATCAGATGGCCGGTGAGGATGATCTCGACGTCGAGGACATCGGCGGCCCGCTGGATTGCCGCCTCGATCTCGCGGCGTACGGTGGCGAAGTCCTCCTCGGGCGCATAGCGGCGGCATACGAGAATCTCGACCAGCGAAGGGATCTGTCCGCCGCACTGGCCACCATGAATGGCTGAGATGTCCAGGCTCCCCGCGAGGGGTCCGGCTGCCTGCGGCGGTGGCGGCAATGCCGACGTCCGCTGCGCGATGACCGGTTTGAGGGCCGCGAGCGCATTGAGGATCGGCAGCGCCGCCTCGATCGCGTTGGCGCCGGCGCGGCGCTGCTCGCCGGCATGCGCCGGCTTGCCGTGAACCCGCACCGTGAGCGTGAACAGGCCGAAGCAGCCGGCCCAGATCCGCGGCATGGCGCTGCCGTTGAAGTTGAGGATGTGACCTTCGAGACGGCCCTGCTCGGCAAGGTAACGCACGCCGGGATAAAGCCCTGCCTCCTCGTCGGTGCACAGCAACAACATCGGATCATAGGCCAGCGGCAATCCGGTCTGCTGCGCGCCGCGGAGCGCGAGCAGCGCCGCCGCGATCGATCCCTTCATGTCGGCTGCGCCGAGTCCGATCAGACGATCACCGTCACGGCCCAGTTGCAGCGGATCGGTGGCCCAGCCTGGCGCAGGCGGCACCGTATCGACGTGGAAATAGAGCCCGAGCACCGGTTTGCCGGAGCGACGCCGTGCGACCAGATTGGTGCGCGATCCGTGCGAACCCGGTGCGCGCCACAGCTCCTCCGGAACGATCACGCGCTCGCAATTCAGCGCCAGCGGCGAAGCAAGCTGTTCCATCACGTCGGCAAAGGCATCGTAGCCGGCCCCCGGCGGAAAGCTGGTGTCGACCGCCACCATCGTCCGCAGGTCCTCGACCGCCGTCTCGGCCATGGCGTCGATCGCGGCAAAGGCGCCGGCCAGACTGCGCGCGCCCCGGTCCGCTGGAATGCCCTCAGAAATCATTTGCGGTCTGCTCAATCCTATATTCTATATAGAAATAGAATTCACGACGCGGCATTTGTCAATTCCATGAAAAAGGCAGCTGTGGCCAGCAAAGCGGCAGACGGGGTCGGCGCGGGTCCGGGTGCCCTTCCGGTGCCGCTCTACGAGCATGTCAAGCGCCAGATCGCCGAGGCGATCCTGATCGGCGACATGCCGCCCGGCACGGTGCTGCCCGGCGAGGTCGCGCTCGCCAATCAATATGGCGTCGCCGTCGGCACCATCCGCCGCGCGCTGGCCGATCTCACCGCGGGCGGCATGCTGATGCGCCGGCGCAAGACCGGCACGGTGGTGACGGGCCGCGCGTCGCAGCATGGGCTCAGCTTCTTCTTCCAGTACTTCCGCCTGCTCGGCGCAGACGGCAGCCTGCTGCACTCGGAGGCCGAGGTGCTGTCGGTGACGACACGCGCCGCCGAACGGGACGATGCGGCGCTGTTCGCGGTGGCCGATGGCGAGCCGCTGCTGCATCTTCATCGCATCCGCCGCGTCGCCGGCGCGCCGGTGCTGCATTCGCGGATCTCGATGGTTGGGAGCCGCGTAGCGGGATTCGCGCGCGAGCCGAAGAAGGTCCCTGCCCTGATCTACCGCCATCTGCTCGAGGCCTATGGCATCCGGATCGCCGCGGTGCGCGAGAAGGTGACAGCCGAGGTCGCCACCAAGGAGGACCGCAAGCTGCTCGGCCTGCCCTCTCCGAGCGCCGTGCTCGTGATCGACGAGGAAGCCTACGACCAGACCGGCGCGCTGGCGATCCTCAGCCAGCACCGCGCCACGACGGCGCAGCACTACTACTCGAACGAGATCCGCTGAACACGCATCGCGTCAGCAGCCCCAGCGCAGCGCCGCGGTGTGCACCGGCGCGTCCCACAGCGCCAGCGACGCATCATCGAGCGCAGTCACCGTGAGCGAGCAGCCGGCCATGTCGAGCGACGTGACGTAGGAGCCGACGAGCCCACGCGCGATGGCGAGCCCGCGCCCATCCAGGATGCGCCGCGCCGCATGGGCCATCACGTACAACTCCATCGCCGGCGTGGCCCCGAAGCCGTTGACCAGCAGCAGGCACGGCGTTCCCGGCTTCGCTGCGAGATCGGTTAGGA
The DNA here is from genome assembly GCF_032489875.1 of Bradyrhizobium sp. SZCCHNR1015. Taxonomy (NCBI): domain Bacteria; kingdom Pseudomonadati; phylum Pseudomonadota; class Alphaproteobacteria; order Hyphomicrobiales; family Nitrobacteraceae; genus Bradyrhizobium; species Bradyrhizobium sp. SZCCHNR1015. Next base: position 793,635 of record NZ_JAUEYW010000001.1, read on the forward strand.
TCGCGCCCATCATCTCCTCGGCGATGGCGTCCGCGGAGGCCAGCTTGACCCGGCGGCGGCCGGGCTCGCCATGGATGCCGACGCCCATCTCCATCTCGTCCTCGCCGAGCGTGAAGGTCGGCCTGCCGGCGGCCGGCACCGTGCAGGACGTCAGCGCCACGCCCATCGATCGGGTGCGCCTGTTGACGTCGTCACCGAGCGCCTTCAGCGCGTCGAGATCGCTGTCCCGCTCGGCCGCAGCCCCCAGCATCTTCTCCACGACCAGCGTACCGGCAACGCCGCGGCGGCCGGTCGAATAGGTCGAGGTCTCGACCGCGACGTCGTCGTCGGTGATCACGGTCGCGACCTTGCCCTCCATCATCTCCGCGGCCATCGCGAAATTCATCACGTCGCCTTCGTAGTTCTTGACGATGAACAGCGCGCCCGCGCCGGTGTCCACGGCCTGCGCGGCCGCGAGCATCTGGTCCGGTGTCGGCGAGGTGAAGACCTGGCCTGGACAGGCGGCATCGAGCATGCCCGGCCCGACGAAGCCGGCATGCAGCGGCTCGTGGCCGGAGCCGCCGCCGGAGATCAATGCAACCTTGCCCGGCTTGAGGCTCTTGCGGCGTACGAACTTGTTGTCCTCACCAAGCGTGACGATGTCGCCATGCACGGCGGCAAATCCCTGCAGGCTCTCGGTCAGCACGTCGTCGACGGCGTTGATCAGCTTCTTCATGGCTTCCCTCCCGGCTCGGATTCGTCCTGGTTTTCGTTGGCTGAGATCAGCGCGGTGATGCCGCGCGCGACGCCGGTGATGATGCGGTCGGCATGAGCGTTGAGCGCGGGGTCGCCAAAGTCCGGCAGCTCGACCACCAGACGCCGCATCGGCCGCTGCGCCTCGGCCTCGTCCAGCCGGCCCGGATGCGCGGCGCGGTAGGCGGTCAGAAACGCCTGCTGCTCATGCGGCGAGAAGTGACAGATGTGGAAGATGGTCTCGAGATGCTGCAGCGGGATCGGCGTCGCATAGGCCGGATTGACGATCTGCGAGATGAAGCTGCGGTTCTTGCCGATTGCCTCCGCCAGCCGCTGCCGCGTGCCGGAGGGACGGCTGTCGATGACCGCGCGCAGGATCGCCTTGTACTCGGCAAGCGGGCTTGCGGCCCCCGATGCATCCGGCTCGCTCATGCGCCCTCTACTGACTTGGCGAGATCGAGTTCGCGGATCGCGGCCTTCACCAGCGGCAGCAGGCCAGGCGACACCGACAGCGCGCGGATACCGACCTCGAGCAAGGCGGGAATCGCTCTGACATCACCGGCGGCGTCGCCGCAGATCGAGACGTCCACGCCCCGTGCGCGACCAGCGCGCGCGACATGGGCGATCATCGCCAGCACCCCGGGATGCAGCACGTCGGCATAGTCGGCGACCTCGGCGCCGTCGCGCGAGGCAGCGGTCGCATATTGGGTCAGGTCATTGGTGCCGATCGAGAAGAAGTCCGCAGCGAAGTCGTGCGCTGCCAGCGCAGCGGCCGGGACCTCGACCATCATTCCGAAGGCCGGCGCGGCGAACGCAACGTTGCCGCCGGCCAATTCGGCGAGCACGGCGCGGAGATGGCCACGGGCCACGTCCAGTTCCGCTGCATTGGTCACCATCGGCAACATCACCTTGAGCGGTCCGAGCGCAGCGGCGCGGGCCAGCGCGCGCAATTGGACGCGGAAGATCTCGGGATGACGCAAGGACAGGCGGAGGCCACGCAGGCCAAGAAACGGGTTGCTCTCGCCATCGATTGTGTAGCCCGGAATCGGCTTGTCGCCGCCGGCGTCGAGCGTGCGGATCGTAACCGGCCGGCCTTCGGCCCAGCGCACGAGCTCGGCATAGGCGTGATACTGCGCCTCTTCGTCGTGAAGCAGATTGCCGGTGAGAAACTCGGTGCGTGCCAGACCGACGCCGTCGCAGGCTGCGGCCGGAAGCAGCGTCATGTCGGCAGGGCCGGAGATGTTGAGGAGCACCGAGACGACGGTGCCGTCGCGCGTCAGCGCCGGTTCGTGCTGCCGCGCCCTTGCCTCCGCCCTGCGGCGCGAGACCGTCTCGTCCTCCGCCCGCGCGGCGGCGACAATGTGCGCGCTGGGATCGACGATGACGACACCGCGACCGCCATCGACCAGCAGATCCCCTGCCAGCGTCTCCCAATCGCGGCCGAGCCCGACCACCATCGGCACGCCGCGGCCGCGCGCCAGCATCGCGACGTGACTGGTCGGGCTGCCCTCGCCGAGCGCGATGCCGCCGCCGCTGGTCCAATCGATGGCGAGGAACGTCGATGGCGCCAGATCATGCGCGACGACGATCGCCCCTTTCGGTACTTCGCCGTTCTGCGGCAGGCCAAGCAAGTGCCGCAGCACGCGGTCCCGGATGTCGCCGAGGTCGCTGGCGCGAGCACGAAAATACTCGTCGTCAGCGGACTCGTAGCCCGCGATCTCCTCCGCCATCGCCGCGCGCCAGGCCGCATCCGCAGCGACACCGCCCTCGATCTGAACGTAAGCCGCCTCCGTCAGCGCATCGTCTTCGAGCAGCGCGAGCTGAAAGCCGATCAGCTCGGCCGCGTCTCCCTCGAGCCTGCCGATCAGCTCGGCCACGGCCTCGCGTGCACGCGCGACCGCTGTGGCGAGCGCTGCATGCTCCTCGGCGATCGCCCCTTTCCTCCGGCCAGCGCCCTCCAGCGCATGCAGGATCGCGGCGGGCCCGATAGCCAACCCGTCCGACGCCCCGCGCCCGAAGATGCGCCGCTCCATCGTCACTCCTCGTCGAACTTGCGGTCGACCAGATCGACCAACGCCGCGATGGCCGCCTCGGCATCGGCTCCGTTGGCGCGCAGGAACAGCGTCTCGCCCTTCGCCGCCTTGACGCGCATGATCTTCACGGGGCTCTTGGCATCCGTCCAGGGCCCGTCGGCCGCGATCGCGACTTCGACGGTCGACGCAAAGCGCTTCGCGAGCTGGGTCAGCTTGACCGAGGGCCGCGCATGCAGCCCGACCTCGTTGGTCAGCAGCGCATGCGCCTTCGCTTCCTGCATGCCGATCTCTCCACCGTCAGCCATCGTGGCTCCTGCTCATCCGCCCATCAGCTCTTCGGCCGTCGCGCGCACCGCATCGAGCGGCGAGCCGCCGGAGGCCTCCGTCGCCGCCATCACCGCGCCTTCGACCAGCGGCGCGTTGCAGATCACGATGCGCTCGCGCCGCTCCTCCGGCATCATCTCCACCGCCATCTCGCTGTTGGTCTCGGCGCCGCCAAGATCGACCAGGATCGCAACGCCCGACTCCGACCACGCCCTGTCGATCGCGCCCATGATGGCGCCGACATCGGTGCCGAGCCCGCCATCGGCATTGCCGCCGACCGCTGCGAGCGGCACGCTGTCGCCGACCATCTGCCGGACCATGTCGGCCGCGCCCTCCGCCACCTTGGCGGAATGCGACACGATGACGATGCCGACATTCTTCTGCTCATTCATGCTCGGGCCTCATTGAAGACGCTGCAGATCGCCTGCACCAGCAGGCTGGACGAGCGCGCGCCGGGGTCCATGTGCCCGATCGAACGCTCGCCGAGAAACGAGGCGCGGCCGCGGATCGCCAGCATCGGCACCGTCGCATCGGCAGCTTCAGCGGCGATCGCGGGCAGCCGGGAACCGAGATCGTCGCCACCGGCCGCAAAAGCCGCCTGCACGGGGATCAAGACGTCGAGCATGGTCTTCTGACCTGCTTCGGACTTGCCCCGTGCCTTGACGTCCGCGATGGCGCGACCGAGCGCCGCCGCCGCGTCGGCGGCAGAGGGCTCTGATGGCAGCGCCTTGCCAAGTCCCATCGCCAGCGTGCCGTAGAGCGGACCGGACGCGCCGCCGACCTTCATCACCAGCGCCATGCCGACCGCCTTCAGGGCCTCCGGAAGGGGCTTGGCGGAAATGTTGTCCGCATCGGCGAGCACGGCCTCGAAGCCACGCTTCATATTGAGGCCGTGATCGCCGTCGCCGATCGCCGAATCCAGCGCGGTCAGCTCCTCGGCATGGGCGATCATGGCATCCGCCATCGCCACGATCAGCTTACGCTTGAACGCCTGGTCCATTGTCTATCTCACCCGCTGGCCCGCCCGGTCGAACAGCAGCGGCCGGGTGAACTCGATAGCGACGGAGTCGCCGACTTTCAATTCCGTATCCGGCTCCACCAGGCTGACGATGGTCTGGTCCTGCAGCGTGATATGCAGATGATTCTGATCGCCGAGATGCTCGATCCATTTCACCCGCGCGTCTGCACGGGTCTCGGCGCGCCGGACCGTCATGTGCTCGGTGCGCGCGCCGATCGTCGCGACGTCGCCCGGCATTGCGAGATCCGGGAACAGCCGACGCGGCAGAAGATTGATGCCGGGGCTGCCGAGCCGGGTCGCCACATAGGTATTGTCCGGATCCTCATAGACCTCCCGCGGGCTGCCGACCTGCACCAGACGGCCCTGGTCGATCACGCCGATGCGGTTGGCGAGCGTCATCGCCTCGATCTGGTCGTGGGTGACGTAGAGCATGGTGGCGCCGAGATCCTGCTGGATGCGCTTGAGCTCGATACGCAGCTCCGAACGCAGCTTGGCGTCGAGCGAGGACAGCGGCTCGTCGAGCAATGCAATCGCAGGCCGGCGCACCAGGGCACGGCCGATCGCCACGCGCTGCATCTGGCCGCCCGAGAGCTGAGTGGCGCGATTGCCGAGCTTGTCCTCGATCCGCAGCATCCCCGCGACGTCACGGACGATGCGCTTGATCTCGGCCTCCGCAATCTTGCGCACCGGCGAGCGCAGTGGAAAAGCCAGATTGTCGTACACCGACAGATGCGGATAGAGCGAATATTGCTGGAACACGAAGGTGACGTCGCGCGCGGCCGGCGTCGCCTTGGTCTGGTCGACGCCACCGATGGCGATGCTGCCGCGATCCGGCTGCTCGAGGCCCGCTACCAGGCGCAGCGTCGTGGTCTTGCCGGCACCGGTCGGCCCGAGCAGCACCACGAGCTCGCCATCACGGATGGTCAGCGACAAATCCCGCACCGCCGGCTTTGGGCCGAACGACTTGCTGACGGCGTTGAGCCGCGTCTCAGCCATGATGTCGTCCTCCTCTCACCGGCTGTTCATACAGCGCCGTGCGGACCGCACGGCCCGTGGCGGCGTCGAACAGCGACAGCCGGTCGGCGCGGAAGCTGAGCCCGACCGGCTCCGCACGCGCCACGCGGAGCGCCGCGGGCGCGCGTGCCTTGACGGTGCCGTGCGCCGTCGTGACGGTGATGATCTGGGTGGTGCCGAGATATTCGGTGCCAAACACCTCGCCGCGCAGCCCGCCTTCGGCGCTGAGCGTCACCTGCTCCGGCCGCACGCCGAGAACCAGCTCGTCGCTCCCGGCATCCTCGCGCAGCTCGGGCACGCCGATCTCGGCACCGTCGATGCGCACGCAGTTCGTGCCGGCGCCAAGTCGGCCCGCGAAGCGGATGAAGTTCATCGCCGGCGAGCCGATGAAGTCCGCAACGAACATGGTGGCGGGACGGTCATAGATCTCCTGCGGCGTTCCGAGCTGCTCCACGACGCCGCGATTCATCACGGCGATCTTGTCGGCCATCGACATCGCCTCGAGCTGGTCGTGCGTGACGAACACGGTGGTGGCCTTGAGCCGGTCGTGCAAGGCGCGCAGCTCGCCGCACATGATGTGCCGGAACTCCGCATCGAGCGCGCCGAGCGGCTCGTCCATCAGGAACGCCTTGGGCTCGCGGACGATGGCGCGGCCGAGCGCGACGCGCTGGCGATCGCCGCTCGACAACCCGCTGACCGGACGGTCGATCAGATGGTCGATGCGCAGGATGCGCGCGGCTTCCTCGACCCGCCGCCGGATCTCCGCCTTGGGCACGCCCATCGAGACCAAGGGAAAGGCGATGTTGCTGCGCACGTTCATATGCGGGTAGAGCGCGAACAGCTGGAACACCATGGCGATGTCGCGTTCACGCGCACGGCGGAAGGTGACGTCCTCGCCGCCAAGCCTGATCGTGCCCGAGGTCGGCAGCTCCAGGCCTGCGATCATGCGCAAGGTGGTGGTCTTGCCGCAGCCGGACGGACCGAGCAGGCAGAAGAACTCACCATCAGCGATGGCGAAGCTGGTGCCGCGCACGGCGGCAAAGCCGCCGAACTCCTTGAACAGATTCTCGATCCGGATCTCGGCCATGGCGTCAGTCCGGAAACTTGGAGACGATGGTGAACATCACGACACCGGCGAGCGTGGTGATGAAGGAATAGGTGTAGAGCACCAACGCGAACGGCTGCAGCAGCATCAACACGCCGGCGGCAATCAGGATCGTTGCCAACGTCTCCATCGGGCCGCGCCGCAGCGCCCGCGGCCAGCGCGTAGCCGCGACATCGGCAGGCCTATTTCGTATCGACCGGCTCATTTGCGCACCGCTCCGAAGGTGATGCCGCGCAACAGGTGCTTCCTCAGCAGCACCGTGAACACGACGATCGGGATCAGGAACAGCGTGGTGCCCGCCGCGACCGCCGGCCAGTCCTGGCCGCCCTCGCCGATGATGATCGGAATGAAGGGCGGCGCGGTCTGCGCCGTGCCCGAGGTCAGAAGCACCGCGAAGGCATATTCGTTCCAGGCGAAGATCAGGCAGAAGATCGCGGTGGCGACGATGCCGGTGGTGGCCTGCGGCAGCACGACCTTGAAGAAGGCCTGCAGGCGGGTGTAGCCGTCGACCATCGCCGCCTCCTCGTATTCGCGCGGGATCTCGTCCATGAATCCCTTGAGCAGCCAGACCGCGAGCGAGATGTTGACGGACGTATAGAGCAGGATCATGCCGAGCCGCGTGTCGGACAGGCCGAGCTCGCGATACATCAGGTAGATCGGGATCGCGACCGCGATCGGCGGCATCATCCGGGTCGACAGGATGAAGAACAGGAGATCATCCTTCAGCGGCACCTTGAAGCGCGAGAACGCATAGGCCGCGAGCGTGCCGAGCACGACCGACAGCGCGGTCGAGCCGAATGCGATCACCAGCGAGTTCACGTAGCGCGGGATGTAGTTCGATGGACCCGCGACCACCATGTTGCGGCCGCGCGAGATGCGGTCGCACAGATTGGCGGCCGGCGGCAGCTTGGCCATGTAGTCCGGGGTCTGCCGCGTCCGGGTCGTGAACAGGTTGCAATAGCCCTCCAGGCTCGGCTCGGCGACGAGCTTCGGCGGATAGGCGATCGCATCGGACGGCGACTTGAATCCGGTCATGAAGATCCACAGCAGCGGCACCAGGGTGATCAGCGCATAGGCGATCACCACGGTCGCCGCGATCCGCTTGGTCAGCGGCGAGGGATCGACAACGGAATGGGCGGTTGCGAGACCGGTCATCGGCTTTTCACCCGGTTGAGCGCCTTGACGTAGATGTTGGCGAGGCCGAACACGGTGACGAACAGGATGATCGCGAAGGCCGAGGAATAGCCGGTGCGCCACTTCTCGAAGGCCTCCCGCTTGAGCGTGATCGAGGCGACCTCGGTGGTCGAGCCGGGTCCGCCGCCGGTCAGGAGGTTGACCATGTCGAACATCTTGAAGTTCTCGATGCCGCGGAACAGCACCGCCAGCATGATGAAGGGCAGCGCCATCGGCAGGGTGATCGACCAGAACTGCCGCCACGGCGAGGCGCGGTCGACCTCGGCTGCTTCGTAGATGTAGTCGGGAATCGAGCGCAGACCGGCAAGGCAGATCAGCATCACGTAGGGCGTCCACATCCAGGTGTCGACGATGACGATGGCCCACGGCGCGAGCGGCACTTGCGCCAGCATCTGGAAAGACGATGCCGGCGCGCCGGTCGCGGCAGCGATGACGTAGTTGAAGAGCCCGATCTGCGGCTGGTACAGGAACGTCCAGAAATTGCCGACCACGGCCGGCGACAGCATCATCGGCAGCAGAATCAAGGTGGTCCACAGGCCGTGGCCACGGAACTTCTTGTCGATCAGCCAAGCCAGCGTGAAACCGAGCACGGTCTGGATCAGGATGGTCCAGAACACGAAGCGCGCGGTCACCGTCATCGCGGCCCAGACGTCCGGATCGGTCAGGATCGACTGGTAGTTGGCGAGCCCGACATCGAGCACCGTCGCATTGGGCCGGTTGGCGCGATAGTTGGTGAACGACAGCCGGACGGTCCAGATCAGCGGGAAGATGTTGATCGCGAGCAGCAGCAGCATGGTCGGCGTGATGAACAGCCAGGCGATGGCCCGCTCGGAGAGGCCACGCACGCGCCCCGCCACGACGGGCGGCGTCACCAGGGCGGCGCGGTCGACGAGGCTGCTCAGTCCGGTCTGGTCGGTCATGCGAGGGGCTGCTTCACTGGCTGCTTCTGGCTGGTGGTGAGACTGGCTGGTCCGCCCGGCAAGCCGAAGCTCGCCGGAGGGATCGTCGTGGCGCATCCCGCGTGCACGCGAGACGCTGCTTCCATCAGAGCTTGCCGTCCTCCTTGAACACCTTGGTCCAGTCGGCGATCAGGCCGTCGAGCGCGCCCTTGGCGGTGCCCTGGTCGGCGACGACATAGTCGTGGACGCGCTTCTGCATCGCGAGCAGGAGCTGGGCGTAGGACGGCTCGGCCCAGAAATCGACCACCTGGTCCATCGCCACCAGGAAGTCGGCGGCGAACGGCGCGGTGTTCTTGAAGTTGGGATCGTTGAGCACGCCCTTGTGGCAGCTGTAGCCGCCGAGCGCCCACCACTTCTTCTGGGTGTCGAGCGAGGCGAACCACTTGATGTAGGCCAATGCCTCGGCGCGGTTCGGCGAATAGGCCACCACCGAGATGCCCTGCCCGCCGAGCTGCGAGCCCTTCTCCTTCTGCGCGGGGTTGACGAAGAAACCGATCTTGTCGCCGCCGACATTGGGGTCCTTGTAGAGGCCCGGGAAGAAGGCGAACCAGTTCATCTGCAGCGCGACCTGGCCGGACTTGAAGGCATCCAGGCCCTCCTGCATGTAGCCGTTGGAATAGCCGGGCGGCGTGCAGCATTTGTACAGCGCCTTGTAGAATTCGAGGCCCTTCACCGCGTCGTCGGAGTTGACGAAGCCCTGCATGTCATACGGCTTCTTCGGGTTCTGATACTTGAAGCCGAACGGATAGAGCGCGTTGGTGACGCCCATGGTGATGCCTTCCGAGCCGCGCTCGGTGAAGATCGCCGCACCGTAGACGGTCTTGCCGTCGATCACCCGCTTCTGGAAGAACTCGGCGATGTCCTTCAGCTCTTCCTGCGTCTTCGGCACCTCGAGCTCACGGCCGAACTTCTTCTTGAACTCCTCGCGGATCTCCGGCCGCGCGAACCAGTCCTTGCGATAGGTCCAGCCGTTGGCGTCGCCCATCGCCGGCAGCGCCCAGTAGTTCGGCGAGCCCTTTGGCCATTCGGCGTAGCCGGCGACGGTGGCGGGCATGAAGTCGGAGATCTTGATGCCTTCCTTGTCGAAGAACTCGTTCAGCTTGACGTATTGGCCGTTCTCGGCGGCGCCGCCGATCCACTGGGAGTCGCCGATCATCAGATCGCACAGCTTGCCCTTGGAATTGAGCTCGTTGAGCATGCGGTCGGCGAAGTTCGGCCACGGCACGAACTCGAACTTCATGTTGACGCCGGTCTTGGCGGTGAAGTCCTTGGACAGCTCGACCAGCGCGTTGGCCGGATCCCAGGCGGCCCAGCACAAGGTGATCGTCTTTCCCTCGGCGCGTGCCGGCGCGGACGCGCCGAGCACTGTCGCGGCGGCGACCGTCGCCGTCAGTGCAAATGTCTGCAGCAACTTCATCTGGCACTCCCTCCCTGTTGGCGCCGCCCCTGCCTTTGCGCTGATGACGGCGGTGTTGGCCCGCGGCGAGAGGCGCCGTCACAACGACAGCGCGAGCCGCAAGCGTTTCCTCATGGTCCCGGATCGATTGTCCGAGTTAAGTATTTTGTTTAGTAGATTGCGAACGACTAAACATGTCAAGCGCATTTCCTCGCAATTCGCAGCGCATCATGTTTAGCGACTGCGGTAAACAGCTCATCGGATGGAGATTTCCTGAGATCGCGATCCCACAGCTTTCCGGCGCAGCGGCAACAAGAACGGCCCGCCCCAACCCCAGGCTGCGTTCGCGCCATCAGCGCTGCGCGAGCGTCACGCCGCAGCTCACCCGGCCGTCAGCGATAAAGAAACGTCCGGCGAGACGAGCAACCGCGGCCGGCCAGTCCTCTTTCATGACACGCGCCTCGAACGTGCCCGCCGGCCATGCGATCGCGAGCTCGACATCCTGGAAATCCAGGAAGCCGCGCGTGAGCGGGTACTGGCATTTGTAGTAGGCTTCCTTGGCGCTGAAGATCACGATCGGCAGCATCGGCTGCAGCGCATCGGGCTGGCCGCGAAGCCATCGCCGCTCGGCCGGCGTGAGCACGAGATCGCGCATCGACGGATCGAGCTCGCGCAGGTCCTCGACATCCAGTCCAAGCGACGGGACATCCCTGCTTCGGGCCACGGCAACAGCGCAGTAGTCGGCGCAATGCGAGATGCTTCCCGCATAGCCCGGCGGCCACACCGGCGCGCGATCCGGCGTTGGGACGAGCGCGACCGGCGAAGCTCCGAGCGACGCCAGCGCCCTGCGCGCCAGGATCCGCGCGGTCGCGAACTCGGCGCGCCGCTTGGCGACCGCGGCCTGGATATGCGCGCGCTCTTCGGGAAACAGCTCATCCTCCGCCAGCGAGAGGCTCGATGCCGCAACCACGACCGGACCGTCAAACAGCTCTGCAATCGCCTTCATCGCCAACTCTGCACGCGCGCTGCCTCTCTTGCGGACCGGCCCTGACCAACACGGATCGGCTGGCCGCCACTCTACACGACGCGGCTGCTCCGAAACCGATCTCGAACGATTCCACATGACATCGCGATCTCGCGGCGTGTTTCGCCCGAGCTTTGCTTCCGTTCGTCCTCCTCTCCAGCGAGAAGAGGCGCAAGGAAGGCCGGGAGCCTGCCGCCCCCATGGCCCCCGTGCGGAAAGAATGCACGGGGCAGGAACCACAGGTTCGGCTGGGACATCCCGGCCTTCCCTGCGCGATGGTTTGACGGCTTATACGTGATCTCCCCGGGGACCGGCTTGATTGCCCCCGTCGCCGACGGATCATCATGACCGCCGACTTGGCGCCAGCTTCGGGGCGCCAGGACCACACGATTTCGCCGTCGCATCGTTCCGTTCGTCCGCGCAATCGAGATCACGCTGCGGACCGACACGCCCATCGCATCCCCGGCTCGACGTTCGTGACGATCGCGAAACGTCCCTCTTCAGCGAGCCGGGATGCGCGGAAATGTGGAGGTGATTTGCCCGACGATGCAAGTGATAGGAGCGCGACAAACTGGCACGACGGGCAGTTCGGACATGACACGCATGCGGCAACTGCCCGTCGGGTGCAGGACCTTGATCGCCGAGGCCGCGGCGCGCCGCGCAGGTTCGACTCGGATCAGGCTGGCCGCCGGCCACCGCCCAGCAGGAACAGTGCCGGCAGCATCAGCACGGGGCTGAGAATGGCCGATAGAAACACGCAGCCCCAGAAGCCCATGCGGGAGTCGCGGCCGAAATAGCCGCTCAACAGGCACAGCAGCACATAGATGATGATGACGAAGGCAGACATCAGGCGATGCTCCTCATGCTGGCGAAAACGGTGGGCGGCGCGGAGCTAGCGGGCATTCTGCACCGGAGCCGCCGGAATGGGGGATCCCTGCCGTACCGGCGCCGGCGGCGACCCGAGGGGAGTCATGCGGGCCTGTCCTGGCAGATCGACGCCGCTCGGATTCTCCAGGACGTCCCGCGGCGGCTGCTGGATCTTGGGGAAGCTGAGCTTGGTGCTGTCGAAGTCCATGATCGAGGGGTTCGGCGCTGTGGCGCTGCCTGACGAGATATCCGAGCCCAGGATGAGCGGCATCTGATTGGCGCCGCCGCCGACCACGACGACCTTGCTGTTGTTGGAGCGGGCGAGGTCCAGCGTTGCCTGGATACCGGTCCAGGTCAGCACGTCCTTCGACAGCGACCGCGACACCGTCGCATAGTAATTCTCCAGGCCGATGGCCTCGATGCGCTGGCGCTCGGCCTCCGAGCGGGCCCGTGCAAGGATGAACTCATAGGATGCGGCGTACTGCTCCTGCGTCAGCTTGTCCTCGATCGCCTTGCGCATCCCGTCGGGAAGCATCACCCGGGTCACGACCATGTCGTCATAGAGCAGGATCGTGCTCTTGGGCTCGCCGCGCAGGGCGTCCAGCATCTGGCCGGTCAGGAGCTCGCTGTCGAGCGTGTAGAGGCGATGGCTGTCGAACTTGCCGATCACGCGCCTGATGACGCCGAGTGCCACCGGCATGACCAGGCGATTGACGTAGTCGGTGCCGACCTCCTTCAGGAGCCGGGGCGCGGAGTTGGCATCGACGTGGAAGATGAGGTTGGCCTTGACGTCGACGCGCAGGCCTTCGAGGCTGAGCGCCTCGACGTCGAGCGCCAGCGACTGGACGCGCGTCTCGAACAGATACATCCTGTTCCAGGGCAGCTTGAGCGCCAGCCCCTCGCGATAGACGTCGTTGATGACGGTGCCGCCGCCGAGCAGGCTGTAAAGCACGCCGACATGGCCTGCGGGAACCACGACGATCACGGTCCGCCACAGCAACAGGACCAGCAGGCCGGCGAAGGCGATGGTGCCGACGACATAGGCTTCAACGCGATCGCGCAATCTGCCGCGCGTCGGCCTGAGCGGAGACGGCGAGTTGCGAAGGCTGCGATCGGGATAGGCCACGCTCATGTCAAAGCCTCGGCTTGCTCGAGCCGGCCGTCCCGCATCGTGAGAACGCGATCGCCCATCGAGAAATAGCGATCATCGTGGCTGATGACGATAACGGCCTTGCCGCGAGCCCGCAAGTCGGGAAGGATTTCGGTATAGAAGCGGTGCCGGAACGACGGATCCTGATCGGCGCCGACCTCGTCCAACAGGTAGATCGGCCGGTCCTCGAGCAAGGCGACGATCAGCGCCAGCCGCTTGCGCTGTCCGGTCGACAGATCGAGCTGGGTGAAGCCGCCGTCGCGAAACGCCGTCTTCTCGGCCAGTCCGAAGTCGGCCACCATGGCATTCACCTTGGCCGGATCGATCGTGCGCGCGCCGTAGAAGCGATCGAACAAATGGAAGTCGGCGAAGACACAGGAGAACAACTGGCGATATTTGCCGCGCAGGGCATGGTCCACCGGCTCGCCGTCCCACAGGATGACACCGCCCGCGGGGTCATAGAGGCCGGTGAGCAGGCGCATCAGGGTCGACTTGCCGCTGCCATTGCCGCCGATCAGGTAGGTGATCTGCCCGGGTCGAACGACGAGGTCGCACGGCCCGAGCGTGAAGCTGGGCTTGCCGTCGCGGCCGGTGTGCGAATAGGTGATCGCGCGCAGCTCGACCCGCTCGAACACCTGATGCGCGGCATCGGGTGACGGCTCGGGCTCGCGCGCGGCGGCCAGCAGCCGCTTCTCCATGTCCAGGAGATGCTCCATCGACAGGTTGGCGCGTGCCAGCACCGCGGCCGAGCGCAGGACGTTGTCGAGCGACGACAGCATGAACAGCACGGTATAGAGCACCTGGAGCACCGTGCGGTGCTCTTTGATGTAGCCCGGCAGGATGAAGACCACCGCGGCGAGCAGGCTGTAGAAGCCGATATAGGAGATGCTCATGCCGGAGGCGATGTGGTCCATCGCGATCGTGTTCTTGACGTCGATCTGCTCCGAGGCCGGCAGCAGATGATCCTGCTCCAGGTCGTAACCGCGCGCGGCGTTCTGACGCACCTCTTTGAAGCCGTGCAGCAGATGGCCCATCAGGTCGAGGAACCGCGTCTCCTGCGCGCTCGCGGCGACCAGGGCCGCCCGCGAGCCACGCTGGCTGTAGCGGTAGAAATACACGGTCACGACGAAGGCGAAGACCAGCAGCATGATCGCGAACAGCGACAAATAGGCGATGTAGGCGCCGAGCAGCAGGAACGTCATCGCCGAGATGATCCCGGTGACGATCTGCGGCGCGGCGTCGGAGATCAGGATGGTCTCGCGCGCGACCACGTCATAGATCCGGTCGACGCCGGTGTGCTCCAGCGCCTCGAGCTCGATCCGCCGGACCAGCAGCACGTAGTTGTCACGGATCTGGCGCAGGATGGCCTCGCTGAGGGCCGTGACCATGCGCATGGAGTAGCGGTGCGAGCCGATCACGAGCGCCGCCAGGACCAGGAACAGCAGCACCATCTCCAGCGCCGGCCCGTCGCTCGACTCCGGCGCGGTGGCCGTGTTGGTGACGACCATCAGCGCGCCCATGGCGAAGCTGGTCAGCACCATGCCTGCGATCAGGCGAAAGCGGATGGGACCCGCGGATGCGAGGACGAAGCGTATCAGGTCCAAGGTTCAAACCGCCTTCTGTCCACGCTGAAATCCCTCAAGGCCCCAATGCCGACGGCGGGCGCAGCACTCCGCCACAAAACAGCGCCGGCGATCACGACGAAGCTCGTCCGGCACATCGGGCAACATCGAATCCTGCTGCAACGTGTTTGATCACAACCAGCGTCCAGGGCAAAGAGGGCACGGCAAGGCTGACAAATAAACCAATCGGACAATATGCAACCTGATCGAACCGCGCCTCAGGACGGCTCCGCGACGAAGCGGTCGGCCAGCAGCTCCGACAGCACCGCCTCAGCACGATCAGACAAATAGAAGTGCCCGCCCGGAAAATCGCAGCGGCGAACCGGCCGAAGTGAGACACGATCCCATCCTGCGATCCGCTCATCCGCCGTCTGCGGGTCATCGCGTCCGCGCATGACGGTGAGATCGATGTCGAGCGGATCGGGCGATGGAATGCGATAGCCGAGCACGGCCGCGAAATCGGCGCGCAGCGCCGGCGCGATCAGCTCGCGCAATTCCGCGACCTCCATCACGGCCGGCGGAATGCCGCCGTAGCGGCGATCGACGGCGATCAGAAACTCATCATCGGCCAGCGTCATGAAACCGGTATCTTGCATTGCAAGATCGGGGGATTCCCGGCCGGAGACCGCCAGACGGAGCTCGGGCGCATATTCCGCACGGCGAAGTCCCCGAGCCGCTTCGAGCGCCAGCAGCGCGCCCATGCTGTGGCCGAACAGCACAGTCGGCAGATCCGGCCTGGCGAGCAGCGCGCGGACGACCTCCGCTGCGGACTCCACGATGTCGCGACGCGGCTCCTCGCCAAGGCGCGTCTCCCGACCTGGAAGCTGGACCGCCAGCACCTCGACATCGGGCGGCGCCAGATCGGGCCAACGCCGATAGAATGACGCGCCGCCTCCTGCCGGCCCGAAGCAGACCAGCCGGCGGCGGGCCGCAGGTCTCGGCTTGAAACAAAGAAGCCACTCATCAGCAAACGAATGCTGCCAGCGATCAGGCATCGATCAACCCACTTCAAATTTGTTGCATATTATCATGACAGGCCGATGCTGCCGCACCTCCAGATGCGGCCGCGCCGACGATGCTCACAGGACAATCGAGGGGATTCCCATGAATCCGCACCTCATTGTGCATTGCCCGCACCTCTCAGCCGCCTTCGGCGTTGCTACGTCCTGATAAGTCTAAGCTTCTTTTGATCGGTCTCTCGACATCCGTATCAATCACCTGGACATTATCTGGTGACAGTCCGCGAGAAGCGAGCGGACGGCCCTTCCAAGGGAGGTGGAAGGATGGTACCTTTCAACTAATAATTGGGAATCAATCATCATGACAAATTTGGCTGCTAGCGACCAAGCTGTTTCCCCCGCCCCCGTGTCCCCCGAGCATCACAAGCAGGCGCTGGCGATCGTCAAGCGCAACGCCGGGTTTGGTGCCATCACCGGACTCATCCCTTTGCCTTTGCTCGATGTTTTCGCGCTGACAGGTATTCAGATCAAGATGATCAGCGAGCTCGCCGAGGTCTATGAAATTCCGTTCAACGAGAACGCCGTGAAGTCGTACGTGGCCGCCTTGATTGGCGGCATCGTGCCGGTCAGCCCGCTGTCCGGCGTCGCGATCCGCGCGGCCCGCTACGTTCCGTTCATCGGTCCGCTGCTCGGCATCGCCGTCGTGCCGGCATTCGCCTCGGCGCTCACCTGGGCCATCGGCCGGGTCTTCGTCAATCATTTCGAAAAGGGCGGAGATCTGTTGTCGGTCGATCTCGAGACGATGAAGGAGCAGGTCAAGCGCGGGTTGACCCGCAAGGGTACGACCGCCGAGACGGCGACCGCTTAAGCCGCTTGCACACGGCCGCCCGCTGCGGCCGCTGATCTGCATGACCCGTACCGCGCGGTTCAGGGAACGCCGTTCTATGCCCTTGGTGTCGACATGGTGAATGTATTCGACGACGAGAACACCGTCTTCGTCGTGCTGGTCAACGACGAGGAGCAGTATTCGCTCTGGCCGCAATTCAAGGACATCCCGGCTGGATGGCGGCAGACCGGACCGACGGGCGGCAAAGCGGAATGCCTCGCGTTCATCGAGGGTGCCTGGACCGACATGCGGCCGCTCAGTCTCCGCCGCCAGCGAGATGCCGCCGACCCGTCTGCAGCGTGACGCATCGTGAACGATCGATGGGATCCATCCCGCGCAGAATCGGAGCGCCTGCCGGCTGAGGACAGCCCGATCGAGACTCCGGCCGCCGGCAACGGCGACGAACTCCAGCGCAAGCGGCAACTCGCGGCCGAGCTGTTGCGCCGACGCGGGACCGAGGCGGCTCATCATCCCCTGTCGTATGGGCAGCAGGCGCTGTGGTTCCTGCATCAGCTGGATGCCACCAGCACCGCCTATCACGTCGCATTTCCCATTCGGCTTCGCGGTGCGGTCGATGTCGCAGCGCTGCGGCAGGCCATGCAGGATGTGATCGAGCGCCACCCTGCCCTGCGCGCCACCTTCGCCTGGCGTGGCGGGACGCCGATCCAGACCGTCTCGCCGCGCGCGGCCGAGCTGCGCCACGTGCAGGTCGCAGACCCGGCTGAGCTCGATCGGGCGGTGCAGGACGCCTACGAAGAACCGTTCGACTTCGAGCGCGGCCCGCTGTTCCGGGCGGTGCTCATCAGCCGCGGACACGAGGATCACGTCCTGCTGCCGCTGGCTCATCACATCGTCATCGATGGCCAGTCGATCGTCATCCTGCTCGACGAAATCGGACGCAGCTATCAGGCGCGGGCCCGCGGCGAGGTCCCTCAGCTCCCTCGCGTGGAGCGCAGCTATGCGGATTTCGTGCGCTGGCAGCGCACGATGCTCAGCGGGGCGCGCGGCGAGCAGCTGTGGTCGTACTGGCAGTGGCTGCTGTCCGGCGAGCTTCCCGTGCTCGACCTGCCGCTCGATCATCCGCGGCCGGCGCAGCGCCGCCAGCGCGGCGAGCAGATCGACCTCGCCATCGCGCCGGAGCTGCTTGTACGGCTCAAGGCGCTGGCGCGACGCCACGAGACCACGCTGTCCGTCGTGCTGCTCGCCGCCTACAGCCTGCTGCTGCACCGGTTGAGCGGGCAGGACGACATTCTGCTGGGCGCGGTGGTGGCCGGGCGCACCCAGCCGGCCTTCGATCCGACGGTGGGCTATTTCGTCAACACGGTCGTGCATCGCACCCGCCTGGTGGACGGCCAGAGCCTCGCCGCCTTTCTCGACGCCACGAGACGGGCGGCCGCCGAAGCGGCGGAGCATCAGGACTACCCATTCGCGGTGCTCGCTCAGCGGCTGCAGACGCAGCGCGATCCGGCGCGGACCCCTGTCTACGAGGCTTGCTTCAACTTCCTGCAGTTGCGCGGACAGCATGCCGTCCAGGGGCTCATCGCGCCGCTGGCGGATGACGGCTGGAGCACGTGGGGCGGGCTGGCAGCGCGCGTCTACCAGTTTCCGCAGCAGCTCGGGCAGTTCGATTTCGCGCTCGAGCTGTATGAGGCGAACGAGGCGCTGTTCGGCAATTTCAAGTTCAATCCGGATCTGTTTGCCCGGACGACGGTTGCGCATTGGGCCGGCGCGTTCGAGATGCTGCTGCGCGGGCTCGCCGATGACCCCGCAATCCCGGCGGCACGGCTGGCGCTGGCCGCCCCCGATCTGGCGCGCGCCGATGATCCCGGCGCGCCCCCCTGTCTCACGGCGGTCGCGCCGCGCGAAACGCTTGCCACGCGGTTCGCGGCCGAGGTCCGCCGCATCCCCGACGCGATTGCCATTCGCACCGACGACCATACGCTCACCTATCGCGATCTCGACCGCCGCGCCAACGCGCTCGCGCACGACCTGATCGCGGCCGGGGTCCGGCCGCAGGACCCGATCGCGCTGCTGTTCGCCTGCTCATCCGAATTCGTCATTGCCGTGCTGGCGGTGCTGAAGGCCGGCGCGACCTATGTTCCGCTGGAGCCGGGCCAGCCCAGGGATCGGCGCGATTTCATCCTGCGCGAGACCGGCGCCCGCTTTGCCCTGGCCGCGCCCGCGCTCGTGGCCGAGCTTGCCGGCCATGGCGGCCTCGGCATTCTTTCACCTCGTCCCGACGCCTTCGATGATCGGGATCCCGGCGTCGCCGGCGCGGCCGATGATCTTGCCTATGTCATGTTCACGTCGGGCTCGACCGGCCATCCCAAAGGCGTCGGCATCAGCCATCGCAACATCCTCTCGCTCGCGGACGACCCGGTCTGGCACGACGACGGACCGCAGACGATCCTGCTGCATTCCAATCCCGCCTTCGATGCCAGCACCTTCGAGCTGTTCGTGCCGCTACTCCACGGCCACACGATCGCGATCGGACCAACCGGCGCATTCGACGCGCGCCGGCTGGCCACGGCCATCCGTCAGCATGGCGTCACGCGCCTGTTCCTGACCTATCAACTGTTCGCAGCGATCGCGGAGGAGCATCCCGACTGCTTCGACGGGGCGAGTGAGGTGCTGACGGGTGGCGAGACCGTGTCGCCGGATGTGGTGCGCCGCGTGCTCGAATACAGCCGCACGGTGGTCTCCAACGCGTATGGTCCGACGGAGACCACGACCTTCGTCACGCGGCATGCTCTGTCTGACGTGGCCGCGATCACGTCACCCCTTCCGCTCGGGCGCACTCTTGCCAATCGCTCCGTCGTCATTCTCGATGACGCCCTCAATCCGCTGCCGCCGGGCGTCGTGGGCGAAGTCTATGTCACGGGCGCGGGCTTGGCACGGGGCTACATCAATCGTCCCGGATTGACGGCGGAGCGCTTCATCGCCGATCCATTCGGACCGCCGGGCACCCGGCTGTATCGCACCGGCGATCGCGCCCGCTGGCGCGCCGACGGCACGCTCGAGTTCCTGGGACGCGCCGACCATCAGGTCAAGATCCGCGGCTTCCGCATCGAGGCCGGCGAGGTCGAGAGCGCGCTGCGCCGTCACGACGGCGTCGCTGCTACCGCCGTGGTGCCGCAGGAGCATCCGCAAGGGCGGCGCCTCGTCGCCTACGTCGTCGGCCGCGACGGCGTTGCGCCGTCCATCGCAGAGCTGCGCAGCCATCTCGGCAGCCTGCTGCCGGACTACATGGTGCCGGCGTTGTTCGTCACGCTCGATGCGCTGCCGCTCACCCCCAACGGCAAGCTCGACCGCAAGGCGCTGCCCGAGCCCGATCTCGCTGCTGCGTCCGAGACACCCCATCGCGCGCCACGCTCCGCCACCGAGCAGGCGCTTGCCGCGATCTGGGCCGAGCTGCTCGGCCACGACGAGATCGGCATCGACGACAA